>CBDUQR010000012.1:0-64125 GCA_965369655.1 uncultured bacterium | reverse complement strand
AGGAGGACTAATGAAAGCAAGATAATGCCCGTTAATTATGCATCACACCACTAGGGATGATTCGCCTGAAGATATTACAGAGCTAGCAATACAGTTTCGCGACGTTCTTCCCAAAGATGTCTTGACGACCACTCCTGATGTCTTCAAGTACCCTGAATGGACAAAAAATGACCAGTTAATCAAAATAGGAGAGGTTTTACGAACATTCTTCAAGGCGAATCCGCGCAGTGTCGTCAACGTCGAAAAGCTTATTCAAAGCTCTTTGATGATCCAACCATCTGAGATCAAATCCTCAGTTGAGTTCTTCCAGCAGAATAGTATCATCCGTCACTATACACTTGACTCCAGTGAGCGTATAGCGGAAGCACAATGGCTTCCAAGAATCAATGAGATCATCCATTACCTTGTGTCGGAGCAAGTCGCCGAAAGAGATACAGTTAGGGAGTTGACACCAATACCCGACGGAGTAGCTCAAGAAGAACCCACTGGTGATTGCTCTGCTATTATGAGTGACGGTTCTTCATGCGGTAGACCTGCCTTTAGAGGAGATAAGTGTATATGCCATTCCTCTGCAGAGGATAAGCCACTTGAACAGTTTAGTGAAGCCGTAAACGAGACTCTTGCATGTGGTGATCTTCACGATTTCACTCGGTTCGTCTTCCCAGATCACTTCGCGTTTCAGAAAGGTCTGACGTTCAACTATAAGTCTATTTTCGATTTTTCTGTATTCAACTGCGTGCTCCTCCTTGATGATGTCACTCTCAAGTCGGACGCATCATTGTCCGGATGCGTGTTCAACAAAGGACTGGTATTTCGCCTCTGTCATTTTGAGGATGTCTCCGTAGAAGCAAAAAACATGATCATCAAAGGTGACTGCGAGATTACCATTTCAGATTTTGGAATTCTGGATATGAACTCCTGTGTATTTGAAAGGCGTGCGAGCTTTCGATCAAATTCCTTCAAAGACCGGATCAACCTCTCAGAATGCAGGTTCATGAAATCCTTGCTCATACGAGATTTCAAACGTGAAGGAGAAGGTGGAAATATTTCGCTTGCAAGAGCAGTGTTCGAGAATCCTCAGTCGACCCACATTAAGACACTGTACTTCCCACAGATCATTCTCTTGGGGTGCGATGTCAAGGGCATTAGTATCACAACTCCTGTGGTAACAAGCAACAAGTCAGACCTCAGAATCGGAGATGACCTTGCTCTCAAGTACGTTCGACTTGCCTTTCCTCGATGGTTCGCGAGAATCAAGGGGCTTATCCGAGCGCTATATAACTTCATCGTGCGAGGGAGACCTCAATCCGCAAATGAGCTTGTTCACGATGTAGTACCGCATTCACAAGATTTCTCAAGGCGAAACTTTGAAGCTATCAGAAGCCTTGTAATCGCGTCTGTTCAATCGCTTACGGGCAGAAAGATGGGAACTCTTAGACAACGCTATCTCAACGTAATCGAGTGCTATCAGAGATTGCAATCAAACATGAATTCGTCAAAGAACTACGAGATGGCAGGTGCATTTCATGCGAGAGAAATGGATCTCCGGCGGGAGATGCATGGACCATTTGGACAGTGGCTTCTGAGCAAGCACGCTCTCTACATGTGGCTTGCATACTACTGTGAGCGCATATGGGTCCCCATTCTTGTTCTCATACTCGTAATCTGCGCTCTGGCACCGATAGTAACAATGCTTTGGATGGGCGATCCAACGTTCTCGTGGACAGGAAACCTCGATCATATCAGAGGGGCTTTCGACGGATGGCTTGATCATCTGACACGCAACCTCAGGAGCATATTCTTCATGCAGGACGGTGTTTTTTGCGAGAGATTCGAGTCCGGTTGTTGCGATCGTGGGTGGTACTTATTCCTCATAGGTGAGAAACTTTTCACTGTTGTGATGCTGTCGTTCATAGTAGTGGCATTCAGGCGGCACTTCAAGAGGTTTTAACTGAGTAGATCAAATCTCGGAGTTCGCGAAGCGAGCCGACAAACTTGACAGTCTTTCTTCCTTTTCGCGCTTTGCGCGAATTGTCGAAACTACAAGATGGACCCCTGCCTTCGCAGGGGTGACGACTTAGAGCACCCTCCTCAACCAACACCACCCATCTTCCGATGCTGTAATATGCCTTGTTTTTTGAACGTCTTGCTGTATCTTTTGTTATGATACTTCGAATATTCAAGCATACGAGGAAATACAGATGACCAGGAAACTCGCAACAGGCGCTACAGCATGTCTGATGCTCATCAACATCATGGCGTGCGATGCACTGTTCGGCAAGACCGCTCCCGGCACACGCGCGGAATCTGCTCAGCACTCAGAAACCATCAACGCCGCCACAGTCTCCATGCGATCGATTTCACTCGATTTCGATGCCCAGACGCCTAAGCCGAGCAAGAGAATCAAGCACCATCCAAGACCGTTCAGAGTCGACAAAGCGTACATTGAGCAGCTCCGGGAAGCTGGTCAGCGTGACGGCATTGCAATCGCCAAACAGGACCCGGGCGCGCTGAACAGGTCGAAAGACGATGACATCGACGGCGTGCCGTGCAGATCCTACAACGGCATCAATTCAACCGGATGGAATCCGCCCGATCCGCATGTCGCAGTTGGCACAGATCATGTCGTCGTCGTTGTCAACAGTTCCATTGCCGTATTTCACAAGGAATCAGGATCGCCGCTCTATCAGGTGACATCGCAGAGCTTCTTCGCGCCTGTCAGCCCGCCGAGCACATTCATATTCGACCCGAAAGTAGTCTACGATCCGTTCGAGGATCGATTCATCATACTCTTCCTCTGCACCAATGATGTCTCTCAGGCATCGTATCTTGTGGCTGTCTCCAAGACCGGTGACGCGATGGGAGAGTGGTGGCTCTATAACCTCGATGCGACTCTCACAGGCGATATCCCTGCCGATGTCTGGCCCGACTACCCCGGTCTCGGATTTGACTATTCGGATGCCGTCTATATCACATCAAACGACTGGGGATTCACCACAGGCTTCCAGTGGTCCAAGATCAGAATACTGAAAAAAGCCGAGCTTTATTCCGGTGCGATAACGGGATGGCATGACTTCTGGCGCATGAGATACAACAACAATGAAACCGCCTTTACAGTCAAGCCCGCCGTGACACTCAGTGACGCAGGAGGTGAATATTGCCTTAGCAATGTCTGGTATGGCGCGAACTTCACTACGTACTGGAAGATCACAGACGCTGGAACGGATGACCCGACAATCCAACTCATGCCGCAGGTAAACCTGATCGCGTCGTACACCCCGCCGCCGAATCCGACCCAGCCGTACACGAGCGCAACACTCCAGGCTATCGGTCCGATGACTCAGGATGTCTTCTTCAGAAACGAGAAACTCTATACGGCTTTTGCTCAAAGTTTCAACTGGGGAAGCGGCTATGTCGCGTCCCTGAGACTGATCGGGATCGATGTCGCCACGGCCAGCCCATTCCTGAACGAGATTTACGGCGCAGACGGCAAACACTATTTCTTCCCTACTATCGCGACCGACTACAGAGATCGGATTTACATCGTGTTCAGCGTTTCAGGGAGCGAGGATTACCCGAGCATATTCTACGTTGACGCCTACGAGAAGGACAACACATCGCATGGTTTGAAAATTGGACTCAATTACTTCGGATCGAGCGGTCCAACCAGGTGGGGCGATTACGGCGGCATCTCAGTCGATCCATCGCAGAAATCGGTCTGGATTTTCCACGAGTGGGCGACGGCAAACCACGCATGGTCAACATGGATCGGTCAGGCGCCCGGTGAACCGACCGAACCAGGACATCTTTCGCCTGCCGATTCCGCTCTCGTTCCATTGCCAGACATCGTCCTCGAATGGGAGGACTTTCAGGTGATCGATAGCTTCATCGTCGAGATCGACGACAGCCCGCTTTTCGAGAGTCCGGAGATTATCGACACGGTCGAACAGGCGACCTACACTGCATCAGGATTTGTCTCCGGCTACACTCAATACTGGCGACTCAAAGCGATCAACGATTGCGGTGCTACTCCGTACACTTCCGCATGGAGTTTCACACCCTGCGGAGAAATGCATGGCGACGCTGATGGTAGCGGCACCTCTGACATAGATGATGTCGTGTACTTGATCCAGTACATCTTTGCCGGCGGTCCCGAGCCTGATCCATCCTGGACGGGTGATGTTGACTGCACCGGTGCGATCGACATTGACGATGTCGTCTACCTGATCGAGTATATCTTCGCTGGTGGCCCCGCACCATGTGGAGAATGCTGACGTTAGACTCGTCGGGTGACTTACTACCTGGGGTTTGTTGAAAAACCCGTGCGCGGCGTTACGCGGCGTCGGGAATCCCTTCCCGACGCAGGAATCCGCCAGGAAAGGATTCCTGGCGGCGCGAAATCGAAGAAGGCGGGGGTTGACTTCATGATTTTGCTGGACAGACCGATACTTATAGTGTATCATTCTAATGAACAACAACGAGGCTTTCCGTATGAGCACTGATTATCTGGACGTAGCAAATAAGTGGTTCAACGAACATCTTGATGAACTGCTGAGAGATCATGAAGGCAAGTGGGGTGTGGTTCTTGATCAACATTTGATAGGTGCGTATGACGAATTCTCTGAGGCTTACGAGAAGGGTGTCAGTGAAGCAGGCACCGAGAAAATACTTATCCGACAGATCGTCAGACATGAAGAATCTCATGAACCACCCGTCAACCTTACTCTTGGACTTTTGAGTGCAGCAGAACACGTACACCAGGATCACTAATCAGAGTGTTCTTCAGGCAGCTGGTCCGTGTATGGAGGCCGAAATTATCTTGCCTGAGGTGGCAGTACAATCCAGAGGAGAGCAGCCTCGGCATAAGACCACGGCACTCATCGATACAGGGGCATCCTCGACGGTCATTTCTGATCATATAGCAGGGTTGCTGGAGTTGGTACCGATCAGACGTGTGTCACGTTTGTGTGCGAGCGGACTATATGAAGCCAACGAATACGTGGTTGATGTAGCATTTCCTGGCAGTCCAATTTATGTCCCCAGGATCAGAGTAACAGATGCCAACCTGAAGGATCAGCCTTACGGCATGCTAATTGGTCGCGATATTCTTGCACATGCCCGACTTCTGTATCATGGGAAGAGCGGGCTTTTCAGCTTAGATATACCATGCTCTGATCTGAGAATGTCCGAGCTTCCAGAGAAGGTTGCTGATAAAATCCGCAAATCGAAGGGAATGAACCGTGCAGATAGGCGAAAGGCAACGAAGAAGGAAAGATTGAAAAAGTAGCGCTGACTTTGAATTTCCCCGCATGAATACTGGCGGTTTCATGTGCGCAATTATACCATTCTCCTACTCATAAGATATCGGCCTCCCAAATCAGTAACAGATATCACTTCATCATTCTCAATCGTAATGAGATTGTATTGCTCAAGAACAGAGATAATCGTTCTTAACTCAGACTCGACTATTTGGGACTGGTGTAGTGACAATGAGCGGTTGAAATCACTTCTGCGAAGCAAAACCGGTAGCCCACCCATAGCCAAAGCGTCGGGTGGGTTTCCAGTGGATTACGGTTTTCTCACGTCCCAAGTGGACGTGAGCTACAAGACTTATCGAGGTGTCCACTAATTCGGGGGAGAGGCAGTTGTCTTGAAATTCCCCCAATTAAACCTTGACATATCAACGTATATTTATTAGCATATTAATGCTACTGCCGCATAGCCCAAAACCTTACGCCCAATTCCATTCAACATAATAACGTCTGCCGCGTCATATCTGATGGAAGGCGGGTGGTAGCTATGTCGAGCGAGGAGTTGCATGACGCCATCAGTCGCTGCAGGAACGGCGACTCAGGGGCATTCAAGATTATCGTTCGAGCCTTCGAACGCCGCGTGCTGGCAATCGCGTACTCCATCCTCGGCAACTCCGAGGAAGCTCTGGAGGTGATGCAGGAGACATTCTACAGGGTCTACAAGAGTCTTGGACGACTGAAAAACGAGGCCGGATTCGCCAGCTTTGTCTGTAAGGTCGCCACGAACTACTCGATTGATGTTAAGCGACGTCGCAATGGGCGACATATCTCGCTCGATGACGAAGCGGAGCTTCCGGCCTCCGTCAGACTTCAGCTTTCTGATCACAGGATGAAGCCTGACGCCGTCGTCGAACGAAACGAGCTCTGGGCGGCGCTGAAACATGCGGTTGCCGGGCTGCCGAACAGACAGAGGACGACCCTGATCCTTCACGATATCGACGGCCTGCCCAAGTCCGAGATCGGAAAGATCATGGGATGTCCGCAGGGAACGGTCAGATCGAACTTGCATATCGCAAGGAAGAAGTTGCAAAACAAACTAAAGGATTTCATGTAGAGAAGTAAGAGAACCGTATATGCCCAAAGACTGCCGCAACGTGGATGAGATGATTAACAAATATCTCGATGGTGAGCTGTCCGAATCGCACCGGATGCGATTCGAGGAAATGCTCAGGAGCGATCCGTCCCTGAAAGCCAGACTGGATTGCCACAAGAGAATTCTGCGATGCCTGAGAGCATTTCGCAAAATCAGGTTTCCTGCATCAGGGCTGAGACAGGCCAGAGCAGCGATAATGCATAGAGTATCAGCGGCTTAGAGCGCATCCCCTGATCCGCCATTGCGCACAGGTGTGCAGCCGTCACGGACATGGCTGTGCACCTGCATATCAGGACTCCCCCGCTTCGTGACCGAATCAGCACCCGTCATTCCCGCGCAGGCCCTTCGCTGTGCTCAGGATATCACGGGAATCTATTTTAGCAGTATCGCATTCCAATGGGTCCCCGTACGATCCTGAGCCTTGCGATGGGTCTGCACGGGGACGACATAACAGAGACAGCCTTCGCTCATTCACGATCACAGGTTTCTCTCAAACCCTAAAGTAAAACTGCGATTCTTGCGATAACCAAAGTATGGATTGGAAACGATTTCTCATCATCATGCTCGTCTTTCTGACAGCATCATCGGCTATTGCAGAGCGAAAGACAATTTCGGAGATCAAGCGATCATCAATTCAGAATCAGATCGACACTCTCGCTGTCCCGGAAATGCTCTTTCCGATTGACTACAAGCGGCCGCAACTTAGCCCAACATTCACATCCGAAGTGCAGTGCACCGTGCGCATGGTCGGATCGTCCTACTGGGCAATCGATAGCTGGCTCGCCGGTGATGAGATTTACAAAGTCTATCAGGATGTTGATCTGCTCGGAAATGATTGCTCCTACCCGTTCTGCGTGACCGAACTGATCTTCGAGATGCAGTTCCTGAGTGCCGGGATACTCTGGGTGCAAGCCGACATAGAGGATATCGATTCGCTCGGATCAACTCCTGACTGTCCATATCCGGGACCGGTTCTTGGGATAACTGGAGATCAATCTTTCGAGATTCCGGGTGAGGGATATTTTCTCATCGTCGTCCCGTTGGATGAGCCGGTCATAGTCGACGGCCCATATTTTGCAGGATGCTACTTCGGTGGCGACACGTATCTTCTCGGTCCGTCTCTGATCGCCGACAATGATCCGTATCTCTGTGTCTCGTGGAACGACTGGGGTCAGGGCTATGTCGATCTTGTATCGAACCCATACTACAACTTTCCCGGCAACATTGTCATGTACACGCGTGGATACAACTGCGGAGGTCAGTCGGAATCGGCGGCTGTCAGACTCTACTCCCCATTCGACAGCTCGAAAGTTGCGGGAAGCGTCGTGCTGTATGCTGCAGAACTCGAAGATACGATTTCATACGAGAAATGCAGTTTCGAGTACTATAATATTGCCGAGTGGTTGCCGATCGGCGATGATTACTCTTCCGAGGTGACACTCCGTGGAGGATTCGGTCCGGCGGCAATCAACCCGGGATTCTCGGTCACGTGGAATCTGGCCGGGGTCGCAGAAGGCGGGTACTCCGTCAGGGCGCTGCTCTACAGGACCCCGCAGGACTTCACGGCGGACACCATAGATCTTTTTATTGATAACACTCCCCTGCGTCCCGTTCTCACAAATCCGCAGGACGTAGATGCGATATGCGATACGATCACTCTTGCGGCAACTATTCCAGATGAAGATGTCTCATTCGTTCAGTTTGAACTTCGTGAAACGACGGATACGATCGTCATTCCGCTTCCGTTGTTGAATCAGTTCAGGTACGGCGATGTCGACGGCGACACTCTCGATCTCAACCAGCATACTCAGGGTGAATTCGGCGACTACTACAACGGGCCGACAGTGATGGCGAGTCTGTTGAGCTACTTCGCAGACAGAGGCTATCCTGCACTCATGCAGTCTGGCGGGGTCACGCTCTCCGAAAGAGAAATGGTCGAGGCGATAGCTGATTCGTCGAGGGTGAGGCTCAATCTCGGTTCGCAGGATGATAATCTCCTCGCCACGATGAACGATCATATCCACAGACAGGGAAATCAGTTTATCCTGGAAACGCTTGATGAATGCGACCTGAACAAACTTCTCTATTACATGGCATACCGTCACGGCGTGCTGCTTCTCGGCATAAGCGAACCCATTGGCCACTGGCTGGCGCTGACAGAATTGAGAATGCCGCCGGACGGCGATAATCTCGACTGCATGTTGTACGATACCCGAGGAGGCGCGTCGATCGCTTCGACATTGCGCCACACACCGACTATGGCAGTAGAGTATCAGGGGAATATGCGCGCGGTCGATAGAATCGTGGTAGTCCACACAAGGGTCGACACGACCGCACGCGAGGTGATCGGCGGCGATTTCAACCCATCCGATGGCTGGTCATATTTCTGGGACGCATCGGTAAAACCGGAGGGCGCTTACATGCTCTCCGCTACAGGAATAGATATAACCGGAAACTTCGGCGAGGGAACAGCCTGGTTCCGGCGGGAATGCCCGCTCAGCTATGTCAAGGGCGACGCAGATGGGTCAGGCGCCGTTGACATCGACGATGTCGTCTACATCATCAATTACATCTTCGGAGGTGGACCGGAACCGATACCGGAATTGGCGGCGGGCGATGCGGACTGCTCCGGGAATATAGACATCGACGATATTGTCTATATTATCAACTACATCTTCGGAGGCGGCCCGCCTCCCTGCTGATGAGGCCGCTACTCCTGTCCAGGATATCCCGATGTTTTGAATTGACTGAGCGGCATGCTGATTGTAGCTTCAGGAAATGCAAGTACGGCTCAGAGATTTCCTGCTCATACCTAACATCCTGTCAAGTACCAGGATCATGCTGTTGCCGCTGCCCGCATATTTTGTCAGCACGCAGAATCCCGACCTCAGGATATACACGGCGGCTTTGATCGCGTATGGGATCATAACCGATGTTCTCGATGGCGTGCTGGCTCGCAAGCTCAATCAGTGCTCGGACCTCGGCAAGCTACTCGACCCGATCTCCGACAAGCTGACTGTCGGTGTGATGCTGATCTTCCTGCATATCTACGCCGACTTTCCGCTCTGGGCGTTGATTCTCATCCTGTCTCGCGAGACCGCAGTCCTGATACTTTCTCTCGCCTTCATGAGCAGGCAGCATCTGATCCTCCCCTCGAACATGATCGGCAAATTCACTGCGCTGACTATGGCCATTATGACATTCGTCTACGTATTAGACTACGGCCTTCTCAAGATGCCTTCGCTGCTACTGGCCGCAGCAATGATCGGGATATCCGCTGCCAGCTATGGCATAAGGTTCGCGAGACATTTTCGCAAGTCAACTATTCCCGCCTGATGAGTCTGGTCCTTTTGCATTTCGTCTGCCGACAGCCGCGCCTGCTGCACGTCTGGCGGTTTCAGGCGACACGCCACAGATTCTGATAACGCCATCGACCAACTCATCGAGCATCCTCGCCCAATCCTTCTCTGGATATCGCCCAACCAGATCGTCGGTGACCTCATCCGCTATCTTCGCGATCCACTCGGCGTATCTCCTGTTCCGTTCGACTTTGAGTAACGGCATCACGTACTTCCTGACGAGATACAGTGCCGACGTCAGGAGAGAGCAGACGAATACCGCAATGGCTGGTCCGCTGTTATCTGTGATCCACATCATTGGAATCCTCCTTCTATCATTGATTACCAGTTTAGTTCCCAGTTCGATTCATCAGGTACCGCGACCTCTTTCACAGCGATTGCTCCGGTCAGGTAGTAGATCGAAAACGAATACGCTGTTGTCACGGGGTCAAGGTTCGCAGACGGCAGCAGATCGAGATACCAATACCCTGTCGAGTCGGATACCGTCGACCTGAAATATGGCGAGACGATAATCGATCCGTATCTCAACGGGCTTTGTTTCACGCTCGCTGTAACGGTTGCCCCGCTGATCGCTACGCCTGAGAGATCCCGCACCCATCCATACACTCGACACAGCGATGGATAAACCGGGTCACCCGGATCGAACGTCGTTCCCCATATCGTATCCACCACTGACGGACTCGCAACGCTCACAGAGTCAGGTAACGGCGCAAATGTATATCCGGTCAGATATGACCATATCCGATACATGGCTGCATCGAGGGACATCACCACAAGACCGTCCGAATTCGTGAGCCCTACTCCTGCCGTTGCAGTCTGAGTATTGTTCATCGCCCTCGAGAATACTCCCTGGATCGCGGTCGTATCGTTCGCTTCGAAATAGAACAGGCTGCATGCATAGGCTCCCGAGCCGGATGTCGGAACATTCAGGACCGTCCCCACGCTGTCGGCATAGCGAATCCTTCGATCGATCTCAGCGACAACGTCGTTATCCCAGACTGATCTGGCGACAGAGGCTGAATCGAAGTCGTCACGGGTAAAGAGCTCACTGAGCAGTTCTCCGTATGTCCCAGCCGTCGCATAGCGCGCGGTGTCGGCGCCGAAGAGTGTATCGCTGATGGCGTTGAAGAACGTTGTATCGAACTTCTCCGCTGTGAATGTGCCGCTCTGGAACTTGACCGACGACAGCGCACTCGATGCGATCTCAGTCCATCCGATGGCTCCATCCGCCAACTCCGATGATCCGATAGCATCTGGAGCAATCTTGGAACTGGTAATTGCGTCATCCCCGATCTCAGAGGCATCGAGCGTACCGGTGACATCGTCCAGGTTGATTCCGATGTTGTCTGCCGCTGTAAGATTGCTGGTCCCGCGCGACGAGATCGCAGCATCGAGATTGCCGAGGTATCCATCCATATTCTCATCGATCACTTCATACACACCGGATGCGATGCCTCTCTCCTTTCCGGCGAGCCAGCCGCGGACAACCACCGTGTAGACGCCCATTGTGCCTGAGCCGTCTGATGCGCGAAAGGCCGCCCTGTAGAATCCCTTGGTTGGATTCAGCACGTTCGAGGCATCCTCCGATGTCGAGTCGAGCAAAACACCATCCGGTTTGTATCTGAGAATATCGAGACTGTCGAGATTTCTGACCTCCGAATAGTAAGTCGTATCGATCGATACGAACGTGACATAAACAGAGTCACCCGACCCATTGCCGACAAACTCAGGCGACACTCCGAAGCCTGCGGCGTCGCGCTGAATGATGATCGCCGTCAACAGCAGCATGATTGCCAGCATTTTCAGTCTTGCAGACGTATTCATTTGAGTATTCCTCCGGAAAGCACATGTTCATGACGACGCCCCGTTGTCTTGTAAAATATTTCGAGTTTGGGTCGGTCGGCCGGGGTTGTCGTCTCCGATGACCAGAATGCTTTTCGCGCGTAAGGTCGCCCCCCTGCAAGAGCGATAGTATCGCCGAGGACGCACCAACGTTCAGTTGCGGAACTGTCGAGCCAGTGCTCGAAGAGACCGGTCAGATCGATTCTGTACGTTCCGACGGTGTCGATCGGAGTCGATGCTGTGTAATAGGTCGCTTCACGGTCGTCGTCTCCCTTCACTCCGCCGGTCTGCCATAGAACGGTATCGATGTTCAAGGCGAAGCTTCTCGCGCTCCATGTGAACGATGAGTCAGTCCATTCCATATAACCGGTGATGAAGCCTTCGATGACGTTGTGTTTCAGCGACTGAAAGCCGAGGTGCAGGACTGTGTCTGATTGTGAGACGACGATGCATTTGAGAGTGAGTATGACGGAGTCGAGTTCGACGAGTTCATGGTTTGGCAAGTCTGAGAAGTCGAATCCCATGAGGGACCGCCAGACGGTCGAGACATGGGCTGCTCTTTTCCCGACCGTGAAGAAGTCTGCACCACCTCGATTGAGGAACTGACAGTTCCGGGCCGGGAATTCGGAATCGCATCCAGTGCTGCCGTACATCTCACCGTCGAACACTGTCAGCGTGTCATTAAGCACCAGCGTCTCGGCAACTGCCGGGAATGTCAACAGGATAACAGCACAGCAAGCCGACGCAAGTCTAATCAGCCTCATCAGAATCCTCCTCATTCCCGCCAAGCTCTTTTTGGCGAGCCGACTCGATCAGATCGAGCAGTTTTTGTCTGCCGTCGTCGGTCAACTTGAGCTTGTACTTCATTTCGAGCACTTTCAGAAAGTCGGCGACCTTTGGTTCGTACCCCTTTTCCTTGAGCTTCTCGTGGATCCCCTGCAGGACCTCTTCGAGCATCTCGGAGTCGGAAGGACGTCTCGACTTTGCTTTCTTTCGAGTGACCTTGCTGCCTGCATTCATACGCTAACGCGACAGCTCGATCCTGATTTCGTCGGTCACGGTGTTTCCCTGATGGCATACGGGACATACGCAGACGTCGCCACCGTCGACACAGACATTGATTTGCCCGCATGCGGGACACACCACAAGTGTCAGGCTTTCTGTAATCATGATCCCACCTCGAAGATCATCAGGTCAACGAGACCCGATGATGAAGTCTCGCCAGTCTTGGCGATTGTAAATGATCTGTTGGATTCTCTGCCGACAACAACGACGTCGACATCTGTCTTCGGCATCACAATCACCTTCGGCCTGGATATTTCCTCCGGCAGTGAATTGCCGTTGATATCCACGAGATCGCCGAAACTGACTTGCTGCCTGTCGCCGCCGAGCATCACCTGCCAGAACAGCAACCGTTTTGTACCGCCATATTCCTCGGTGACAAGAAAATTGCCGGCAAACGCCGAGAGTTTCCCCCATACCGACACGTTTTCAACAACCCACAACCGCCTGCCTCGCAGATATGCCAGAGTACTGTTCACTGTTTGCTCCTTTGACTAAGACCGTACGGGACCGGCAAGCGTCGGCTTTCTGGATCGATATGGCTTGATCAATTCAGCGAAGCTCTCTCTGTACCGGTTCGATATCTCCAGCAGGCTTGCCGATATTCTGCTCCTGTCCGCCAGGGAACTTGACTGGAGTACCTCCAGCGCCCGAATCTGGGCAAGGAGCGATACTGTCAGGTAGGTCTCTGCAACAGTCAGGATCGACGATGCATCACCGGCGATTGCCTGATCGATCTGGCAATCGAGTTGCGCGGAAGCCTCGACGATAGCGTTGAATATCGCGTCATCGCTGAAGACCGAGCTTTCGATCCGATAGTCGATCCAGAGAAGCTGACCGTCTCCGATACTCCCCGACTCGATTCTGGTAAGTTCGCCGTCGCGGTAAGAGACCTGATAATCCGTCTGCCGGGTATAGACAGTAAACGCACCGTACCAGGCTGTCACGCTCTGACCGCTCTCGATGGCGCCCGTTGCGATGCGAGTGATCTTACCGTCCGAGTAGTCAACGGTGTAGTCGATATTCTCAGCGTAGATTTCACTCAGCGAGTCGTCCTTCGCCAGCACCACGCTCTCAGGCGTGAGTTCGCTGCGAGTCAGAGAATGCGCGACGTCAGCCAGGACGAATGACTCCCGATGCGGCGTCACCTGTGTCTTCCCCTTGATTATCTCGGAATCGTCCACCAGCCCGGCATTCGGCAGCCTCACTGTTTCCGTACCGCTCAACTTCAGGAGATAGTTTTCAACTTCGCCGGATACTCTGATCGACTCCTGCAGATGCTTTCGTACCAGTTCTATGTTTGTAAACGACATGCCCTACCTCACCCGGAAATGATGTATGAAAGATTTGTTACACCGGTTATCTGTGACCCGACCGGCGCTGTGCTGAAATCGGATGACGCGACCGCCTTGACCCAGAATTTCGCGGAATTGGAGACGACCGATAGCTGCCAGTCGCCCGGAAGATCATCGCTATCCTCCCAGAGCCTGACCAGCGCGGGTGAACTGTCGAAGTTGTACGCTCCGGATGCCGGAGTGAAGACTTTCCAGTCCGAACCATCCCAGTAGTACCATGAAACATTCCCGCCGCCGCCGGTCGTCGACAGATTAACGGCTACGGTTGTGAATGGCTCCGACTGGCCGATGTAAACCCCATCGCCGGCGGACAGCATCAGCTTGTTCGAGTCATCGTGATAGACATCAGCCGAAGTATCATCCGCAGCAGCGCTTGTCTTGTCCATGAACTGCACTGCGGACGATGGCCTGTAACAGAGAACTTTGTCGAATGTACTCAGTTCCACAGACATCGGGATCGGGCTCACGAACTCGCTTCCCTCGCGATAGCTGAAATACGGAAGCTGCTGATCTGTGCCGATCTGTCTGGCGAAAACGACATACGGGACATTCTGCCTGAAACTGAGATTCGGATTGACCGAGTATGACGTGTCGATTGTCTCTATACCAGACCAGAGCGAACCGTCGAATTCTTTGTAGTATACGTTCGAGCTGTCGCAGAAGGCTATGCCCAGCCGCAAGTCCTCGGATGCCGCCCCGGAGAAATTCGCGCCAAGACCGGTGCCGGTATACAGTGAGACTTCGTCGTCGTACAGCGCAGCGGCGATGTTTCGCCTGCGATATGCGAGCTTGGTGCCGCCCTCGGTGTAAATGCAGTAGACATGGTTCGGCCTGTAGACAAGCTGGCTGTAGCACGAATCGGCTCCTGACGTAAGAGCAGTACCGGGATCCGAAGGACCTGTACCCCATGTCACGCCGTCGTCGGTCGATCTCTTGACATTGACGTAGTATACACCTCCCGATTCCCGGGTGAAACTCACCCACAGACGGTCGAAAACATCCTTGTAAAGCGACGGAAAGTAATTGGAATCCGCGTTGTACACGACATTCTTGGAACCGGCCTGCCAGACGCCGTCCGAAAAAGTCAGCTTCTTCTCCGCAAGGTCGAGAGAACTCTGCACCGTGTACGCGACATAGACATTCCCGTCATCATCCATGTGTGCGCAGGCCGGATAGTCCGCCGAGTCCGATGCAACGATTGTCTCCGACGACCATAAGGTGTACGGCGGATCGGCCCACACGAACACAATCTGGCTCGACGACGTCGGAAAGACGATGATCGCTCTGCCCTGATATGCGCCGGACGGCACGACAAACAGCTTTTTCTGGATCGACAGACCGCCGCCGTAATATGCGTTCGTCGTTGCGATTTCCTTAATCATAATGCATCCTCAGCGCCCGCCCCGATTATCAGGACGGGCGAGTTATGTGCCGAATGTGACTTAGGCGTAAACGGTATCGAGGACCAACGATGCCTCCGGAATGATCTTCGCATACGAGACCGATTCGGATATCACCGCTTCTTCGAACTTCTGCTCGATGATCTTATCGAATTCGACCATGAGCGGCTGGCTCCTGACCTCTTCGACAGCAAATCGATTGTCGAGTCCGATGATGATGTCTTCAGGGCAGTCGTCGCATCTGACGATGTTCGCGCCGAGCGGAGAGACAAGTTCCCCGTCTGTCTGGAACTTGAACCCGACGGTCGGGTCCTTGTATTCGGTCAGGTTCAGGAGAGTCCGCACCATCGTCTTGTGACAGACCACGGTGTTCAACTCGTACGGGAAGAATTCGAGATAGAACTTCACGAGATCGTCATAGTCAATCGAACCCGACGAATCCGTGTTGATTACCTGCGCTGGGTTGCTGTTGCCGTCCCCGTTCTGGATTACATCGGCCACCAGCGACACTTTGTCGGCCTGGAGCTTGAAACCGATATACCAGAGGATGACCTTGAACTGCGCCGTCGTCCTGTGACGCAACGCCTTGTACGACGCTTTCAGTGTGATGCCGTAGTCGGGAATCGCGACAGTATTCTTCTGCTCGGTCACGACAATCTGAGGAATCTCTCCCCCTTCGCCGACCGGGCGAAGTGACATGTTGTCGTCGGTCGCGGAAGCATCGATATAAATCGGTGTGTACCGATTCGTCGCGACATCCGTCGATGATGCGGGCAGTCGGTTGTAATCGGCGCGGAGCGTCATGCCATGCTTGATCTCTCGCATGATGAACTCAGGGAGCAGCATCGCCGCGTTCCTGTAGAACAGCTCAACCGTGGCGGGGCGCCTGCCGCCGGTCCGCACTCCCTTCAACAGAAGCTGCCGCTCGAATGCATCGAGAGGAGAGCCGGGAGTCGATGGATCGTAAGGATCCGACTCAAGCAGCTCTGTCAGACTCATCCCTTGTGCCTGTGCTTCGAGATACATGTCACGGTCGATTTCAACTTGTTTGGTTCGTGATAGATCGACCGAGTTGCTGCGAACCGGTTCCATCGAGACCAGCGCGCTCGGCATGTTTCCGGTGATGAATTCGCTAATATCCACAGATTACTCCTTTCGTTATGGAAGATAGATCGTGCAGGTGGAAGTGCCGCTGACTGCGAGCACTGTGCCGCGCGCGACATTGCCGCCTGCGGGATCGTCGCCGGCCAGCGCGGGCACCTGCTTGACAGCTCCGTTTGCTCCACAGACGACACGATTGCCGACCTGCGGGTAGGTGGTAGTGATCGGGAGCGTCATGACTCCGCCGATTTGGACCGTCGCGTTGCGTTTGCCCGTGTCCGCATCGGTCAGGGTCAGCGCTACGAGCTTGCCGATGATCGCTTCGCCATTGGATGAAGGCCCGATTTCATAATCATCCGTCAGCACAACAGCCTCACCGATGTTCGAGTCGGCAAGGTCATCAGCGCCCGCCGTCTGGTGGATACCGAATGTCGCGTAGACTGGCGCGATCGTTTCGAGATTCTGACTTCTTACACTCATTGAATTCTCCTTTCAAGACTGCAACGGGAGTCCCCTCCCACATTCTGGGTCAACCGACCCGCTCGTCTCCTATCCTGAAATCTTCGATTGATTGATGACACTGCTGGCTTCCGACAGTCTTGACCGGCATCCTGCCGGAGCGCTGCAAATCGGTGACGAGTTTCCTCGCCCTGGCGCGAGCCTGCAACAACTTTGACGCATCGAGTCCTGACAGTTCATCGAGCAGCTTCGACTTGTCGGCAATCTGCCTGCTGCCATTCAGAGCGATGGCTGCGATGCTCATGTTCGCGATCTCGTTTATCGCATCCTGCTTTAGGACGCGAGCGTCATCCGACTGAGATCTTAGAATATCGAGCAATGCCAGCGCCTCTGAAAGGCAGGCTCCGAGGGCGTCGAGATCAAGCTCAGTCAGCTTTCCCGACTGAAGTAAATCACGGTATGCCCCTAATTCCTCAACTAATCTGCATTGATCCATTCACTCTTCTCCGGTTATTAGCCTGTTGGATTTATTCTGACGATCATGCTCGCAAACTGGCGAGCGTGTCTCTCGTCTGATTGCCGATTCCGAACATCACCTCTGTTCCTGTCTGATTTCTGCTTTCACAATCGGCGGTGCTCACACTTGTCACTCCGGTGAAAACCGGGGTCCATCCTCGTGCCCGGCAGATGTCTACATCTGCCGAGTGCAGCACAAAATTCCTGTGGACGGCAGACGTCCTCGTCTGCCCCATCTTGCACTGATACCGGCTGGTATCCAGTAGGTCGGCGTTCCGCAGCAGGCGAAGCCTGCAAGAAACCCGACATCAATGTAACTATATGGATGTGTCGCGTTTCTCATCCCGCACTGCGGGGTTCGGAACACGACCTACATCAGGACTCACCCCCCCCCCTGTTCTTGTTGACATCAGCCATCGATAATTACAGGTTGAACCGGTAGTCCACTCAGAGTGAAACGGCGGGTGGGTTTTATTTACAGGAGGTGTCAGATCGTGCGCAGACTGTTGCTACTCGTTACATCGCTCGTTTTCATTGTCGGCGCGTGTGATGACTCCGGGACCGATGAAGAAAATTTCATATCCGACAACACCGCAAGACTTCTGGGACTGCAAGAGGATTTCGACATCGAGTATATCAGCTATGATTTGGTGAAAACATTTCCGCCGTACGATTCCACAATCGACACCACTGTGTATATATTCTCCGGAAGAGTGAACTCAGAATCACCCGGTCGGATCGATCTGTTTGTTGATTCGGCGCCAATCGCCGCACTGAAAATCAATGACAATTCTATTGTGAACCTGGGATATTACGTCCGGACTGATGGCGGCGATTCTCTGATGGAATTCCCCGAGCTCCCGTTACTGTTCCCGATTGCCTTCATCGAAGAGGATTGCTGGGAATCGTACACTCCACCGATGTTCGTAGATGGCAATGCGGTCATCGAGTCCATGCTTTTTCTCTCATGGGGATTCGAGACAACCCGGGAATTCGTCAGGCGAGAGAACATTCTCGTACCTGCCGGCAGGTTCAACAGCTTTGTCATCAAGTGCGATCGAACTCTTCCCGGGAATGACGAGGCATTCAGTACATCGTACGAATACTACGCTGATGGTGTTGGTCTCGTCAGATTGTACAGCGCGGGATCGTTTGGATCGACCCATCTGTTCATGCGATCATACGTCCACCACGATCAGGATAGCTTGTAGAACAACTCGACCTTCTCGCCATGAATCACCGCTTTTCTCAGGATGAACTCACCGGAGCATTCGCTCCCATCGAGACCGATGCGTACTCCGGACTCCGAGCTTTCGAGAAGCTCTGCATCACCTGAATCACGAACGGTAGCATCTGTGATCTGCGGATCTTCAATGTCGTGTCCCACCAGCGTCTTGCCATCTCTGAGATGCTTTTCGGAGAAATTCGGGAAAGCCACCCAGTTGTTCGCATCGCCGCATGATAAGTTGAGAAGTCGGGCGCCCTTGCCCAAATCGAACAACTGGAATCTCCCGCAGGACTGATCGTTTTCCTGTCTCAGTATGATTCCGAGGTCGGGTGCGAAGAATCGTCTAAGGTTGTCGATAACTCTGATCTTTCGCAGAGAGAGCGAACCGGAGACATATTCGATTTCCGTCTGCACGAAGAGCGTATCACCAACAGCAGCATCGATCGACGACTCATAGCTTCTGAATACGCCGAGCGATTCGTCAGCGAATGAGAGATCATAGCAAGCCTTGCCGGATCGCGTTGGTCTGACACTGCCGACCCTGAGACGAAAGACAGAACCGGACCTGACAACCGCCGCACGATCACCGGACACAACCACCATGCCCTCTCTCGGCGCACTGATAAGCGCCTTTCTGAGTTGATGCTCATTCTTCAGGTGTCTGCAAAATACTATGTCCACACCGAGGGACTTCAGTTTGTCAATTTGACCATCGCTCAGATTCTCGGAGCAGTCCGAATCGAGGCAGACTTTGAGACGCCACCGCACGGGTCCGAGCCGGGTGGAATCTTTAACCTGATCGAACAAGTAGACAGGAATCCTGCTCTTGCCTCGATAGCAGGTGAGCATCCCCCTGATTGAATCTGTTTCTGCGAAAAGCCCTCGAAGCGCATCGGTCATCGAACGCACAGGGCCAAAGTCGCTCCAGCCATCAGGTGCGCTTACGGTGATACTGCCGTCGTCCCGATGAAAAGCGAACGGAATCCCGTGGTAGACAGGCTCGACGACAGATCCATCAAAGCCAGAAAGCATACAATCAGATTCCATTATCAGCAGGCTGTCCATCGATGTGGAACGATAGACATCGTGAGGAGTCACGTTCAGATCACCGCCGCATAACATCTGTGACGATACCGATGTGCCCGGGACCGCTCCTCGATAAACAAGTGAGATTTCGTTTACACTGCTGACGTCACAGTACTTGTAATGGCATTTCTCCATCGATCCGGACATGTTTCGATATTCACGACCCGGAATATGGCTGCACTTCCGAACATCGCCCGAACAAATCGAGCATTTGGGAAGCCCAAAACTGAATCCGAGCGAGCATTCCGTGTAGATTCCGCCATCGATATTTCTCCGAAGATCATCTGCACCCGTCGTCGACTTGAGCCAGTAGAACAGAGCTTTCACCCACGGCTCTCTATCGCGGTCGACTATATCCGCTTTGAAACATCTCCCGATTGGCAGTTTCGATTTATCATGTCCGACCAGGACCGGCGCGCCCGGAATGAGTCTGCAGAGTGTCTCCATTTCAGCCTTGCCGAATCGTCCGCCCTGCGCATTGATCTTGTCTGACGTTACGAACATCGAACGAACATACAGATCCTCGGCTTTCAGATTTCGTCCCGAACCGGCGACCTCACCGACAGCCTGCAGCAGGTCGGGAGAAATCGTCTCGATTTCGCCGGTCAACTCAACCGGACAACTGCTTGATGAATATTCCATAGGCACCTCCTATACAGTCATGCCGTCCAACGGAATCAACATCGATCGGATATGAGAACAGCCAGACGCCGCAGGTGCCAACATGATATATGCATCAGCCTGCAGAAAGCCTTCACACATGTCTTTATGTGTGGTTGCCTAACCTGCTGGCGCACAACATATAATGAAACTGCCCCAAGCCCAATAGTAACGGCATAGTAGTTGCTTCTTATCAAGGTCAAATACTAATTGGCGAGGTTATATGATGAGATATGAACATACTACATCAAGATTCAATCTGATCGCTATGGCTGCGGTCATCATAATGCTGTTTCTGGCTCTGACCTGGACCCCGGCTTACGGTTACAGTATGTCACGGGTCGACAATTTGACCGGTGGAAACAGTGGTGGACAGTTGCCATCACCTGACAAGAGCACAAGCCTAAACGCTTCCGGCTTTGACAATCAGATGTTTGACAGCGACCCGCTCATTGATGGGGACCGCGATGACCATAATACGAACTGTCCCCCCGAGGTTCCTGAACCGGCTACGCTCCTGCTGATCGGTTTCGGTCTTGCTGGAGGTGCAGCGCTGAGACGATTTAAGAAGTAGAGTAGTGGGCGGCAGACGTCCTCGTCTGCCCCGTCGGATCGATAGATGATTATTGCGGCAGACCGGGAGGTCTGCCGGCCACAGGAGTGACCCAATTTGAATAAAGCCCGGGCAAATTGTCCGGGCTTCTACATCTTCTCTGCGCGCGGATCGACGACCGGGATTCTGCCGCTCTGACCTCTGTGGCGCAGATGCCAGCAGGCGAGAGCCAGCGCCATCACAAAATCACAAGCAGTATTGTCTTCCCAGGTTGCCTCACTCAACTCCTGAAGATTCGACCAGAAATCATCGCCGGATATCTGCTCAAAGTAGGGATATGCGATCTCACGTCGTTCGTGCAAAAACTGCAGGTTGGTCAGCAACTCCGCCTTTGCCCTGCCGCCGCCCACGCCAAAGTTGAACCCTGTGGCGCCGATGTCGGAGACCTGGCTCAGGACGACATCGCCGAGACCGGTCGAGTCTATGAGAACCGGCCCGCCATATTTCCTGTGGCGTTTCCTTATGGCTGAGAAGACATCGTCCCAGTCCCGACCTCGGAATCGCTCGATCGCCACTACCTGATACGGTTTCGATGTCGTATCGAGCGTCACCCCTACAGTGTGAGTCACCTTTCTTGCCAGATCCCATCCATGACAGTACTTGTGCCCCTGAACAGGATCACTGAATCCCGTGGACAACGCAAGCGCGGATCGTATATCCTCCTCCGATATTATCTCATCTCCGGAATCGACAAACTCTCCCATGATGTTCTGGCTGACTATGTTGTCTGACAAAGTCTTTTCTTTCCGCTCGACATATTTCCTGCTCACATGGGTGTTCTCCAGCGTGTGACCCTGCTGAGTGTACGCCGTATCGACTCGCTTCGAGAGGTCGAGCCATCGCCTGTAATACCAGTTTCTGCCTTTTGGGGTGGAAGTCAGATCAAACATGCCCTCACGATCTGCGAGCCTCATCGCGATGACTTCGTCGACGACATATTCAGGATGCAGTTCAAACGCGGCCTCATCGAAATTGAAATAATCGTAGTCGTTTCCGAGAAGATGTTCGCCTCTGTTCTGTGTCGAACGAGCTGTCAGCAACGCGCCATTAGCGAAATACAAACGCGGGTACGGCGACCACCTGACGCAATTGACAAGCGCTTCGAGCAGGGGCTTGCCTTTAATCAGCCTCAGTACGTTGTGAAAAACGATCTTCGCCTGATCCATCGTGATCGATGCGGTCACCGCGTTGTATCTGCCGGCGGTATCGTACTTGAGAGCACGAATGCGAAAGACACACCTGTGGATGATCTTGACAGACTGAACGAACGATTTCCCCCAACGGTTGCCGGTTACAAGCAGATTCTCCGGCTTGACAGAGTTTGTCAGCCACCTGATCTGTCCCTCGTGGGGTTCGACCTCGACGAACTCCCGCGAGAACAGGACAGGATCTCTTACGGCAGCGCGCCACCGATTATTCCTGGATAACTTCATCCCGTCCGAGCGACACTAACCGTCGCAGCCGAGTTGAATTCGTGCGGCTTCTCTGTCTATCAATTTCGCATCGAGTTTCTTGAGAACATTGTCGATCTGAATCGACTCTGCACGCCGCCTGTCGAGCAGTCCAACATCTATCGAACCAGCGAATTCCCAACGGCAGACCGCATCGATACCTTTCAATGCGAACTCCACGTCGGTGATCCATCGCAGGAAACTGATCGCGGCGCTCTGTATCGTCCGCAACTGTCTCTGCATCAGCTCGAAGTTAAACTCCGCCCAGGTATGCGTCGCGCCGTACGAGTATCCGAGCATGAACGGTGCCAGATGCGTGCCTGCGCAGATGTCTTCGAGAACCGCCTTGTGATTGAGATACCACGACGACGAAGATGATATTTTCGATGCCGGTCCGATGTAGTCGATCTGAACGTCGTTCCATGTTACAGGGTTGTCGTCCGGGTCGAACTGCCGCACCATCTTGACAGTCTCGTCGAAATACTCATTCGCCCGCGAGACATAAGCTTCCTCATCCTCACCGGGAAGACGATCCGGAGGTTTGATTGTCACATGGATTCGATGATAGCCCGCGTTGTGCATGCTGCTGTTCATGTCAGTTACGAGCGCTTGTTCAACACGAGCGGCAAACGGCACCGCACCCAGAAGCGACACCCCCCACGGCTCCACAGAATTGCTGTCCATCCCGTAGTAATACGTGGTCGGTTGCTGCAGATCGATCTTCTCGCCTTCGACTTCCTGATGCATGTTCCAGTCGCCGTCGTTGTCGAGACGAAACCGGATCGTCGCCGGATCAATGAAATAGAATCGATCGACCATCAGGCCGTGCGAATCGACGAGAAGCTCTCCGCAAACAGAACCAGTGGTGAACAGCGTGTTGAAGAACTCTATCATCAGCGCATCGAGGCCACCGAATTTCTGGTAGCGATTCTCATAGAGCCTGCATCCGAGATTGTCGACGACCGACCGGATTTCATGGGAGGTGATTTCCTGCCCGTCATGATCGAAAACCCGATATGACAGCTCGGCGGATGCCATCTTCACCCATGTCCAGACCGCCGCATTCAGCACAGGCACATGGCTCCTCAGAAAACGATACAGACGCACTCTCGCTTCGTGTGCGTCAACGCCGGTCGGAAAGAGCAACTGGTACTCACCTGTCGGAGCCGCGCGTTTGGATGCCGGACTCGACGCGAACCCTCCTCTGAGAGCAGCCCGTCCACCGCGATTCATCCCGGCGCTCCTGAGAATTCCAATCTGGCCTGCAAACTGTCTGAGAGTTTTCAGCATAGATTCTCCCCAAATGTCATTTGTGCTTTCATAGACCGCGATCCTTGTCCGACACACCTGCGTCGATGTAGCGATTTCGCAGAATCGCAACTTTCACCGCAGCATGTGCGAACTTTCGCAACGGACTGAATCTCACGCAGTTACGAAAAGAACGCGCAATGGAAGCATAATATGTGGCGCAGGAATTGCGGCGCACGCTTGTAAGTCTATATTGGGCTGAGATGATTATCGACGATGGGACAACAGGTTACAGGCTTGCAATGGCTCCAAGTTCTATTGGCACGAGCTTTGTTACTCTATACAAGTGCGGATGGTTGCCTTTTCATATAGATAGCAGGCTGCTGTTTAGGTTTGCACTCACAATCAATAGAACAGCAGCCTGCAATTGATTGGCTTCTGGGCGCGTTAGTTCAGTCAACGGGAGCCCTCGCGACAGGGGGGCTCTCTTATCGATCGACAACAGTGAAGCCGGTACGACAAAAGAGTGCGAAGCGAGTGGATCTCACCCTCGCTTCGCATTTTTCTTTTCAACTACTGTCGAATCTTAGCTGTCATGTCGGAAGAACTGGCGTTCATCAGTCCCATTCCCGAATACTCCCAGATCGCTGTCTTTCCTTCGGTACTCGTCGCATTGGTTTCGACGATCTCACCCGGGAACGTCACGGAGATTCGCACCTTCGCCTTTCCGATACTCGACATCATCGAACCCATGCCTTCTGTGAGACCTGTCATGGCGTCGCCGAACTCCTCTAATCCCTGCTCAGAACCAGTCGTATCATCGGACTCGACGGCAGCCTCTGAATCTTCGCCGGACGATTCATCGACAGGCTGATCTTTTGATTCGCCCGTAGTCCCCTGTATATCGAAATCAGGCAAATCCATCGGAGGAGCTATCATGTCCGAATCATCGGCGCTGTGGAATCTGTGGGTAAACAGCCATAAGCCGTCATCCTGCCTGACATAGGTCCGGTCCGCCTCGCTTTCTTTCGCTTCTTCTTTTACCGAATCCATCACCGTTGAGAAAGCTTCGAACTTATCGAGACTCTCAAACGTAAATTCGAGTTCCCATATTTTCCAGTCCTCATCCTCTAACTCGCGATAGTCGACAAGCTTGATTCCCGGGTGCTCTTTCTTCAGGGCTGTCTCGATTTCTTCTTTAGTCCAAATATCCTCATCCATGCCTCCGGGTGACGCACCTGCATCACCGAAGCTCGATGAAAGACTGTCCATCTGCTGCATCATCATCTTGTCGATGCCGTAGTGGAACTTGATGGTTCCTGACCCATCATCGTTGAGAGTTATGGTCTCCTGATAGTCGATGCACCCGGCGAACAACATCGCCGCGACTGCGAACAGAGCCAGCAAAATCCTTTTCATCACGATCCTCCTCCTGTCAGAATTTCTATTTCGACGAAAATATAGTAATACTCTTCACAACAATTTGCCAGCCATATCGGCGACCTTCTGGAGCAATCCGGTATCTTCAGGCGTGAATGCCTCAGGCTGATGAGAGTCTATATCCAGTTCGCCGACAAGTTTGCCGCCCCTGAAAACCGGCACTACGATCTCCGATTTCACATGCAAACTGCACGCCAGGTAATTGCCCTCTTTCGCGACGTCCTGTACAACGAACACTTCTCCTGTCTCAGCAGCCTGTCCACAAATGCCTTTCCCGAACGGTATCCGAACATGCTCGGTCGGTTCACCGGTAAATGGTCCAAGAACGAGTTCCCGCAGATTCTCCCTGTCGACGATGTAGAAACCGACCCAGTCGTAGTGAGGAACCAGCTCCTGTAGCATTTCGCAGATAGACTGCAACTTCTCCGAAGTCGGCATTGATGCTTCAACAAGTTCGCCAATCTGCGTTAGCAATCTGTCGCAGAGTTCTTTCATCTCATTGATGTCGCTCACTATATCATCCTTGCAGTTCGAAGTTGCCCGACGGAGTGCTATTCGTCTTACATCGTTACGGCGGGTCTTGCGAATTCGTGCAAGCGGATTCGTGTGACCTGCCGCCGTTGTCTAACATGATTTGACGTGTCAGGTCACAATCCCGTTCACGCGGGATCAAGACCAGACACAACGACACAATCAACCTTGTGCATCCTTCATATCTACCCACTCTTTGAATGCTTGTCTGATGTGCGGAATCGTGATCGATCCGCCAACGACCAGCCCGATGCTCATGGTCTCCTTGAATTCCTGATCCGTGACGCCCTCTTCGTAGCACCGCAACAGATGGTACATAATACAATCGTCGCACCTGAGCACGAGCGATGCCACGAGCCCGAGAAGCTCCTTCGATTTCACGGACAGCGCACCTTCTTCATACGCCTGCGTATCGAGATTGAAAAACCTCTTTATCGTCAGGCCGCCCTCATTCAGGACGATTTCATTGAGACGTTCGCGAGCTTCCCTGAATTCCCTTGCTTTGTCAGATAGCGGCACCTTACTCACCTCCCAGTTTTCGCGCGCTGTCGTATTTGTATCCCGTCATTTCGTCTTCGCTGAAATCGACGCCGAGCCCGACAGCAATTCTGTTTACGAAATTGAAGTAGCTGACGATCATATTGATCCTTAGAATCTCTGCATCTGAGATACTTTCATCTCGAAGCGACTCGACGTCTTTCTTTGAGACTTCATGCGGAGTAGCTGTGAGCTTCCTCGCATATTCCAGAACAGCGCGCTGCTTTGTGGAAATGTCCGCATCGTCAGGATCATCGAGAAATCGCGCTATTTTTTCTTTGTCATTCCACAGCGCAGCGAGCGCTTCGGCGTGATGCTTCACGCAGTATTCGCAGCGGTTCGTCTGTGAGACGGCGATCGCGATCATCTCGGCCTCATCGCGCGACACGCCTGATTCGGTGAACATGAGCCGCGAGTAGAGCCGAAGATGCGCTTCCATCGCATCGGGATCGAGACTTTGAACTTTCATTATATTCGAGACCTTCCCGCGTGCGCGTTCGAGCGCGACATAAACCTTACCGAGTTTTCCTTCGGCCTCTGCCTCACTCACCTGCCTGATCCATGCCAAAGCAGTCACCTCCGTACCGTTATAAAAACAGGCGGCGCCTCAATCGAGACGCCGCTCCATCTCCGTTTTGTTTCCACGATAAGCCAGACTAATAGTCTTCCAGATTCGAGAACTCGGCGTCATCAATCCAGGTCTCCGTGCTTTCGTTATGCCAGACCAATCTCCTTGTTCAGATAGACCGACTGAATCGCATTGAGCAGCTTGACGCCTTCATCCATCGGCTTCTGGAACGCCTTGCGTCCGCTGATCAGCCCCATGCCCCCGGCGCGTTTGTTGATGACTGCCGTGCGTACCGCCTGTGCGAGATCGTTGTCGCCGGATGACCCGCCGGAGTTTATGAGTCCCGCTCTCCCCATGTAGCAATTGATAACCTGGTAGCGTGTCATCTCGATAGGATGATCGCGACATATCGTGTCGTACATGTCCTTGTTGTACTTGCCGAACGACTTGTCTCCGGCATTCATCGCCGCGTACCCGCGATTGATCGTCGGCTGTTTCTGCTTGATGATGTCCGCCTCGATAGTTACGCCGAGATGGTTCGCCTGGCCTGTCATGTCGGCGCTCGTGTGATAGTCCTTGCCATCGATCTTGAAAGCATCGTTACGCAGGTAACACCAGAGGATTGTCATCATGCCGAGCTGGTGAGCATACTCGAAAGCCTGCGTGATCTCCTGAATCTGCCTGCCGCACTCCGGCGCGCCGTAGTAGATCGTGGCGCCGACTGCGACTGCGCCGAGATCCTTAGCCTGATCCACAGATGCAAAAAGTATCTGGTCATATTTGTCCGGATATGTCAACATCTCATTATGATTGATCTTGACGATAAGCGGAATCTTGTGCGCATACTTCCGCGCGATACTTCCGAGCACGCCGAGGGTCGACGCGAAGCCGTTGCATCCACCCTCAATCGCGAGTTTCACAATGTTCTCAGGATCAAAATAGATCGGGTTAGGTGCAAACGACGCGCCTCCGGCGTGCTCGATACCCTGATCGACCGGGAGTATAGAGACATATCCGGTGCCGGCGAGATTCCCGTGGTTGAACAGCGCGCTGAGGCTTCTCAGTACCGGAATCGGGCGGTCAGAGTTCACATGAACTCTATCCAGCCAGTCGGGGCCGGGTGAATTAAGCTGATCGGCTGCAACTCCCTTGCAGGTGTAACTCAGCAGGTCGTCGGCTTCATTCCCGAGCAACTTCTGAATCTCGCTGAATTCCATCATCTCGATTTCTCCTTATCTTGAGGTACTCTATTCCGTTCCATGGTTCGTAACAAGTCAAGCCAGACTCATGCCTGTAACACAGGATATTTTATGTATGGCTCAACGAGGTGTCAACCAGAAACACAAAGGTGTCAGGTCCGATGTGTGGGATAATGATCGATCTCTGAGAAGAAGACTGAAAAATTAAGGCCGTCCCCAAAGTACCCGTTCCGGTAGTTCTTGCGGCCGCCAAAGGCGGGCGTGTCCCTCGGGGATCGGGATCAGCGACCGATGAACTGCCGGTTAATGGAATCTGTGTCAGGCAACAGTTAGTACAAGATCGCAAGGTCACACCGACGACTCCATCGTCGGCAAGACCTTGCGAAACTGATTTTCCGGAACAGCCTCAATTCACCTGACTCGCTCCCGTCAGCACCCTATCGCTAGGCGAATGCCCGCTCGACAATATCCCTTTGTTCAGCTTTGTGCAGGTTTTGATATGCAGTCGCCGGGCTGCAACTCTCGCGACGGGTTATGATCTTCAGGTTGAATCGAGAGAACTTGCGACTGACAAACGGCCAGGTACCCATGTTCCCCGGCTCCTCCCGGACCCAGTAAAAAATCGAATTCGGGATTGCCATTGACAAAGATATTGCCCGGGGGTATTATGTGCCTCTTACGGATTGGAATGTTATATGTGGTTTATTGATTTTCTCGACACAGTAGTAAAGCGCCGCAAGTTCATCATCCTGAATACGCTTGCGGTGACAATCCTTGTAGCGATCATCTGTTTCTTACTGCCGAGCGAGTACAAGAGCAGGACCACGATTCTTCCGCCGGAATCGCAGTCGGGATTTAGCGCTTTCAGCGATTTGTCAGTAGCCCAAATTGCCCAGGCCGTGACGAGTTTCAACCTTCCGGTGTTGGCTTCACCGTCTGATCTATACGCGAGTATGTTGGAATCCGATGCCGTGCTGGAGCACGTCGTGGATTCGCTTGATCTTGTGGCAGTCTATAAGACCAAAACTACTTCGCAGGCTATCACTGAACTCAGGTTGCATCAGTCAGTGAAGGTCGAGCCTGACGGTATCATCGTGGTGGAAATCGATGACCGCAACCCCGAACGAGCTGCGGAAATCGCCAACATGATGATTGAGGAATTGAACACTCTCAATATTAGCATACAGAGGAGGAAGAGTGGCCAGCACGTTGATTTTCTGACCCGACGTCTTGTAGATACAGAGCTTGAACTGCAGAACGCCTCCGATGAATTGCGCCGGTTTCAGGAAGAGAATATGGCGATCTCGCTCGAACTTCAGTCGGCAGCGCTTATCGATAACCTCACACAGCATAAGGCTGAGCTCACAAGCGCTGAGATTCAACTCGAAATCCTAAAGAAATCGTTGCGTCCCGATCACCCGGATTTACTGCGAAAACAGAGGACAATTGTCGAAACTCGTCGGAAACTCAAAGAGATTGAAATGGGTGCCGAGACAAAGTCGGATTCTGTGATCTCTGCACTGGATATTCCGCTCGCAAAGATTCCTGATCTCAGTCTCCGGTTCGCGGTTCTGAAACGAAATGTCAAGATTCAGGAACTGATCTATGAGATTATTGCCCAACAGTTAGAAATGTCGCGGATACAGGAACGACGGGACATGCCTGTTATCAATGTGCTCGATATTGCCAAGCCCCCACAGGAACCATACAGCCCGCGCCGGTTGCTCATAATCGCATCCGCGCTGCTGCTAAGCTTCTTCCTCTCGATACTTCTTGTCCTTTGGTACGAGCGAATCCAGTCCGGAGAAGGCTCACTCGCTCTTCAACGTGCCCGTGATATAGCAACCGAACTCAGGAAGAAACCGCTCGGATAACAGCGGTTCAAACCCTATGGCGGTGCCCTCCTACAATAGCGCATTCATCCCCAAAAAGGTCATTGTATCAGCAGTCGCGGTGGTTGACACGGCTGTGATCTCGATCCTTTCTCTGGCAGGCACATACTACGGAATCGCAGCGATCGTTGGCACTGTCGTTCTGGGAATCCTCGCCTTCTCACAAATTGGTCTGGTTCTCTGTGTCACACTCATTTCGCACATTTCATCGATTCCTGGTATTGACTTCGACACCTTACGTCTCACAAAGTGGCTGGTTCTGCTTGCACTCTTGTGGGTCACTACAGTAAGAATACTCAGCAGGAGCGAGAGGATCGACATAAAGTTCGGCGCAATTGAAAAATCAGTTCTCGCATTCATACTGTGGGGATTGGTCTGCACAATCTTCGCAATCAGGCCGTTCGAGAGCCTTGCAGCGCTTCTCAGGCTTGCGACTCTGCCGTTTCTTTTTCTTGTGGCACGGTATACTATCACAAGAACTTCGCACGTTCGGATAATTATCGGCATCATCCTGGTGGTGGTCTTCACCACCTCGATCTTTTCATTCGCAGGTGTTCTGAGCGGTCATTTCGGAAGAGCTTCGGGTTTCCTGGACAATCCCAACTCGCTCGGGATTCTCATGATATTCTGTCTGCCTGTTCTTCTAATAGCCATGATTGTATACAGATATATCTCTGTGAGGATATTCCTTGCGCTCGGTCTGGCAATGGGTGCGGCAACACTGCTGATGAGTTGGTCGCGCGCATCAATCCTGGCTGCATTCGGCATCATCATTGTGTTCCTGATCCTGGAAAACCGAAAACTTCTGTTTATCCTGCTGGGGATGTTGACAATATCGGCGATTGTAATCCTGTCCTCATCGGATATCTTCACGCAGTTCTCCGATCTCTCCAGACTCCAGTTTGGATTAACGCGAAGGTCCATACTATGGGAGCACGGGATGCATGCTGTCGCGAAGAATCCGATACTCGGGCATGGATTTGTCGTTCACACCGAGGATGTGCGGGAGAAAGCGACCTGGACAGGTGTCTCAGAGGCTATGACTATGGGTTCCAATAAAGTCTATGGTGCTCACAATTTCTACGTGCACATCGCCGTCAGCGCAGGCATTCCCGGGCTGATCCTGATGACCATTGTTTACTTCAACCTGTTCAGGCTGCCGATCAAGTGTCGGCAGAGATCGACGAAAAGAAGCCACAGACTCCTGTTCTCGATGATAATCGCAGTTATCGCGGGCAGCCTGCTGAACTCCATGTTCGAGACAGGTCCGATATTCGGATCCGGATCGACAGCAAATTACTTCTGGGTCACTCTTGGAATGGCGGCAGCCATGTCAGATAAGAACATCGATTTCTGATAACTCGAGTGCCAACACTCACAGCTTCTTTTTCCACTTCGTCCCGTCGGGAGTATCTTCGAGGATGATACCACGGGCGAGGAGATCATCCCTGATCTTGTCGGACAAAGCGAAATCCCGACTCTTCCTCGCCTCGATTCGTTTCGCGATCATCTCCCCTATCTCGCTGTCGATGTCGACGGATTCCTTCTCGATAACGCCGAGCACGGAATCGAACCGGTTCATGGCGTCGATCACTCTCGAAGCGTCGGCGGCGGAGAGGTTGCCATCATGAGCGAGCCTGTTGATATCCCGCACGAAGTCGAAAACAGCGGCAAGCGCAGGCGATACATTCAGGTCGTTGTCCATAGATCGTTCAAACTTCGCGACAGCAGCGTCGATCAGTCCGTCAACTGCTGGATTCGGCGAGCCGTCCTTGATCGATGACATCGAATCCATGAAGTCCTGGAGGCGCTCAATTGCAGCCTTTGCGGCGTCGAGTCCACCGAACGTGAAATTAAGCTGCTGGCGGTAGTGAGTCGCCATCAGAAGATACCTGACCGCAACCGCAGGATAGCCCTTCTCCAGTATTTGTCGAAGGGTATAGTAATTGCCATACGACTTGGACATCTTCCGGCCTTCGACAATCAGATACTCGTTGTGCATCCAGTAGTTGACAAACTTGTCCCCTGTGGCTGCAACAGTCTGCGCGATTTCATTTTCGTGATGGGGAAAAATATTGTCGACTCCTCCGCAGTGAATATCGAAATGCGTGCCGAGATACTTCGTCGACATAGCCGAGCACTCGATATGCCAGCCGGGACGTCCCTTGCCGAGATCAGTCTCCCAAAAGACCGGACCGTCGGCTTCCTCCCAACCCTTCCACAAGGCAAAATCGGACGCCTGATCTTTCTCATACTCGTCACTGGCTACTCGCACGCCTGATTTCAGTTGAGAAAGGTCCATGTGCGAGAGCCTGCCATACTCAGGGAATTTCGCAATGCTGAAATAGATCGATCCACCGGATTCGTACGCAAATCCCTTCTCCATCAGCGTCTTGATCATCGCGACCATCTCGTCGATGTGCGTGGTTGCTTCGGGATAGACTTCCGCACGCACGATTCTCAGAGCATCCAGGTCTTCAAAGAACGCCTTCTTATATCGCGCAGTATACTCATCGAGCGAGATCGATTCCTCCTGGCAGCCTCGTATCGTCTTGTCGTCGATGTCTGTCAGGTTCATGATCTGTGTGACTTTGTACCCCTTGAACCTCAGATATCGGCAGAGTATGTCCTCGAAAGTGTATGCGCGGAAGTTTCCGATGTGAGCGAAATCATAGACAGTCGGGCCGCATGTGTACACCCGGACATGATCCGGATCGAGCGGCTTGAATTCTTCTTTACGTCGAGTCAGGGTGTTGGTCAACATCAATGCCATTGCGAAACTCCCGGCTGTCCTGACAGGTTGGAGTGAACCATCAAGCGCGCACTCCTCCAATTAAGATCGAAGCGCACATGTTCCTGTATATACGTACCTCGGTAGCCATAGTGTTTGAATTCACATCAATCAGGTCTTGTCAATCCGTCGACGGTCTTTCTGTCGAGTCGCTTAATCAGGGCTGTCACAAGCTTGACCACATTAAGATAGTCGTCCCGGTAGATCACGCTCGTATGCCCGTGGATATAGCGAGTGTTTACAGCAATGCAGATCGACGGTACGCCCTGCCTGACCATGTGAATCCTGCCGGCATCGGTCGCGCCACGCTGGAGTGTAGTAAGACAGTATGGAATCTTGTTCTTCTCGGCGGTGTCGATAACGAGCTGTTTCAGTTTCACGTTAGGAATCAGTCCGGCATCATACACAAATATGGCAGCGCCTGCTCCGAGTTTGTCGTCGTTTTCACCCTTGATGCCCGGCGTATCCTTAGCCGGTCCCACATCGAGCGCAATGGCTACATCCGGATCGCACTTGAACGCGGCGGTACCCGCGCCTCTGAGACCGACTTCCTCCTGCACGGTTCCGATTCCGAATACGGTGTTCGGATGCTTCGCACGCTTGAGCTTCTGCATCACCTCGATTATCGCGGCACAGCCGATCCGGTCGTCAAAAGCTTTTGCGAGATACATTTTCTTATGGTTCATAATCGTGAACGGGCTGTACGGAAGGATGACATCGCCAACCCTGACGCCCAGTTTCTTTCTAATGTCGTAGTTTTCCTTGACTCCAACATCTATGAACATGTCCTCGACCTTCACGACTTTCTTGCGCTCCTCCATATCCAGAAGATGAGGTGCGGTCGATCCGATCACTCCCACCACCGGACCTTTGGATGTGAGTATAATCACTCTCTGTGCAAGCGCCACATGTCCCCACCAGCCGCCGAGCGGCAGAAACTTGATGAAGCCCTCCTTGGTGAACGAGCTGACGATGAATCCGACCTCATCCATATGACCGGCTATCATGACCCTCGGATCACCGGATGTCCCTTTCTTCTCGGCGATAATGCTGCCCAGCTTGTCGTAAGTGATCGAGTCGGAAATCGGATCGAGATGCCCCCGCATGATCTTCGCGATGTCGGCCTCATGACCCGGCGCGCCGTATGCATCCGTCAGTTCCTGCAGCAGAAGTTCTGTCTTGTCCATCTTCTCTCCCGTTATGCCTGAGTGGAAATCAGTTCTGTCACACTATCGATAATATAATCAGGTTTGATAGTCGAGGGAAGTTTCCTGTCATTTCTTCGAATCAACACTGATGTGATGCCGAGACCGTTTGCGCCGACAATATCCTCAGTCGGCCTGTCCCCTACGTGTACGGTTTCGGAGGGCGCTACTCCGAGATTGTCGAGGCAATCCTTGAATATCGATGGGTCAGGTTTGCGCATGCCGAATTCCGACGAGAATACCGAGTAATCGAAGTAATCGTATAACCCAAACTTTTTCATCTCGCTGCGGTGCCACTCTGCTGGAAATGGCGAGTTTGAAACCAGGCCGATCTTGAAGCCTCTCTTCGCCACGGTGGTCAATGCTTCAACGCTTCCGTCGATCGGTACGAGCTGTACCGAGACGACAGTATAGAATTCCTGCATGAGCCTCTCGATGTGATCGCCCAAATCGACCGCAAACCGCGAGAGGAACCCATTCAGCCTGCGATCGTACATCACCTCCCGGTGATGCTGCGCGATGTCTCTCCATATCTCGTTATGGTGCTGCGCGAACCGCGCCGCGAAGTCATCGGCATTCGGAAGATCGAAACCGAGTTGAGTCAGGTACGCATGGCATTTCTTCATGCCGTCCAGTTCGAGCCCGCTCCACGGTTTCTTTCCCTCGAATTCGATCAGGGTACCGCCCAGGTCAAACAGTACGGCCCGTTTGCCGTCCAGTATGCTCATCTCGCTATTCTTCTTTCGACCGCTTCCTCGCAGATTCTCTCGACGAGTTTCTCAAAGGACATCCCTGCCGCCCTCGCCGCCTTCGGCACAAGGCTGGTCGTCGTCATTCCGGGGAGTGTGTTGACCTCGAGGCAGTACGGTCTGCTCTCCGGATCGACACGAAAATCGACGCGAGCATATCCCGCACAATCGAGCGCATCAAATGCCTGCTCGCTGTATGCCTGAAGCTCTCGTCTGAGGTCGTCGTCGATCTCAGCGGGCACGACATACTCAGACTTACCCGGCAGATACTTGCACTCGTAGTCGTAAAGCTCATGCGACGGGATTATCTCGACGACCGGCAGAGCCTTGCCATCAAGCACCCCAACGGTCAACTCACGGCCCGAAATATACTCTTCAGCCATGATTCTCCCGCTGAATTCCGCAGCATGCTGTAGTGCGGGAATCAGATCGGTTTCGCTTTTCACGAGACTCAGGCCGACGGTCGATCCGGCATCGCTCGGTTTCACGATCACCGGATAGCCGAGATTCTCAGCGATCACGGCGACATATTCAGAGTAATCTCCATCTACTGTCTTGCCGACCATAACCCATTTTGGCGTCGGAATCCGCTCACTCCGGAATACCTTCTTGCTCATATCCTTGTCCATCGCGAGTGCCGAAGCGAGCACCTGTGATCCTGTGTATGCGACACCTGCAAGCTCCAGCAACGCCTGTATCTCGCCGTTCTCACCCGCTCCGCCGTGAAGTGCAATAAAGACGACATCGACATCGCGCAGGGATTCAGCCGTAATGCTCTTGAGCGCGAACTGCCTGTCCAGCCGGGTCAACTCGCGCATGTCGGGAGGATCCGGTTTGACGGCAGGTGAGAGTACGTTCGTTCCGATCTCCGGCAGTTTCGCATCGGCTCCTGTATCGAGTCCGATCACGTTGTGTCCGGCAGTCTCCAATGCCTGACACACCGCAGCGCCGGAATCGAGTGAGACATCGCGTTCGGGCGACACCCCGCCCATAAGCACGAGTACATTCATCAGCCGCGCCGCCTCCTGACAAACCCCCTGATGACGAAAAATGCGACTACAGCTATTACGACAACGAATACGGCTCGGTTATATGTCGAGAAGATTTCGTAGACTACTTCCCAGTTGCTGTGAAGATGGTACGCCGAAAGAATGACCAGACAGTTCCAGACGATGACCGACAGAGTGGAAAAGAAAGCCATTCGGGGTGCGCTGATCCTGCCGACGCCTGCGGAGAGCGCGATCAACGCGCGGGTGCCCGCGAGGAACCGCGACGCCAGAATCAATCGGGCGCCGTGCCTGCTAAACCAGGATTCGATCCTCGGCAGATTGTCCGGTCCGAGGGACTTGAGAAGTCGCCTCTCGAATATCGCCCTGCCGTATCTGCGCCCTACGGCGTAAACAACCATGATCGATGCAACGCTCCCTATTATCGACAAAACCAGAAGCGGCGCCACGCTCATCTTCCCCGATCCACTTATGAAACCGGCGGCGAATATCACGGCATCACCCGGATAGGGCGGAAAGATATTCTCTACAAACATCGAGAAGAACACGAAGGCGAGAATCCATCCAGTGCCATGTCTTGTCACCAGATCAATCACTTCATCGATTTGCCCGGGAGAGATGAATTCATTCATCTTCGTACCCTTCATCGACATCCTCTTCATCCTCTTCGACAAGGACCTCAGAGATAAGAGTCACAGCAGCCGCGGCAATGCCTTTCCCTTCGCCCGTACATCCGAGACCATCGGAAGTCGTCGCTTTTATTGAAACCTGCTCGGCGCCAACTCTGAGAGTCTGCGCTATCACCGACGCCATGACTTCTTTGATTTCATTCAGTTTCGGTTCTTCGCAGATGACCGTGACGTCGATATTCTCTACTTCGTAACCACTGTTGGCGAGTTTGATCCTGACGAGTTCGAGGAGTCTCAGCCCGGCGATGTCTTTGTATTTCGGGTCGGTCGGCGGAAAATTATCGCCTATATCGCCGAGCCTCGCTGCACCGAGAAGTGCATCGACGATCGCATGGCAGACGACGTCCGCATCGGAATACCCATCCAGTCCCTTCGGGAATTCGATCTCGACCCCGCCCAGAACGAGTTTCCTGCCTTCGATCATCCTGTGCACGTCGAAGCCGTAACCGACTCTCAGTTCAGCCATTCGTCTCTCCATCAAAATTGCTTAAGCAGAACCTCACCAGATCAAGGTCTCGAGGCCGTATGATCTTCAGATTCATTGGATCACCCTCGATGATTCTGACCTTGTGCCCCGCAGCCTCTACCACCGATGCATCATCGGAGTAGTGGTCCGAAGCATTGGCATAGCTCTCGACCAGAAGCCCGCGTTTGAATGCCTGCGGCGTCTGCACCAGATACATCCGTTCGCGATCAAGAGTCGCAAGCACATATCCGTTCTCCACACGCTTGACCGCGTCGCCTGCAACTATGGCTGCGACTGCGGTGCCCTCATCAATACATGTTCGCACAGTCTTGTCGATCAGGTCGGGCGTTACAAGCGGCCTGACCGCGTCGTGCATCACAACAATCTCCGTCTCCTTTGGCAGCGCATCGAGTCCGCGGATGACCGACTCGAACCGCGAATCGCCACCAGCTACGACAGCGCGCACCTTCTCTATCCCGAATCTCTCGACAATCGATTCGCCGGTGTACGGCAGGTACTGCTCGGGGACCACGATTACCACATCCGACACTGCATCGCATCGTTCGAATCGCCGTAGCGTGTGTGCCAGCACCGGCATTCCCGCGACAGGACGGAACTGTTTCGGCACAGCACCCGGTAGTCTCTCGCTCTTGCCGGCGGCAAGTATGACAGCGGTTGTTTTCATAATAGCATCATGGCGTCGCCATAGCTGAAGAAGCGATACTCACGCTCAACGGCCTCGTGGTAGCACCGCAAGATATCCTCGTGTCCCGCGAATGCCGATACAAGCATCAGAAGGCTCGACCTCGGAAGATGGAAATTCGTGACCAGCTTGTCAACCAGATTGAACCGATAAGGCGGATGAATAAACAGATCAGTCTCGCCGGAGTATGCCGTCAGTTCACCCAACGTATCTCTGTACCAGCTTTCGAGAGCCCTCGTAGTCGTGGTTCCGACTGCAACAAGATTGTTATTCCCACTCCGTAAACGCGTGATCCTTTCGGCGGCTTCACTGCTCACCGTGTACCACTCCCGTTCAACCGAATGATCCTCGATCTCGTCGACTGCGACCGGTTTGAATGTTCCCCAGCCGACATGCAACGTGATATGGATCAACTCGATACCCGATTCGCGGATTTCGTCGAGCATCTGATCGGTGAAATGAAGCCCGGCTGTCGGAGCCGCCACAGAGCCGACCGGATCGCTGTAAACAGTCTGATATCTCGTAAGGTCGGACACGTCAGCGGTTCGTTTGATATAAGGCGGAAGCGGCAATTCTCCGATACGATCGCAGATGTTCAGCGGATCGTCCGAGAATTCCACGATCCTCTCGCCGCCGTCGACTTCCTCGATTACACGCGCACTCGCACCATCATCAAATAGTATAGTTGCTCCGCGTCTGATCCGTTTCGCCGGACGGCACAGCACTCGCCAGATCGTATCTCTGACAGGCTTAAGGCAGAGGAATTCAACCTGCCCTGATGTCCCTTCTTTCTTTCCTCGAAGCCTCGCCTTGAATACCTTCGTATCGTTGACAACTAAGACATCACCCGACTTGAGGAATTTCAGGATGTCCTGGAAATGCAGATGCTCTATCCTGCCGGAGTCGCGATCGAAAGCGAGCAGTCTCGAATCGGAGCGTTTCTCAGGCGGATACTGCGCTATCAAGTGCTCAGGGAGATCATAATCGAACGCCGATACTCTCATTTTCGTTTCTCGTATCTCTCTTTCTCGGAGAATATACACCCGCAGTATTTCTGCATGTACAGCCCCATGTCGTAAGCTTTCTGCTTTCCATCCCTGAAACCGGGAGTGAAATCTATATCGAGGAATGTCACACCGAATTCCCGTTCCATGGCAGCGCCGACCTCGCGAATCCATGCCTGCTTCTGGTATGGCGAAACGAGAAGTGTACTCGTGAAAGCATCGTAGTCGTTCTCGGAAGCGTGCTTCGCGGTTTCGGCGAGTCTCAATTCATAGCAGTGCATGCAACGGTTTTCGAGGTCCGGCATCACAGCTTCGAGATACTTTTCGAGTTCGTACCTGTCATCGTATACGATCTCGAAACCTTTGATCCTCTCGAATTCCTTCAGGCTGCCGAGCCGCTCCCTGTATTCTTTGTATGGATGTATGTTCGGGTTGTACCAGTACCCCGTAAGCTGGTGCCCTTCTTCGGCGAGCTTGTCGAATGGATAGACAGAACACGGCCCGCAGCATATATGAATCAGGATTTTCATCGTCGGTCAGAACAGTTTGCCCTGGTCCGTATCGGATTTGATCGCAAGACCGAGGTGCCGGAATGCCAACGGTGTGGCGACTCTGCCGCGAGGAGTCCTTTCGAGCAGTCCCTCCTGAATCAGGAATGGCTCGTAGACCTCTTCAATCGTACCCGGCTCCTCTCCAACGGCTACGGCGATCGTCGAGATACCGACCGGCCCGCCGTGAAACTTACAGATTATCGCTTCGAGAATCCTCTTGTCCATTTCATCGAGTCCGAGATCGTCGACATCAAGGCGTATCAGCGCATCTCTCGCATTCTGACTCGTGATGACAACCTCGCCCGCGACCTGGGCGAAATCTCTCACCCTCCTGAGAAGACGATTCGCGACTCTCGGAGTACCGCGCGATCGCCGCGCGAGTTCATGCGCGCCATCGGGCTGGACATCGATTCCGAGAATAGTCGACGAGCGAATCACTATCTTCTGCAGATCCTCCGGCACGTAGTAATTCAACCTGCCGACTACTCCGAAGCGGTCCCGCAACGGCGACGTCAGGAGTCCGGCGCGGGTTGTCGCGCCGATCAGAGTAAATTGCTTCAGCGGCAGTTTCACCGATCTGGCGGCCGGACCCCTGTCGATCATGATATCGAGCGTAAAGTCCTCCATCGCAGGATAGAGATACTCCTCGACGACCCGACTGAGACGATGTATTTCATCGATGAAAAGAATCTCCCGTTCCTTGAGATTCGTCAGGAGTCCAGCGAGATCGGCGGCTTTTTCGAGCACAGGCCCGGAAGTCGACCTGACTCGCACACCGAGAGCCTCGCCCATAATATACGCGAGCGTTGTCTTGCCAAGACCGGGCGGCCCGCAGAAAAGGCAATGATCCAGCGCCTCACCACGTTCTTTCGCGGCCTGGACAAATACCTTCAGGTTTTCTTTGAGCTTCGGCTGCCCGACAAATTCGTCGAATGTCTTCGGACGCAGAGTAACATCGAGATCGACCTCGTTCGACATCCGATCAGGTGTTGTGAGACGTTCCGCAGTCATGCTGTCTATTCTAAGAAAAAACGCTCTTTATGCCAATCAAAAAACGGAGTGTCATGCCCTTCTGTTCTGAGGTCGGCATATCTGTGACTGGCAGATATTTCGAAGCTCAAGGCTCGCGTCCTCGTCTGCCCCATCTTGCGTTGACATCGGCAAATGTGGAGAGGCTGTCTCAAAAGTAGGTCGTGTTTGACCTACAGCCTACATCTGTCTACTTGTGATACGGGAGATTGTTGTGGATAGAGAGGACTCTGTAGAGTTGTTCGGCGAGCATGACTCGTGCAAGATCGTGAGGAAACGTGAACTTCGACAATGACAAGACTTCATCGGATGCGACGAGGACGTCAGCGTGAAGTCCCCACGGTCCGCCGATCAGAAAATCAAACCTCGACTGTCTCTGCAACAGGTCGCTGAAATGATCGGACAACTCTTCGGTCGAACGCATTGATCCCGATTTGTCCAGCGCAAACGAATACGAACCGCTCGACAGCAGCCCGATCATATCGCCAGCCTCTTTCCGCAACGCAGCATCAGGATCGGCGCCGGAATCAACCTTGCGCTCTTTCACGAAGCTGCATTCGACTTTGGCGTAAGGTGAGATCAACTTGACATAGTGCTCGAATGCCGCCTCACGCCAGTCTTTTGGAGGCTTGCCGGTATCTATGATCCTGAATCTGATCATCCGTTCGATGAGACTTGCACATGCACGCGGCGGGACCGGGGACCGTCGAATTCGCAGAAGAATATCCCCTGCCATCGTCCCAGCAGGATGTCGCCGCTTTCGACAATGACTCTGACAGACGATCCGACGAGTGTTGCTTTGACATGGGCGTCGGAATTGCCTTCGGCGTGGCGGAACTCACGAGACAGCGGCACCAGCTTGCCCAGCATCATCAGGATGTCCTGCTTCACGGTCGGATCAGCATTCTCGTTGATCGTGACAGCGGCAGTGGTGTGAGGAACATAGACGAGGCATGCTCCATCCGAGACGCCGGAGTCTCGAACTGCTCTTCTTATCTGACTCGTGATATCGACCAGTTGATTGCGTTCAGATGTCCTGACGTCGAGTGTCACCATCATGTGAACAGTGCCTCGACAAAATCACGCGGGGAAAACTCATCCAGGTCATCGATCTGTTCGCCGAGTCCGACGAACCTGACCGGCACATCGAATTCCTCAGCGATGGCTATGACAATCCCGCCTTTCGCGGTGCCGTCGAGCTTCGTGAGAAGCAGTCCTGTCAGGTTGATAGCTTCATCGAAGACCTTCACCTGCTGCACGCCGTTCTGACCCGTCGTAGCATCGATAGTCAGGAGTATTTCATGAGGAGCCGTCTGGTCTGCCTTTGCAACGACTCGCTTGATCTTCTTCAATTCTTCCATGAGATTCTTTTTGGTGTGTAAGCGTCCGGCGGTGTCGATAATCACAACATCGATCCCCCGCGACTTCGCAGCTTGCACAGCGTCAAACGCGACCGCTGCGCTGTCGGCTCCCGGCGTCGACCGAACGAATTCACATCCAACCCTGTCAGTCCATATCTCGAGCTGTTCTATCGCTGCCGCGCGGAACGTATCGCATGCCGCGACAAGCACAGATTTGCCATTCTCCTTGAATGTGTTGGCGAGCTTTCCGATCGACGTAGTCTTTCCGGTCCCGTTGACCCCCACAACCATTATCACAAACGGCCTCGCATCAGTCTCAAAGAAACTCTCCCGATGATTCTCGGAAACGAGTATCTCGGAGACTTCCGCCTTCAGCATTTCCAGCACGCTATCAGACTCCGCGACACCGTCGGCTTTCACCCGCTCCTTTAGTCCTTCGATTATTTTTGCTGTTGCTCCGACGCCGACATCAGATTCGATGAGCACCTGTTCGAGTCCCTCGATGAGGTCATCGTCCACCTTCACGTGAAGACCTATTACCGATTTGACACGTCCGACCAGATTCGACTTGGTTCGGGTCAGTCCGTTCTTAAGTCGCTTGAAGGAAAACTTCATGCTTCCGAACTCACAACTTCTTCGGCGTCAACTGTCTTGCTTCCTTCGATGAGCGGATCAATTTCGTCGATGTCATCGAGATTCACGCTCACGATCTGCGAGACCCCCGGCTTCTCCATCGTCACGCCATAGAGAATATCGGCAGCTTCCATCGTAATCTTGTTGTGCGTGATAATTATAAACTGTGTGGTCTCAGAGAACTTCCGGATCATCCTGAGGAAACGGCCGATGTTCGCGTCATCCAGCGGGGCATCCACCTCGTCGAGCACGCAGAAAGGCGACGGCTTCACAAGATAAAGCGAGAAGAGCAGGGATATCGCGGTCAGCGCTCTCTCCCCCCCCGAAAGCTGCTGGATGGAGAGGATTTTCTTCCCGCGCGGACGCGCCCTGATGACAATATTCGCTTCCAATGGATCGACGCCCTCTTCGAGTTGGACATCGGCTTCCCCGCCCTCGAATAGTTCCTGGAAAACCTCCTGGAAATTCGCCCGGACCATGTCGAGGGTCTCGCTGAACAGCTTCCTCGCGGTAGTATTGATCCTCGTGATTGTAGATTTGAGGTCGTCCTTGGCGGATATGAGATCTCTGACCTGCTCATCGAGGAACTGATGGCGCTTGCGTTGTTCCTCGTACTCATCGAGAGCGAGCATGTTCACAGGACCTATCGCGTCGAGACGCTGTCGCAGCTTTGCCAACTCTTCTTCCATGTCCGCGCGCTGTTCATCCGACAATTCAAACTGCATAGAACTCTTTGATGGATCGAATTCATAATGCTCGATTGAATCCTGCACATGGCTTGCTTTCCGCGAACGGACAGATGAAAGCTCCAGATCGAGTTGGTGCATTCTTTCGCGGAATTCGTTCAACTCACGCCGTACATTCTTGAGATCGCCGTCCAGAATCGAGAGCTTGTTATCGAATTCGGCGATCTCCGAGTTGATGGCAATCACACCGGCACGTCTCGTCTCGACATCCTCGTATCGACTCTTGAGGTCCGCCTCGCCTTCCCGGATCGATCTCCGGCAATCGACCGCAGTGGCAAGATACTCGGACTGCTGCTGCTCACGAGCCGCAAGAGTCTCCACGATATCAGTCCTGAGTTCCGTCATCTTCTGGTGGTTTGATCGGAGTATATCGAGCTGTCCTTCCGCACCGACGAGTTCCATTTTCAGCCTGTTGCTTTCCCTCTCTGAGTCCGCGCTGAGCTGCTCGGTTTCCGCGGCTTCCTTCCTGAGTCGCTCGACCTCCTGCTCCATTTCGCCAGATTGACCTCGGAGCAATTCGAGTTCGCCGCCTATTTCGCCCTTGTCACGAGAGATCGATTCGAGCGCTTCGGTCAACTCATTTCGCGCCCTGTCTTTCTCCGTTCTCTGACGCTCCAGCGACGCCAATTCATATTCACATCCGGCAATCTCCACCCTGATTTCGCTCGACCGCTTCTCAGTTTCGCTCAATTTGAGTTCAAGCTCGTCGATACGCTGCGACACACGTTCGAGCTTCTCCACTTCAGCAAATCTCTCACTCTTGAGACCGTCGAGATCTGATACGATCTTTTCACGATCTGCAGCGAGTGTCTCGATCTCCTGCTTCCTTCCGACCAGGACGATCTCGTGCAGACCGGCGGCGCGAACCATGCCACCGGAGGCTGTCAACTCACCTTCGCGCGTCCAGAGATTGCAGTCCGCAAGCCCGTCAGACAGCGATTCAGAAAAAGACTCGCACAGGTAGTGGTCTGCAAACAGGAAATCGAGCACTTCGGAAAGATCATCATCACCCCTCACGAGCGATCGCACCGGAGTATAATCTACGGAATCCCGTGAGTCTCGATGCGCACTCAGTTCCTTTGCTCTGCTCTTGATTATCAGCCCGACTCTGCCGAGTTGCTCGCCCCGCACTCTTTCGATCACTTTTGCGGCAACGTTGGAATCCTCAACAACGAAAAACGACGCGTACTCGCCGAGTACCGCCTGAATGAGACGCGAGTTCTCAGAATCGGTCTGGACCAGATTGGCGACTGTGTCGAGCACACCTGGGATTTCTTCTTTGATTCGACCAAGCGCCGCCGCACCCGGACCGTAACCCTCGTACTCCGAGACAACGCCTTCGAGGAACTCGGATCTCCCAGTCACCCGATCCAGTCTCGAATCAAGCTGACGACTTCGTTCGTCAATGGCGCCGAGTGCATCCTCGTAACCCGCTTTCTCCGACAGGCTTTTCTCCAGGTCAGACTTTATCGTTTCGAGATCACTGTTGGTCTCGGAGGCTGTCGCCGCTTTTTCCTCGCGCTGCGAAGAGACTCGTTCGATGTCCTGCTTCAGACGATCTATGTCATCATCGAGTTCAGAAAGTTTCCTGCTGTCCGAGCCATACTGAAGATCGAGGCTGAGTTGATTCTCACGCTTGAGAGTCAGCCGATCATTCAACTCGGCGAGCGCTGAGAGCTTGCTATCTAATTGCTCCCTGACCGATCTGAAACGCTGAAGCCGTTGTTCATACTCCGACTCTTTCTCTGAAAGTCCGGAGTTGAGCGAATCGATATGCTTCGCAGCCTTATCCTGCTCTCGCTCGTTCCCGTCGATTTCATCGTCGAGCGAATCTCTGCGCCCCTGCAAACTGTCAATATCCTGACCTGCCTGCGCGAACAGTTCCCTGGAGCTTCGAACCTTTTCCTTTAAGACAGATAATTCGTTTTCGAGATTGTGACACTTCCCGACTGCGCGTTCGAGTTCAGACTGGACATCTCTTAAGGATTGCTCTTTCTCCGCCCGAGTAAGCGAGATGTTTTCTCGCTCAAGTTCGAGTTGCTTCTCGTTAGCCGACAGCGACTCCGTTTTCGATCTGGCGTCATCCAGGTCTCGACTCAGGCGTTTCTCACTCTCTTCGAGTCGGCGCCATTCCGCAGAACTCAGCGACACCCCTGTTCGTTTGATATCTTCCAGCAGCGAGCGATGACGCTCCGCCTTCGAGACCTGTCGCCTGAGCGACGATACCTGCGATCCGACTTCCGCGAGCACATCCTGCAATCTGAGAAGGTCCACCTCGGTCGCATCGAGTTTGCGAATCGCCTGTCTCTTGCGCTGTTTGTATTTCGTTATCCCCGCCGCCTCCTCGAAGAGGAATCTGCGGTCTTCGGTTTTATCCGACAGAAGCACATCCACCATGCTCTGCTCGATGACAGAGTATGCCGACGGGCCGAGGCCGGTGTCGAGGAACATGTCGGTGATATCCTTGAGCCGACATGGAGTTCGATTGATAAGAAATTCCGAATCGCCCGACCTGAACAGCCTCCGCGTAATATTGATCTCGTTGTATCCTGACGGCACGGTCTGATCGTGGTTGTCGAACGTGAGGGATACTTCAGCCATGCCGAGCGGCTTGAAATCCCTGGTCCCTGCGAATATGATCTCCTCCAGTCGCGATCCCCGAAGCACCGACATACGGGATTCGCCAAGAACCCATCGAATCGCATCCAGCAGGTTCGTCTTGCCGCACCCGTTGGGACCGACTATGCTCGTCATGGCGCGTTTGAAAACCAGATTTGTCTTTTCAGGAAATGACTTGAAACCCAGTAACTGGAGTTTAGATAGATGCATACCGCCCTCTTATTCTGTCTTTCCGGCGCCCATGGTCGAGAGCACGCTCAACAGCGATCGGATAACCTCCGACTGACTCTCGGAGCCACCCGACTTGATCTCTACGTTGTGAATCGGTCGCCCCCAACTGCCGAACACACCGACCCTGAGAGGAGCGCCTGAAGCAAGGCTGACCGCTGCATTGAAGCAGCTTCGACTCGGATCGAGATCGAGCACAAGACTGCTCTTGAGATTCCTGATCCTTGTAAGGAAACTGCTGTTGGGAAAATCATACCATGACAGCTCGGTTCGATTAGGCGTGAAAATCCTGTACCCTTCACGGCGGGCGGTGTCTCGCACGTCGTCATCCGGCATCGATATGAGACATATCTCCGACGTCGGGAAAGCCGACGACAGTCGTTGCGATTCGCCCAGAACTTCGGTCCGCCTGCTGCTGTCGGCTGGAAGAAGCACAACTATCCTGCCGGCTTTGCCGAAATACCTGCCGAAATCGACAGTGGCTTCGCTCAGGTTCTTCCTGAGCAGCCCGACCCGCAGTCGCTGCAATATCGATTTAATCCTGCTCATTATCCAGCTTTGAAGAATCTATGAATGTTTCCCAGTTGTCCTTCGTGATATTCAACTTGACCGAGTTCCAGCCACTCTTGTGAAACGAAGCAATCTCCTTCATCGGGTGCCCATACATGGAACCGGATATGAACTCCCATCGACCAAGTGCCACATCAAGCTCTCGTTCCGCTCGGAACAGGTTTTCGTCTCCGGCCTTGAAGAAACTCGTGAACACCGTATCACCATCGGCGACGACGCTTGCCCAGCTCTCTCGTGTAGATACAAACATCACCTCGAGACTCTCCGGATAAATCATGACCGGACCATCAGCCCCCGAATCAATCACCGAGGTTCCCGTCGCATCAGGCTCTGAACTCTCTCGCTCAGTAATGTTCGCCTGCTCATCCAATGCCTGATGCATCGGAGCACTCTCCGCAGGCACAGACTCGCGAGTCTCCGCATCGTCCGCACCCTGTTTCTTCGATGAGATGCTGATATATACGACGATAATCAGCAGGCAGAAAACTACGGCGGCTACAACGATGAGATATTTGACCACGTCATATTTGCCAGGTCCATTCGCTTCGTCCGATTCGGATTCCGAAGATTCGACTGACAACTTGACGCTCGAACCGGAAATCGAGCCGGATTCGGCAACCGGTTTCGGATCGACCGCATCGGATTTCTTGTCTGATCTGCTTCGATCCGGCACAGTCTTCTTCGTTTCACCGGCTGACTTCTCGGATGCCCTGCGCGACTTCTTCTCGCGCTCCTGAGTTTTATCAGAAGGGGCGAACGTGCCGGCCTTTATCCGGGCATATTCGAGACCGAGCGCCTCCGCGTAGGACTTGGTGAAGAGATCGCAGTACAGGCCGCCGGGAAAACCGTCTTTCCTGTCCTCCTCGATAGCCTGCAAATACTTTGCGTTTATCTTGGTCCGGTCGGAGATATCCTCAAGACTCAGTTCCTGCCGTTCTCGCTCATTCCTGAGTAACTTCCCGACAGTGAGCATTTCTCCTTCGTTTGCGAATTCAATCATCCGTATTGAGCCTACTTCCGCAATCGTTCAAGCAGTTCGGCGAAGAGAAACGCCGGAAAACCAATGATATTATCAAGATATCCAGTATGTTTTTCAACTAAAAACTTGCCCATCCCCTGTATTCCGTACGCGCCCGCCTTGTCGTCAGGCTCGCCGGTGGCCACATACTCACGAATCGCATCGCCTGTGACATCACGAAATGTCACCAAACTGTCGCTCGTACCGACAGCCTCCCGATCACGATCGACATCCCGCAATACCATTGTCGTAAACACATGATGATCCCGACCCGCAAGTCTCGTCAAGTGAGACACAGCTTCGCTTCTGTCTTGCGGCTTGGAGAGCGTGTTGTCATCGAGCACGACAATCGTGTCAGCCGCAATAACGATGCCGCTGTCCATTCCGCGAGCGCCCTCTGATGCCTTGTGCTTCGTGATGATCACGGACCTTGCGACCGGATCATTGGTCGCTGAAGACAAGTCGAGTTTCTCTTCGCCATCCGTCACGAACAGCTCGAAATCGACGCCGAGCTTCGTGAGAATATCCGATCTTCGTGGAGATTTCGATGCCAGACGTACAGGCCGTCCATCGATCAAATCGGCAATTCGTTTTTTGAGATCATCTGAATAGTCTATCGCGAATTGAGTCATCCCTTGCTGTCCAGTATGATTGTAACCGGCCCCCAGTTTTCGAGACTGATGTTCATCCTAGCTCCGAAAATGCCTGTCTCTGTCCTGACACCAGCATTCCTGCAAAGCTTTATGAAAAGCTCATAAAGGCGTTCGGCCTCAACAGGTTCCATTGCGTCGGTGAAACTCGGCCTGCGACCACGCCGACAGTCGGCCTGAAGCGTGAACTGTGAGACGATCAGAGCTTCGTATCCGAGGTCGAGGCATGAGAGATTCATCTTGCCGTTCTCATCCTCGAATATCCTGAGATTCAGGGACTTATCCGCCATCAGCTTAACATCTTCTTCAACATCATCCTTGCCCGCGCCGACGAGGATTAAGAGACCCTTTTCGATCTCTCCGACGATTTCATCGTCCACCGAAACCGACGCTCTATTCACCCGCTGCAACACCACTTTCATAGCGGCCAATATTAGGCGAAGTGAACGGTACTGTCAACATAATAGTCTGGTAGGGCAAAATCCGAAGTGAAACGGAGTGATTCTGCCAATCATACTATTGGCAGAACCGCTTAAGGCGGAGTCCTGAGCATTGCAAAGGGGTTCTGCCCTACTCGACTATCCAGAGATACACGAACCCGGGGGCGGGTGAGCACAGGGTAGGTGTGAGCTTGACAATCATGTGTGCACCTGCTATCCTATCTGATGAACAGGTTGAAGTTGTCTAATAAGTATTTGCTAATAGAGGTGTCCCGTGGCTTTGGAGTTCTATTGTCCCAAATGTCAGAGCAGGATTATCGTCCAGTATCTAAGAGTCGGTGAAGTCGCGAAGTGCAAGCAGTGTGGTGCTGATGTCGTCGTTCCTGAAGATGCTGCCTTCAAAGAGTCTCTTGAAAGGCAAGAGGAACCGGTTCTCTCCTATTCCGAGTCACTGAATCAGTCAACATTAGGTTCAGCCCTGCCAGGGACTATGCTGATTGCTGCTGGCCTGTTTCTCCTTAATCCCCCTTTCTTTGTGTGTTTTCCGATAGATGTAGAGACGAGTCTAATAACGTTGATCTTGGGCGGAATGGCCTTCTACTCAGTCAAGAGTAGACGAATCGTGAAGATCGTGCTTTGGTTCGTACTCTGCCTGATAATTATCCGATACATGGCACAGCTTCCATTCCGCCTTATCCAAGTTGCAGGGGCCCTTCTTGTGGCTGTCACTCAAGTAGTCTTGTATGTGCGCAAAGAACCTGAAGTCTCAAGCGATGCACACGAGTAGCTTGCCAGTGCCCGGCGGTAGGGCAGATGTCACCGACACCAGCAGCCAAGAATGTCAGGTCCTGACCTCAATTCGACTTAAACGAAGGAAATACGCATGCCTTATCAATTCGGGAAATACGTCCGACGACCTTTCCAATATCTTTTCGCCAGTATGCTAATTCACTATGATAAGGCAGAGAAGCTGTACAAAGACCTCCATGCGCAGGATATCAATGATCCAGAGAAGCTTGATCAGCAGTTGTGGATGCAGGAAAAGGCGGCAGCAAGAGCAGCATTCATCATGGGTATAGCTGCGATTGAAGCATTTACCAATAACGTGTTGACTGATCATGCAATTAGAAGTAAGGAGGACATTCCCAAGAATCTGCTGTTCCATTCTGCCCAGAAAGGTCAGAAATTAGAAAAGTGGAGACTCATTGACAAGGTATACTTCGCTCCTCTGTTGTGCAACGAAATCCTAAGCCCACCTGCTTGCTACTTCGATAGGCAATCCGCGGCATTCAGAACTTTTGCTGAGCTTGTTGAAATTCGCAATTCCATAATGCACGGAAACTCCTTCCCGTTCCTTGTCCTCATTGATTTGACTGATGCTACGAACAAAGTCATCATGGATGATTTTCAGTTGAATTTCTGGCCGCTTTCACGAATACCTCATGACTTCTCGTCATTCAACTTCAAATGTGCTGAGACCGCATGCAAATACATTGCGTGGGTCCGCGATTCCCTCGTCAAGTTCATTGATAGAGTGGATCAGAAATACATGACACATGAGCAAATCAAACTCATCAGTCCGATTATTGCGGATCAAACAGCCACGAAGGATGAACTGTTAAAGAACTGGAAGTCTTACATTCAGGATGATTCCTTCAGATATCACCAATCTGAATCCGTGTAGGTCAAGCGCGCTCACGCTTGACAATTATGAGAAGATGTCAATCGGACAGGCCGATTGACCTACTCGCTGCAGACCTATTGTTGTCACACCGGCGGAAGCCCTTCGCAAAACTCAGGATCAAACCGGTGCCCATCTTCACAGCTAAGAGAAGATGGTTCCCGGTTTTCACCGGGATGACATTGGGATATTGTGGGTGGCAGATTAGTCCAACAGCTCGCCCAGCCTGAAATCCGTCAGCTCGGCGGTAATCGATCCGACGAGGACTTTCGATTTCATCAGCACGGGCATCTTGAGGCGGTCATCTGTCAGCCAGACAGTCAGCTTGCCCTCATGCTTGAACAGTCCCGCCGATTTCAGTAGCGGCTCGACCTTGAGGCATCTGAACTTACCGGCGTCAACCTTGATCTCTTCGCGGGCATGCACGATGACCTCGAGTTGGTGGCATTTTTTCTTGGTGTAGCTGCCGACGCTGATCCTGTCGCCGACATCAAGATCGAGCGAGCGGACGTAATAGAGGCTCGACAGGACATCCTGGATGTAGTCCATGACCATGATCGTGTCGTCTCCCTCATAGACGAGTCCCCTGTACTGATCAAACTCATGTACCTCATCGCGCTCGTAGCTTCCTTCTCGCAGGTGTTTCTCGAAACGCCACGGGAACATCCCGTACGCATCGAACCAGGTCTCACCGTGATCGCGCACTTTGTAGAAACTGTCAAAAAACGGATGAGATCGCGCGCGCGTCGTAATCATATAGCATTCGCGTCCATTGTGCTCGAATATAGAATCGACTGACATCTCCGCGTATCCGGCAGTGACAAAACTGTACTTCAAATCGAACTTTAGCCACTCGCCCACACCGAACGCATCGTTGATCAGATCGCGAAAACTCGAATCGACTTCTACCGAATCAAACGGCATATCGAGCGGCCGACACGTGTCGGGGGCTATCGCAACACCGGCGCTGTCATCTGCTGACGCCGCTGTGAACAGGACTGCAACAAGCGCGAATACTAAGGCAATTGTGGATTTAATCTTCAGGTCTCTCATTGATCCTCTGAATTATATTGGGCCAGACACGCTTGAGTTCCCGTTTGATTTCATCGTAGACCTCGCTGTACGTCTCGATATCGGCGCCAATCGGATCAGCAATCGACAATTCGAGAGACGCCTCGCCATCAGGAAATGATCTCAGCATAAAAACATTATCGGCTTTGTCCGCGTAGCGCGAGGTGATAAATACGTAGTGGTCATATGCAAGAGCGAAGATCAGGTCGGATCCTTCGACGAGCGATTCGCTGATCACCTGCGAGTGATGATTGGATATATCGATCCCATCCTTCGCTGAAACCATAACGGAGTTAGCAGTCGCCGGATAGCCGTCGAGCGTACCGGTGCCTGACGATATGACTTCGACACCAGCGATCTTCTCCGAATCGAGCATCGCCTTCAGGACGCCCTCTGCCATAGGTGACCGGCATGTATTCCCGGTGCAGACAAACATGATTGTGTTTTTCCTGCCGCTCACTTGTCAATCTCCTCTTCCCAAACCTCGCGTATTATTGCCGAATCGATTGCCCCTTGTCTCACGATTCGCAACTCTCCGTCACTCACGTCCACAACTGTGGATGGAAGGTTCCCGGATGTCACAGATCGATCGAATATAAGCAACGCCGCAGCGTCGGCCAACCAATTTGTAAGATAGTCGGGGTCGGCTGTCGGGGATTCGCCATGCCTGTTAGCGCTCGTTTGGACAATGAAAAACTCCGATGATTCCGCCATCCGATCCGCAAGTGGATGACTTGAACAGCGAAAACCAATTCTGCCATCCTCTGAGACCACGCCCGGCCAATTCGATTTCGATGCAAGAGCGACTACAGTGAGCGGACCGGGCCAGAACTGTGAGACCAGGTTTGTTACCTGCTCGGGAATTTGTTTCGCCAGGATCGCAGCGTGATGCCAATCCCGAATCAGGAGCGCCATCGGCGACGACCGATCCCGTCCCTTGACGTCGATGAGCCTGTTGATGGCCGCATCATCCTCGGCGTTGCAGCACAGCCCGTACTGTGTCTCCGTCGGTATCAGTACGATCTCGCCACTGCGCAGAAGGCGCACGGCATCTTCCGCCAGCCCGTCAATGTCTGTGCCGGTATCGATAGTTACGGTTCTCACGATTCGATTCTGAGTCTAATCGTCGGGGTTTTCGAGAGATGGTGCAGACGTGGTATCGATCAATCCGAGCGAATCAGGCGGCATGAGTGACTCATAGTATATCGAGTCAGGCGACGATTGGACAAGCCAGCCATTCTCATAACCGAGACTCCTCGCGCGTCGCAACAATCTTTCCCCGGCTGTTTGATCGGTGCAGTTGCCCATCAGGATTTTGTAGTATGGTACCTCATAGACAAGATATACAGGCTCATCGAAAATCTCCTCGGCGACTTCTTTCTCATATCCCGCCTCAGAGTAATACTGGGATGCGAACAGTTGAACGCGGTACAGTATCTTGACTGAATCGATCTCAGGATTCAATCGTCTCAGCGAATCTATCGTCGCCCAGTCGAGCTGCGATCCGCTCCCGCCCACGGTTTCGGTCCGCTCGGGAATTCTCTCGGGAACAATAAACGTATCTTTCTCATAGTCGATACCGTCATCCACAGCTTCGGTCTCTCCAGAGGGACGCACCCTATCTTTATCCCTCGGCCTGGGCAGGCAACCTGTATCAACAAACAGTGGAGCCGCCAGCAACAGACAGACGAGAACATATTTGCTATAAGTACTTCTCATGTTCCTCAGATTCCCGTAGTTGTTTCAGAACGTCAGCGATCTCATTCACGCGGGCTTTGTGAGCCACGAGAACTATATCTCCGGACCGCACGATAACAAGATCGGATACTCCCAATGTTGTGATCACGCCGCTGGAATCATTGTGAATCGTCGACTCGTAGGTATCGACGGTGACTACATCTCCCTCGATGACGTTGTTGTCGCCATTGAGCGCCTTCACACGCTCGAGCGAACGCCAGCTTCCGATGTCGTCCCAGATAAGCTCTCCACCTATTACGAGAACATTCTCGGCTTTTTCCAGAATCGCAACGTCTAACGAGACCTGTTCACACTCTTCGTAGCAGTGACGCCTGGCGTCGAGTTCCTGATCGGTTCCAATCTTAGGAGCATAGTCATCCAACAAAGCCGCCATTTCAGGCTGGTATGCATGAAGAGCGTCGAGAATAGCTTTCGCAGACCAGATGAACATTCCGGAATTCCACATGTGCTTGCGGCCATAGTAGTACTGTTGCGCAAGCAGCCTGTCCGGTTTCTCAGTGAACGTATTGATGTGGTACACAGAAACATTGCCATACTTGTCGTACAGGTCGCCGCGTTCGATATAACCATAGCCAGTCTCTGCCCTGGTCGGCGTTATGCCTATAGTGATCAGATAATCCTTATCTGTGGCGATATGGCATCCCGCCTGGAGAAGCTCTATCAGCTTCTCGTGCGGATTGATGTAGTGGTCACAGGAGAGCACAACCATTATCGCATGTTTGTCCTCTCTGAAAAGATGCGTTGCAGCGAGACCGATTGTCATGCATGTGCTCTTGCCGAACGGCTCCGTAATCAGATTCTCTTTGTTGAGATATGTTATCGTTCCGAGTATCTGTTTGCTCAGACTGTCTACGGTCACAATCCTTATCCTTGGCAGCGGGATGAAATCGATCACTCTGTCGATTGTCTCCTGCAGCATCGACTTGTCCGAGAGTATATGCAGAAGCTGTTTGGGACGCGACTTGCGGGAAAGCGGCCAGAACCTCTCACCCTTGCCGCCAGCCATCACTACGCCGTATATCATGAGAACCTCACTTCAATTTTGGTCAAATTAGACGCCTGCCCAGCCGATGTCAAGCCTTCTTTCCCTGTCATAGAGATCGTTAATCATTCGATGCAATTCAGTTCCGTGAGGAATATGCAAGAATTCTCCTGACGCGCGCGATCCCCGCAGATTACGCTGTTTCCTGAGTCGAAATAGATTCCTGTTCCGCCTCTTTCAGAGAGAGATGCTCCCGACGCATGTAATAGAATCCCACGAGTGTAATAACCACATACTGCGCACCGTGCAGAACGACGGCCACCGCCATCGCGGTATCCTGCACCACGCCATAAGGTTTCAGCGCGTACCAGACGCAGATATGATAACCGCCCACGAAGCCGGGCGACTGAGGGATCATAATGCCGATAGAGACGATTACGAGCACCACAAACGATGCATCGATAGGCAGATCTAATCCGAATGCGAGAAAAACGAAGTAATTGGAAAGGCCGGTTATTATCCAGAGCAGCAGCGACTGAAACGATATGCGCAGCACCCTCTTCAGGTCACCGATCACCGCCAGCCCCTCTGTGAACTTCACGAACACACCCATCACTTTCTCGCGAAGCCTCGCTGGAAATATCATAAGCGGAATATCGAGCGCTCGCAGAGTAGGCTTTGGTTTCACGCGCAGTAAGATCAGAATCGCCAGCGCCACCAGATTGGCTATCAGGAAGAAGTAGCCGAAACTCTGCATCTCATCCGGAAGCGGAATCTTCTTGAAAAGCAGAATAATCGTGAGAAATGTCAGCAGGACAAACGAATCGAATATCCGCTCGATGACTACAGTCGCCATCACTGCAGAGCGGGAAATATCGGCGATCCGACCGAGCGACCATGCGCGAACAAACTCGCCGAGCCGCAGTGGCAGGACATTCGAGGCCATGAAACCGATCATGGTCGAAGAAAACAGCTTCCCCATACCGACTCTCTTGATCGGATCGACCATGAATTTCCATCGATACGACCGGTACCACATAGCAATCATCACGACGGTGGCGTTCACGATCACCCACCAGTAGTTCGCGTGAGCGATTGAATCCCAGAGCTGACGAAACTCCACCTTGCGAAATGCTATATAGACAAGCACAATCGAAATCGCGTAACCGAGGCAAATCAGCAATGTTCGTCTGGTCTTGCGCTTCAAAACTACTCTCTTACCGTCTGGAACTCAATGTCCGGTTCTTTACAACTTCATGCAGAAGTTCAAGCATGCGTGCAGCCGAGTTGTCCCAGTCGAAACGAGACGCCCACTGCAGCGCACCCTGTTCGAGACGACGCCTGTAATCATCTTCCCTGAACACCCTGATTACGGTTTTCGCAAGAGCGTCGATGTCGCCATATTTGAACAGCGTACCCGAGACTCCGTTTGAGACCGAATCGCGGAGGCCTGCAACATCGGCGGCAATCGCGAGTGTCCCGCATGCGTTCGCCTCGATATTCGTCAATCCCCAGCCCTCTTTCAGCGATGGGTAGATCGCGCAGTGCGACCGTCTGAGCCTGTCGATTTTGGATTCTGCGCTTACGAAACCGGGAAACGACACGGCGTCATTGAGACCGAGCCTGCCCGACATCTCCTTGAGGTTCGACAGGTAGTCGCCGTCCCCCACAATCTGAAGACGCGCGTTTGGGACCGATTCCATCACTTTCGGCCACGCCTGCAATATATGCTGCACACTCTTGTATTTCTTGATCCTGCCGAGATAGAGCGCAGTCGGCTGATCATACTTGCCGACAGACTCGTCGGTGCAGTACATCGAATGGTCTATGCCGCACTCGATGACCCGGATATTCTCGGATGGTATGCCGCGTTTCACGAGGTCCTGTCGCGTCGATTCTGAAATAACGCAGTACGGATAATTCCTGAGGATAAATCTGATCGGCTGCTCGGCGAGGTATATGTAGCTGCCCATCACGAAATTGATCTCCTGAAATACAGTCGTCGCAAAAAGATGCGGTATCACAACGAGTATCGGCAGATTGGTGTAGAGAGAAGTGTAGAACGGGACCTTGTTGATGTCCTCAAGGATCACATCGTATTTCGCTCTGCGCAATTCACGACGAACCAGAAACGGAGCTATGAAATTGAAATAGAATCGACCACCCCTTCTGACTACCCTGATGTCGTCATAAATGTCTTCGGCTTCGGCGCCTTTGAATCTGCTGCATACCAGGGTCACATTGTGACCATCAGCCGCGAATCTCTTCAGGTTTTCCCACAGATGTACTTCTGCCCCGCCTGCGAGAGGATTTTTCGGATCCTGCCAGTTTACTGCGAGGATATTCATTTACTGACCGGTGTCTGAATCGGAACTCTGCCAGGCGGAATCGAGCCCAATCACCCTGATTTGCTGCCCTGAATCTTTCTCGGACGACTCAGGTGGAATCTGCTCGAAGAGTTCCGGCGCTTCGCGCTTTAGTTGATTATAGGCGTTCATGAGCTGTGCATCGTTCGGATGCCTCTCGATGTACTCCTCAAGAAGCCGAGCCATCTCGACTTGCAGCCTTTCGTCGAAGTAAAACTTGAACAACTCGTTGAACGCATCCCGCGAATCCGGATACTCGGCATATGTCTCTTCGTAGACTTGCCGTGCATCATCCTTGAGCCCTTTCTGATTCAGCGCGGCGCCAATAAAGAGCTTCATGTCTTCTCTCGGGACATCCTCCGGAGCCTCGCTCAGCACCCGTCTTGCATCATCAAGGCGACCATGCAACGCGTACATCCGGGCGAGATACGTCCATGGTTCCGCTCCCCCACCGACGCGCTCTATACCCTTGTAGAGCATCTCCGCAGCCTCATCGACTCGCCCAGCACGTTGCAACGTATCCGCTATGAACATGAATCCCGAAATGTAATTGTTCACCAGCCGGGCTGCATTCTCATCCTTGTAGATGGTAGTATCCGTAACACCTCGGTATCTGAACTGATTCAAGTAGAAATCCTGTGTTTTCTCGACATCGATAGCATCCGGCTGAGGATTCGGGTATGTGGAGTGCAGCGCCATGCCCTCCATCTGCAGATACGGATCAAGCGAGCGTTTCTTGTAATTCTTGTTCGATGTTGACACCGTAATCGCAAACTCGATCGGGACTTTCTCGGCGTTGCGGTTGTTCTGATCGATAATATCGACTATCATCTGATCCTGAACTCGATATACCGCTCCATCCTGCATGCGTCGGTGAATCAGGCGATCAATCTGTTCGTCCGTGTAGCTGATCGGGATTCCGAGAATGTTCTTGAGCTGCTTGACATACCAATTCGTGTTTATCAGCGACAGGTTCGCGATCTTCACGTCGGGTCTGACCCCATAGACATGCTGCAGGCACCAGACCGGGAATGTATCATTGTCGCCGTTAGTGAACAGTACAGCGTTGGGTCGCGCCGACTGGAGGATATTCCAGGCGTAGTCATACGGAATGTAGTTCCGAGACCTGTCATTGACATAGTAATTCCGAGCCAGTGCGAGACTCGGCAGGAGCACCGACAAGCAGCACAGTCCGAGCACGACATCCCGCAACCGCGGATTTATGCCCTTCTCCTTCAGGATTTGTCGGATCATGTCGAAGAAGGCCGCGACCCCCAGGCCGATCATCAGACCGAACATGACAAACCCGGGCGTCCAGAAATAGTCTCGATCGCGTACTTCGAGATGCCCTTCGCCGATCAATCTGTTCTCGATCGTGCCGTCGGCAAAGTTCATGTATATCACAAGTCCGACGGTACCCGCCAATGTTATCAGGAACACAAATATGCCGGATTTCCAGTGTTTTCGTGTCGTATAATAGAGACCGTATAATCCGAGGAAGAAAAGAATCAGGAATCGCCGTCCGTTAAACCCATACTGTTCACTGAAAAATCCCCAGAATCCCATGCGCGGATGCGTTCCGAACTGGTTTTTCCAGAGGGCGCGTCTGCTCTTGAGCGCCCGGGATATCATATCCTCCGAGCCATACTGCTTGCGTTCGAGGAATGACTCGAAAGAATACCAGTTGTCTGGTTTGTTCATGTTCATGGGTGGATTCTGCGCGGAGCGGATCGGTATGAATATCTGAACGGTGTAACCGAGTATCGCCATCATGATAACAAGGAAGCTTATGCGCCAGAACATACGCGTCGGCTGCAGACGGTGCACTAACAGTGTCACCAGCGACCATCCCCAGAAACTAAGCACGAATACCGGTACAAATGGCTGTCCCTTTGCGAGCAACAGAACAGTTATCAGAGCAGGCAGGACGATTGTATAGATCCAACCCTGTGAAATTTTCTTCCAGTAGTATGCGCTGCAGGCGATCACAGCCCAGGCGGTCGACGCAACCAGGAATGGTCTGACTTCATACGCCACGAGCATGAGCACAATGTATGTCACCCAGATCTGCCAGCTTCGGCGATACCGGCCATCGACGAGAATAATCAGCAGAAATGCGGCAGGCACGACGATAAAAGACGTCATATGGATGCCGAGCGCGAGCGTAGAGAGGTAAGCCATCAGTATCAGATAGACTTCTCCACGCGGCTCTTTGCGATGGTCGACCCACAGAAGCATCAGGTATATCGTCGCCATCATAAAGAGCATCGATGTGCCGTAAACTTCGGCCTCGACCGAATTGCCCCAGTTCGTCTTGCCGAACGCGAACATGAACCCGCCGACAAGCCCGCCCAGATAGACAGTAATCTTCCGCCAGCCGTCGAGCGATTCAGAGTTGAACCACTTCCGGATCAGCCAGGTCGCGGTGAAATAGCCGAGCATCGCGGAAAACGCCGAAGCGATTCCGGAAATTATATTGATCCTGAACGAGGGATCATCTCCGATAGGTATGAACGAGAATATCCGTCCGATAAGCACAAAAAGCGGCGTTCCCGGTGGATGCGGCACTCCCAGAATATGCGCGCATGTGATGAATTCACCGCAATCCCAGAACGAGAGAGTCCGCTGCACCGTCATCATATAAACGATCAGCGATACGAGGAAGACGAACAGACCCAGCAACAGATGCACATAGTCCCTGCGTTCGCTTCCGTATGACTCGTCAAGATTACTCATATCAAAGGCTTACAATAAATAAAATACAATTACCACTTCTCCCGCCTGCAGAATCTTAATCGCGGGATCATCAGTTGTTCCCGAGAAAAAACGGACAAGACTCCGCAGATATGAATCACAAATATATTCGGCGACTTCACAATGTCCAGATTTATTTATCCTGCCAAGATGTGGCTACTGATCAATTTTTTTGTCTTTCCACTTTCCCCGCCTGAACCAGAGCGTTATCACGATACCGCTGAGAATCATCGTTAGTGAGATCGTCCACCAAACGCCATTGACCCCGAAACCAAATACGAAGCATAGCACGTACGCAATCGGTATTCGCAGAACAGACGCAGGGATGCCGATAATCATCGGCGGCAAAGTGTTGCCCGCGCCGGAAAATGCGCCTTCGAGCACAATGACCGCAGCCATGAAGACCTGCGAAATCGCCATGATCCTCAGATAGTCGACTGATATGTCGATCACTTTCGCATCCGATATGAACACCCTCGTAATCAGTTCCGGAATGAGCAGGAACGCCATCGTTATCACGAGCGTTATTGCTCCGGTGATGCCGACAGTTATCCATACAGCTTTCTCGGCACGATCCGGCCTGCCTGCTCCAAGATTCTGTCCTACCATCGTCGATACTGCGACGGCAAATCCAAAGCATATCAGGTAGGAGACCGATTCGGCCCTGTTGCCCACACCTAAGGCAGCAATCGCTTCCGTCCCGAACTCTGCTGTGATCTTGTTTAAGAACACATAGACAATCGAAAACACAACGCCGTTGAGCGATAACGGCAGCCCTATCCTGACCATCTCGATGATGAGCTTTACATCCATCTTGAGCGTGTCAATCCACCTGATGTTGAGCGTCAATCGCCCGCGCAGCATGCAATAGGCGAATCCAAGCACAGCGCAGAGGTTGGCAATAACAGTTGCGATCGCAGCGCCCTTCACTCCCATTTCCGGGAATGGCCCCCAACCGAATATCAGACATGGATCGAGGAGTATATTCCCACCGACCGCCGCTATCGACAGCACCATCGGAGTTTTCGTGTCACCCGTCGCGCGGAATATCGATGTGCCGACCTCGTACCAGAGAAGAAACAGAGCACCCGCAAATCTAATTCTTAGATAGTCGACGCCGAACCCGGCAACATCCGGCTCGGTCCCCATGAAAGCCATGATGTCAGTAGCGAAGGTGTAGCCTGTTATCGTGACAACGACAGACAGCAACGTCGAAAAGCCTATCGCCTGTGCTGCGACATAGCCTGCTCGACCGTAGTTCTTCGCGCCGTAATGTCGTGCGATGATCGCTACGAGTCCGGCTGTCACGAACTCGGCCACCGAAAACAGAATCCAGATTATGAATACGCTCGATATGACGCCGGCCATCTCCGACGTGCCAAGTCTGCCGACCCAGATCATGTCGGTAATCAGGAATGCGGTGTGGACAAACATGGTCGCCACGACCGGCCAGGCGAGTTTGATAATTGTGGGAAGAATCGGACCCGTTATCAGATCAAACTTGTTGACTTCAGGCTGGGTACTCTCATGAGTTTCCGGCATCTCGCTCCAGGTGATGTGAGGTGACTATGCCACTGCGGCGACTAAGCGGTTGTACAGTCGGCTGATCGCAGAAGTTGTCGATTCAGCAGGTGGCCGAAATGACGAATGGTGCGGCAACGCCAGGGTGAGCATACTCTGCATGAGGTCGCAGAGTCGGTCGCCCGTCTCGAAGTACGTCATCATCATCAGGTCCCCGCCGCCCTCGACGACCAATCCGTCCTCGACCTCGCCGATGCGCGCTCCGCACGCCTCAAGCGTCTCCCTGACAAAACCGACGCGCTCGCGCCAGAGCGCCGAGCCAAACGGAAGATCTCGAATCACGGTCTTGCCATCGGCGATCATGCCGAGCGGGCCGAGAAGGAACAGCAGTTCAGGACAGGACCTGATCACGCCTCCGCCGAACCTTTTCCCGATCAGTTCTCCCGGTGATACCGTCATGGTGGAAGCAGGGTAGTCGTCTATGCTTTTGTCGTCCTGAATCGCCGTTTCCACACCCATTCTCGCAAGCGCTTTGGAGATCGACGCCACCGATGCCGTTCGTGGAAGGCGCGTCAGCCTGACCGAGCCGTTTCCAGAGAGAATAAACAACCCCGCAACAAACATTCCGAGAAGATGATCGCAGGGAAGTACGACATCGATGTTTTCAGCGATGTCGATCTTTCTTATCGTATAGCAATACTCTTCAGCAACTGCTTTTCGCGCCCGCCGTAACCTGCGCGCGAGTTCATCCTCTTCCTCATCCTGTGCAACCCTGCTTATGTCGACCCCGATATCCGTAAGAACACCCCAGTCCGAGAAATCGAGTTCGTGGTCGGCGTGAAGCTCCACCTCGCACCCTGTAGCGAGTACAGACAATATCAGCAAATCGAGAATATGATAGTTCTTGGGAGGGAGCGTATACTTGATGTGAGATGGCGGACTGAGCACAGGAGCATATGTCGACTCACGTTCCACGAGACTGAAACCAAACCTGCGCAGCATCAGGAGTTCCGTCTCGTAATCCCTGCGCAGATTGTCAGACAAATCAGAATCCATGCCGACACCATGTCTGGCGAGAATCAGGAGATTCGCGAGTCCGTTATGCTTCGATATCAAAGTAGAATTCGTGGTCGCATTACGCGGATCGGATGACTTTCGCAGTTCGACATCTCTGTCGTTTATTTCGATATTGTATCCGACAATCTGAGACAACTTGCGCAGATGTGATGGAATACGATCACCATCAATTCCGCGAATGCTTGCCTCTCTCCCCTGCACGAGAGCCGAGTAGACAGCCATTTCGAGAAATCGTCCCGAAGTCGGAAGCACTATCTCTATTGCAGAATTTTCCACAATCACATCCTTTCGAGGGCGGCAATTCCAAGAATCGCCAGACCGTCGGCAATCACAATCCTGACAGCTTCCGACAGGCACATGCGCGCGGCAGTCAGAGGTTCGTCATCGGTGATTATCCTGTGCTTCTGGTAGAACGTATTGAACTCCTGTGCCAGATCGATCAGGTAAGCCGAAATGACAAATGGTTCATATTCACTCGCCGCCTGACTGATCTTGTCGGGATACCGGGATAGAGTCAGCAGAACATTTTTCTCTTCAGGCTCGACGAAAAGATCATAGCCAATCGTATCAGGAAGTTGCCTGTCATACTTCCGTGCAAGACTGCACAAACGCGCATGAGTGTACTGCAGGTACGGACCCGTCTCTCCCTCGAACGAGAGAGCATCCTCCCACCTGAAATCGATATCCTTCATCCTGCGGACCGACGTCTGCGCAAAGACAACCGCCCCGACCCCGATCTGTTCGGCGGTCTTGTCGACATCCTCGATATCCGGATTCTTCTCGATTATGATCTTTCGCGCAATCTCCTTCGCCTGCGATATCACGTCATCAAGGAAGATAATATTCCCTTCGCGCGTCGACATCGCTTTCTCCTCGAACCTTATCCATCCGAACGGCACATGCACCAGACCATCGGAGAAGTCATACCCCGCAAGCTCGATCACCTTGAACACCTGCTTGAAATGAAGCGCCTGCGAAGCTCCAACCACATAGAGACATTTTGCAAAATCAAACTCATCGTGCCTGTATAGAATCCCGGCAAGATCGCGTGTCGCATAGAGCGTGGCATCGTCGCCTTTCTTCAAAAGGCACGCCCCAAGATCGTACTTTTCGAGATTTACAATCAGCGCTTCCTGCGAAATCTCGGGCAGGTTTTTCTCTTCGAGCAGACTGATGGTGCTGTCTATCTTGTCGTTGTAGAAACTTTCGCCCGTGTTATAGTCGAACCTGATTCCGAGTATGTCGTAGATTCGATTGAACTCTTCGAGCGAGTAATCTTTGAACCGTTTCCATAGTCTGGTCGCTTCTTCTTCGCCCTCTTCGAGACGTTTGAATTCGGCTCTTGCTTCGTCGTCGAGTTCAGGATTCTCCTTCGCCTCTCTGTGGAACTTCGTGTAGAGATTGAACAGCGCGCGCACCGGATCGTCCTTGAGCATCTCATCCGATCCCCAGTGTTTGAACGCAACGATCATCTTGCCAAACTGCGTGCCCCAGTCGCCGAGGTGGTTTATGCCGATAGAATTGTATCCGAGTTTCTCGAAGATGTGATATAGCGCGTTGCCAATCACTGTCGACCTGAGATGCCCAACGCCAAACGGCTTAGCTATATTTGGTGAGGAGAAATCGATAACAACATTTCTCCCCTGACCTTCAGTATCAGAACCGTAACTGCTACTAGAGAGGATGTCTGGCAAGAGTTCTTGTGCGAAATGATCAGGCTTGAATAAGCGATTGACGTAACCGCCCTCAAAATTGTAAGTGCAATGTTGTTCCGTTGGTTCTCGTGCTTGCTCCTGACGTTTTAGATCATCAACTGCCAGCCCAGAAACAGTAGCGGGAGGCTGTCCTAAGTGCTTGGCAACGCGATACATAGGAAGCGTAACATCCGCCCTCGGATCGGAGGACAGTGTAATCCAACCTGCGACTGTCTCTTCGGTGGGTGCCTCATCAGCCCTATCGAAATGCTCATATACAGATCGAATAGCTGCTGTCGAACTATTCACTATCTGGTCGTAGAAAGGATAGCGGTAGTTCTTCTCCTTTTCTTTTTTCATCACTCTATTATCATTCTATGCAGGTTACAATACACTGTTGCGGCAGGTCTTGTGAATCCGCGTCAGCGGATTGATGTGACCTGCCGCTCATGTCTGACATGTGCTTAGGTGTCAGGTCACAATGCCGCTCACACGGCATCAAGACCTGACACAACGAATAAAACATACTGTTCGTATAGAACTCCATGTCATTACATACTCTTGTAGCTCACGTCCACTTGGGACGTGAGGCTTACTGGAATGCCATGCCCCCCTTCGTCAAACTCAGGACTAAACAAGTGGGCATGACCTACTACTACTCGCTCGAATATAGCGGGAAGCCGCATTTAATCAACCAAAATCAGGATTGAGTGCTGGGGACGAGTTGCCTCACATTAAATGTTACCGAATGGTGAAAGATTTAGTCTGGGAACTGTTACGTTGCCTCATATTGGGTGTTACCGAAAGGAG
>CBDUQR010000011.1:0-64925 GCA_965369655.1 uncultured bacterium | reverse complement strand
CCTTGTTCCAATCAATCCATTCTTGTATCCTGCAATACGATTTTCGGTGGACTTCCAGAAGCGAGGACAACGATGAAGGAAGTTGTCAAATACAGCGAGTGTTTCGTCTGCGGCGACTGCAACAGCAGTGGCCTGCATGCGGAGTTTTTTGAGATGGATGACGGATCGGTCATCTCAGAGATCACGGCGGATGAGAGGTTTCAAGGCTACAAAGACGTCCTTCACGGCGGGATAGTCTCGGCGATGCTCGATGAGGTCATGATCAAGGCAGTGCTGGCAAAGGGCATCTATGCGGTCACAGCCGAAATGACGATCAAGTTCAAGCGTCCGGTTTTCACCGGTCAGAAGATCGAGTTCACAGGTTCGATCTCGGAGACCGGAAGACGAATCATCCGGACGGTCGGCAGAGCAGTCAACGATCAGGGCGAAGTCGTGGCAAACGCAGTCGGAACATATCTCGAAGCGAAAGGCGAGTTACGCAAGATACTGATGGATTCCGTATAGAGTTACGACGGTAACTTCCTCTGCACCATATCCGCAGTTCGCTGCATATGGCTGCTGATCGAATCATACCGAGCGCTCACCGTATAGGTAGACGATATCTGGCATCCGACTTACTCTATTGATATACCACAGGTTAGGCATTTCAATCTCCATGCGTGGTGGCAATCTCGTCGCGGCACATTCTTTGCAACAGATGCTGTCTGGAGACGAGCAATATGAAGTGTTATTTCAATGGCAGGGCAGACGAATGTGGTGACGGCAGGGGCGGATTAGTAAGCTTTGCTATTCCGGATCTTGGCGTCTTGTACCGGGTGCGTCAGGAGGGAAGTTCTCTCGAACTCGAATACAAATCACTTGTGTCGCTTCTGCAATTCCTCAAGACGAACGAACAGCTTATTTCGTACAAAGAATTCGACATACAGGGCGATTCAATAGCGACGGTGTTCCAACTGGCAGGCCGGTTGCCCACGCCGTCTGAAATGCTGATTTTCCACAGACAGATTCAACGGTTTAGAAAGAGCTTTCGGTTCAATGTCTCATGGTTGCCCGGTTCACTCAACCGCGCCATACAAGGGATTCCCGATCTCCCTCCGATCGACCTGAAGCTAAGTTTCGACTTTGCCCCCAACAAGGAAAGCACTACCTCGGGAGTCCATCCCTTCACCCAGATATCAGCGAAAATGTAACTTTGGGGCAGACGCGGACGCGAGTCCTGAGCTTTGAAGGGTCTGCCACCCACAGTACTGATAGGTAGTTTCGCCTGGTCTTGCCGATGACGGAGTCGTCGGTGTGACCTGGCGATCCTCTGCAAGTTGTTGGTTGACACAGATTCCATTTACCGGCAGTTCACACGCACGCTTTCGGCGGTCGCAAGAACTGCCGGAACGGATACTCACACGACCTACTTTTGGGACAAGCTCAGGATGTCTGCCGGCCACGAAACGACGGCTTTCGTGCTGAGTGAACATTTGACTTGAATTCACGCCTGTTCTCAGTTAGAATAATCGACGAAATGCCGGAGTTCTATTTATCGATCGATAGTCACCTGTGCGGTGAATGCGGCGGCTGCATTGCGGTCTGCGCATTTGACGCTCTCATCCTCGACTCCGATGGAGTGAGGGAAGTGCCCGACAACTGCACATCGTGTAAGCTATGTGTAATCACCTGCCCTGCGAGGGCTATCGCGTTGAGAGATGAAGTCAGAGTATGATGTAGTCATCGTCGGTGGGGGTCCGGCCGGATTGACTGCGGCGCGGGCTGCCGCCGGAGCCGGAGTGGATGTACTCCTTGTCGAGACTCACAGGGAGATCGGCAAGCCACTTCTTTGTGCTGAGGGGATCAGCGTCGAAGGCCTGAGTCAGGTTGTCGAGCCGGATGACGACTGGATTTGCAGCAGGATTACCGGCATCAAACTTATCTCGCCGAACGGGGAGTGCCTGTATATGGATCATCCGGAGGCGGGATTCACGATAGACAGGACCAGGTTCGAGCCTCATCTCGCGCGTATGGCAGTCGATGCAGGCGCAGAAATAGTGACAGACTGCCGAGCCGACGATCCTGTTCGCGACAACGGACGGTTCACATCAATCAGCTTGTTCTCGGAGGGCGCAAGACGGGATGTTCGGTTCAGGATTCTCATAGCGGCGGACGGGGTCGAATCGGTCGTGGCTCGCAAGGCGGGGCTTGTAAAACATCTGTTGCCGTCACGGCTCGCCAGTTGTGCGCAATATCGGCTCGAGGATATCGATGTCGACAGCGAGACTACCGAGATGCATTTTGATTGCTCTATCGCGCCGGGAGGATACATCTGGGTATTTCCGAAAGGATCACACTTTGCCAATGTCGGACTCGGTTTTGTCCCGACACTCGCCGAAGATATGAATCCGTTCGATATGCTCGACCGATTCGTCGGCAGGCGATTCGAATCGTTCAGGATAGCGGGAAGGATGATGGGCGTCGTGCCGCTCTTCGAAGGTCGCAGGACGATGCTACGAGGCAATGTCATGGCGGTCGGCGATGCCGCCAGGGTTGTCGATTCCCTTTCCGGCGCCGGAATTGCAACCGCGCTCTATTCGGGGCTGTTGGCAGGGGAAGCGGCGGGAGTATATGTCAGAAGCGGAAAGACCTCGGCGCTCAGAGATTATCCGGGCGCATTCATGGCGGTTTTTGGTCGAAGACTGAGGATGTATTTGCTTGCACACCAGATACTCAGACGGATGAAACCGAGTGAAATCGACGCGGTGATAGAGATAGCGGGCGAACTGCTTGGCGGCAGGAAGATTCGCTCGCTCGATCCTGTCGGTGTGATCAAACGAATCCTGATGCGCAAACCGGGGCTGCTCAGAATTGCGCCGCGCATTGTGTGGAAATAGAAAAGCCGACACGAGCGTCGGCGATTCTCAGAACTCTGACAGTTGGTCATGCATGCGATTGAACGAATGCATTATAGGTTTTGGCAAGATGAGATTTCTTGTGGGCGGCGGCCTTATTGTGAATCACGTTTTTTTTCGCAGCCCTGTCAATCATCCTCTGCGCAACCTTCAAGGCTGTCGCCTTGCCGTCAGTCGTGTCCGCCGCGATGAAATTCTTGATCGCGGTCTTCATCTTCGATCTGTCGGTCTGATTGCGTCTTTTGCGCTTAGCCGTCTGTCGAATCGCTTTCTTTGTATGCAGATGATGCGCCAATCAGTGCTCCTTCAGCGTAAGGCATTGATAATTCGGAATCGAATATAGCGAAATAGTGTGGTTTGTCAATGGAAAATGAGTCTGAACAAGCTAAGTTCGTAAGATCGACGGCGAGGGTCTCTGCCGGTACATTGACGTCTCGTCTGCTCGGGATGGCGCGGATGAGTGTGATGTCGGGTCTTTTCGGCGCGAGCGACGCCAACGATGCGTTTGTAGCGGCATTCAAAATCCCTAACATGCTTCGCGATATGTTCGCTGAGGGGGCGCTCTCGGCGGCCTTCATCCCGGTTTTCACTTCGAAGCTCAAGGATGCCAGCAGGTCCGAGGCTTTTCAGACGGCGAATACCGTGCTGAGTTTCCTCATGGTGACTGTCGGTTTGCTCGTTGTGATCGGGATTCTCGCTGTGCCGAGCATAGTAACTCTCCTCGCGCCCGGCTTCGAGGGCATTCCCGGTAAGTTCGACCTGACCGTGCTGCTCGGGCGGGTGATGATGCCGTTCCTGCTGATTGTCTCGGTCGCCGCGCTGTTCATGGGAATGCTGAATTCGCTCGGGAAATTCGGTACGCCTGCTTTTGCACCTGCGCTCCTGAACATCGGAATGATTGCCGCCGGATTTGCGCTCTGTCCGTTTACCGATCCTCCGATTCTCGGAATGGCGATTGGCGTGCTTGCGGGCGGACTTGGGCAATGCGTAGTACAGCTTCCTCAACTGAGACGGGACGGGTTCAGATTCAGGATAAATCTCAAGTTCGACAATCCGGAACTCAGGCAGATTCTGAAGCTGATGGCGCCGATGGTGATCGGTCTTGCGGCGACGCAGGTGAATGTCTTTGTTATCACGAATCTGGCGTCACGGCTTGCCGACGGGGCGGTTTCCTATCTCGATTACGCCTATCGGCTGCTGCACCTTCCACTTGGGCTTTTCGGTGTGGCTATCGCCACAGTTTCGCTTCCGAGCGCATCGCGTCTGGTCGCAGAGAATGACCTGAAGGGGATGGCGGAGCATTATGTGAGCACGCTGAAATTCGGGCTGTTTCTAATTTTGCCCGCGCAGGCGGTGCTGCTTTTTGGCGGTGAGCCAATCGTCGCGCTTCTTTACCAGCACAGCCATTTCACTCATGCCGACACCGTGAGTACAGCCTCGGCTCTCGCGTTCTATGCGATTGGCCTGTTCGCGTATTCCGGCGTGCGAATCACCGTCCCGATTTTCTATGCCATGAAGGAGACACGAATTCCTGTCGCGATATCGGTGGCATCGGTCGCGGTCAATATCGCGCTTTGTCTGCTCCTCGTCGGACGCCTCGATTTCAGAGGACTCTGTCTCGCTGTTGCATGTTCCGGCTCGCTGAATTTCCTGATACTTTTCGCACTACTGTGCCGACAGGTTCCGGTGCTGTCGGTTAAGGATCTCGGTAGATCAGTCGCTAAGATCGTGCTCGCAGCCATCGGTGTTTCAATCCTGCTGATTGCGGGTCAGCGCCTGGTTCCGCTGGACATAGTTGCAGGCGGCAAGCTCGACTGGCTGATTTATACCCTGATAATGCTCTTCGCGACAGCCGCAGTCTATTTGCTGATCGCGAAGTTTTTCAGGATAACGGAACTGAGTTCGCTGATCGCCATGATACGGAAATCGAAATGCTGAAATATCCCGCCGCGGCAGCCTGTCTGTTTCTCATTCTCGGAATACTCGCCGGTACACTGTTTCATCCGCCCGATTTTATTGCGTTCTGTGCGCTCGCGGTCGGATTTGTCGCGGGACTTATCGCGTTGCACAAGAAGTCGATTCGATGGTTGATTGTCTTCGGTGCAGTCAGCCTCGTACTGCTCGGCGTGTTCAGGTACAATCTTAGCGCGGTTAATTTCCCGCCGAATCACATTTCCGGTTTCAACAATCTGCCGCAGCAGGTGATGGTGATCGGTCGGATTGTCAGGGAGCCGGATGTGCGACCCGACAAGACCTATCTGACTGTGGAATGCGACACTCTGTACATCACCGACGAGCCGATTCCGACCTCCGGGTTAATGCTCGCGAGGATCGCTCATTTCGACGATCGTTTTAACTACGCTGACAGGATCGCCGTGACAGGTTATCTGGGCGCTCCTTTCGAGAGGAGGAATTTCCACGGCTTCGACTACAGGCGGTATCTGATGCTCAAACGCATCAACTCGTATGTCAGCGTGAAGCATCGTGAGCAGGCGAGAGTGCTCGGACCGGGCGAGGGGAATCGATTCCTCTCAGGGATCATCATACCATTGAGAGAATACATACTCGATGTATTCAAGACCAGACTGGCAGGCAGCGAACAACATCTGGTCGCAGGATTCCTTATCGGTGAGACGAGGTTCATCCCGCAGCAGCTCTACGAACGATTCAGAGACACCGGTACACTTCATCTGCTGGCAGTGTCGGGTTCCAATGTTGCGCTCGTAATCGGGACGCTGGTATTTCTGTTCAGGTTTGCCGGTGTCAGGCGACGAGTCGTCGATGTCCTGTCGCTCGGAGTGATCATCGTGTTCTGCCAGTTGTCGTTCAATCAGCCCTCGGTTGTTCGGGCGTCTCTGATGATCGGACTTGTCCTGATCGGCAGGATTGTCTATCGAAAAGGCAGCCTGCTCAATATCATAGCGGTGGCGGCGCTGCTGATCCTTATGATCAATCCGATGATGCTTTTCGACGTCGGTTTCCAGTTGTCGTTTGCGGCAGCATTCAGTCTCATCTACCTTCTGAAGGGAATGATGCCGCGCTCAACCGGTCTCCAGGGAATGTGGAAGAAGGTCCTTCTTTATGGCTTGATGATACTGGCGTCATCTGTTGTCGTGCAGATAATGGTCGCGCCGATTCTTGCTTACTATTTCGGGAGAATACCTCTCATCACTTTCATATCAAATCTACTGGTGATACCGCTCGCCTCGTTGTCGGTGACCTTGTCGCTGCTGCTTGTCCTGTTCGCGCCGGTGCCGATTCTGGGCGATCTGCTTGCCGTTCTGACACAACTGTCGCTGCATATATCGATCTGGCTTGTCGACTTCTTTGCATCGCTGCCGGTGGTCAAACTGTCGGTCGGTGCGCCGAGTCTGACAGATATTGTTTTCTACTATGCGACCCTGTTTTTGTTCTACGGGGCATTCAGATCGACGAAATCGCTCCGCTATCTTCTGCTGATCGTATTCGTGTGGGCAAATATACTGGTGTGGAAATCCGTAGCGAGGCAGGCGAGTCCGAATGCAACCGTCACATTTCTCGACCTCGGCAGTGAAACAGCCATGCACGTGCGCATACCACCCGACTACGATTTCATGCTTACAAATGCACAATCTGACGGTGGATTCGACCAGGTTGAACGCATAATCATCCCGTATCTGTCCGGCGAGGGCGCAGATGAAACGGAACTGTGGGGAACCTGTTCGTCGGGGGAGGAAACTGCGACAGATCAATCTGCACTGATGCTGGAATCTCTGCCAGCGCTTCAGGATTCAAATTCAGACAAGCCGCTTTCCAACAACGATTACGCTATTCACCTGTGGAAATCAACGCTGGGCGTCGAAAAGGCTCATGTCATTCTGAAAGATCATTCACTGCTCTGGCTGTCGTCGTGGGATTGGCTTGGATCATCAGAGTCGGACAGCATTTCGACTGTGGATATTCTCGCCCTGCCATATCCAAGTCATCCTGTTTCAAAGTATTTCGACCGAATCAGGCTGCTCTCGCCGTCGGTTGTCATAATTTACAGCTATCCGTCGTGGACAAGCCATGTCGATCTCGACTTCCTTGCTCAGCAAATGCACAGTTTCGGGGTGCAGCTCATCGACACGCAGAAACGCGGAGCTGTCAGGTTCAGTATTGGGCAGACAGATGTAAGCGTAACCTGCGCATTATCCGCCGAGTAGCAGCCAGAGCTGCCAGGCGGGAGCTTCCCCATACCTTTCCTTTCAAGCCGATGCACAATAGGCACTTTTGTGTCATCTCGGTTAAGATAGAAGCCGGTCCTCCCGATAACCTTAGAGAAGTAGTATGTAGCCTAAAATCGTTTGGAAGTGGAACTCGGATGGCCTTTACCGGCAACCTTAATACTATTGCGTTTCCGGACATTCTGCAATTGCTGTCGACTGGCAAGAAAACAGGCATGCTCTCGATAACGCTGGGCGAAGTCCAGAAAGAGATATGCTTCAAGGATGGTAATATTATCTATGCCACCTCGAGGAACTCCGACGAGGATCTGCTCGGCAATCTCCTGCTGAGACGAGGTCGAATCAGCAAGATCGATCTGGAGAGGGCGTTGATGTTGCAGAGGAGTTCCGGCAAGAGGATAGGGATGACCCTTGTCGATATGGAACTCTTCAGCCGTGAAGAAATCGCGGGATGTCTCAAGTTGCAGGTCGAGGAGATAGTCTACAACCTCTTCTCGTGGGAGTCAGGTGATTTCATCTTCCAGGAGGGCAAGCTGCCTGAGATCAAAGACGTTCTGGTGAATCTGACCACTATGAATGTGATCATGGAGGGTACTCGCAGGATTGACGAGTGGCTCGAAATCAGGAAGTCGCTGCCGAAAGAAAATGAAGTTCTGAGAGTGGCGATGTCTCCCCAGATCAAAGCCGACGAAATCGCTCTCTCGCTTGAGGAGTTCAATGTGCTTTCGGTAATTAATGGAGAGAGGACGTTGAGCGATATTGTCTCTGTGTCGCCGGTTGGTGAATTCGCGACATATCGCGGAATACACGCTCTTCTAGCTGCGAAGCTGATTGAGAACATCGGAGCCAGATCGGCGGACGAGGTCGAGGATCCAAAGGAAGAGGAGCAGCTCTGGTGGCTTATTCTGAAGCTCTACTCCGCATGTTTCGACGCGATACGCCGCAACCTGCAACGCAAACTCGGCTCAGACAATATGAGGGTCAATGAGCTTCTCGGGACATATCAAAAGGGCGTCTGGGCTCATTTCACGAACTTTAGACACTCGGACCCACGGGAGAATTTTGCGAATTTTCATCGAACGATTCAGAAAATTCCGAGGGAAGCCAGGGTGCACAAGCTCCTGACAGGGCTCAATTGGATTCTGACCGAACAACTGGCGATAGTCAGGTCTCTGCTGGGCGTGAATGTACTCCGCACGGTCGAGTCCGAGATCAAGAAAGAAATATCACTTCCGATCGCCGAGAAGAGAAAAGTCAGCACGAAGTATGACCTCGAGACGGACATTTTCCGCGTGCTGAAAGAGAGCAAACGAACTTCAGCATTGTAGAGGCTTTCATATGAACAGAGTCATTCTGCCATTGATATTAGCGATGATGTTCGTTGCGCCGAGCCGCGCGGACGCATCCGTTGGTCTGGCCGACTCGTCGATAGCGGCACTTCTTCTGGCCGTCCTGATGATTTTGCTCACAGGTATATGCGTCTTCATTGCCCTCAGGATTTTCTCATGCCTGAAGGGTGGAGAGCTGGCCTCAGCCTGGCAGGTCCTGGCCATCTCATTCGTGATTCTGGTGATAGCCGAAGTAGTCAGACTAACTGCCCTGCTATCCATAGCAGATGTGAGCGAGAACGTGATCATGCTTATACGCCTGGTTGGGCTCTGCACTGTGATGATAGGGGTGTCGAGAATCAGGAGAGTCCTGAGTTGATTCCGGGCGACCACCGACTGTATCGAGGATCGTTATGATAGACACTGCTGTAATCGACGAGCGTATTGGCAAATGCGAGAATATTCTCAGGGACAATCCCCACTCCCAGATTTTCGCAGCTCTGGCCGAGGCCCTGCGCAAAAAGGGTGAACTCGATGCAGCCTTCCGGGTCTGCCTGCAGGGTCTGCGGATGCACCCTGACTACGGCGCGGGACACCTGGTAATGGCTCGAATCAGCCATGATCGCAAGATGTACGATTGGGCCGAGAAAGAGCTCTCAGAGGCAATCAGGTTGGATGGCCGAACCAGAGTCACCGACATTCTGGAGACGGAAATACTGATCGAAAAGGGTTTCTTCTCCAAGGCAGCCGTGAGGCTCGGAGAACTCAGGTCTGCCGATCCAGCCAATGAATATCTGAAATCTTTGCAAGACAAGATCCAAGAGGGAAAAATATCCAGGAAAGCTAAGCTGGCGGAGACGGAGGAGTTCTACGGGGCTTCCTTGAAGGAGAAGGAAGCTGACGGGTTCATGCAGACGGATGATGATAAAGGAGATGAGCCTGTTACGTACGAATCGGCTCTCGACAGGGTTTCCGGATTCCCCGGAGTCGAAGCCGTCTTTTATACGAATTACGAAGGGCTTGTGGGCGATGCGATTGCTCCCGACGGGTATGACCTGAATGCCGTGTCAGCTTCGCTGACCGAAGTGTGCCGATTCGTCGGCGCCGGAATCGGGTCGATACGTTTGGGCGGATGGAGGGAGCTTCTGATAGAAAATAGCAGTGGGATGTGGGCGCTGATCGCCCTGCCTGATCGAATCCTTGGCCTCCGGTGTCGAACGAACATCAATCTCGGCTCGCTGAAGCTGAAGGTGGCCAGGCTGTGCGATTCTCTCAGGAACATATGAGAGGTGACGATATGGATTTGAATGCTCGAGAAATAAGGCACATAGTTCTGCTCTTTCTGATAATTGCAATTGTGCCGCTCATATTCTTCCCGAGTGATCTCGGGCTTGGATTCGGTATTCCATTGCTCGTGTATATCCTGGCCGAACTGATCTTCTATGGATCTGTCGTATTCATTTTTCTCGACAGTCCGCCATTTCGGAATGTGGTGACCGCAGCAATACTTTCCGTCGGTTTCAGGCTGCTGGTCGGGACCGTTTTTGCCATGCTGCTTGTTCTTATGAAAGGGCTCAGTCCGGGTGATGCTTTCGCAAACGGTTTGTGGGGGTACAAGCCTGCGCTTCTGTTGCATACACTCACCACCCCGTTTGTGCTGATGTCGGTTTTCCGGATAGCATTTGAGAGCGGAAGCGAAGTCATAGGCAAGATATCCATCACGCCATACCGTGATCCGCTCAAGGGGATGAAGCTGGCCTCGGACGTGGGTGAAACCAGGCGCGAAGTAGTTGCCAGGCCGAGCGCTCCGAGAATCGTGATTGGTCAGCCGGCCGTAGAGCAGTCGGAAACGATTCCGAAGGGATTCGATGCGGCGGTAAGACATGTTTGCGAACTTGCAGCTGTGAAATTCGCAGTCCTCATCGATGCAGATGGCCTGCCGGTGGCCTTCGCCGGCGACGAACCGATTCTGCGGGACATCTGGGCGCCTGTCGGTCGCCTTATCACTGAGCAGATACAGTCTTCACTTCTGCGTGTATCCGACGTCGTACTGCAGGCATTTGATCTTTCCCTGGATGCGTTCAGGATTCATGCGACTGGAGTCTGCGGGATGTGGCTGCTGGTATGCGCCGATCGCAATTCGGAGGAACTTGAAAAGGTCAGGATGAACCAGGCCGCAGACATGATAAAGAGAACGTACGAACAGAGATATATCGATACGAGTGTGAAAAAGATTCTGGAGGAAAGTTATGTTTGAGATACTTGAGGATGTCAACCGCACCAGCGGAGTCACCGGCAGCATGATTGTCGGTCACGACGGCATCGTGATCGCCGCCGATCTCGATTCGCGATTTCAGGAAGACACAGTGGGCGCGCTCGCCGCTTCGATAACGGCAAATGTAAACAACTCTCTCCAGAGGCTTGACGAGGAGGAAATGTCGCAGGTGACGATCGAGGCGGATCATGGCAAGCTATTCCTTTCTTCGAATGAAATTGGCATACTGGTGGTGACCGCCGAGAAGGATGTCAATATCGGCCTTATCAGACTCGAAATGAAGCACGCATTATCGCAAATCAAAATGGTGTAAGCCCAGGCTATGGTAGTAATCAATTACAACACTCGGGAAGTTAGCTGCAAGATCGTATTCTACGGTCCGGGGCTGTCGGGCAAGACGACCAATCTGCAGTATGTACACAGCAAGGTGCCGGACAAGACCAGGGGCGACCTGATCAGTCTCGCCACCGATGCGGACAGGACACTCTATTTCGATTTTCTTCCCATAAATATCGGGGATATCAACGGCTTCACCACGAAGTTCCAGCTTTATACTGTCCCGGGACAGGTCTTCTACAATGCGACAAGAAAGCTGGTGCTCCGTGGTGTGGACGGGATCGTGTTCGTCGCGGACTCTCAGCGGGCAAAGGCCGATGAAAATGTCGAAAGCCTGAACAATCTGAAGGAGAATCTCGAGGAGTATGGCATCGATCTCAGCACCCTGCCGTTCGTGATGCAGTACAACAAGCGCGATCTTTCGGATGTGATGAGCATCCAGGAACTCGACGAATTGATGAACGAAAACAAGTGGCGTGTCTTCGAGGCGTGTGCATCGAGCGGCAAAGGCGTGTTCGACACGCTGAAATACGTCATCAAACTGGTTCTCGACAGAGCGAAGAAAGAACCCGAGACGCTGGATGCCGCGCAGAAGGTCGAGGATGCAAATCTTGCCTCTGTGGAGCCGGTTCCCGCAGCGGAAAGCCAGGAAAAATACCATGCTGAAATCAAGAAAACATCTGAAACAACGGCGGATCGGCAATCGGCTCAGGTAGTGGGACCCATAGTCTCCGAGCCTTCACCGGTCCATACGGATGAATACAGGACGGCTGCCGTGTCAGAACCGCACGGCGTCGATCAGCCAGTCGTTACACCTCCGCCTCCAGTTGGTGTTCGTGACGAACCCGAGAAAAGCATGGAACCGTCAAGTGTGGTCACTGCCACTGAGCAGGAAATCAGCTCTCCACAACAGGATATCCATCAGAGGACAACTGTTGTTGCCGAAGAGCAATTGGAAGACGAGATCGAAACGGGACAGATCGAGAGTGGTCCGGCCGTCACGGAATCGTTGGCGGGAACGCCCGAACCGCATCCAGTGGGTGGAAACGAGCTATACAGGCGTTTGCCGAATATCGCCCACCGGGAAGAATCCGAGGAGGATCCGGAGGATCTGGATCCGAAAGAACGGTCGGTATTCTCTGTGCCAACGATGCGGGAATCGCTCAGGGCGAAGAAGAAGAAGCGTTTCTTCCTTTTCCGCTGGTTATTCGGGAAGAGATAAATCAGGAGGATAGATCGTGACAGACGACAGTTTAATCATCTATCAGGCGGAGACCGAGAAGATTAATCTCGCGCTGAAGAGGCTTCTGAAGGGTTCGGAAGCGAAGTGCGCTCTTCTGGTTGACAAGGATGGTCACCTCGTGACCAGGCAGGGATTCACCCAGTCTCTGGATACCACCTCACTTGCAGCTCTGCTGGCGGGCAGCTTTGCCTCGACAAGGGAGATTGCGCGTCTGGTGGGCGAACCGGAATTCTCGGTACTCTTCCACCAGGGCAAGCGCGATCACATACACATGTCTCTCGTGGGTGATCGCAGTATCCTCGTGGTCGTTTTCGACGACCGCACTACGATCGGGATGGTTCGGCTTTACGCAAAGGAAGCCTCGACTGATCTCGATCAGATATTCGCGGAGAGTCTCGAGAAGGACCACTCCGATGCCGAAGGGCTGACTGACGAATTCACCGCGTCGGCGGGGGATAAACTGGACGACATTTTCCACGACTAAAGGGCCCTGTCGACCTGAAGCAGAGTTAGAGGAAGGAATCTTTCCGCATGGAGAGCGAACTCGGCACAATGCTGCTAAACGCTGGCAAGATCAGCGAAGAGCAGCTTACGAAAGCGGTAGGACTTTTCGAGTCCGGTCAGGGCAGGTTAGAGGAGATTCTCGTACGACTCGGCGCAGTCTCCGATGAGGATGAAATCTCAACTTTCATCGGCAAGCAGTTGAATATCGGGGCGATAAGGCTGACTGACGTCGAACTCAACCCCGATATCGTGAAGCTGATTCCTGTCGATATTGCGCGCAAGTTCAGTGTCATAGCGGTTTCCAAGATCAACAGGTCGCTTGTGGTCGCGATCAGTGATCCGAGCAATATCTACGTACTTGATGCGATCAAGTTTATCACGGGCTGCAATATCCAGCCGGTGATTTCGCCGGAAAGCGCGATCTCAAAGTCGATTGACCAGTACTATGTCGAGTCGGATGGATTCTCCGAAATCCTGAGGGACATAGAGGAGTCGGATCTCGAGGTGGTCGAGTCGCAGGATGATGTGCTGTCGGACCAGGATCTTCAGTCGCAGGTTCAGGACAAGCCGCTGGTGAAGCTTGTCGATTCGATTATCTCTGACGCTATCCGCAAGGGAGTTTCCGATATCCATATCGAATGTTATGAGAAACGCATCAGGGTCAGGTTTCGCAAGGATGGAAAGCTCATGGAGATGGCGCCGCTGCCTTTTAGGTATCGTGCCGCCATCATATCGCGTGTCAAGATCATGGCGGATCTCGATATCTCGGAGAGGCGGCTTCCACAGGACGGCAGAATCAAGGTGAAGATCGGCGACAGGACGGTTGATCTGCGAGTCTCCGTGCTGCCTACGATTTTCGGAGAGAAAGTCGTGATGCGAATCCTCGATTCCAAGACGCTGATGGTCGATATGACCCGGCTCGGGTTCGAGGAGCGTTCGCTCAATGCGTTCAAGAAGACTATCCATCTTCCGTTCGGGATCATACTTGTGACCGGACCTACGGGATCGGGCAAGACGACAACGCTGTATTCGGCGTTGAAACAGCTCAACACTGTGGATGTCAACATCATGACTGCTGAGGATCCGGTCGAGTTCAACTTCGACGGGATCAACCAGGTGGCGGTGCGATCGAATATCGGGCTGACATTTGCCGCCTCGCTCAGATCATTTCTGAGGCAGGACCCGGACATCATCATGGTCGGTGAGATTCGAGATTCGGAAACTGCGGAGATAGCGATTCGAGCAGCACTGACCGGTCACCTGGTATTCTCGACTGTCCATACCAATGACGCGCCATCTACGATCAGCCGTCTGATCGATATGGGTATTCCGCCTTTCCTGGTGGCATCTTCCACAAAGCTGATTATGGCTCAGCGGATGGTTCGGCTGGTCTGTCAGAAATGCAAACGGAAAGTGAATATCGAACCGGACCAGCTTCGGAGGCTGGGCGTTCCGGAGGATGAGATAGATGGCTTCGAGGTTTTCGAATCGCGCGGATGCAAAGAATGCAGCGATACGGGATACACCGGCAGGAGCGGCATCTTCGAGGTGATGACGATCTCCTCCGAGATCGAAAGAATGATCCTCGATGGTGCTACGGTGCCTGAAATACGCGCGAAGGCCTGCGAGGAAGGGATGCTGACCCTGAGACATGCAGCCCTCCAGAAACTCAGGAAAGGTCTGACGACGGTCGCGGAGGTGCTGGCCACATCCGCGGTCGATCAGAATAATGAGGTTGACAAGTAATCATAGCTGGAGAGATATACCATGGTTTCACTTCGTGAACTACTTGAAATAATGATCAAGAAAAACGCCTCCGATCTGCATCTGACGGTCGGCGTGCCGCCGGTTGTGAGAATCGACGGCGGGTTGATCAGGCTCGATATGGATGTTCTGACGCCCGAGTTGACCAAGAAGCTGGCTTACTCGATGATGAATGAGAAACAGCGGCTAAAGTTCGAGGAAACCAGCGAACTCGACCTCTCTTTCGGTATCGAGAACTTGTCTCGTTTCCGCTGCAACATATTCGTTCAGCGTGGAAACGTAGCTGTCGCCCTTCGCCAGATTCCATACAAGATCAAAGGTTTCGCAGAACTCGGAGTATCAAAGACGGTTGAGGAGTTCTCGAAGCTCCCTCGCGGTCTCGTTCTGATATGCGGCCCGACGGGCAGCGGTAAATCAACAACGCTCGCCGCGTTAATCGACAAGATTAACCGTGAACGCTATGAGCATATCCTGACAGTGGAAGATCCTATCGAGTATCTACACCGGCATCAGAACAGTATCGTCAATCAGCGGGAAGTGTTCTCCGATACTCAGTCGTTCGCGAGCGCACTGAAATACGCATTACGAGAGGATCCCGATGTCGTTCTCATCGGCGAGATGCGAGACCTCGAAACGATCGAATCTGCAATCAAGATTTCCGAGACCGGTCATCTTGCGTTCGCGACGCTTCACACCAATTCCTCCGCAGAAACGATCAACAGAATCATAGATGTGTTCCCGAACAATCAACAGGATCAGGTGAGGGTGACTCTCTCGTTTGTGGTGCAGGCCATTGTGGTACAGCAATTGATTCCGAAGATCGGAGGCGGTAGAGTTCTCGCGAACGAGATACTCACAGCAACGCCCGCGATTCGCGCGATCATCCGAGATGACAAAGTTCACCAGATCTACAGCATGATACAGTCGGGGCAGAAGTTTGGAATGAAAACCATGAATGACTCTCTCGCTGAGCTTTATCTGGCGCGTAAGATCACGATTGGCGATGCTCTATTGAGGAGCGCCAACCAGGCTGAGCTCAACGAGATCATATCACGAAAGACGTCGGCTGTAGCTGTTTAGCAGGTCGCACATAAAAGCAAGGAGGTTACCTTGCCAGTATTCGAATACAAGGGTAAATCGGCCAGCGGGTCGGCGGTTCAGGGGCAGATAAAAGCTAAGAACCGCGGTGAGCTGGAAAGGATGCTGAGGAGTAATCGTATCCTGGTCAGTTCCATCAGCAGGAAGCCGTCCGACATCAACATCAAGATCGGCACCGGCATCAAGAAGATCCACATCTCACGCTTCACGAGGCAGTTTGCGACGATGATCGGCGCAGGACTGCCGATGGTGCAGTGTCTCGACATCCTTGCGGAGCAGATGGAGGCTCCGGAACTTCGCAAGATCATAGCGCAGATCAAGGAATCGGTGCAGTCGGGTACGACACTGTCTGAGGCATTGCGGAAGCACAAGAAGGTTTTCGACGACCTGTATGTCAACATGGTGGAGGCTGGAGAAATCGGCGGCGCTCTCGACACGATCCTTGTCCGTCTTGCCAACTATCGCGAGAAAGCTGACGCACTGGCAAGGAAAGTCAAGGGTGCGCTCGTGTATCCGGTTGTTGTGACGATCGTGGCGCTCGGCGCGACTATCGGTATGCTGAAATACATCGTGCCGACTTTCGCCAAGATGTTTGCGGACCTCGGCGCTCAGTTGCCCGGTCCCACGTTGTTCGTCCTCGCTCTGTCGGACTGGATCAACTCGCATTTTGGCGTCATAATCTTCTCTGCGCTCGGCCTTGTAGTAGCATACAAGCTTATCGGGCGCACCGACAAAGGGCACCTTCAGATTGATAGGATGAAATTGAGGATTCCGATGATCGGGACACTGATCAGAAAGACAGCGGTGGCCCGATTCTCCCGGACTCTCGGAACGCTCCTTTCGTCGGGTGTGTCGATTCTCGACGCGCTGGACACTACGGCGAAAACGGCTGGCAACAGGGTGGTTCACGATGCGATCAAGAAGGCGACAATCTCGATTGCCGAGGGTGATACCATCACGGCTCCGCTCAAAGAGTCGGGCGTTTTTCCGCCGATGGTTGTGCAGATGATCTCCGTTGGTGAAAAGACCGGTGGACTCGACGAGATGCTCTCGAAGATCGCCGATTTCTACGATGAGGAAGTCGACGCTGCGGTCTCGGCTCTCACCTCGATGATTGAACCTGTGGTGATCGTCGTTATGGGCGCGGTGATCGGCGGTATACTGATCGCAATGTATCTGCCGATGTTCGACATTATCGGGCAGATCAATTAGATAACCGGACTTAGTCTGAGCATCTCCGGCCCGGTTCGGAGATGCTTAATTATGCCATGAAGCGAGACAGGAACAATCAGTCGGATATCAGAAACACGTGGCTTATGCCGCTCAGGCTGATAATCTTCCTCGTGGTCTTCGGCAGCATTGTAGCTTCGTTGCGTACGCATCTGGAGCTGTATGCTCCGCTTTTTGTTTACAGCCTTGTGACTTTGCTGTTTCTGGTCTCTCTGTTGCTCGGTCGACGCAGCGTGTTCCACAGGGGGATGATCCTGCTGCAGCTTGTTACGGAGCTGTATATCGAAGCTGTGATCGTGTACTACTCCGGCTGTGTGTCGAGTCCATACGCCGGACTGTTTGTGCTGACGATTGTCTCGGCGTCGCTCGTCTACAGGCTCGTGGGTACGCTTCTGATCGCGACAGTCGCCTCTGCCGCATATTTCATTACAATCTGGCTCGGCACGGGAACGGATCTGCGATCTGCACTCGATATCAGGGTGTTGGCAAGCGTATACCTGACTGACGACGAGACATCCTTCACGGTTTTCGTGCACCTTTGCGTTTTCTTCCTGACGGCATTTATCTCCGGCTATCTTGCGGATCGAGTACGGGCCAAGGACAGGGAACTGCTGGCGGCATCCGAGAATCTCGAGCGTGCGAGACTTGAAACAGACGAGATAGTCAGGTATCTTCACTCGGGGCTGATTACCGTAAACAACCACGGAAAAATAGTCTGCTTCAATCGAGCTGCGGAAAGAATTACCGGATTCTCGGAATCCAGGATTAAGGGAAGGAATTGCCTTGACGTCTTTCGGTCAGAAATGCCGGAGTTTGCCGAGAAAATACTCTCCGCTTTGAAGTCCTCCCAGCATGACATTCGGAGCGAGATAACGATTCGCAGGAAGGATGGTGACTGCATACCTGTCGGCATATCGACGTCGATGCTGGGCGACGACAGATACGGAGTCAGAGGGGTCGTCGCGGTCTTCCAGGATCTCACGAAGGCGAAGGAGATCGAGGAACGCATGAGAAGGGCTGACCGGCTCGCCGCTGTCGGAGAACTGGCCGCCGGGATTGCGCATGAAATCAGAAATCCGCTCGCGGCGATATCGGGTTCGGTCGAAGTCCTGATACATGAACTCGAGTGCGAAGGCGAAAACGGTCGGCTGATGAGCCTGATCATGAAGGAATCGGGGAGACTGAACAACATATTGGGCGAGTTCCTCGACTACACGCGTGTGAAAAGGCCGTCGTTCTCGAAAGTCGAAATCAACCATCTCATACTCGGAGCGTTCGAGATCGTCCGCCACAATCAATCGTACCATCAAGGTATAAAGCTCGAACACAAGGCCCGCAAAACCACCGAGTACATCTCAGGCGATGAAGAGATGTTCACCCAGTTCCTGCTGAATCTGCTCGCGAATGCGGTGGAGGCAATTGGCACGGACAACGGTACGGTCGTAGTTGGCGTCGATGATTATGACGATCAACCTGAGATCGCGTACTCGATGTCGAATCTCGAATGGATCAGGCTGACCGTGTCCGACACCGGTCCCGGCATGACCGAGGAGCAGGAGATGAAACTCTTCGAGCCGTTTTTCTCGACCAAGAAAGATGGCACCGGCCTCGGGCTGTCGATTGTACGAAGAATCGTCGAGAACCTCGGTGGGAGTATCGAGGTTGAGTCGCGCCTCAACGGTGGAACGTGTATCACAGTCTATCTGCGCAGATACATCGAAGGTCTTCCCAAGTTGTCAGCGAGAGATGATACCGCATCTGGTCCGGTCGCCCTCGCTCGCTCCGGAGAATTCAGTTCGCAAGTGTTGTGACAAGTACGACTTGCTGATGGGTCGCTCATGTCTGTAAGGGGTGCGATGAACCTGCCTTAATCGCGGCTTCTTCCGCCGAAGAAGTATCTGATTCCGACTGCGGCGTTGAGTTCGAGATCGGTCTCCGGAGCGAGATCAAGAATCGGAGCAATCTCGAAGAAAATATCGAGCGGTGCATCTTCGAAGATATACTCCAAGCCTACCGGAAAGCGCACACCGATACGGTCGTCCCAGTCGTTATCTCTGAGTTGAATCCTCCCGCCGATACCGTAGTAGACCGGCAGATCGCCGACCTCGACAGGTATCAGTGAGAACGTGTGGAAGAGATAATCCCCGTGAATGTGCAGTCTGTTATGTTTTCCGAATGACCATGCCGCGCCACCGTCAAATGCCATCGTGCGCCCGAGCCAGAGCTTTCCGCTGACTCCTGTCGGTTCACCGATCATCACGCCGAGTCCGAACGTGCCTTCTCTTGCAAATGCGCTGCACGTAGACATTACTAAGATCAACAGAACGATCACTGTCAGTTTTCGCATCGAAGTCTCCTTTCGAGAAGATCAGTAGTATTTAACGAAGTATAGGAAAATCACAGCAGGTGGGCAATAGCTCATTGGCTTCTGTCATCCGATTCACGTACTCGCCCGTCGATGTCTTGTGCACGCAGGAGCTGTGCTCCTGCGAGACGTCGGGGCACAGCCCCGACGAGCATGGGAATGAGGATTTAGCTTGTATTATGAATGGAATTCTGCATATACGTGATATGGCAAAGTTTGAATACACATTTGAGAAGTGCCTATTCTGTCTGAAAGATGATCCTGATTCTTGGGAGCACATAATTCCGGAGAGTATCGGAGGCCAGTTCCAGGCGAAAATACTCTGCAAGCGCTGTAATAGCACTTTAGGCTCCCAGCTTATTTCAAAGGTAAAGACTGACCCATCAATTAGATTTGCAGTACGACAACTACGGGGTAAACTACCTGATATTCACGAGCGAATCGAGAAACATCAGAGCTACGAAGCTCCAGTAAAGGATCAAGAACCAATCAAACACGTTCTTGGGAGGAGAGATCGTATCAAGGTTATCGTGAGCAAACGGAAGGACGGAAGTATCGTATTTGATAAAAAAGGGAACTTGAAACATATAGAAGCCATCCTGCAGAAACAGGTAGCTGACGAGAATGTGGTTAAGCAGATGCTTCAAACCGTTAGTGACATGCGACCGAATAGACTTCTTCATCTGACGCCAGGTGTAACAGTGAGCAACGTTGGAACTGATGTACTGTTTCAAGACTTCAGTGAAGGGGAGTTTCTAAATGATAGAGTGATGACCCTGATGGCCTTCGAGTACTTGTCTCTGTTGCTTGGGGATATGGCTTATATGCCGGAGCTTGACCATGTAAGAGATTTTGTTGTCGATGGGAAGATAACCCCTCTTGTAAGTACTGAGAGATTCACAGCCAGACATTACAAGACGTGGCACAAGGTTTACATTAAGCCAAAGGATGACATGGTGACAGTGGTTGTCATGCTTTTCCATTACATTGTATTCAAGGTGTCCTTCCTAGGTTTTGTGCTGGGTCCTTCTCTTGCTTCAAATGATCACGTTTTGGTGGAAGACATTGAGAATTCACAGTCGCTGATAGCGATCAACAGCAAGGAAGCTGAGTTAGGGAACTACTATGTGATGTGATTCAAGTCCGGCACATGTGGACATGTGCCGTGCACGAGGACGAACCCACCCCAAGGGGCGGGCCACCAGACCAGTTAAGATGGGGCAGATCCTTCGAAGCTCAGGACTTGGCCGGGAGGTCTGCCGCCCACAGCACAGCATTTCTATTAGCGACGTCTGCCATCCACAACATCAGTCAGGCCGCTCGTGAGTCTGTTTATGTTTTTCAAAACAAACTTGACAGGGACTGTCGTGCATCTTTAGTTGCAAACGAAATTTTAGAGACGTGGAAGACAAGAAGAAAGAGAAACTTAAGCTTTACCGGCAGTTATCGTTACTGGGGATCATACCAGCGATACTGGCTATCGGACCACTGATCGGATTCTTTGGCGGAAGGTGGCTCGACGGACTGCTCGGAACCGAACCATACCTGATGTATCTGTTTCTCATTCTTGGGTTTGTAGCCGCCGGTAAGGAAGTTTACAACGTTGTCAAACGCGTCTCAAAAGAGATGGATGAATAAGAACCTACTATCATGTCCAAGGAATCCATTCATAATAAAAAGCGGCAAAGTAAATCGTGGCATGGGCATCTTGCCCATGATTCACGGGCAGGATGCCCGTGCTACTACATAAGAATATATGAACATATATCCGGGACACGACACTAACACTCTCGCCCAGTCTTGTGACTGATTTGCGGACTGACTGATATGGGTCTTGAATTCATCGGTAGAGTCATCAAAACCTCACTCGTCGTGGGCGCATTGATAATCGTCTTCGGCTCCTACTATTTCGACTGGAATTACTCTCTCGGTATTTTCATCGGTCTTCTCTTCAGTTGCGCCAACCTCTGGCTCACGATGGGCGTTATCAGGCATACGGTAACTATCGAGGAAAGAAAGCGTAAGCCGATTGTCATTCTTGCAGCGATCAAGTTTCCGGTTCTCTATTTCATCGGTTACCTGATACTCAGGTCCGACATCGCGCCTGTGTCATCGCTGCTGATCGGATTCACGCTTCTATTCGGGATAATTCTGCTCAAAGTCCTTGGACGACTCCTGATGAGTTCCGACAGGATGCGGGTCGCTGAGAGCAGGGAGGGAACATCACGATGAATCTTCTGCCGCTATGGACGATACTGACCGGTGGACACGGCGAGCAGGCTTCGGAGCATGTTGCCGATACTCTGCACGCGGTAGCCGAACATGGTGCTGAGCATGCGGCGGAAGGTACCAGCGTGCCAACGCTACCGAACGCGATCTCTCTTCTTGACGACTTCCTGCATCATCCGTCCGAAGGTATCATGCCGTTCCTTCACCATTTCGAGGTCGTGATATTCGCGTTTCTGGTCCTGGCGTTCATGTGCATCATCGCGATATGGGTATACAAGCGCAGGAGTATAGAGAAGCCGGGTCGTTTGCAGGCGACTGTCGAGATGCTCGTCGATGGCCTTTCAGGTTTCTTCATCGGGATCGTCGGTGAGAAATACGGTCCGAGGTATGTACCGTTTCTCGGTACGCTGTTCGTCTATATTCTGCTGATGAATTTCTCCGGATTGATTCCGTTTCTGCATTCGTCATCATCGAACTTGAATACGACCGTTGCGCTCGCGATATGCGTGTTCCTGCACGTCCAGGGCAGCGCGATTCGTCATAACGGCATCGGCAGGTGGTTCTTCCATCTGATGGGTGAGCCGAGAGACGTCATCGCGTGGGTTCTTGTGCCGCTGAATCTGCCGGTGCACATAATCGGAGAACTCGCGAAACCATTCTCGCTCTCCCTTCGTCTATTCGGCAACATAACGGGTGAGGATGTTCTCATTGCGGCATTCGTGGGACTCGGCGTGGCAACACTCGGCTTCATTGGATCACCGGTGGGCCTGCCGTTGCAACTGCCGTTCATATTCCTGGCATTACTGACTTCAACAATACAAGCCCTGGTGTTCAGTCTGCTGGCCGCAGTGTATTTTGCACTGATGATGCCGCATGAACACCATGAAGCTGAAGAACATTAACAGAGAGTGATAACAAGACAGGAGGAATCATGGACGCTTCAACTGCATTAGGTTTTTCGCTGCCGATAGGCCTTGCGATGGCAGCCATCGGGTCGGGTCTCGGACTTGGCCGTGCAGTAGGCTCCGCGATGGAGGCGATGGGTCGTCAGCCGGAAGCCGCCGGTAAGATTCAGGTCGGCATGATTATTGGCGCTGCTCTTATCGAGGCGCTTACGATTTATTCGCTCGTCGGCTTCTTCGTTCTTTCGGGGAAGGTCTAAGAATGCGATTGCGCGGACGGTGGGATGCCGCCGTCCCGCGTATGACTAAACTGTTTACACGCTGAACAGGAGTCTGTTGTGATAAGCTTAGAGTGGCAACAGATACTGACTCACATTGTCGGTTTCGTAATAGCCCTCTGGATTCTTAAGAAATACGCCTGGAAGCCTCTGCTGAACATGATCGACGAACGGCGAGAGCTTATCCAGAGCGATTTCGACAAGGCGAAAGAGGAACTCGAAGGCGCCGAGAAACTGCGTGCGGACTACGAAGCTCAAATGAGAGAGGCTGAGACCGAGGCTCGCGCCAGGATTCAGGACGCGATTCGCGAAGGTCGGGGTGTCGCCGCCGAAATCAAAGAAGCGGCTCGCAATGATTCTCGCGACCTGATCGAAAGAGCGAAAGAAGAGCTTTCGCGCGATGTCGACAAGGCAAAGGTCCAGCTCAAGATGGATATCGTCAGGATGACTCTGGCAGCAACCGAGAAGATGATCAACGAAAAACTTGATGAAGCCAAGCATCGTGAACTGATCGAAGGTTTCATCAGTGACGTCGAGAAGGTCTGATGATTGCCGCCGAAGTCGCCGAACGATACGCGCACGGGCTGTTTCTGCTTGCAGTTGAGAAAGGCACCGTTGACACGGTCTACAAGGAGATGGGGGAACTCGATGCCGTCCTCGAACAGGACAGATCGCTCCTTGATTTTCTTGCTGCGCCGCAGGTCACGGATCGGGATAAGTTCGCTGTTGTTCGGGCGGTGTTTCGCGGTAAGGTCTCCAGGATGCTCGAAGAATTCCTCATGCTGATAGTGGCAAAACGCCGCAATCCGTATCTGCGAGGAATCATTGACGAATTTCAGAACCTGGTGCTGTCGTACAAGGGCTTCGTCAAGACGAAAATCGTGTCGGCTGTCCCACTGTTAGAGAGTGAGAAGACGTCTCTTATCGAGAAGCTCGAGGCCAAAAGCGGCAAGAAAGTAAAAGCTTTGACAGAAATCGACCCGTCGATAATCGGCGGCGTGATCGTGTTCCTCGGGGATCAGATCATCGACAAGTCGATTCGACATCAACTCGATACGATGCGGGACGAGCTTCTTGCGCTCAAAGTGCACTGAGAATAGATCCGAAGCGCGCTGGCTTGGGAAAATGATTGCTTTCAATATACGGAGTTTCATATGGCATTAAAACCGGAAGAAGTCAGTTCCATAATAAAGCAGGAGATTGCCAAGTACGAAACCAAGCTCGAGCTTGAGTCTGTCGGAACGGTTCTTCAGGTTGGCGATGGGATCGCCCGCGTCTGGGGGCTCGAGGACGTTATGATGTCCGAGTTGGTGACATTCCCAGGTGATCTGATGGGCGTGGTTCTGAACCTTGAAGAGCACAATGTCGGCGTGGCAGTGTTCGGCCCGGATACAGGTATCAAGGAAGGTGATACAGTCCGGCGTACCGGACGAATTGCTTCGGTACCGGTCGGTGAAGCGATGGTCGGCAGGGTGGTCAATCCTCTCGGTCAGCCTATCGACGGCAAAGGTCCGATTGCTACCGAGAAATACCGATCCGTCGAGACTGTTTCTCCGAACGTCGTAGAGCGTCAGCCGGTGAAAGAGCCGTTGCAGACCGGTCTCAAGGCGATTGATTCGATGATTCCGATCGGCCGGGGTCAGCGAGAGTTGATTATCGGCGATCGTCAGACAGGCAAGACTGCACTCGCTATCGACACGATTATCAATCAGAAAAACACCGATGTTTTCTGTATTTACGTCGCGATCGGTCAGAAATCGTCGACGGTGGCACAGGTAGTTGAAAAACTGCGTGAACATGGCGCTATGGAGTACACGACGGTCGTGGTTGCCAGCGCTACCGACCCTGCACCACTTCAGTTTCTCGCTCCTTACGCCGGTGTTGCGATGGGCGAGGAGTTTCTGCACACGAAGCGTCACGTGGTATGTATCTACGATGACCTGTCGAAGCACGCGACCGCATATCGGCAGTTGTCGCTGTTGCTGAGACGTCCTCCGGGACGCGAGGCATTTCCAGGCGATGTGTTCTATCTGCACTCCCGTCTTCTCGAAAGAGCCGCCAAGCTGAACGATGAACTCGGTGGCGGATCGCTGACAGCTTTGCCGATCATCGAGACACAGGCTGGCGACGTGACGGCATACATTCCGACCAATGTGATTTCGATTACCGACGGTCAGATATTCCTCGAATCCGACCTGTTCTATTCGGGCATTCGTCCTGCGATCAACGTCGGAATCTCGGTATCCCGAGTCGGCGGCAATGCACAGACAAAGGCAATGAAACAGGTAGCCGGTAGTCTGAGGCTTGACCTGGCGCAGTATCGCGAACTCGCGGCATTTGCGCAGTTCGGTTCCGACCTCGATGCCGCCACCCAGGCCCAGTTGAACCGCGGTGCGCGGATGGTAGAGATTCTCAAGCAGGGTCAGTATGTGCCAATGCCGTTCGAGAAACAGGTGTTGATAATCTGGGCGGGCGCCAACGGGTTCCTCGACAAGATTCCGGTGAACAACCTGGCTCGGTTCGAGACCGAACTTTTCGAGTTCATGGAGAAAAACTACCCGGATGTCGAGCATAGTATTGCCAAAGAGAAGGTGATCTCAGACGAGACAACCGACAAGCTGAAGAAAGCTCTCGGGGAGTTCAATTCGAAGTTTGAGACTTCAGACGAGTAGTCGTTAGGAAGAGATTATCGTATGGCGACGATTAGAGATCTGAAAAAGCGTATTCGCGCGGTTGAATCGACCCGGCAGATCACCAAGGCGATGGAGATGGTCGCGGCCGCGAAGCTGCGTCGCGCGCAGCAACGCATCGAGTCGTACAGGCCGTACGCTGAGAAGATGATGGAGATGCTCGGCAACCTGTCATCGGCATCGGGGCAGGTTTCGCACCCGTTTTTTGAAGAGCGTGAAGTGAAGAAGACCGCGTTCGTGGTCTTTGCATCCGATCGGGGATTCTGCGGATCGTATAATTCCAACCTGATCCGAAGAGCGCTGAAGTTCGCAGAGGACTATACTCCCGACACTCTGGAGTACGTCTGCGTCGGTAAGAAATCGCACGACTATTTCAAGCGCGGGGATTTCCCCGTGATCGGTTCGTTCACTGATTTCTCCGGCAATATGGACATGGTCAAGGTCCGGGACATAACCCGGTTGACGACTCAGAGGTTTGTTTCCGGGGAAGTGGATCGCGTCATGCTTCTGTATACGGCCTTCCTGTCGATGGCGTCTTACAGGATCACATTAAAGCAGTTCCTGCCGATCACGCAGGATCTCGGCTCGGAAGAGAAAGCGACATCAGCCAAAGAGTACATTTTTGAGCCTGATGCCGCCTCCATATTCTCCAGCCTTCTGCCCAACTACGCTCAGACAATGATACAAATGTGCCAGGCGGACGCTCTCGCCTCGGAGCATGGCACCCGGATGATCGCAATGGGCGCTGCGACGAAAAATGCGGGCGAGATGATCGATGACCTTACTCTCGTGATGAATAAGACTCGCCAGGCGGGGATTACGAAGGATCTTCTGGAGATCGTCTCGGGCGCCGAAGCGCTGAAAGGATAGATTTATTCGATCGTCGTCAGCGATCGTGAGTCGTGAAAAATGATGTTCTTAACATAGAGGTTGTTCTATGGCAGCACAAGCTGACACGAAAGTAACCGACAGGATTGGAAAGGTTGTGCAGGTAATCGGCCCTACGGTGGACTGTGAGTTCGATGCCGATAATCTGCCCAACATTCTCAATGCGATCAAGATAATCGACAAGGAAAGCAATATCGACCTGACGGTGGAAGTCGCAATGCACATCGGCGATAATGTCGTAAGGTGCGTTTCATTGTCTTCCACAGATGGTCTCGTACGCGGTATGAAGGCCGAGGATACCGGTTCTCCGATTACCGTTCCGGTCGGTGAGTTTACGCTCGGAAGAATTTTCAATCTCCTTGGCGAACCTATCGACAGACTTGATCCCATTCCCGAGGGTTCGAAGAGGTTGCCGATTCATCGTCCAGCGCCCACATTTGTGGAGCAGGATACGAAGACCGAGCAGTTCGAGACCGGTATCAAGGTCGTCGACCTGCTCGAACCGTATGTGAAGGGCGGCAAGGTCGGGCTGTTCGGTGGCGCGGGCGTGGGCAAGACCGTCATCATCATGGAGTTGATTCGTAACATCGCGCAGGAGCATGGCGGTTACTCGGTGTTTTGCGGCGTCGGTGAACGTACCCGTGAGGGCAACGACCTCTGGCTCGAAATGAAAGAGTCGGGCGTTTTGGCTAAGACTTGCATGTGTTTTGGACAGATGAACGAGCCGCCTGGCGCACGTCTGCGGGTTGGACTCTCCGGCCTGACGATGGCAGAGTATTTCCGCGATGAGATGCATCAGGATGTGCTGCTTTTCGTGGACAACATTTTCCGATTTGTGCAGGCAGGTTCTGAAGTATCTGCGCTGCTCGGTCGAATGCCGTCGGCAGTTGGTTACCAGCCAACATTGGGTACGGAGATGGGTGCTCTTCAGGAGAGAATCACATCGACCAAGTCTGGTTCGATCACATCGGTGCAGGCGATTTACGTGCCTGCCGACGATCTGACAGACCCGGCGCCTGCTACGACTTTCGCGCATCTGGATGCGACCAGCGTGCTTTCTCGTCAGATCGCAGAGCTCGGCATTTATCCTGCCGTTGATCCTCTCGATTCCACATCGAGGATTCTCGATCCTGCGATTGTCGGCCAGGAGCATTACGATATCGCCCGAAAAGTGCAGATGATTCTTCAGAGGTACAAAGACCTGCAGGATATCATTGCTATTCTCGGTATCGATGAGCTTTCCGAAGAGGACAAGCTTGTTGTGTCGCGCGCTCGCAGGATCCAGAAATTCCTGTCACAGCCGTTCTTTGTCGCCGAGCAGTTCACGGGCCGCGAAGGACGTTACGTGAAAGTGGCGGACACTGTCGCCGGATTCAAGGAACTTGTCGACGGCAACTGCGACGACATCCCGGAGCAGGCGTTCTACATGGCTGGCGGGCTCGACGAGGTACTGGAGCGCGCCGAAAAGATGAAGAAGGCGTAGGACGATGTTCAAGCTGTCGATAGTCTCGCCTGAGCGAGTGTTGTATGAGCAGGAAGTCAAAGGGATAGTGGTGCCCGGCGCTGATGGGTATCTTGGCGTGCTGTCGCACCACGCTCCGCTGATAACCTCGCTGAAACCGGGTAAGATCACGATCACCGAATCGGATGAGAAGCAGCTGACTGCGGCTGTGTCGGGCGGTTTCCTCGAAGTCTCCGATAACATCGCCACCGTACTTGCGGAATCTGTCGAATTGCTGGAAGAAATCGACGTCGAACGGGCAAGGTCCGCATACCAGCGAGCCAAACAGCGCATCGGGTTGAAATCCACAGATGTGGATATCGAGCGTGCGCAGAGGTCGCTCAGGCGTGCCGAGAACAGACTTCGTATCCTCGGAGAGAAACTCCCGAAATAAACAGCTACTCGAACTCTGATTGATTTCAATTCTTGATCGAGAGTAGAAATGCTCACCGAGAATGATGTTGTCGTTGCGACGAGTCGCTTCCTTAAGGAGGCAGGCTTTCAGATCGAGCAGGCTTTGTCCACCAAAGAGCGTGGCGTTGATCTGATTGCAACGAGAGGGAATGAGCGCATCTTGGTCGAGGCGAAGGGAGCAACCAGTTCGAAATCCGGTAGCCCACCCAAAGCGCAGCGGCGGGTGGGTTTTCATTTTGAGAGACATCCTACCCATTATATAATATGATCAAATGAGAATGAAACACTATGACCATGATGGACGCGCACGATTCATAACATTCGTGGTCCTTCGGATAGATGTTGATCTTGAATTATGAACCCAGATGCTTGAACAGTGATCCCACCCGACGCTGCGCTTTGGGTGGGCTACCGCCTTACAACAATATGGTATACAAGGGATTACAACGCCCACCTCTTTGTTCAAAAAGATCGTGCTGGTGTCAATTTGCGTATGAAACTGGACCTCATATGTTCCGATTGCAAACAATTCTATCCATCTTGCCGATAGAATAGATAGCAGACAGAATCATCGAATGTCAAACAAGAATCTGGGAAAGGCATGACATACAGCATTGACGAACTCAGGAGCATGCAGTTGTCAGGCAATTACCGCGGTCTAATCCTCGCACTATCTGATCCGAACGGATTCACCCGCACCGAAGCGATGTCAAGACTCTCGAAGTTACGGAACAATGATGTCCTGAAAGCAGCCATCGAGCATCTCGAAAAGGACCCCGATTTCAACGTTCGGAGTCAGGCTTGCGTAGCGCTAAGGGGATTCACCGGCAACATCGATGCAGTCAAGGCGCTTCGCAGATCGCTGAATGACGACCATCGTCTGGTCAGGTCAAAAGCATCATTTGCCCTGGCGCAGATGCGTGCGCGTGAAGCGCTTGGGGATATTGTCGCAATGAGGGCGCAGGGAGTCGAACCCGATATCGCCGATACGGTCGACACCTCGATAGATATCCTGTCGACACCCGACAGCAGCGAAGTCTTGCTGGAGCTGGTGGGCAAGAGAGATACTGAGGGCATCGGGAAGCTCTTTGACTGTATGCTCAAGCCGGATCATGATGAGATCGAGAGCGGCCTGAGCGCCCATGGTAAGAATCAGATGCTTGACGTGTTCCGCGAATGGGAGAGCGAAGGCAGGCTTTCCGCGCTCGATGGTGATCCGGAAGTCTACCGGCGTACAAGACGCGAGTATGCCCAGAGGCTGATCGAAGCCTTTTAGTGGTCAATACGCCGGCACAAATTTATCGTGACCGCGCCTGGTGTATGGTATCCGTATCAATTCGGACTTCAATTTCAAACGATTACTGCTCCACTCTATTTACATCAATTCATCATTGACAGCCTGTGCACGCTGCGATACATTGCCTGCTGAACAGGAGGGTATCCATGCGACGGACTTTGCATCTCGTGATTTTTTCTATTCTTGCAGCCACAGGATCGGCGCAGTGCGCTGACAGCCTGGGCGTCAACGCTGAAGCGTACGCTGACTCGCAGGTGGTGCTGTCTACATCATTGGGCGAGATTGTCCTCGATCTCTTTCCCGATGTTGCTCCGAAGCATGTTACGAGTTTTGTCAGGTTGATTAATATGGGTTTTTATGATTCGCTGACTTTTCACAGGATAATCAAAGAGACGCTGATACAGGGGGGCTGTCCCAAGGGGGACGGTTCCGGCAAAGGCCCCTGGAACGTGCCTGCGGAGTTTTCCAATCTGAAACATACTGACGGGACGCTTGCTATGGCGCGGTCAAGGGATTTCAATAGCGCATCATGCCAGTTTTATATCGGCATGCGCCCTATGCCGTTCCTTGACGGCAAATATACGATTTTCGGCCATGTCGCCGATTCCGTATCGCTCGCTGTGGTTCACCAGATCGGCAACGTCAAGACGACCGGGAAGCAACCGTACCCGAAAAGATCGGATTTTCCGCTGGAACCCGTCTACATCAAAAAGGCATATCTCAGGCTGAATCCCGGGGTTAAGATCGATTAGAATGCAACGGTGCCGATGAAAGGAAATCCACTCAGAATCATAGAACATCCTGACATAAATACTCGTTCAGGTATTGACGATACTGAAAGGACGGCGGGTTCTTTCTATATGAACGTACCAATGTATGTGGTACTGAGGAAAAAATGACGACAGTAATTTCGACCATATTCGTTCTCGGCATCCTGATCTTCGTTCACGAACTCGGACATTTCCTTGTGGCAAAACGAGTCGGCATTCGTGTCGAGAAGTTCTCGCTTGGATTTCCGCCCAAGCTCATCGGTTTCCGGTACGGAGAGACCGAGTACTGTATATCGATCATACCTCTCGGCGGCTATGTGAAAATGGCTGGCGAGAATCCCGATGAGTCCGAGGTAACGGGCGCTCCCTATGAGTTCATGTCCAAACCCCCGAGCAGGCGAGCTATGGTGATCGTCGCCGGGCCGTTGATGAATTATGTTGCCGCTTTTCTGATCTACTTCATCCTGTTCATGGTCCAGGGCGACTTGATGACCTACGATGACAAGGCGGTGATCGGTTATGTTGCGGAAAACTCTCCGGCTGAAGCGGCTGGAATTCTGGAGGATGACGAGATCATGTCGATCAACGGCACGGCCGTATCGAACTTCAAGGATCTCTCGGAGATGATCTCTCCGAAGATTGCCGAGGAGGTCACGATAGAGCTTAAGAGAGAATCCGAAACTCACACAATTACACTGACGACCGTTCTCGATTCCGTGATGCAAATGAGCGGGCAGTGGAAACCGGTCGGCAGGATTGGAGTGGGGCAGAAGTTCTGGTGGGAGCCTATCGGTGTTTTTGCATCGATTCACCGTGGGGCGGAGCGAACGTGGGAGATGACCAGTCTGATCTTCAGTTTTCTCTACAAATTGCTAACCGGTCAGGTCTCACCGAAGATGATGGGCGGACCGCTGTTCATTGCGGAGGTCTCCGGTGAGGCGGCGAGGATTGGAATGGCTGCGTTGTTTGAGTTCATCGCCATGCTGTCGGTGAACCTCGCGATACTCAATATTCTCCCGATACCTGTTCTTGACGGAGGGCATCTCGGATTCCTCGGAATCGAGGTCCTGAGGCGAAGGCCCATAACTTTGAAGCAGCGCGCTCTCGTTCAGCAAGTCGGCTTAGCCTTCCTGCTCTTCGTCATGGTGTTCATCACATATAACGACATCGTTCGATGGCTGTCGCGATAGTGATCTCCAATCTGGAATTGGACATTGCATTGACAGCCCTATTTGGTTAGTTTCGTTCAATGGCCGGGAAGAAAACATCACGCAGTTGGACAGCCTTGAAGGCCAAACCGCATAAGGGAGTTGCAGGCGAAGCCTATTCGTATATCAAGTCTCTCGCCATCGCATTTCTCATGGTCCTGCCGATCAAGCATTTTGTGATCGAAGGCTACAGGGTACCGACCGGTTCGATGGAAAATACGATACTCGTCGGAGATTTCCTGCTGGCGAACAAATTCATATACGGTTCGCGAGTTCCATTGCTGGACTTCCGTATCCCGGGGATTCGGGACCCGCGGCAGGGGGATATCGTGATATTCAAGTTCCCCGAGAATCCGGACTTAAACTATGTCAAGAGATGCATAGCCGGGCCGGGTCAGGTGGTTGAAGTGAGAGACAAGATCGTTTACGTCAATGGGGTCATGTACGATGATACTGCCTTTATCAAGCATACGGATAAACGAATAGCGCCGCCTGAATCATCCAGAGCCCTGCGTGACAACTACGGCCCTGTCAGAGTCCCGTCCGAACATTTCTTCATGATGGGCGACAATAGAGATAACTCGTACGACTCGCGCTTCTGGGGATATGTCCCGAGGGAGAATATACTCGGTAAGGCTCTGTTTCTTTACCTGTCGTGGGGGGATGATCCCAATGCCCCGGATATTTCGCTCAGTCGACCGCTCAGCCTGATCGAGAGCGTTGCATACAATTTTATCAATTTCTACGAGCGAATAAGATGGGAAAGGCTTGGCAATCCCATAACGTAATGGCTGCGTGCAATATGAAACATATTGTTCAACACTGAGTAGTATTTGATAAGGATTGGATATACTGAAAGGATATGATTGATATGCCTGATGAGAGCGTAACCGAAAAAACTGTCCCGAAAGCTGTCAGGACTGTGATCTGGGAGTACGTGAAGCTGTTCGGGAGTGCGCTCATTATCGCTCTGATCATCAAGACCTCACTCGTTGAGGCTTACAATATACCGTCGGGATCAATGGAAGATACACTGATGACAGGCGATTTCATTCTTGGCAACAAGATCATCTATGGCGCAAAGGTTCCTCTCCTGCCATTTAGGTTGCCGGCATTCGCCGATCCTGAACCGGGAGATATTGTCATATTCAAATTTCCCGAAAACCCGGACGTGAACTATATCAAGCGGTGTGTCGCGGGTCCGGGCCAGATTGTCGAGATCAGGAATAAACGGGTCTATGTAGATGGTGTACTCATGAAGGATCCAGAAGATTCCAAGCACACCGACAAACGAATCAAGCCTCGCTCGGCGCTCGATGGTGCTCGCGATAATTTTGGTCCCATAACAGTCCCCGACGGGCAATATTTCATGCTCGGCGATAATCGCGACAACTCGTACGATTCACGCTTCTGGGGGTTTGTACCAAGAGAGAATATTCTCGGTGAGGCGATGATTGTTCATTTTTCCTGGGCGCCGGATGGTAGCGCTCCCGAAGTCGACTGGGGGCATCCAATGACAATCTTCGAGTCGCTCGCTCACAATGCCACCCACTTCAATGAACGCGTCCAGTGGAGTCGCATCGGGCAAATCGTCAGATAGATCAGACCATGCAGGTCAAGCGCACTCGCTTGTCCTGAGACTTGCGAAGGGTGCTTGAAATGTAGACAAGAGACGTCAAGCGGGCCCCTCGGAGACTCAGGACATGCAGGCCGCTTGATCTACAACTGCAACCATCAAATCCATTCTCTTCCCATGACGACACAGAAACGTGAGTTGTAGGTTTCTGTTGACCCTCAATGTTTATCTGATAACTTGTCCTCGTGCATGAAAATGACAGCAAAAAAGTAACCCTCGAAGTCGACGGCGTCATTCATCGATATGGCGCGCGACCGGTTCTCTCGAATATCGTATTCGACTGCAAGTCGGGAGACGCTCTCTGTATCACCGGGCATAACGGCTCGGGCAAGTCCACACTTCTGAAAATCATCGCAGGGCTGCTCAGACCGATCGGCGGCGCGATCAGGCTGTCGATATTCGGTCAGGCTGTCGATTCCGACTCACGCCGAAAGCATATCAGGCTTGTGTCTCCGGAAGCGGAACTCTACGATGATCTGACCGGCCTCGAAAACCTGGAGTTTCTGACTCAAGTTGCCGGTGAGAAACTGAGTCGCGTGCAGATTGAGGCATTTCTCGATCGCGTCGGTTTGCATAACAGGGGTGGCGACAGGTACGGCGCGTATTCTTCCGGAATGAAGCAACGCCTGAAACTGGCTGCGGCGATCAGCACCAGCCCCGAGTTGTTGTTGCTCGACGAACCGACATCCAATCTTGACGACGACGGGCGGAAGATTGTGTACGAAATAATCGACGAGCAGAAATCGAACGGAATCCTGATCTTTGCCACGAATGACAATGACGAAGTGAAACTTGGAGGGCGGGTTGTCGCACTGGGTTAGCTCGGTCGTTGCGCTGGTGGTGAAGGATATTCGCTGTGAACTGCGCACGAGGTACGGGCTTAATGCGCTTATTCTTTTCGCAATTATCACACTCGTGGTGGTCGGGCTTACTGCCGGACAGGAACTGCTGTCGCCGTCGCTGCACGCATCGCTGATCTGGATCATCGTTCTGTTCTCGTCGATGCAGGCACTCGCTGCGAGCTTCATCAAGGAGGAGGAATCCAAGACGGCGCAGACTCTGAGAGTTTTCGCCTCTCCGAGTGTTGTGTTCTTCGGCAAGCTTCTCTTTAGTATGATACTGCTCGCATTTCTCCTGTTGATCCTGATCCCGCTCTATGTCGTGTTGATGGATGTGGACCTTCAATCACCGTTGCGTTTCATCTTGTGCATGGCGCTCGGGTCATTCGGGCTGGCCTCAGCAACCACGATCATCGCAGCGATGGTCTCGAAGGCGACTGTAAAAGGCGCTCTTTTCGCCGTGCTGTCATTCCCGCTTCTCCTGCCGGTGCTGCTTCCATCAATCGCTGCCACGGAAGTAGCGTTCATGGGCGGCGATGAGATGTGGGGGTATCTCAGGATACTAATTGCTTATCCGATCGTGGTCATAACATTGTCGTATCTTCTCTTCGAATATGTGTGGAATGAGTGACCCGGGTTTTCCTCTTCAACAGTGTTGGTCGATTCCACGTAGAAGTCGTAATATGAACGCCGTCGCGCATAGTAGTAAGTGCCGTTTTTTTCATTCCGTGCCCGGCAGATGTGGAGAGGTTGTCCTAAAAGGTTGTTTCGACGGGTCTTGGCGACGACAGAGTCGTCGGTGTGACCTGTCGATCTTCAGCAAGCTGTTGCAAAACATTGCTTCCATTTACCGTCAGTTCACACGCCCGCCTTCAGCGGACGCAAGAACTGACGGAACAGGTGCATATATGCGTTTTCGTTCATAAGTGAGAACGCTGATAATCATGGATAGAATTGCTTTGCGTTTGACATGTGTGACGGTATATTAGGCCTCAATGGCGGGAAAAGGAGTTCCTTTGAAGTACTATCTCGGGCTTGACATTGGCTCAGTCGCTCTTAAGTTTGTCGTCCTAACTGATTCGTATTCAATAGCTTGTTCGCGCTATATTCGCGTGACCGGCCAGCCGGTTTCTGTGCTGAAGAGCGTCATTGGCGAGATCATCGACCGCTTCCCGGTCGAGGATTTCAGTGCGATTTGCTTCACCGGCACCGGCGGAAGATTGGCTCAGGATATTCTGGGCGGTGATTTCGTCAACGAAGTTCTCGCGAGCCTTGCCGCCAATCAGCGATTTCTTCCCGAGGTGCGGACGATTATCGAGATGGGCGGAGAGGACTCGAAATTGATATTGACCAGGCGGGATATATCATCCGGCAAACTCTTGCTCGAAGACCTCGCGATGAACTCTCTCTGCGCTGCAGGGACCGGTTCATTTCTGGACCAGCAGGCATCGAGGCTGAACCTGTCGATCGAAGGCGAATTCGGCGAGCTTGCGATGAAGTCTGAGCATCCGCCACGGATCGCTGGCAGGTGCTCCGTGTTCGCGAAGTCGGACATGATACATTTGCAGCAGATTGCCACGCCCGACTATGATATTGTCGCGGGTTTATGCTACGCGGTGGCGAGGAATTTCAAATCAGCAATCGCGAAAGGCAAGAAATTCATCAAGCCGATCAGTTTCCAGGGCGGTGTTGCGGCGAATCAGGGAATGATCCGGGCGTTCGAGGATATACTCGATCTCGAACCTGGAGAGTTGATCGTGCCGGAGATGCACAATCTGATGCCGGCGTATGGCGCAGCTATATACGCGGCAGAAAGCGACAAGCCAGCGCTGTTCAGCCTGCATGCCGACTTTTCGCGGAGCGGTTCAAACTCCGCAAGGACGGCATCCGCCGAGAAGCTGTCATACGAATTTCCTGACTCCAAGTACTACGATGTCACATCGATGAAATCGGAATTGCCCGAGGGGATTGATGTCGGTTACCTCGGTATCGATGTCGGTTCGCTCTCGACTAATGTTGTCGTAATCGACAAGGACAACAATGTCCTTTCAAGAAGCTACCTGATGACGGCCGGCCGACCGCTCGAAGCGGTTCAGCGCGGCTTGAAAGAAGTCGGAGACGAACTCAATGGTCGTGTTAAGATAGCGGCATGCGGTACGACCGGATCAGGGCGATACCTTTCGGGCGATTTCGTCGGGGCCGACGTGGTCAGAAACGAAATAACGGCTCAGGCGACGGCGGCGATTGATATCGATCCCGACGTCGATACAATCTTCGAAATCGGCGGGCAGGATTCCAAATACATCTCGATCGATAACTGTGTCGTGATCGATTTCGAGATGAATAAGGCGTGCGCTGCCGGGACAGGTTCGTTCCTTCAGGAGCAGGCTGAAAAGCTCGACATCAAGATCGAAGAAGAATTCGGCGACAGGGCGCTCGGCGCGAGTTGTCCGGTCGGATGCGGTGAGCGCTGCACGGTCTTCATGGAGTCGGATCTCGTGGCTCATCAGCAAGCCGGAGCCAAAAAGGATGATCTGATCGCCGGACTTGCATATTCGATCGTCAGCAACTACTTGACGAAGGTTGTCCAGGATCGCCGCATTGGCAAGCATATTTTCTTTCAGGGCGGAGTCGCGTGGAACAAGGCTGTGGTAGCGGCATTCGAGAAGACCGTCGGCCGAGCCATCACGGTGCCTCCTCACCACGATGTCACGGGAGCGATAGGTGCAGCCATCCTTGCCAGAAACGGGATCGAAACCGAACAGAGCAGGTTCAAGGGATTCGACCTCTCAAAGAAGAAGTACACCGTCGAGAGTTTTGTGTGCAATGATTGTTCTAACATGTGCGAGATTCGGCAGGTGGTGATCGAAGGCGAGGAACCGCTGTACTACGGGTCGCGCTGTGAGAAGTACGATGTCGATCAGACGAAGAAGGAAATGCCGGGCGTCGATCTCTTCCGGCAGAGAGAGAAGTTCCTGTATGCTGGTTTCAAGAGACCGGATGTCGAGGCGAGAAAGAATGTGACAATCGGATTCCCCCGCGTACTGATATTCCACGAGCTTTATCCATTATGGTCCGGCTTTTTCAGATCGCTCGGTTTCCGAACGACATTGTCGCCGCCGACCAATCAGAGGATCCTCGAGGACAGTCTGGAGCACTTCTCGTCCGAGACATGCTTCCCGATCAAGGTGACGTTTGGTCACATAATCAATCTGATAAACAAGCAGGTTGACTATATCTTTCTGCCGAGCGTAATCGATGTTCACGATGACGGGTCACCTCACGAACACAGCTACCTCTGTCCGTACATTCAGGCGATCCCGTACAACGTGAAGGCAAATATCGACTTGTCGTTGTCGGGAATAAAGCTGCTGTCGTTCCCTGTAAGTCTGCGGATGAATAACGAATTTCTCATGGAGAGCCTCCGGGAACTGCAGAGAGAATTCGATCTGAGCGAAGAGGAGTATTCTGTCGCGGTCGCGAAGGCTCTCGATTCGCAGAAGGAGTTCCATCGAAAGTGTCAGGAGGCTGGAGCGGAATTTCTCGACTCTCTCGGTCCGGATGAAAAGGCTGTCTGCATCATATCGAGACCGTACAATGGCTGTGACAACAAGCTGTCGCTCGAAATACCTCGCAAGCTGCGGGAGCTCGGAGTCCCGGTTATGCCGATGGATTTCCTGCCTTTGTCTGAGTATTTGCCTGACATTGAAAATCGCAACATGTACTGGCGATTTGGTCAGCGTATCCTGGCCGCAGCGGACATCGTGCGTCAGCACAAGAATCTTTACGCGGTCTATATTACGAATTTCGGGTGTGGTCCCGATTCTTTCATCACGCACTTTTTCTCCAGAAGGATGGAGGGGAAGCCGTTTCTCCAGATTGAGATCGATGAACATTCTGCGGATGCCGGAGCGGTCACGAGACTCGAAGCGTTTCTCGACAGCCTCAAGTCACATCGGGCGCAAGAGATGAAGCCGATTGCCGCGATGTCTCGACCGATTAACGGCAACGGACGCAAGGTATATGTTCCGTATATGTCAGATCACGCCATCGCGATGGCAGCCGCGATGGAGGCATGCGGTACTCCGGCGGAAGCGCTTCCCGAACCCGACCATGACAGTCTCAACTGGGGCAAGAAATTCACCAGCGGCAAAGAGTGTTTCCCGTATCAGGTTACGATGGGCGATCTCATCAGGAAGGTCAAGGAACCCGATTTCGATCCCGACAATTCTGCGTTCTTCATGCCGTCGGCAGGCGGACCGTGCAGATTTGGTCAGTACCATCTCTTGCAGAGAACAGTGCTCGACAAACTCGGATATGACCAGGTGCCGATATACTCTCCGGATTCGGAGAACGCATATGAGGACTTACCGTTTTCGTCCTCGCAATTCATGCGAATCGCGTGGACCTCGATTGTGGCGACCGATCTTCTCTACAAATTGATGAGGCGGACCAGTCCGTATGTCACAGAGCCTGCGAAGTGCGCCGATCTGTATCAGCGTTATCTCCGAATTCTTGCCGAGGCGATCAGGCAAAACGGGGACGCATCGAAAGTTTTGTTCTCGGCTCTAACCGACTTCAGACGTCTCAAGAGAAACGGGAGCGCAAGGAAACCTGTGATCGCGGTGGTTGGCGAGATATTCCTGCGCTCGAACAGGTTTTCAAATAACTTCTTAGTCGAGCGTCTGGAAGAACTTGGCGCCGAGATCTGGCTCGCCCCGATCTCGGAGTGGATATTCTATACGAACTTTACGCACAAGCTCAGGATCAGGAGCGAAGGCAATCTGAGACAATTCCTCGGGAGCTTTATCAAAGACAAGATTCAGAAGCGGGCGGAGAAGCGGCTCACCGAAGTTCTCCTTCCTGAAGTTCCGATGGCTCATGAAGCTCCGGTCGAGGAATTGATCAGACTGGCTCAGCCGTATATGGATGTCTCATTCTCGGGGGAGGCTATACTCTCCATCGGCAAGGCGATCGACTACTATCACCGGGGGGCGGCCGGCATCGTGAATGTTCTTCCACTCAACTGTATGCCCGGGACGATCGTCACTTCAATATCAAAGAAGATACAGGATGATTGCGGCAAGCTCCCGTGGCTCAACCTGGCCTATGAGGGGCTTGAGGATAAGAATGAGGAGATTCGACTCGAGGCGTTTCTATTGCAGGTTCGTCAGTTCGATGAGAACCGAGAGCGTCAGTCTGTGGCGGCAGAGTAAATCTGTAATTCGGCAGGAAATCAATAATAAGGATGGATAAACAACATATTCTCTCTGAAATCAAACGTACTGCTGAAGAAAATGGGGGGATTCCTTTGGGGAGGGGTCGATTTCTGAAAGAAACTGGAATAAAGCCTTCTGATTGGTATGGGAAGTACTGGGTCAGGTGGGGAGACGCGCTCAGTGAAGCGGGGTACGAGCCACACAGCTTAACATGCGCATATAGTGACGAATACATATTTGAAAAACTGATTTCATTGATAAGAGAGCTTAGTCACTACCCTGTCTCGGGGGAGATTCGTATGAAGGCCAAGAATGATAGTAATTTCCCTTCCCATACTGTTTTCTTGCGTAGGGGCAAGAAAGCAGACCTGGCTCAAAAGGTGATTGACTATTGTAAGACACGTAATGGTTTTGATGACGTAATTAGAATTTGTGAGCCTATAGCCAAAATCAAAAAACAAGAACTTGAGGTTAGTGAAAAGGATTCTTTTACTGTTAGTTATGTTTATCTGATGAAATCCGGACGCTATTATAAATTGGGAAGAAGTACCACGGTAGAAAAAAGAAAATACGAAATTGGAATCAAGTTACCCGAAAAACTAACCATAGTACACAAAATCAAAACAGATGATCCAAGTGGGATAGAAGCTTATTGGCATAAAAGATTCGAGAAGAAAAGAAAACGTGGTGAATGGTTCGACTTAACGGTAGATGATGTCAAAGCATTTAAGAGAAGGAAATTCATGTGAGGATTTCCTAACCGGACATACAGTGGAGTGTCAATAGTGCCGTATCATTCTAAGGGTACTGATAACTGATCCTTGTGGCCGGTCGTTCACCAGAGGTGATATAACTACAAAACGGTACCGATGAACCTGCAATTCCGTGACAAAATAGACGAGATACTCAACTTCTGGTACTCGACCAGGCCGACTCGGGCAACCATGGTCGGTATCCATGATTACGACTGCGATCTCGAAAAACTCGATCCTGACAGCCGAAAAGAGACTCTCTCTCGGTTCGAGGGGTTTGTCTCCGACCTCGAAAAGCTGGAGGCTTCATCCGATCAGCTTGATGACGATGAGCTTCTTGATCTGAGACTGGTCAGGAATCACCTCGATGCGACAGTGAAATTCGAGAGGGAGTATCGTCAGCCTGACCGCGACGCAACTGTGTATCCTGATCTCTGCGAGTGGTCGATCTATTCGCTTCTGATGCGCGATTTCGCTCCGCTCGAAGAGAGGATGGAATCCGCGCTCAAACGCCTTCACCAGATTCCGCGCCTCATTGATGAGGGAATGGCGAATCTGACCGAGGCGTCGGGAATCCCGGAAATCTGGACGAGGCTCGGCATGGAGGTCACTCAGGCCGGAATGGGATTCTACACTTCAATGATCCCGATGATGGCTGCCGAGGTCCCATCGATCAGCGGTGACATACGATCCGCATGCGATGCCGCAGCGGCTTCTCTCGAAATCTATAACCGATTTCTGCGTGATAGAATCCTGCCTAAGTCGGATGGCGAGTTCTGCCTCGGTGAAGACATGTTCGATTACCTGCTCAAGCATGATTACATGCTTTCTTACACGTCTGATGAGTTGGTTGAGGTCGGGCGCGAATATATCGAGTCGACGCTGGAGGAGTTGAGACAAGCGGCGGAGGAGATCGAACCGGGCAAAGACTGGAAGGAACTCATCGACGAGTTCAAGACTGATACTCCGTCGGCTGAGAATCTTGTCGACTATTACCGGCGGGAGGCTGAACGCGCACGCAGATTTATCATAGAGAAAGAGATTGTATCGATTCCCGACGGGGAGAAGCTGGAATTCGACGAGACTCCTGAGTCCCGTAGAAGCAGGCTTCCTTACGCGGGATATGTGGTTCCGGCGGCGTTTGAGGGTGGCCAGACCGGTACATTCTGGGTGACGCCAATCAACACGGATTTTCCGCCTGAGCAGCAGCGCGAGCAGTTGATGGGACACCCGAAGCCGGCAATAACTGTGATAGCCATCCATGAGGGATATCCAGGGCATCACCTACAACTCGTTCGCTCCAACCTGATCGATTCACGGGCGAGAAAGGCTTTCGGATCGGACGTGTTCATCGAGGGGTGGGCGTTGTACTGCGAGGAGATGATGTACGAGCAGGGGTTCTACGATCTCAAGTCGAGGCTGTTCATGCTCAAGCATCAACTCTGGCGAGCATGCAGAGTTGTGATTGATGTGGAACTTCACAGGGGGAACATGGGTTTTCAGGAAGCAGTGAGGATGCTTGTCGATATCGTGAGAGTCGAGGAGGTCAGCGCGATATCGGAAGTGAAAAGATATACTCAGAGCCCGACTCAGCCGATGAGCTATCTGACCGGGAAGATCGAGCTGATGAAATTGAGGGAGGAATATCGGAAAAAAGCCGGCGGGGATTTCGACCTGAGAGCTTTCCATGACAGGCTGCTCTCGTTCGGTTCCATCCCGGTTGGATTAATTGCGGATAGAATGTTGAATTAGTGTATAACTTGCAGGAGGAACTATGGGTACGGTAGTAACAGATGACACATTTGACGCTGAAGTTCTGAAGTCGGACGTCCCAGTACTTGTGGATTTCTGGGCGGAGTGGTGCAGACCGTGCTTGATGGTATCACCGATTGTTGAAGAACTCGGAAGAGAGTATGCAGGCAAGTTGAAGGTTGCCAAGGTCGACGTTGACTCGAACGCCAGGATTGCAACCCAGTATGGAATCATGAGCATTCCGTCGCTGCTTTTCTTCAAGAACGGCGAGGTTGTCGATCAGATCGTCGGAGCAGTGCCGAAGAAAGTATTCGTTGATCGTTTAAGCAAAATACTGGGATAGGCGATGGCGTTCTCAAATCCATCTCGTGAGGAGATTGCGCGACTGCTGCGGGAATCGAAGACCATAGCGGTCGTAGGCCTTTCGAGCAAAGCGGAACGCGCATCATATCAGGTGGCGAAATACCTTCAGACGAAGGGATTCGGGATCATCCCGGTCAATCCGGTGGAGGACGAAATCCTCGGTGAGAAATCGTACCCGACGCTGAAAGACATGCCTGAGAAGATAGACATAGTCGATGTCTTTCATCGCAGCGAGTTTGTACCGCCAATCGCTGCCGGGACGCTATGGCTGCAGGGTATCTGCATAATGCGCGTGGCTCAGGGAATTCTGTAGCCGCGCCTTGCGCTCGCGCACAATTGGTTTGTCCTGCCGTGGATTTTTCGTATATTTCCCTTTAGGTGTTTACAACTTTTTCTCTTTGTCGATACAAGTATAGATGAGACATTACACGCCAAATCAGTTCAGGGTCGGATTAGGTAGCAGAATACCATCTGGAATCAAGTGGCTGCTTATCGCCAATCTCGCGGTCTTCGTGCTGGAGATGTTCGACCAGTCCCGCTATCTGATCGATTTGTTCGGCCTGACTCCCTCGGATGTGCTGACCGGTCCGCTCGTTTATCAGGTTGGAACCTACATGTTCCTTCACAGTCCCGGCAATCTTATGCATATCCTGTTCAATATGCTGATGCTCTGGATGTTCGGATCAGAGATCGAGCGGCTGTGGGGGACGCGGAAGTTTCTGAAGTTTTACCTGATGACAGGTATCATCGCCGGGATATTCACAGTGATTGTGACGCCGTTCTCGAACACTCCTGTAATAGGCGCGTCAGGCGCGGTACTGGGCGTACTGGTGGCGTTCGCTGTTCTCTGGCCTGATCGACGCGTTTACCTGTATTTCCTCATTCCGGTCAGGGTCAAGTACCTTATGATGTTCATCGTCGGACTGGACCTGCTCTTTGCATTCGCGAACTCAGGCGACAATGTTGCTCACTGGACCCATCTCGGCGGGGCTGTCTTTGGGTTCCTGTACATGAAGGGAGGCGGTACGGTCTCGACTCTGAAATCCGGTATCAGGGGTGTCAGGTTCCGCAAGAAAAGTCGTAAAGTCGAGAACAATCGTGTGGAATCGAATAAACTGATGGATGATGTGGATAGAATACTTGACAAGATCAATGAAGTTGGTATCAATAACCTTACGGAAAAAGAGCGGAAGACTCTGGAACGCGCATCATCCCACCTGTCGAAGAAGAGAAGGTGATGTCGAAAAAGATTCTCATCGCGGATCAGTCTGAGACTGTTCGAGAAATCGCAGAGAACCTTCTGAGAAAGAAGGGCTTCGAAGTGATCTCCGCTTCGGATGGTGTGGAGGCATTGGAGTTGCTTCGGACTGCGGGCGCCGATCTGGCGTTCATCAACTCATCCCTGCCTGAAATTGACGGCTACAGCATCTCGAAGCAGATCAAGAGCGAGGGTCGAACCCGGCGAATCAAGACAGTTCTCCTGCTCTCGACTTCGGAGATCGTCAATCAGGGTCAGCTCCTGTCTTCAATGGCCGATAGCACATTGAACAAGCCGTTCAGCCCTCAGGATCTGGTCGAAAAAGCCTTCGAGGCGCTCGACCTGGACTTGGAAGATGCGGGCGGCATTGAGTTGGAAGAGAACGATAGCGTTGAGTCGGTGATAAGCGCGCAGGAACTCGATCTCACCGATGAAGAACATGAAGAGATCGATTTCGGGTCGGTGTTCTCCGATGAAGAGCCTAAGGATGATAGCGGGGAGGAGTCTGTCGATGAGATATTCCTCGCTGAAGACATCCTGGATCCTGCCACCGACCAGGTGACGGATATCGCTGATGCATCCACCGAGGTGAAAGACGAGATCGATCACAGCGACGCAGCGGGATTGCCTGCCGCTCCTGAAGCAGGAGAGAGCGGCGTCATTCGTCTCTCAGATGATCAGTATGGTCTCGAGGGACCGCTGGAGGAGCCGGAGGTCGGGAATCCCCACGACTACAGTTGGTTCATTCGTGAGATGAAGAAGGATCTGGGTTCTGATCCGTCGAGCGCTTCTCAAGATGGCACAGCCAAGCCATCTTCATCGGAACCTGATTCGAAGGCCGCCAAAATCAGAGCTGTACCCGGGCTCCCGAATTCAGGTACAACCACGACAGGGACTTTCCGGGTTAAGGAATCAGGGACTTCGCGCGTATATTTGCCCGGTCATGCTCCCGATGCAGATACCCAGGAAGAGTCAGAGCCTGACAGTGCGGTAACGACTAAGCCGATGAAGGAATCGGAGCGGTTATCGCTTGCAGAGCGACTTCTCGTCAAGGAAGTTGCGCACAGACTCGCGGACAAGATGCTCGACAAATTCACCGCTGATGATTTGCGCGCGATGATTGCAGAAGTGCTTACGAGCCTCAAAAAGATGTGATCCGCTGGGACTTTCCGTTTCATTTCGCTATATTCATCTTGAATGCGATAGAATGATGTCGCGCCTGCTGTCGTGGTGCATTCGCAATCGGCAGCGTATATTGCTTGACATACACTGGTGCCTGACTGGCATCATTGAAGTGAGGAATTGCAGATATGTTTTCGAGAATCGTACTGACAACTTTAGTAGCAGTATTCGTCGCCGTGTCTCTATCGTTGACAGGCGGAGGGCTGGCATTTGCCGACGATGATCTCTTCGGCGGATTTGCCGAGATTCCCGAGAAAGTAGTGTCGTTCATGCCGCTGCTCTCGACTTCATCGCTTGAAGCCGGGTCTACTTATGATGCAGCCGTGCTGGTCACTATGGCGCCTGGCTGGCATATCAATTCAGACAGGCCGTACCAGGGCTGGCTGATTCCCGCCGATCTGAAAATCGAATCGATCGAAGGAATCAGGGCGCACAGCATCGTGTTTCCGATGGCGGGGACCGATCTCATGATGGACGAGAGGATGTCGGTCTTTGGCGACAGCACGTTAGTGCGATTCAAGATAGATATTGATAGCAGCTTAGCTGACGGCGAGTATACTCTCCCGATTCGCTTCAGTTATCAGCCGTGTGACGACAAGTCGTGCCTCGCTCCTGAGACAGAAGAACTCGTGCTCGATGTGACGGTTGGGGCAAAGGGTCATGCGATCCATACCGAATTGTTTGGATCGGGCGCGACAGTCGAAGACGTTCCTGACGAACCGATCCCCGCAGACGATGAGGCCGAAAGCGATCTCCAGAGGCTTATCGACAAGCACGGATTCTGGGGATACCTCGCTGCGCTCGGTATTGCGTTCGTGACCGGTCTTCTGCTCTCGTTCTCACCCTGCACCTATCCTATGATTCCGATCACGGTGAGCGTGTTCGCAGGCAGGGAGCGAAGCCTCTGGCAGGGATTCGTGCTCTCACTTTTCTATGTCGGATCGATGGCGGTCATGTACGGCATTATGGGACTGATCGTGTCGCTTGTGGGGGGAGTCTTCGGGGCGTGGCTGTCGAGTCCGCCGGTCGTTATCGGAATTGCGGTTGTGTTCGTCGTGTTCTCGCTGTCGATGTTCGGGCTGTACAATCTCCAGATGCCTGCTGCTCTCCAGTCAAAGCTCGGTTCAGCCGGGCGGGGTGGCGGAGTTGTCGGATCGATCGTCCTGGGAATCGTGGCCGCACTCGTTGTTTCGCCATGTGTAGGACCGTTCGTTGCAGGCATACTGTTGTATGTGGCCACGAGCGGATCACCGGCCCTCGGGTTTCTCGTACTGTTTGTCTTTGCACTTGGGCTGGGAACACTCTTCCTGATCATCGGGACGTTCTCGTCTGCGGTAAGCTCCCTTCCGGGCGCTGGCGGGTGGATGGAATCGGTGAAGAAATTCTTTGGATTCGTCCTGTTGCTGATGGCGATCTACTTCGTGCGTACGATTATTCCCGCAACAGTGACGGCTGTTCTCACCGGACTTCTTCTGCTCGCGTTCGCTGTCTTTGGTGGAGGACTTGATCGACTGTCGCCCGAGTCGGGCATGTTCCTGCGCCTGAAGAAATTCCTCGGCATTCTCGCATTTCTCGTGGGCACATATCTTTTGCTCGGCACAATCATATCGAGTGGTCTTATCCTCCCTCCCGCATCGAACTGGCTGCCGGTTTCAGGCTCCGCAGCCGGTGGGGAGGAGCATGAACTAATATCGTGGCAGACCGATCTCGAAGCCGGGCTTGCACGAGCGCGTGCGGAGGGTAAGCCTGTCCTGATCGATACGTGGGCTACATGGTGTGCTAACTGCAGGGTGCTCGACAAGAAGACTTTCGGAAATCCGGACGTAGCCGCCGAAGCAGAACGATTCGTTCCAATCAAGATTCATCTCGAGAAATCGGATTCGGAGATCACGAAAGACTTCAAGAGCAGATTTGGCCTGAAGCAATTCTCACTTCCCACCACATTGTTGCTTGGTTCTGATGGCACAGTCCGGAAGACTCTCCGTGGCGTTGTCGGACCGGAGGACATGATCGCCGAGATGAAAAAGATCAACTGACTGTTGAATGCTGCGTCATTCCTGCGCAGGCGGGAATCCAGAACCAGATTCAAAAAACGCAAATCGTACGGACTTGAATACTTGACTGGACCCCTGCCTTCGCAGGGGTGACGAACGTGATGTCGCATGCAGGTGAAATGAGCACCCGTGGCTGGCAGACCTCCCGGTCTGCCGCATTCCAGCAATTGTGGTCTCAATGGGGCAGACGAGGACATCTGCCGCCCACACCACACCGTTGCATGAACTGAGATCGCCACGTCGCTACGCTCCTCGTGATGACGACGGTTGCAGCCTTTGAGCTTCATGGGTTTTTCAACACGCTCTTACGCAGCAACTCACTTCTGCGATGTGTTCATACTTCGCCTTGATTCTTCTACTCGTTTTTTGTTAGACTGTATTGAAAGGTGTTGAAATCTGTACTGCGACTCTTTATATTTGCGCCTGACAAAACTGAGGGCGAAAAATGGCGACCAGGAAAAACAAGAAAGCTCTTATAATTTTCTTCGAAGACAGGAATCGAAGTCGCGTTCAGGATATGCTTACGAACAGCCTCACCGATGAGCAGAAGGCTGAGTTGTACGGCGCGTTTCTCGAGGATACGATTGTCAACTGCGTAGGTCTTGACAATGTCTGCATCAGGATTTCCTATATTCCCGGTCCGACCGGCGAGATAGTCGAAAGAATTGTCGACGGGTTGAAGGAGAATGTGACCGGCAAGAGGCTGAAGGCGCTGACCTCCGAGCGTTTCAAACTCGTGGAATCTGTCGGTGATACGGTTGGACAGCGGATCAACAATGCGGCGAAGCGTGTGTTTGATGAGGGCTATGACCAGGTTGTGATGATCGGGTGTGTCACGCCGACGCTTCCTCGGAGCACAATCACCAACGCGTTCAGACGGGCTGCGAAATTTGATCTTGTGATTGGTCCAACTCTCGAGGGAAGCTACTATCTCTTTGCGATGAACAAACCATTGCCGGAGCTTTTCGACAAAGTCGACTGGTCGGACGATGGTGTTGTCTACAGGCAGGTGACGACCGTCTGCAATGAAGATGGTTTGAAATTCGATGAGTTGGATCTGTGGTACGATCTTCGTCAGCCGGGTGACTTAGAGTTCCTTGTGCGCGACATCAATCAATACAGAATGGTCGGCGATGAGAAGTCGGCGATGCGCACGGAGCAGGTACTCGAACAGATTCTCAAGGATCTTCACGAATGATCCTCAACACAGGCGGTTGATATGCTGAGAAAACTCGAACGAATGTTATGGCAACAGGTGCGAGAGACGGTGCCATCTGTCACGGACGCTGTCATCCTGCCAGTCGGCACGATAGAGGCGCACGGCGCCGCGTGTCTCGGCACCGATGGTTTCATCCCGGTCGACATCGGCGAACATGTCTGCGACAAGCTGGATATAATACTGGCGCCGCCTGTCTGGTACGGCGTGACGAAAAGCCTGCTCGGTTATCCCGGGTCGCTGACTGTCACGGCTCAGCATCTCGAAGAGTACGTGTTCGACCTGATCAAATCGTTCAAGTATCATAAATTCAGACGCGTAATAATCCTCAACGGACATGGCGGCAACAACTCAGCACTTAAGAATGCGGCCGTAGAAGCCTGTCACGAGCTTGAGATGAAAGTCGCGGTCATCCACTGGTGGATGCTCTGCGCCGACGTGACAAAGGAAGTCTACGGCGGCGAGGGAGGGCACGCCGGTTGCGATGAGACCGGATATGTCATGTCGATAGATCCGGCGCTGGCCGACAGCAGCTACTATTCAGAGGACCTTGTCTACGAGCATCAGGCAGCCGCCGACGTCTACCCGTATCCGGGATCGATCGGTATTTACAACGACAGGGGAGAGGGGCGTCCCGACTTCGATGCCGAAAAAGGTACCGTATACGCAGGCAAGGTAAAAGAGAAAGTTCTCGATTTCGTATCTTATATACTCTCTCAGTGGGATAAGAACAAACTGTAACGAGCGGAACGACGCAGAGGTTTGCGCCATTCCGCCCGTGTCCTTGAAGGGATATCTACAGCCTGAATGCTGTAGTTACGTAAACTCGATTATTGGTGTACTCCTCGAACGTCGCGGTGCGAAGATCGAAAAACCCATCCGTATCCGGTGCCGGAAGGGTGTACTCGTATGATCCTCTCACGTATGCTATATCGAGTGTCATCACTCTGTCGATCAGAAATCCAACGCCGAATGTGATGAAATCCCGTTCGTTCTTCACGAGAAAATCAGCGAACGGCAACGGGTCATACATGTAACCGACTCTGAGCTTGGCTCCGAATTGAGGCAGTAAGTACTCTGCGCCGATGTTGAGCTTCACAACGTCGCGATAGTAATCGCCGATGAGCCTGTTTTCGAGAGTGTAGTATTCATGTTCCGTGTATTCCATTTGGGTCCAGTCGGTATAGTGAATATCGGCTGCCAGTTGAAGCCTGTCAAATCGTGCCGTGGCGCCGATACCGACTGTGAATGGATGACGCAATTCGTACTCGTAATACTCCGGATAGTACCAGTCCTGCCACGAGTACTCCCCTTCGATTTCAAACGCAATCGGTGATTCGACAACTGCGCCGATCGAGAGATTCCGGTTGACTGCGGCGACAAGTCCTGCCTTCGCCGACACTGCGGTGTAGCCCGCATTGACATACAGAGATGAATCGAACGGAGAATCAACACCGTCACCACCCGATACTGAGAAGTTCCACGTGTAGTCATCGTCGCCGTGATACAGGTTCAGCGAGAGACCTACCGATACGCGAGGCGAGATGTCCATTGCACCGCCGGCAGTCCACAGGTAAATTCCTCCAGTCTCTATCTCGGTATCTCTCCTCCATCCCGGACACAGGTCCTGGTCGGATTGAAATATGTGATCGAATGACATGACTCTGTTGACTCCAAACGCTATCACAGCCGAGCCTCTGTAGGTCGGTACCGGAATTGTGATGTTGATGGCGTTGAGTCTCGTAAACGATTTCGATCTGCCGTCAAATATCGATCCGCTTGACGTACCGCCCAATGTGTTCTGATCGTTGGAGAGCTTTTGGTGTGACATCCCTGCCAGCAGTTCCGTCCTTCGTATCCGTGCGAGCAACGCCGGATTGTAAACGAGCGCAGTGCCGTCCATACCTGCTGCGATCTGTGCGCCACCCATGCCAAGTCCACGCGCACCGATACCGAAGAAGTTGCCTGCGGAATTCTCCACGATCGCCGGGGCGTTATCGCATAATCCCGTCGATGTCATCATCAGTATGAGTGATGCTACGGCAAGTACGAGATGCTTGAGATTTTTCATTGATCGCCTCCATTGGTTCTTCGAGATGGTTTGTGAGGAGGCTTGGGCTTGCTGTCTTTTTCAGGCGGATCAGGATTCGATTCTTCTGATTTGTATTTGACATCAGTGCCAGTCGCCGGTGCTACCGGTGCATATACAGGCGGGGCGTATGCTGGTGGCGGGCTCGGAATTCCTATCCCATCGATTGGCGGGGAATATGCCGGAGGCGCCTCTTCGAGAGTAACTTCGTCGCCCTGATATCCATCGTCGTAGTAATCACTTTCGCACCAGATTGACTGGTACCACCAGGGACAGGAGAGATAGAATCTCCAGCGCTCGTGTTCGTATGTGTCGAACGCCATGTCGCTGCTTGATTCATCAAGCTCGCGCTCTGAGACTCCCGCAGGAATCCTGCCGTCTAATGTCTGTGTCCGGAATACCGTGTAGCAACCGCTCACACTGAGAAGTATCAGCGCTGCTATGGAACGAAGAACAAAGGCTCTCAATTGCACGGCTCACCTCCCGCCATCAGAAAAACTCGTAATAGCTGATGCGCAGTTCGCGCGAAAACTGGTTTACATCTCTTCTGTTATTGAACAGGTTCTTCAGATCGATTCCAAGTTCGAGTCGCTGCATGAATATCCATCTGAGTCCGACATTCAGATACCCTCGGCCCTTGCCGCCGTAATTCATGGTATTTCCTTCGTCGTCCTCGAAAGAAGCATCCCCGTTGTCGTCGTTGAGAGCAAGGTCGTATTCGGCGATGATCGCGACGTCCTGGTTGATGTTCATGTCGAAACCGAAGAAGAAATTGGGACTTGAATCGTGATCGCCTGTGTGTTCAAGGCTGTAGTTCATGCCGCCATGGAATCCGGTTGCCCATGTGTAAGTCTGATATGCTTTCGATACGACGGCATAGAAGCCCCTCGACTTATACGTGTACCTGTCGAAATCAGCGAGATATGGTCCGTAACCCTGTGACGCGATGCCCACACTCACCGCCGGGACGGTGTAAGTCTCTGAAATTATCTGGTACTTGACCTCAAACTCCGGGTGGTCCTGCCAGGTTGCCTTTGATTCGCCTAATACAGCAGTACCGCCATACGATACCCCGAGCATGAAACGCTGGTGCAGCCCGACATTGATCGCACCCAGTAGTCCGCCGCCCGAGAAGTCGCGGACATGGATGTCGAAACTGGCTCTCGGCAGAGTAGCGGCCGTCGGGCAATCCGTCAGAATCCTCGGTGGAAGGGAACCCGCCGGGGCTGTGATCGGCCTATCATCTGGGGGCCGAGTTTGTGCTGAAACGCTTGAAATCATCATCAGAACGACCAGAAGTATTGATTTTACCGGCATCCGTGCCTCCTGTCCTTATATTCTTCCAGTAAAAACCTATTGGAACTAACAAGGACAGTCAATTAAAACTTTGCCTCTCCTGCTCTTGAGTCTTTCATCGCTCGTTGTTAAAGCAACTTGTCTGCCAAACGCCCGCTTGGGGGAAATAGTAACGCAAATCAATCGCTCTGTGGAAGCGGTTGCAGGAGTGAATGTTGCGAGTTGGCAGTATTCGCGTCTGTTTTCGCCGGTGACGGGGATGGGAATCCACGCACATTTATTGGGCGCAGCGCGTGTCCGCGCACAAAATGATTACCTCCATCGGTCGTAGCAGATCACTTCATCGAGAGACTTGCGGCTCTTGAGTTGCGGCTGGAATCTCGAATAGCCGAGAGTGAGGAGCGCCACGATCCTGACTTCATTCGGGACTCTGAGCAGCTCTTTGATTTTCTTCTCGTTGAATGCGCCGAGCCAGCAGGTTCCGAGACCGAGATCTTCTGCGCGGAGCATCATGTGGGTCAGGGCAATCGATACGTCTATCGGGTAGGCTTTCTGTCCACAGCTCATAACGTATTCCGGCTTGGTGCCGCACGCAGCTATGATTACAGGCGCTTCTTTGACGAAATCCTCGCTCTTGCATGCGTGGGCGACTTTGGTCCGCATATCGAGATCTCGAACGACGATGAATTTCCAGTCCTGAAGATTCCTTGCCGATGGCGCGAGTCGTCCCGCATCGAGGACCCTCACCAATAACTCTCTTTCTACTTTCTTGTCCTCGTATGTTCTGATCGATCTTCGTCGCCTGATTATTTCTATCAACTCCATCGCACAGCGCCTTTCCGGGATGGTTCCCGCAGTATTTCCCTTGCTCGCAACTCGCGCAATGATATATCTTACGGCCTTTTGACGCAAGGGATTTAGATGGCCAGCCTCAAGCTTGTACTCCTCTTCGGGATCATCCTGACCCTGACCAGACTGAAAATCAAGATAGGGTTTTCGATAGCGATCGGGAGCGTCATCGCCGGATTTATTTTCTCGATGAGTCCCGGGCCGCTTACAGATTCTATCTGGAAAGGTTTTGCAGCTCGTGAGACGTGGGAGCTATTCGTGATACTGATGTCAGTTACGCTCCTTGGCTCATTGCTCAAAGAATCGGGACTCGCATCGGGATTAACCGGGGCGGTCGAGTCGCTGTTGCACTCCAAGAGGGCTTCGATGGCGATTCTGCCCGCACTGATCGGGCTTTTGCCGATGCCGGGCGGAGCGCTTTTATCCGCGCCGCTTGTCGATGAATCAGGGCGCAGGACCGGCATTGCGCGGCGGAAACTTGCTGCCATCAACTACTGGTTCCGTCATGTGCTGGAGTATATCTGGCCGCTCTATCCTGGGATCATACTGTCGGCATCCATACTCGAAATCGATGCTTCGACGGTCGTGGGCGCTCAGTGGCCGATGTCGATCGGGATGATCGTCGGAGGAATCGCATTTCTTCTGATTCCGCTCGGGAAGCTGGTTTCAGAATCTGTGAACGGTATTGTGTACAATGGCAGGGCGGTTTTCATGGCGCTCTGGCCGATATTTCTGGCCGTATTTCTCAGCCTGATCTGCGGAGTTGATCTCTATCTGTCTGTTCCGGCGTCGCTGCTGCTGTTCATTCTCATTTCTCGCTTTTCAGGTGCGGTGATGATTCGAGGGCTGAAACAATCGGTGACGCTCGAATACACTTCGTTTGTATTTGCAGTGATGATCTTCAAGCAGGTGCTGATTGACAGCAATGCTGCTTACCAGGTCGCCGCCGAGATCACCGCTGCGGGGATAGATCCGATCTGGGTGATACTCTTCCTGCCTTTCGTGATCGGCCTGATCTCAGGAGCCACACCCGCGTTCGTATCGCTCGCGTACCCAGCGCTGTTGCCATTCCTGCGACCGGACGATGTGGACCTGCTCAGGGTCGCGACAGCTTACACCGCTGGATTTTTGGGCGTGCTGCTGTCGCCGCTGCATTTTTGTCTGGTACTTACGGCGAGCTACTTCAAAGCACGCTTGTCACGTGTCTATATCTATCTTGTTGGGCCGCTTTCAATTATGATCGCCGGCCTTGTCCTGAAGGCTCTGATCTGATCCAGTTTCTGCTTTGCGGCACATCGGTTGCTGGTTATACTGGTGGTAGAGGTTTCGTGGAACCTGTAGGTGGAGGTAGTGTATACCATGATGAAGAAAAGATCGAAGGGAAAGAATTTGCTGCAACGCGATAAAATGCCCGATTACGAGTTGATGAAGGCGATCCAGAAGGGGGACATGGTCTCGTTCAACGCGTTGGTCGATCGATACAAGAATCGTCTTTACAATGTGATCGTGCGCATGCTGAATTCCTCTGAGACTGCCGAAGATATTGTTCAGGAGACATTCATTCGCGTTCATCTGCATAAGATGTCATTCGATTTTCGATACGCGGTTTCGACATGGATTTATACGATAGCGCTCAACCTTGCCCGGAATGAGCTAAGACGCCGCAAACGCGTTCAGTTTCTCGATATCGCTGATTTCTCGAACAGACTGAAGGCTCCTGAAGAAAAGGTCGATAATAGCTCCAAACTGAGAGAGATACTGGATAAGGCCGTGACGAAGCTGCCGGTGAAGTATCGTCAGGCGTTCATCCTGCGTGACCTGGATCAACTCTCTTATGAGGAGATAGCCCAGATACTGTCGGTTCCGCTCGGGACTGTCAAGTCTCGCGTGAACCGTGCCCGCAACATGCTTCGCAACATGTTGAAACCGAATATGGAGGAGTTGTATGAACTGTCGAAAGGCTCGATCTTTACTCTCGGCCTATTCTAAGGGTGAGCTTTCGCACAGTCTGAGAGAGAGGCTCGCCCAACATCTCGAAGAATGCCCCGCCTGTCGGAAACAGGAAGCATCCGTAGGCCAGATAAACCAGGCTCTGCTTCATCTGCCGGAGCGCAAACTCTCCGACGATTTCAACATGCGCCTGTTCGAGAGAATCCATAACGCTCCAAACGGTGAGCGTGTCCGGACCGCGCATCTTCCCAGGAAAGCGCCCAGCGGACTTTCTTACTGGGGCAGGTTGTTCGCCCCGGCTGTTGGTGTGGTCGGCGCGATGGTGCTGACATTGACATTCCTGGTTCCCGGTGGCACGGTCGAAACGACTCCAGCTTTCGCGCCCATGAGTGCGGAGAATCCGGGTGGAACTGTTGATCGCTATCATTCCACCGGTGAGTATCGCCCTGCTCTCAGAGGATTTGCCCTCGACCACGCATCGTTTGACTCGATGGCAACAACTCGCAATGTCGGATTCTTTGAGCAACTCAGCAGGCAGCAGAAGCGCGACTTCGGGGCATATGGATATTACAGCCCTATGCTCAGAAATGTTAACCGGAGCGGCAGTATGAGGCACTATGTGCTTCCGACGGTGTCGCCCACGAACAAGCTCATCAAAGACGCTACATTCTGATCCGGGGAGTGGGGGAGAATGAATGCCCGCTCCCAAAGCAACATATCGCAGAGTCTCGTTTTTCTTTCTCATAACTCTACTTCTTATCTATTCAGATCTCAGTGCTGAGACATTGAAGGAATTCGATCGGGAGATCAGGGATCTGCTGCATCGCGTTCAGTCCTCGGTAGTGACAATCCACACCTATCGCAAGGTCGGTTCTCCGACCAGCGGTCTGTTCCCGTTTAATCCTGATTTGATTGATACTCAGATCGGGACCGGCGTCGTGTATGACACGAACGGGCATATCCTGACAACCGGCCATGTGATTCGCGGCGGGAGTGATTTCGAAGTATTTGCTCGAGATGGACGCAAGTTCAAGGCGATCATAAGTGGGATAGACCCGGACCGGGATATTGCGCTGTTGCAGATAGCTCCAAATCAACTTTCTCCTCTCCCTCTGAGAACATCCGATCCGGTCGCTGCAGGATCGATACTCTTTGCAGTTGGAAACTCATTCGGGATTCCCAACGCTGCGAATCTCGCGGTTGCAGTCGGTTACAGGAGCAACGGCAGCCTTCAGGTTTCCGCCAATCTCGCTCCCGGCTTTTCAGGCGGACCGGTCGTCGATGTGGATGGCCGGATGGTCGGCCTGATCTCTGCAAAACTGACTGAGCCGGTGACCCTCGGCCATGTCCGGCTGGTCAGGGAATCTTCATTGGGAACATCGGCTATCGATTTCACCGGAGCAGAGATGGAGCTCCCGAGCACAGGCGTTATCATTGCGATCTCATCCTCAGATGTCAGCGAGTCGGCGACACGCCTTATCGAGGGCGAGCGAAGAGGAAAGGGATTTCTCGGTATCAGGCCGGAGGACATGGATCCGGCGTGGGCGGCAAGAGCGTTTAATGTCAGGCACGGCGTGATAATTTCCGAAGTGATGAAGGACTCACCCGCGTGGAAAGCGGGTATTCGCTCTGGTGATATTCTCACCCAGTACCTCGGACGCCGGGTGGTGAACTCTAACCAGCTTCGGAAGCTCATCGCCACCGGCAGGAAGGGAGACGTCGTCAACCTCTCTGTGATGAGAGGGGGGCGGAATATCAGTATCGCCGTCCAGCTTTCGTCAGTGGAGGCGATGAATATCATCGGTCAAGTCGATCAGATGGGCATGCCCATCGACAGCGCAGCCAACATCCGGGAGATTCCTATTCAGCAACTCATGGGAGAGGATGATTACCGACGGCAGATGCAGGCGAGGATCACCGCGCTGAGACTCGAACTGCGCCGACAGATGAAAGAGTTGGAATATCTCGAAAGGGAACTGAACCGCAGTAGGGGCAAGAAGTAATTTCCGCCCGATCCGTCTTTTCAAGCTACCACATGGAGCGTGGCAATCTAATGCATGCCAGTCAGTTACCAGCCGTCGTCATTCCCGCGAAGGCGGGAATCCAGAACCAGTTTCAGAAAGCGTAAATGTTACAGACTTGAAAAACTTGCCTGGACCCTTACCTGCAGGCTTGTTGAAAAAGTCTCGTCACATCGTTGTGTGCACACAGTGGCTGTGCCGCTGTGTTCTCAGCTTACTGCACAGCAAGTAGATACAGCACAGAATCCGCAGGGGCACAGCCCCCGCGAGCACTTGTAAGGGGGTTCTTTAACATCCCCTTCGCCAATGTGACGAGAGCGATGCGCAAGCAGGACTGACAACTGAGATCGTCACGTCGCTGTCGCTCCTCGCGATGATAGCGGAAGCAACGCCTGCATATATATATTCTAAATAGGCTATGCGGGATTGGAAATGATCTTCAGCTATCCTGTCCTCTGCATGGAGTCGATCATTTCGAGTTGATCGAGCCAGTAGGCGTCATCATCGCGGTGGCAGACGAAAAACCGCTGCTCATCCCTGCTGAATTTGGCTCGATGGTACTTCATGTAGATGTAATTTCCATCGACGCCGAGTATCTCAATTTTGCCGGTCGAATGCGACATGACGTATTTCGCCCGTTTTGCAAGGCCTGAACAGCGTCTTCTGGCCTCTTCGATGCTGAAATAGGCTTTTACAAGTGGTATGTGGAACAGTTCATTCCCTACTGTTGGGCGATTCTGAAATACGTAGTATTGTGGGATGCCCATGTACGACAACTCGTTCCACAACTGGGCCATGACCGCAGGATCATCGGATATACCTTTGCTGATCGGGCTCTGGTTTACGCAGATCAAACCCGCCTGCTGCATGAGCTTGATCCCCTCACGGCTGGTGTCAGTCAACTCATTCGGATGGTCGAAATGGCACATGAGGTGGATTCGTCTTCCCGGCAGAGAGTACTTTCTCAGCATCTCCGGCAGGCTCGGATCATCGATGATCCTGAATGGGTCGAAAGCAGGTATCTTGGTCCCGATGCGGATGATCCTGACATGTTCGATTTTGGATATCGCAGAGATGATAGTTTCGAGCTTCGATGTCGAGAATACCAGCGGATCGCCACCGGTAATCAGGACGTTGCTGACTTCCGGATGATTCGAGATGTAATCGACTGCCTCGTCGAGGTCAAACCCGGCTTCCCGGTTGTCGTTCATGAACAGCCTTTTGCGAAAACAGAATCGACAATAACCGCCGCATATCTCGGTCACCAGCAACAGAACTGTAGAAGCATATTTGTGCTGCAGACCCCTGGTTACCGTGATTGATTCCTCATCTGAGACGTCTATATTCCCCCAGCTTCGGAGTTCGTTAGGATGCGGGATAATGATTTTCCTGATTGGGTCGTCGGGATCATCCCAGTCGATAAGGCTGAGGTAGTATTCGTTAGCTCTGAACGGGAATCTGGCTGCAACTTCCATGAGTTCAGACTTTTCAGCCCGAGACAACTGCGGAATACTATCAACACTGGAGATATACCGTCCCCGGGTTTCCCGTCCGACATCCTTGTGGGCGGTCTTGGCAGACATGGGACACTCCTTTCGTCGAGATCGATCGGCCTCGTAGGAATCGAATCTGGACCGCGATCATCCGAGAACTGTCGCGAAGCTGTGGTTGCCGATTGAAGACTGTTGCGGTCAGCGTCAAAGTCGTCGTCAGGATCGGGCCTCACTCTATTCTATAATAAAATAACAGAAAAGTTGAATAATGTCAAGTGATCTCTGAAAATTATCGTATGATGGGCATTGTGTTTGCTCCCATATTCACAGATGCGTCCAAGCCGCAACAAGTCAGCACTGCACTCTGTGGACCCGAATTCCCGAGGGCAATGCTGACACTTGTTTCTTGACACCCGGAGGAATGCTCGGTTATATAAGCTGTTGTGCTGCCTGAGACTAAAGGTTGTGTTTGCATATGACGCCAACGACTGAGGCTGACAGGAATCGGTTGTCATCCGCCTGGAAGCTTATGATCCTGATCGTCGCCAATCTCGCTCGCGGCGATTATGAATCAGTGCGCGCCCTGCTTGACGATTCTAAGAAGCTGCGTTTGAAAGCGCTTGAGCTTTATGAGATTATCCTTCAGAGCTATCTTTTTCTCGGCTATCCAAAGGCGATAGAGGGATTGAGGCTGCTCAAAGAGCGTTATCCCCGATTCAAACCTCCGGAACGTGCCGAATTGAGTGGCCGGTCTGCGGACAAGTGGCGCAAGAGGGGAGAGGAGCTTTGCCGTGTCGTATACGGCGGCAACTACGAGGCGTTGCGACAAAAGATTTCAACTCTGTCGCCCGATCTCGATGACTGGATGATATGGGAAGGGTATGGCAAGGTTCTTTCACGCGACGGCGTCCCGCCTGAACTGCGAGAGCTTTGCACATGCGCTGCGCTGGCGGTTACCGGGGACTTCGTACAGTTGCATTCTCACATGATTGGTGCTGTCCACACAGGAGCAACAGTCGAGATGATACGTGAGATGCTGCTGGCGCTGGATGGCGTGGGACACCCTGACAGGCTCGAAGAGGCGACCGGAATCCTCGCGCGAGTTTCTCAGAAGGTTGGCAGAGATGCGTAAGAGGTTCAAAATACCGCTCGGAGTGATACTTGTCTTCCTGCTGGCCATTGCTGTAACGCTTCTGATTGTAACAAAGACCAACTTTGTTGAGCGAAGGGTCAACGAGTTCCTCGAACTTGCGCTGGAGCAGAAGTACGGTGTCAAGGTCAGTCTCGGCGACATCGGTGGTTCCATTCTATCTGGATTCTATGTCACCGACATCGAGGTTCGTTTTGGCGGCGATACTGAGTCCGACAGAATAGCGACCGTAAAATACCTGGATGTTCGATACGACATATCGGATATTCTTCACAGGCGCTGGATGTTCGAGAGCGTCCTGGTCGACAGCCTAAATCTTAGCATCAAGCGAAATCCGGACGGTACGCTTCGGCTGCCGGATTTCGGACAGGACGACGATGGCAGTGAGTCGGCCCTGGACTTCGTCGTGAAGCGACTTCTTATTGTACACTCGTCAATTTCGATTGCCGATTCTCGTCGCCCGCTCGAAATCGACAACCTCGACATTCTTTGCGGTGTGTCGAAGGCAGGCTCCAGGCTCCAACTCGATCTTGATACTATGTCGCTGGTACTGCCGCGAGAGTCGATCAAGTTCAAGCAACTCTGCGGTACGGTGACGATGGTCGATTCACTTCTCGCCCTCGAAGACATCAGGGTAGTGACGGATTCGTCTGCTCTCAGTCTTGACGCCGAGGTCAGACTGGGTGACCGGACTGAGGTGTCAGCGATAATCGATTCGTCTGTCGTTTCCCTGTCCGAGATTTCGCGGGTTTCCGGCGTCGGGATTTTCGGTCGAGTCACGATCTGGGGAGGCGCTGACTACAGTAACGATACGCTGGATGCGGGACTCACGGTGTCGGGGACATTTCTCGAGTGGCTGCTGGATGATGTTGCACTCGAGGCATCCTATTCCCGGAAACGAATCGCGTGCAGCTCACTCAGAGGCGGGATGTTCGGCGGACACATCAGCGGAAACGGACATCTGGACATCTCTGATAAACCTGTCACATATGATTTCGCCGGTCAGGTCCGGGGTTTCGATCTCAGCAGCGTCACAGAGACAGGATTCGATACGGATTTCACCGGTGATGTCGTGATGCAGGGTCGGGGACTCAAGCGTGAGAACATGGTGATAGATTTGGATGCCAGACTCGGATGGAGTCGTCTGAAATCATACGTAGCAGATTCGATCACTGGAAAATGCCGCGTCACTCAGGATTCGATTATCTTCGCGTATCCGTTCGACATGTTCTACAAGTCGACAACGGTGTCTATAGGGGGCAGGCTCGAGTACGCCGGGACGATTGACATCGAGGGACAGGCGGATTTGCGGGCGATTGACGAGTTCAGGGGAGATATATTTCTGGCGGATATTGGCGGGGTCGGCACGGCTGATTTCAATATCACCGGTCCGACTGCGGATCCAAACGTGACCGGATCTTTTAGTTCGGATTCGGTTCATATCTACGATTTCTACTCGAAAGACTTCTTCACTCTGATAGATATACGACGGTTCTTCAGCGAGCCTGACGGTGGAGCTGAAGTATTCTCCGGTCCGATGGAATACGCCGGTCTTCCCGGACAATCCCTGCACGCTTCGCTCGAAATCGAGCCAGGACTTGTCGAGATAGGTCCGGCGATGATCGAAGTATTCCCATTTGATGTCGAATTAAATGGTCGATTGGAACTGGGTGAGGAGGCCATGACGCTGACGCTCAGCGATATTATCGCAGAGATCGACAGCGAGACAATCGTCAATCAGGAGGAGATCATCGTTGTGTTTGACGACAGCGGTGTTACTATCGAAGATTCCCGTCTTGCCAGTAGAGACGAAATGGTGCGGATCGATGGACGCTACTCATACGATGGCGGTATCAATTATGACCTGTCATATCAGTCCATTCAAATCGGGACATGGTTGCCATACTTCTACGATCAGCGCGATTTGGCAGGCAGACTCTCGGGAGGTGGCCGGATCGCCGGAGAACTTAGCGCTCCCCGATTCGGGTTCGAGTTGATAGTAGATGATGCAGCTTTTCGTGGAGAGCCTGTTGGGAGCTTGACCGGCGGAATATCTTATGTTGATAGCGTGCTAATGCTCGACGATTTCCGACTTCAGGGAGAGCAGAATTTGTCTACGCTACAAGGTTTCTTACCAATCGACCTTGCGATGGAATCAAGGGAGTCGAGAATATTGGATGACAGACCTGTGAATATTACACTAACAATTTCCGGCACGAATTTTAATTTTGTGGAGGAGTTGTTTGATGACGTCGAATGGATGACAGGGAACTTCGAACTCGATGTCACTGCATCCGGTACGCCGGGCAATCCCGAACTGAGCGGGGCGGTCAATATCTCTCATGGACAGTGCAAGCTCTACTACGTCGAGGACCCGCTCGACAACATCGAATTCGAAGGCACGCTCGAACGCCGCGAACTCGTCATATCGAGACTGGTCGGAAAACTTAGCCGCGACAAGGATACAGGAGATTTCGAGGTCGCCGGTTCGATCGATCTCACCGAGCCTTCGCATCCGGCTTTCGATCTCTCTGTTTCTGGAAACGACCTGCCGGTGAAGTACGATCTTGGTGATATCGAGATGATGCTCGATGAGTTGAATCTTACTGTGACCGGGTCCGATCCGCCGATGGTCTCGGGCGATGTCGAGGTTGCAAGGTTTGTCTATCGCGAACCGTTTTATGATGACGTTGAGACGGACGCGCTGGAAGCTGCCGATACGACCGATGCGATTGACTACAACATACGCATCACGATCCCTCAGAATCTGTGGATCAAAAACGAGGATGCCGATGTCGAGTTGAGAGGAGAACTGGTCATTCTTGACGAGGGTATGAATGAGAATTTCCTCGGCACGCTCGAAACGATGCGCGGCAAGTTCTACATGACCAATTTCAACAGGACTTTTACGATCAGGCAGGGCGGCACGATTGTGTTCGACAATGTCGAGGAATTCGATCCCCGGCTCGACGTCGAGCTGACCACTACAGTCAGAGATTCGACCGGCATAAGCGACATCTGTCTGCGTCTGACCCGAACTTTGAGCGACCCGAACATTGACGTCTGCGAGGGGTCGGAACTGACGATAGACGAAGCTCTGCTCTTCATGAATCCTGTGCGCTCCGGTTTCACCGACACGGCTCCGGAAGATACACTTAAAGCCGTTGGAGAATCTTCGTGGGAGGATCGGCTGACGTTCGGCGCTGCCGGAATTGCGGCGAGTCAGGCGTCGAGATATTTCTCGCGCAAACTGGGGGTCGAGACGTTCGAAATCAGCCCGTCTCGCTCCGGCCACCGCCTCAACCCTCTCGAAAGCGAACTGACCATCGGGTTTTACACATCGTCTCGTCTCTACATATACGGAACCAGTCAATTGACTTTCGGAAAGACCGAGGAGGTCGGCTTTGACTACAGACTGTCGAAGCATGTATTCATTTCCGGTCAGCGAGACCGGGAGAATCTGTATCGCCTTAATTTGAACCTGAGTTGGGAATTCGAATGATTCGTCGCCTGACCTCACTATTACTCATGGCAATCGCTTTGCTGATTCTCTGTGGATCGGCTGCGGCACAGCGTGATCCTATGAAGAAATGGCTGAGCAAGAAGCCGCTTATCAGCAAGATCGAGGTGACAGGCAACGAGTTCTTTTCGGACGACAGAATCAAGAGATCGATTCGTACCAAAGAAAACGGATTCTGGCAGTCAATCAGACTAAGTAAGAAGCAAAGGCTCAGGAAGGACGCAAAACGAATCGATCTTGCGGCGCTGAACTACCTGTATCGTTCGAGTGGTTTTGTACAAGCTCGGATCGACGAGGAATTCGCAGTAGCAGATGACAGCTCCGCGATCATCAGGATAGCGATCGATGAGGGAACGCGCCTGTTCGTGAGAGAGGCATATTCGCCCACCGATCTCGGATCGTTTACCAATTCCGTGTACGGTCACATTATCAAGCTCAGGCGCGGAGATCCGCTGAATCCTTACAAGGTCATGCAACTGACATTTGACATCAAGACAGTGTTTGCTAATTCCGGCTATCCGTATGCGACGGTCCGCGATTCGGTTGTAGCGGTGGATGGGGTTGACAGTGTCGATGTCCTCTTTGTGATCGAAAGGGGACCGCTGACCCTGTTCGGTGACGTCCATGTCGACAGCCTTAAGTTCACCAGATCGGACACGTTCCTTCGAGAGATGGTTCTCAGGCCGGGCGATCTGTACAGCCGTCAGAAGATTATCGACAGCAGACAGAGAGTCTATTCGACCGGGCTCGCGAGTTTTGTCGACCTGACCTTGTTGAATCCGCAGTCGGATGACCGGGCGAAAGAGTATGATGTCAGGCCTGATTTCAGGCTGAAGGTCATTGAGCGCAATCCGAAGTTCGCGAAGATCAAGACCGGAGCGGGTCAGGATAAAGAGCAGGATCTCGTGTGGGACCTCTCGTTTGAATTCGGCAATCGGAATATCTCGGGGCGCGGTCGGCAGGTCAGGTTTGAGATGTTTTCGAGTTTCCTTGTATTCGCCGATGAATGGAGGGTGCTCAAAGAGAGATTCGCCTTTGAATACATGGAACCGTGGCTGTTCAAGATACGAATGCCGCTGAATGTGCGATTCGCGGTCGAACCGGGGATCAGAAGCAAAACGCAGAATTATCGGATATCGAGGATCAATTTCGGATTGTCTACGGCGCGCGACCTCTCGCTGATCAGCCGGATATGGGGCGGAGTGCAGTGGGAGGAGATCAATATCACTGGAATTCCAATCGAACAGCTTGATCAACTCAAGAAGGAAGAAGGCATAAGCGTCAAGCGGAAGCTGTTGTTCTCGTACGAGCGGGACACGCGAAACAACCTGCTCCTGCCGATTCGCGGATCGTTCATCAGGTTCGACACTGAGTATGTCGGTGGATTCCTCGGCGGCGACAACAAATTCGTGAAAGCATCGGGGAGTGTCTCGCGCTACCAGAATTTCTATGGTTCGAATATCTACGCATGGAACTATCGCGCAGGATGGGTGGAGGGCACTGCCAGAGACCCGTACGTACCGACAGTCGACAGGTTCTATCTCGGCGGCGGCAAAACGATAAGAGGCTATTCGGCAAACGATGTCGGGCCGCGCGATGATGAGGGCAACCTCGCGGGTGGGCGAGTGTTTGTCCAGTCGAACCACGAAATCAGGCGACCGTTGTTCTGGAAACTGTGGGGATCGGCGTTTGTCGACATCGGCAACAACTACGAAGACGTACAATACATCAAGTTCGACAACCTGCTCGTGTCGACCGGCGCAGGCTTACAGTATATCTCACCTGTCGGACCGGTGCGTCTCGACTACGGCCAGAGAGTTATCTATCCCGGCTACGACCCCGGCGGCCGTTTCCACTTCTCAATATTGTATGCGTTTTGATGTCATCTGCGCCGGAGATATTGAGTCTGGATAACAAGATAGCAGGGTTCCGACCTACTAGTCACCAGCAAAGCGAACGCCCTTAATTCGCATCTTCTTTCTGGCACTAGAATCTAAACTCTTTACCATATCCAAGAGCAATGGCACGAGTTTGTATATATCTTCTATGGATAACAGCTTTTTCTTTCCGGCTAAGTGATCACTTTCGCCCAACCTGGATATATATCTACTGTTTATAATGCACCTGTTATGTACAGAGATGTTTCTTATTTCAGCGAATTTTGTAAATTCGGGTGCCTGCTCATCATCAGCTAGACGAAGATTAAACCTGTCGACAAAATAACCAGCGAGCTTTGCAAAGGATGAGTAGGATAATGATTCGACCTTTTGTTCTGCAAGACTCCTGATCAACGAATCAATAGACTCATGTTCGAGCACTTTAGATAGTTCCACCTTGTCCGATGACTTCAATGTTTCAGGTCTGGCCACAAATATTTCGAACAGAAGAGATGACAGGTAATTTAGATAATTCTCGACATGTCGAACCAGGACAATCTCTAAGAGAAGCTGGCGATTTCTCTCTAGCTCATCAATAGGTCTATTTCCCTTCCTGCTTTCCCAATCGTCTTCTAATCGTTTTGCTTCAACTTCATCCATGGAACCGCCCATAAGCGCCTCATGGGCAGTATTGGCTACAAACTCGACTTGCCCTACTAGTGAAATCACAAAATGCAGCAGCTGGTTTATCTCTTGCCAAGATTTGTAGAAGTCGTTTCCTGCTTTTGTTCCGGTCTTTGGTATTTTTGTTTTTGTAGCTGACATAGTTCTAAACAACACTTACTTGCAGAAGAATACTCTATAAGTCTCTATATGTCAACGCTGCACTTCTGTCTTGTTGCTGCTGTGGGCGGCAGACCTCATGGTCTGCCCCGTTTGAACCTCCCCCGATTAAGTGGACACATCGAGAAGATAGAGTTTTATTCTATT
>CBDUQR010000010.1:0-72756 GCA_965369655.1 uncultured bacterium | reverse complement strand
CCGTACGCCCGGTGGTGTGACAGGGAAAGCTTGCGAGAGCCTACCTATGTCGATTCCGGAATACTCGGTCCAGTGTACCGAAAGAGTCACAAGCATGATACAGGTCGCTCGCAATCTGCCGACTGTCACAATATGAGCCAATCTGCGAATCCCGACAGCCTGATCGACAGAACCGCCCTCGGTTTGCCGGATATGGTAGCCGAACTTCGCCATCGACTCGATGATGCAGGATTGATGGCCGTGACAGACGGGTGGTGGCTGTACGAGGATCAGTACAGTTGTCTGCACAAGGTCTCTGTCTCTGTACACGAATCGAGTTCGTTTGTGCGGAGGCGAATCGTGGAGGTTGCAAGGCGGTCGATCAGCGTCAAGGATGACCTGATCGACAGAGGCCGGATACTCTTCTATGCCTGCCCGCTGCCGCAAGTGTTCGGGATAGGCGCATCTGCCCTGTGCTGTATGGTATTACCATGCGAGCATGAGACTCTCGATTCTCCAATCGGCAGGATTGCACGCGGATGCGAGAAGATTGTCGCCGGGATGTCCGAGCGTACTCGCCGAAAAAACGGGAATAGTCAGCTACATCAAATCTGTTCCGCTGAGATTGCTTCACCTGTTCACAGCCGCGACGGTATGATTGTACCCATGATGATGTGGTAAATGTATCCGATCAATCATCGTCGGATCAATCACCGAGTTCCTTCAGCAATTCATCGACGGCCCGGACGAGTTGAGGATCTCTCCCGTTCATGAAATCGTCAGGCAAGTTCTCGACGAAAATATCCGGCTTGCGAGGATGTATCTCGGTGTCCTCCATTTCGGCAGAGTATGCGCCCCATGATGGTCGTCGTATGCCGGTTCCATCGATCAGTTGATACGACGATGTCCCGATCACTGCGCCTGCTGTCGGTTCGCCGATTATTTTACCGAGTCCGAGCTTCCTGAATCCTTCCGCGAATATCTCCGAGTTGGAGGCCGAATAGTTATTGATAAGCAGTGCCATCGGTTTCTCATAAGCTTTGGATCGCATCTTGTTCTCGGATGTAGCCGGGAAACCGCGAAAATCCCGCAGCACGTACGGCGTCTTGACGAGTATGCCGAGCAGATGCACGGCGATATTGCCCCCGAAGTTGTTTCGCACGTCGATTATCAGTCCGTCTTTGTATTCGGCGATGGAGACCAGTTCCTGCCTGAATACATCGAGCTTGCTTCTTGACATCGCGCGTATGTGGAGATACGCGAGACGGCCGCCTGAGAGGCTGTCGACAGCATTGCGTCGGGCTTCTACCCAGTCCGCATATACAAGATCAGCCTGCGCACCCGCTGAGATCGGCTTGACATAGAGTTTTTTCTCGGTGCCGCCCGGCTTGTCGGCCACGACAATTGCGAGCCTCTTGTCCTTAGTGCCGGCGAGCAGTTTGTTGAAATTGGCATCGCGCGTCAATTTCTCATCGGCCATGCTGATAATGTATTCGCCTGTTTGAATGCCGGCTATGTCTGCCGGAGATTCCGGTATGACATGCTCGATGCGGAAATGTCCGGTGCGATCGATTTCACCGTAGTCGAACACCACGCCGATGTATGCCGTCTCAATTTGTTTGTCAGGCGATGGCGGATTCAGGTAGACAGCGAGGTGGGATGCTCTGAGCTCGCCCATCATCTCCATCATGATGTCGCTAAAATCGCGGATCGTTCTGACGTGGCTCATCGCAGGCTCATATTTCAACTTAGCTTCGAGCCAGTCGGTGCCGTGGAATGTCGAATCGTAGAAATACGTGTTGAGCATCGACCAGCTTTCGTCGAACTTCTGCCGGTTGTTCGCGATGAGATCGATTTCCATGTCGGCCTTAAACGAGAGAGTGGTCATCTCTCCGCCGTCGACAGAGATTTTCCTGATCGTGCCGTTTTCGAGGAAAAAGATCGTGTCGGAGTCTGAACTTACAGTCAGATATGATTTACTACCGCCGGAGTGAGTGAGTTGTTTGAGCTTTGGTTCTCCATCGCTGTTGACGGTCCATATTTCCGGTTTGCCCAGCAGCGATGACACGAACACATATCGCTCGCCGTCCGAAGTCAGGACAGGGTTGTAGCTCGCCGCCGAGAGGTTGTATGCTTTGGAACGACGCTGATCTATGCCGTTGAAATCGATGATTACCGAATCCGATTCTTCATCGCTTTCTCCCTTGTCTTCATCTTCTTCGTCGTCGAGACTCAGGAAAAGGCTGTCGAGCGACGACTCGATGAATTCCACCGGCTGCCTGACGAGATCGATCTTGTAGGTTTCGAGCCTGTCGGCAACGGAAGATGTGAAGCAGACATTATCACCATCGTCTGAGAACCTGGGGCGGAAATTATATCCAGAGAATTTCGAGATATTGTGCGTATTGCCGTCGAGATCGCAGATATATATGTCGGATTCGTATGTCGGACCGGCAGCCGTGAACGCGAGCCATCTGGAATCGGGTGACCAGTGATACTCAATCGTCGGTTCGACTCCGAGGTCGATGAACCTGCCGTCAACCCAGACAGTGTCGCTATCCTTTTCGATGTCATAGCGAATGATCTTATCGAGTCCGCGATAGAACGCAAGGTATTTCCCGTCCGGTGATACGATCGGCTTGGTTTCATCCTCAATGGCGCCCGATATCAGCTTCTCGACTCCCGTCGTCACATCGGCTGAGAATATATCGTAGTTGCCATTGCGATCGGACGCATAGTAGATAGTCTTCGAGTCCTCTCCCCAGACGACAAATCTCTCCCTTGCAGCGGTGTGAGTGATTCTCCTGCCGATCTTCGGGTCACCGGCGGGAATGATGAATATCTCGCCATGAACAATCGTAGCGATTTTCTTCTCGTCGGGGGAGACCGAGAACCATTCGACCTTGTTATCGAACGATTTCATCTCGATGAGATTCTCGCGTTCATCCGATTTAATCTTGATATGCACTCGTTCAGCAGGACCTCGATCGGGATCAAGTAGCCAAATACCGAGGTCTCGCTCGAAAACGAGTAGCGTTCCCTGCGGATTCGAGTTCAGCCATTGGACGCCATCATCATTAAAGTCTGTGATACGGACAGGTTGGCCGCCGGTCATCGGGATCTTGAATATCTGGCCGTATTCACTCCTGCACGAGACAAAGTACATTTCATCAGTGACGGTATTCAGGATCGGCCAGACATCGTGGTTTTCATAATCGGTGAGCCGTATCGACGTGAACTCATCTTTAGACCTGTCGAGCAGGAAGATGTCGGCATTGCGGGAAGATTTCAGATCGCGCCTCCACCATCGCGACATGCCGGAGCCGGTGTTGTAGAGAAGATGCTTTCGGTCGGGAGTCATCCGAGCACAGTACTCCTGCTCGTATCTATAACCTGTCAGCCTGATGGGTGTACCGCCGTCGATTGAGACTTTGAATACATCCCTCCAGCCATCGCGCTTTGATGAAAAGAGCACGCTGTCACCATCCGGGAACCAGCCTGTCCCGATGTCAGAGGCGGAATGAACCGTCAACTGTCTTGCCTCACCACCCGTGGCAGGTATCGTGAAAACGTCGTAGTTGTTGAATCTCCGGGACGAAAAGAGAATCGTGCCGCCATCGGGCGAGAACTGTGGACGAATATCATCGGCTTCATGGAATGTCAATCTCGTTGCTACGCCGCCCTGCGATGGCACGAGCCAGATATCTCCCATGTAACAGAAAGCAATCGTGCTCCCGTCAGGCGAAAGTGCCGGGTGTCGCGGATAGAGGATTTCATTTTCTGTGTCTGCGTATGACATCTGTGACGCCAGAACAATAGTTAGCAGCAGGGTCAATATGGTCTTCATGGTTGTATCTCCTTGGTGCTCTTTATCGAATGTCATCCATTCTACCTCTATTTGCAGGATAGTCAACACCAAAAAAACCTCGGAACTGTTGCATTTCATGCACAGACATGCTAATATGTGTGCATAGTTACTGTTTCCTTGAACAGGCGCATGACGAAATGATTGACATACGAGAGACACCCGACCATAGAAATATCGATATCGACAGAGTCGGTATCAAGAATCTCATCTATCCGATCGTGCTGCGCGATATGCGGAACGAGACTCAGCAGACAACGGCGGAGATCAACTTCTATGTGGATCTTCCCCGGAAGTTCAAAGGCACACGCATGTCCCGCTTTGTCGAGATACTTAACAGGTATCATTCTGAGATCGACCCAAGGAAGATCGATGAGATTCTGAGTTACACAAGAAAACAACTGTCAGCGGACACCGCGCACCTCGAAATGACATTTCCCTACTTCATTATGAAAGCTGCACCGGTCACTGGCTCTAAAGGATTAATGCACTACAGATGTACGATCGCAGCTTCGCTTGGAACCGACCTGAAGCTGTTGCCGACTCTCATCGTGCGTGTGCCATTGACATCGGTCTGTCCATGCTCCAAAGAGATGGCGGATCGGGGGGCGCACAATCAGCGATCCATCGTTACACTGTCGGCTCTGACGAATGAATTCGTCTGGCTCGAGGAGTTGATCGGCATAGTGGAGGAGTCCGCTTCGTTCGACATCTATACTCTCCTCAAGCGAGAGGACGAGAAGTTCATAACAGAGCATGCATACGACAACCCTACATTCGTTGAAGACATTGTGCGGAATGTCGCATTCAAGATTTCGAGTGACAATCGGATCGATTGGTTTTCGGTAGAGGCTGAAAACCTGGAGTCGATCCATAGCCATAATGCATACGCATCCATCGAGCAGAATCTTGTCAAGCGACGAGATTCTGCCTGAAAACCTGTCAGTAGCTGCATGCTGTCACTGATGTAATTGGAATCGGGAGGTTACCCATCGTATGCCAGACCCTGCCATTGATTTCAAGCGTCTGTTTGAGTCGAGCTACAGAGCCTTGCTCGTCATTGACACAGATAGCGTGATAGTCGATTGCAATCCCGCTGCTGAGAGTTTGATCGGATGCTCCAGAAATGAACTACTGGAAAAAAGTCCTTCCGAACTCCGGCTGATGGACGAGACAGGCAGAAAGCTCGGTTTCAGGACTATTGCGTCCAGCGATGACGATGGCCAGGCTTTCTCTCTGGTAGAAATACAGGTTGTAGAACGTGTGATTTCAGAACCAGGCGATATGGACGATTCAAAGCAGATCCAGATCGCACTCATCGATAGTGAAGAGCAGTACCGGACTCTTACGGAAAGTGCTGGGGAAGCGATCTTCATGGTCGACCGCGATGGGACTTTCTTGTTTATGAACAGGGTTGCGGCAAAGCGACTGGGGGGGGATGTTGACGATCTTGTTGGCAAGACGATGTGGGATATATTTCCTGACGTCATCGCCGATTACCAGATGAAAGACATCCGGGAGGTGTTCGATACAGGTAAATTGAAAACAACTGAAACCGTGACCAAGCTTGAGGGTCGCGAATTGTCATACAGTACCAGTCTGGCGCCGATCAGAGTCAGATCAGGAGATATCGTTGCGGTTCTCGGAATTGCAAGAGACATGACCAAGCTCGTAGAAGCGAAGGGAGCGCTGAAGGACAGGGAAGAAAAGTGGCGTTCTCTGGTAATGAATATCCCGGATGTCATAGCCACGGTTGCTCCCGACGGTACCATCCTGTCACTCAACCGTACAGTGAGCGATCACAGCGTTGAGGAATATATCGGGATGAATGTACTCGATTATGTCCTCGCGGAGCATCACGATCTCGTAAGAAAAACACTGGATCGAGTCTTCAGGAGCGGGGAACCGGGAGCCTACGAGATTCAAGCTTATGGTCCTGATGGAGCTAAATCCACGTGGTGGGAATCGAGAGTCGTGCCAGTCGAAAGTGATCGCGACGAAGAATCTGTCATGATCATCGGCAGAGATATGACGGCGCGCAAGAAGGCTGAACAGATGCTGAAGGAGAGCGAGGAGAGATTTCGCGAACTGGCGGACATGTTGCCATTGACCGTGTACGAAACTGATCGTGACGGTCGTTTCACGTTTGCGAACCGGCAGGCATATAAGCTCACCGGTTACAGCCGTGATGATCTCGACGAAGGTGTGAATGTGCTCGATCTTTTCGACCCTGAAGATCACAACAGGATCAGGACAAGAATCCGTGAACTCATGGAGCATGAAGCTGACGTCGAACAAGAATACGATCTTGTGCGGAAAGACGGAAGCAAGGTTCCCGTCATAATCTACTCGAGTTCCATAGAACGAGATGGATCGCCGTTAGGCATACGAGGAATAGTGGTTGATGTTACTGAAAGGAAAAGATTCGAGCAAGAACTGCAGCAGGCATATACAGAACTTCAGAAAGAGCAGAAACAGCTCTTGGAAACGAACATTGCGCTGCGTGAGGTTCTGGGGCATATTGAGGAGGAGCGCAGAGAGACGGGTCGGGAGATTTATGCAAACATGACGAGAATGGTCTACCCTATGCTGGAGGAAATGAGTAAGAAGCTCGGCGAACCGGTTGAAGTATATCTCGCGATGCTCCGATCGGTACTGAGTGATCTGACGTCACCATATGTGAGAACTCTCGAATCCAGATTCTCTCAATTGACTCGGAGAGAGATACAGGTATGCGAAATGATAAGGGCAGGTATGAAGTCGGGTCAGATTGCTGCGGCACTGAATATCTCGGTCCTCACTGTCCACAAGTTTCGACAACACATTCGCAGCAAACTCGGATTGAGCGTGACGAAGACCAACCTGGTGACCTACCTCAAGTCTCTGAGTATTAAGGGGTTGAGCCGTGAGTGAGTATTTCCCATACCTATTTCATGGCAAATCTTGCCCTATTTGTCACTCTTGACTTCAATAAGCGATTCTATTTATTATTTGTTAGAGTAATATATTGTTACTCAATGCAGCACGCGATGACTCGCTTGGATGATTCTCTTTCTTGTCTCGCTTTCCAGGCAGAGTGAAGTAATTGGCGTTTCAGGACTTGCGCCTGCTGTTTGATTGAAGGATATATTTGTGATTTTCCTCAGAGGTAGAACGGCGCAAAGAGAGGCTGTCCGCCCTGACTACAATTAGAATGGGGCCGGTCGAGCCGGCCCCAGATCCAGTCCTATTCGCCCTGGGGATTGGGCATTGGTAAGATAAAAGAGGAATGAAGCAATGGTAATATATAACTGTTTTTACATTTGTCAAACGAAAAATTTACTTTTTTTGCCTGACTGTCTGGGCAATGGATATGAGCTTTGGCGAGCCATAAACTCGCGTCAGTTGTATGGAAAAGGGGGATTCCTTTAGCCAGCCCGGGAATTTGGCGCCTGCGAGATGAGACTCTTCATTCCTGTTCCAGGAACTCCGAGCAAATAGCCGGCTGATGCAGTTCCTGCCGGGCCCAGATTGCCCGGTTGGAATCGGATCAGGATATTCACCCTGAGGTAATCCATAGCAATAAGAAAAAAGGAGCGGCCTGTTAGGGCCGCTCCTTTTTGGTTTTTATCTGTTTCCTGATTCGAAATCAATTAACAGATGTCAATGGGTGGGGGCCCTCCACCAAAGATGTAGTTAATCAGATAGACTACGTCATCGATGTCGACGCCACCAGAACCATTTGCGTCGCCGCAGCAATTATCCTGCACAGGCGGAGGTCCGCCACCGAAGATGTAGTTGATCAGATAGACTACGTCATCGATATCGACACCACCAGAACCGTTAGCATCGCCAGCCACGCAGTCGGGGCCGCTGCTACCGCATTGGCATTCGATCTCGTGTCTTTCGATCCATGCCATGCCCATGTCGATCTGATCCTGCAGGTCAGTAAGGCCGGTAATGGACGAGGCCTTGACTTTGCAGAAGAAGTAGGAGGAATCCACATCAAGAACTACGTTCCGAGCAATCACATAGGCACAGTTCAGATCTTCAGCGGAATCCGGATCTGCGTTCTCCCAGTTCACAAAGCCCGTGTGCGTTGCAAGGAAGTCGCCGATTTCTTCCGGATCATAACCGCTGTTCGGATATACCCAGATATCATTCTGCATAATCGCAGCACCAGGTATGTCGTGCCATATCGAAGCGCCGCCGTGGTAGCTTGCGTAATCCGGATCGACGCCATACTGGTACACCATGTTTCTGCTCTCGTCGATATTTCCGTGGTTCTGATCGCTCGCCGGGATATCCCAGTCGATGCCTTCGCCTATATGAATCGTGATCTGAGCATCAGATTTGTTGGTGACTTTGATGCGTTCAATCAGGACGCACGTATCGGAATTAGTCGGGATGTAGAACTCAACCTCGCCTGTGATCGCAGTATCCTGTGTCGTAAACACACCGTAAGCGTACTGATAAGTAGCTGCTGTGTATGTGCTACACAAACTGAGTGCGCGGAATTCGCGATCTGAATTTGAGCCGTCGAACACGGAAAATGTAGTGTTCGAGTGATCGTCTGCGTAGGTAAGGATCAGACCGTTGTCGTACATGAAGTACTCATCGACGCTTTCCCACCACATGTTGCCTTCATCACCTCTCTGAGCGAGTCCGGCTCTCGGAACATTCCAGACGGCGACCGCCCAGCAATTGGTCTCGAGAATCTTTTTCTCGGGGACGAAGAATTTACACTGAACGTACAACTGCACGGGGATAGTCACAATATCCCGTCCTGTGCATGTTGCGATAGTGATGTCAGCGTAATAGACTCCTGAATCAGCGACCGGACCGAGCGTAATCTCGATTTCGACCGTGTTGCCGCAGCCTGCTGGCAAAGGGCCTGAAGAAGTACTGATCTCAGTTATGATGTTGTCGGGGTCGGAGGACTCGGAGATGGCATAGTCTGTGTCCTCGTTGCCGGTGTTGGTCAGCATAATAATAAACGTTGTGTCGGTGCTCGCTGTACAGCCAGTCGACAAGTCGTCCGGCGCGATATGCATCGGGTAACCGATCGAGGTGGGAGTGTGCCCAACTTTACAATACCCCTCCGGAATGAAGCAGGGGTGCGAGAGGTATTTAACCGGGCTTTCGGTCACGGCGCCCTCACCCTGGACGCTGCCGCCGGCGTCTGTGTCATTGATGTACTGAATGTGGACCGAGTCGCTCGAGTACATTGCCATGGACGACCAGTGGTCACTATCGCATTCTCCCGAAAGGCAGTCGGGCGTCGGCGAGTTTGTCAGGTTGATCGCCTCACCCCAGGTGACGCCACCGTTCGTGGAACCGGTCAGGAATATCTCACCGTTCGCCTGGCCGCCCTCAGAATTATCCAGGTTATAGTCGCCGTCGGCCAAAGCGCCGAATCTGGTGAACGAAACATAGAACTTGTCGTCACACTCTGATATGTTCGGCTTGGAGGCCGACAGGTTGAACGCACCCGGATCCAAGTCTCTACTCGGAGTGGCCGCATCATAGACGATCGTGATGCATGCGCCGAGGCCGTCATCCCAGTGCCAGATTCTGGACGTGGCCGGATCAGGGTCACAGCCCTCGCCACCGGCTACGTTGCGCATGGCAGTGTTCCACACAATGTGCAGCTTGCCGCCAGTGTCGAACATGGCGCTGAGGTCGGTGTAGCAAAGGCCATTGACCAGAGTGCTGATGTCTACCGTTCCACCCTCGCTGTAATCGGTGACGTTTATAATGCCGCTCCAGCTCTTGCCATAGTCGAAAGACTCGACGTAGACGACATCGTTCTGCCACTGCGTCCAGCCGCATGGGTCGTTAGGATCACCATCGTAGTAGATTGGCTTACCGTAGACTATGGCCATGTGACTGTGGTCGGTGGGGTCTACACGAACCACAGGGGTTAAGCTGTAGATGGAATCAATGAAATTACCGCAGGTCCCCCAGGAGCCATTGGCTTCCTGACGGTAGTAGATCATGGATTGAATGTTCTCGACGACCTGTTGAGATTCCATAGCAATCATATGGATGATGCTTGTGCCGGATGAATCCGACCAGTCCACAATCGGCCAAATGTACTTGCTGTCGATTTCATACTTACCGGTGATTACGTTTTCACAGTTCGGTGGTAAAGGCGCGGCTCCGAAAACAATGTAAGCGTTCGGTATGTATGTATCATAACCTGCGCGCGAGCCGTAATTCGTCTCATCGGGACCGCCGTGATAAGCTATAACGACTCCACCGTCCGACCTGACGTCACAACCCGTATAACCACCGATGTCTTCGCCGGGAAGACCCTCTGGAAATATCTTACCGCCCTCCGCTCCGAAATTGTGCGCCCAGGCGTTGACTTGAAGATTCAGTGCGTTGTACGCGATCTTCCGAGCAGTATCGGACGTAGGTGAATGCCCCTTCATCCAGACGAAATGCAGCCACTGGGTACCTGGCATGTAGGATACCTGTCGCCCCATGGAACCGTTATGCTGGTAATCATAATATGTAGTACCCATTGTCCGGCCAGGTGAAGCGGACGGACCATAATAGGCGCTATGAACGAACTCTCCGTTACTCTCTTCAAAGCCGGTGATCAACTTACTTACGCGCTGCTTCTCGGATTTCACTCCTGCGAGCGCTGAACTGACCATTACGGTCAAGATGAATGCGGAGAGAACAAAGAGAATTAAAGTCTTTCTTGGCATTTCTCGCTCCTCTCAATACGGTAGCTTTGGGCTTTGCCGCACATACGACAAAACGGGTCAAAAGATTACTAATCTGCTTCGAACTGATGTGAAAGAAATTCACAAATCAGATGTCTTCCCGTGAAATCCCTCCTTCCCACAACTAAGGGGTCAAACACTTCTGTTAATCTCATTCCAAATTCTTACGTGTCGAAATCTGTTGAGCATTATCCAGAGCAACAACTCAGCCACAATTGACTCGCTGGCAAACCGGGCAGGATTGCCACTTTCCACAAGCCAACCGCCTGACTAAGGCACTCCTTAGCAAGCAAGAACAGTAACAGATAGGAACGTCAACTTGGCTTACTAACCTAATAATCATAAACAGGATAGCAAATGTTCAGACGTTTGTCAAGGTTTTTCTCTTGCTCACAAGTTATCTCAGACTATCTTCTCCGGTCGTTGTTTCCGAATTCTCACCACGCGCTCAACATCCAATCCCTCCAGATTGAAAACTCCTGAGCCGATTCGCAAATATCTTTGTTCAAGTCTATTATCGGTCACATCCATTTGTATATTATCGGCAGTGGGGCAGCCAGTATAGAGGCTTTGAGGCTTAGGGATTGGGATTAGGTCTCAGATTATGCGTCATGAACCTTGCGAAGGGCCCGTTCTGAGTTTGACAAAGGAGGGCGTGATGCGCCAGACTTGTCAGGCTCCAAGTGGGCCTGACCTGTAGCGACTCCCCCATCTGTGTCTGTAGAGTGTGTCACGACAAGATGGAAGGAATGCCAATTAAAGCCTTGACATGCCATACAACAGCAAATATTATTGCGGCACAATTGGTCTTAAGCGCAAATTCACTATAAGGAGGAAGTATGCATTTCGGGATTATCCTAAGTCACATTCATGGAGGTAATACAATGAAAAAGACTATTCTATCGCTCGGGCTCTTTTTACTGCTGGTTGGCAATGTCGCTGGTCAGTCATCACCGGTTGACAAAGGAAGCCTGATGTTCGATGGCTCTGTTTCTTTCTCAAGCGGGGGAATTGAAGATGTTGATGATCGGCTGACCACGATTAACTTCAATGGGGGAATCGGTACGTTTCTCGCGCCTGGGTTTATGTTGGGCGGCAATCTCCTCTTCCAGTCGATTTCTTTCGGAGATGACACATATACCGCTTGGGGTATAGGTCCAAAAGCCGCCTATTTCTTCGGAGCAAATCAGGAGAAACCTCTGCCTGGCGCGGTTTACCCACTAATTGGTGGCACCTTCACGCTTATCGGCGCTTCGAACGGAAACAGTTCCACAGGTTCTCTTTTCAACGTCGAAGGCGGAATCCTCCTCATGGTAACGCGGTCAACTGGTCTTGGGTTAACAGCATTCTATCAGTTCGAGACCATGGAATCGGTCAGCTCAAATACATTTGGTGTAATGGCGAATTTCGCTTTCTTTAGATGGGAATAGATATTCCGGCGCACAGTAAACGTGCATGGTAAGTATGGAAGAATGTTGACCCGGCCCGCTTTGCAGGTCGGGTCTTCTCTTGTTCCGCTGGGGTGCGCCAGGAGAGCAATATTGTATTTGTCTTTGACTATAGGCAGTTGGGTAGGTCAAATCTCAGAGTTCGCGAAGCGAGCGGAGAGACTTGATATTTCTTTTCTCGAGTTGTATCCGGCAGATGCCCACCCATAATTCAATCAAAGGCATTGACGACGAAATCGGTCTGACTCACTCCTGCGGGTCAATTATCGATATCTGTTCCCCTGGATCGAATCAGGACCGTACTGGTGAAGCGTGAGATTCAAATGCAGGACATAGCAGCGATTCACATTTTCGCATTCGAAGTCTTGTAGGTCACGCCTGCTTGAGGCGTGACGGTCTCTGAAAAAGACTCATGCCCCGAGTGGGCATGAGCTACTAACTGGCGAGGGGTTCTTAACAAGCCCTATAGCAGGAATTCAGTCTGAGTATGTCTCTGGTCGTCTGCCGACTGGTAGTAGATAGTCTGGTTCGTTCTGCATTTTTTCCAGACGTCGCTTAATCCGATCATCAATGTTGAGTGCATCGGACTCCTCAAAGTGGTCGATTTCCTCGAAAGCCGAGATTTCTCTCATTTCGCGCATGACAGCCAGCACCCTCTGGATTGCATTGCAGACATGCTGTTTAGTTGTGTCGGTCTCCGCAACCAGTTTCTCTATTTTGCCCTGATTGCGCAGCATACTCATGATCTGCACTCTCCCCGAGATGATGCAGAGCGCGTTGTTCAGATAGTGAGATAACGTAGCTAAGGCCACATTTCTTGCCGCATCAGCCGCCTTGCGACGCTCCTGCTGCAACAATTTCGCTGCCAGCTCTTCACGTTCCTTGTATAGGCGCTGAATTACTTCGTATGATCTCCATATCTCCTGGTTAGCCCTGCCCAGCAGACCTTCGGCATCGCCAATGTCGATGCCAAGATTCCTGGCTAATTCAATGGCTCCGAACAGCGAGTCTTTGGCCAGGGAACTGACCAGTTCGCGGTCGATTCCGAGCAGTTCAGTCAGTTGCTCTATGGTCTGGAGTCTCTTTTCCTGTTCGCACTCGTGCTGGTGCAGACTGTCACGGGTCAACAGCGCGGCAAGTTTGACAACATTTGACAGGTCTTCGTCCTCAGTGATTGAGTAGACCTCATGGTGACTTCCCACAGCACTTGTGATTGATGCTGGAAGGCGCCAGGACTTTGTCAGGTGGAGCCCCAGTTCACTGTGGTCCATGCCAATCACATCTCGTTCGACTCCGCTGATTTCGGCGCCCTTGTGAACTCTGCTCACGACTTCCCTGTATTCGTCAGGATAATGCTGAACAAGGTATATGATGCCTGCATCTGCCAGGAGTCCTGCGATAAATGCTTCTTCCGTGTGCTCTGGACAGGCAACGTGTGCGATTTTTTCTGCAGTTGACGCCAGAGTCATGACATACGCAAACAGTTCACGAGCATCCAGCCCCGTTGTTGATGCAATTCGCTCGGGGTGAAATATGGATGTTGCCAGAGCAAAGCACTTGACTGTAGTGATACCAAGAATGGAGATGGCCTGGTTTATGCTGGACACCTCTCTTGGACGCGCATAGAACGCGGAGTTGGCAAGCTGTAGAATCTTACTGGCAAGCGATGGATCTTTGAGGATTATCTCGCAGAGTTTTTTCGATGAGAAATCCTCTTTGTTAGTCTCCTCAAGCAGCTCCGAGAGCACTTGCGGAAGGGATAAGAGCTTGCCTTTAGATGCTAACTCGTCTACTATTGAAATCCTGTCCATGCATTCCCTGCTGAATTGAACCTGTATTGGCTATATCGGGAAACACAGCCCAAGATTGATTCTGTCTGCTATGTTTCTTTGACATTGTTCTGGATTAGCTGGCCGGTGTTTCGCAATGACACATTCTCGATTAGCAGACTCGCCCCCACTGTCTCTGCACGGTTTTGGTTGTCTCTGACGCATGTGTGTCGTGTCGTGTTTCGGGTATCACATGACCAGCGGAGTTAGTCTCTGAAAAAGACTCATGCCCCGAGTGGGCATGAGCTACTAACTACTAACTGGCGAGGGGTTCTTAACAAGCCCTATAGCAGGAATGACGAGCCTGTCGCCCACAGCGTCCCCTCTGGAATGGTAGTTGATACGGCTCGATTTCCATCGGAATATTGCAAGAAAACTTGCATGTTCTGGAGCGGTTCCGTGTCTTAGTAATAACATGAATGCGTAGCCATAGGAGCATCAATGAAAAAGAACGGAATTCAATACAGAGGCATGACATCATTCTTCACACTGTTCGGTTTTCTGGTCATGTCGATAACCGGATTGATCCTCTACATTGTCCCAGAGGGGAGAATCGCGTACTGGACATTCTGGGATCTGATCGGCCTGTCCAAAACTGATTGGGGAAGTATCCATATCCTGTCGAGCATCCTGTTCATCGTAGCAGGTGCTTTCCACATCTACTTCAACTGGAAACCGCTGATGCATTACCTGATGAACAAGGTCACGAAAGGCGTCCGTCTGAAGCGGGAGCTCGTTATCAGTACAGTTGTCTCGGTATTTGTCGTCATCAGCGCACTCTATCAGATACCGCCGCTGAGTTATCTGCTTAATTTCAACGAATTCATCAAGGAACAGTGGGTAGTCACTGAAGAGCACGAACCGCCGTTCGGACACGCTGAGGATGTCTCGCTGATTGGATTTTCGAGAAAGATGGATATTGATCTCGAAGCGGCTCTCGCGGAACTCAGATCAAATGGAATTCAGGTCGACGATTCGACGATGACGCTCGAAGAGATTTCGATACAGAATGGGATTGCACCGATGGAACTCTATTCGTTCATCAAGAAATTCGAGCCGAAATTGGATTCAGCCGAGGCAGCTTCTATGAGTCCGGAGGATATCGAAGCGAAACTGGCCGGGACAGGGCTGGGCAACAGGTCCCTCAGTACATTCTGTGAATCATCAGGTATGAATGTCGAGACCGCTCTGAGCAGGCTTTCTGCCAATGGGATTGAAGCTGATCAGGATGAGACATTGAAGAAAATAGCAGAGAAAGCTGGCGTCAATTCTATCGATATTGCCAAAGTTATTCTTATCGAACCGCAGTGATTGATACGACATGCGGCCAGTTGCATAGATAATCGCGACCTGTGCTATGTTAGCAGACGTCCTCGTCTGCAGCCCACAGTATCCTGCCGCACAATGGCAATGTTTGATGCATCAATCCCACTCGGATTTGGTTGCCTTTACCACAGGCGAGTCGTATCGTGCTCTGACATTTCAAACCGCCAGCGGAGATAGCGTTTGGACTGGTATCTTTATCCGGCAGTAATTGCAGCAGGTTTCCTCGCAGGTTTCATCAACACGCTCGCGGGGAGCGGCTCTCTTGTAACGCTCCCTCTTCTGATCTTTGCAGGCCTCCCAGCAAACATCGCGAACGGTACGAATCGTGTGGCGATTCTGCTGCAGAATGTCGTCGCCGTCGGGAGTTTCCGGCAGCAGAAAGTGCTTAGCTTCCGCAGAGGTCTGATTCTTGCCGTTCCGGCAGTGATCGGCGCTGTGATCGGCGCGCAGATTGCCGCAGACCTGGACGAGATCGTTATGCGCCGGATTATCGGGGGCCTGATGGTTGTGATGTTGATAGTGCTGATTGTCAGGCCGAAGCGATGGTTTGCGAGCATGCCGGAAAGGCTCGACCGAAATCCAGGCTGGGTTCAATATCTGATTTTCTTTGCGATCGGCCTCTATGGCGGTTTCATACAGGCGGGCGTGGGGATATTCCTTCTCGCAGGGTTGGTGCTCGGAGCCGGATACGATCTGGTCCGCGCCAACGCAGTGAAACTCCTGATAGTCCTCTGTTTCACGGTATTCGCACTCGTTGTCTTCTTTCTCAACGATCAGGTCCGCTGGTCGGTCGGGCTCGTGCTCGCGGTTGGAAACATGTCGGGCGCATGGGTCGCTTCGAGGATGGCAGTGAAACGAGGCGCAGTATTCGTTCGCTGGGTGCTGATAGTTGTCGTGGTCGTCTCAGCAATCCTGCTTCTGGGATTCCAGAGTTGATCGGATACTTCTTCACATCTGCCGTCCACGCAAAGTGTCTCCCATTTACGTGTTGACTATAGGGGGGATACCGCATAGCTTAGCTCATCATGGCTGATTCAAAGCGTGTCGATTACAGTTCCGCCGGCGTTGATCTTGGCCGCTCAGACCTTGCGACCGAGAAGATCAAATCGCTGGCTGCGGCGACGTTCAACCAGAACGTCATCGGCAAGTTCGGCGGATTCGGCGGCGCGTTCAAGCTCGATCTGGAATCGGTGAAAGACCCGATCCTGGTTTCGAGTTGTGACGGCGTCGGTACCAAGTTGAAAATCGCGTTTATGACCGGTATACATAATTCGGTCGGGGCGGATCTGGTCAATCACTGTGTCAATGACATCGCGGTCTGTGGCGCTCAGCCGCTGTTTTTCCTCGACTATATCAGCACCGGGTATCTCGATCCTAATGTGGTGGAAGAGATCGTAAAGGGTTTCGCCACTGCATGCCTCAAGTCGGGAGTCGCCCTCGTAGGGGGTGAGACCGCAGAGATGCCAGAGTTCTACAGGAAAGGCGAGTACGACCTCGCAGGCTTCATAGTCGGAGTGGTCGCATCAGATGGTGTGATCGACGGCTCGAAGATCGCCGAAGGGGACATCGTGGTCGGCTTCCCATCGGTCGGCTTACACACCAACGGCTATTCGCTCGCGAGAAAGATTTTCTTCGACATTGCGAAATGGGACGTCGCGCGAAAAGTCGATGAATTCGGTCGCACGCTCGGCGAGGAACTGCTCATGCCGCATTACTGCTACCTCGAAGAGATCGGGAAGCTCAAGGCGCATGGCGTGAGGGGAATCGCTCACATCACCGGCGGCGGTATTCCCGGCAACCTGAATCGGATCATCCCGGACGGGTTATGCGCGCAGGTCGAAGTCGGCAGTCAGAGCATCCCGCAGGTATTTTCTATCATGCGGAAGCTGAGCAATGTCGAGACCGAGGAGATGTACCGTGTTTTCAATATGGGGATCGGCCTTGTCGCAGTGCTCGATCCCGAGAGCGCCGGTCGACTGCTGTCGGACGACAGCTTCACCGTCAGGCCGTTTGAGATTGGAAAAATCGCAAAGGGCGATCAGCCGGTTGCGATGACCTATTCGTCATAACACCACCACCACGCCTACTTTTTGATTGCTAATACTCAGACTCCTGACTTGTTTGTCAGAATCAATATCGTCTCGATCAATCATAATCGGGAGAGTGTTTCATCCGTAGAATAGCCGTGCGCATGTATGAATTCCTGAAAATGCTTGTTCTGGATAGAGACAAGCGGCTCGTGCTTTTGTCGGCTGTTCTTTTCTCAGCCGGTTTCGCGCCGCTGTCGTTCGGATTCCTCGCCTGGTTCTGTCTTGTCCCACTCCTGGTTGTGGCCAGAGACAAGGGTTTTAAGTCAGGGTTTCGGCTCGGTTATCTGTTCGGTTTTGAGATCACAGTATTCACCCTGCACTGGGTGGCGAGCTTCGCATTCAACAGCTCCCAGGGCGTCACGATAATTCATCCGCTGTTGACCAAGACTGTCTATGGTCTATTCTGTTTCGTCGGAATGGCGGTTTTGCATTCGCTATTCTATGCGATGATATTCGGGGCGTTTTGCTGGTTGTACCGGAGACACCGGGTATTCATCATGTTCCTGCCATTCGTGTGGACGTCGGTCGAATACATCCGCACGCTGTCGCAGTTCGCATTCCCATGGGCGTTCCTGTGCTACACGCAATCGAGCTATCTGCCGCTGATCCAGACTGCGGATATCTGGGGCGATCTCGGAATATCATTCTGGCTGTGCGTGGTAAACCTGCTGATATACGCGGCTTGGAGTCAAAGAAGAAAAATCGTGATCGCAAGCTCAATCGCCATTGCGGGTCTTTTTGCTGGTGCTCTCCTTTACGATCCAGACTTGACGGAATCTGATGATGATATAAGTGTTGCGCTCCTGCAAGGGCATTTCCCGCTCGAGATCAAATGGGATCGAGCGTTGCGCGACTACAATATTCATATTTACGACAGCCTGACGCGCGAGGCCGACTCAAACGGCGTTGACCTGATTATCTGGCCAGAGACAGCGGCGCCGATGTATCTTGAACTCGAACACATGTACTACCACCGGCTTGCCACGCTGGCTTCCGATCTCGAAACGTATATGCTTGTCGGAACGCTGATCTATGATCAGGGTAGAGCCGGTGAGAGAGGCGAATATTACAATGGCTGCTATCAGTTTACACCGAACGGACAAGTTCAGATTCCGTATAAGAAAATCGAACTGGTTCCGTTCTCCGAGCGGGTCCCGTATGCGGACTATTTCCCGCTCGTGAAGAAGATCGATCTCGGACAGTCTGATTTCTCGTCGGGTGATACTTTGCTGCTGTTCCGGCATCCGAAGGGGGACTATGCCTGCCTGATCTGTTTTGAGTTGGCGTTTGCCGATCTTGCGCGCAGCTATGTGAACAGGGGAGCCGATTTTCTCGTTACGATCACCAACGACACATGGTTCGGCAAGACTGCCGGGCCGTATCAGCACATGCAGATGACGCCGTTTCGCGCAATTGAGAACAGGGTGTGGATAGCGAGATGCGCCAATTCGGGGTTTACTTTCACGACGGACCCGTATGGAAAGAAGCATGGTCGCAGCGATCTCTGGGAGAGGACGATAGTCTACGAAAGGATAGGCAGGGTTTCCGAGTTGACATTTTTCACAAAGCATGGATATTGGCTGCCGAAGCTGTGCGTACTTATCACTTTTCTGTTTCTTTTGGTCGGCGTCGTTGTTAAACTATTCAGTGTATAGTATGAAGCCGGTATTATCTATAATAGCTGCCATCCTGGTGACGCTTTTCGCCATCGACTCGACACACGCTATCTCCTGGAAAACATATACGGACTCCAGGAAGGCGACATGTCTGGTCGAATATGACGGGCGCATCTGGGCGGGGACAAGCGGCGGTGTGCTGCGGTTCAACCCGGATGGAAGCGACCTGGTGAAGTACACGAATTCGGAAGGCTTGGGCGATAACGACATCGTATCAGGAATCGCTGCGGGAGGCTACCTCTGGTTCGGATCGACTACCGGCAAGCTTTCCCGATTCGATCCCCTGCAAGGGGACTTCAGGATATTTCTGTTGCGAGACCGCGACGGTAACGCTGTCTCGATAAACGACATGGCGCATTACGGCGACTTCATCTGGATTGCCACCGAGATTGGCATCAGCAAGTTCGATATGTATAGAAACGGCGGCGAGGTGAAGGAAACATACCGGCGTCTTGGCGATTTCACCGTCGAGACTCCGATCCTCTCCATCTCGATCTACGGCGACCTGCTGGCCGCAGCGAGCCGTGAGGGAGTGGCTTTCGCCGACGCTGATGATCAGTTTCTACAGGATTTCAATCACTGGACGACAGCTACCGCTTCGAATTCCACCGGCTATCCGCAGGACGATATCGCGAACATACTGCTATGGCAGAACGATCCGCTGGTGGGCACTGCGTCAGGGCTCTTTCGCCTGTTTCGGGATGGTTTGTGGTTTGCGTGGGAGCTTGCAGGCCTTGACTCACAGCAGGTGTCCGAACTTCGGCTGGTTGGCAACACCGCTCATATCACGACAACTGACAGCCTGTTTGTGTACGACGGATCATCGATCACTGCGCTGGATATTTTCGGGCTCGATGATGTAACATTTCAGGTCTCGCTCGATGCGACATATCTGGTGGTCGGAACCGAGGCCGACGGGATATTTGTAAGAGGCTCCGGCGGAGACTGGGACAATGTTGTTATTCCCGGCCCGGCATCAAATGCAATTGTCGCGGTGGGAGGGGAGAGTGACGGAAAGATTTGGGTCATTGTCAAGGAACCGGATGTGTCGAGTTTCGATGGTGAAAACTGGGAACATATCGAACTGCCGAAATCAGATGGCGGACAACGCGATCTTGTGGTGGATCGAAACGACGACGTCTGGATCGGCACATGGCAGAACGGCGCTTTCAGGATATCCGGGGATTCAGTTGTCAAATACGATACAACCAACAGCAGCCTGTATGGCAATTCCGACGGTCTGCATTACGTTGTCGTCACCGATATCGACCTTGATGATGCGGGGAGATTGTGGTTCACCTGCTACCGTGGTCATCCGATGCGTCCCGTGAGCTTCTATGATCCTGCTATCGATATGTGGGATTACTACACGAATCACGATGGTCTTACCGATCATTTTATTCAGGCAATACACGTTGTCGGTGATGTCCTGTGGACGGGTTATGAGAATTCGGGACTGTTCCGGACAACATTCGGCGACGATCCGTTCGACCACGCCAATATAACCAGCAGGCAGTACAGCACTCAGGATACGATCAATTACAATCTTCCATCAGATAACATCCGGGTGATATCGAGCGTCAGGAATGAGGGCGAGATCGGTTTCGATGCATTCACGGTATGGATCGGCACGAATGCGGGCCTCGCATACTACGACGAAGGTATCGACAGGTTCAGGCGAATCGAACTGCCGTCGGGCGCAAGCCCTCAGATCAACGCACTCGAATCGGATCCGTTCAGCAATCTCTGGGTCGGCACTTCGAGCGGTCTTGTATTGATTCCTGCCGATGGTTCGAGTATGGAGATATATACCACAGCCAACAGCGGCATCGCCGGAGACGAGATAACATCGCTCTTTTTCGGCGCTGATGAGTACCTCTGGATTGGCACATCGACAGGTTTGTCGCGGCTCGACATCGATGCCGGGGTTTTCACGAGTGATATCGAAGAAGTGTTCGCATACCCGAACCCGTTCATCATCCCGGACCACCTCCTCGAAATTCCGGGAGGCGTGCGTTTCAATTTCAAGGGGACAACTGAGGTTCGCATATTCACCCTCTCGGGTGAACTTGTCAGGGAGGGGATTTCTAACACAGGGGGCTGGGATGGTCGCAACGAAGGCGGTCAATTCGTCGCCGGCGGACTGTACTTGTTTTACATAGTCACACCCGAAGGCGAGAGCCACACCGGCAAGATAGCCGTGATCAGAAAGTAGCGATGTCTCGATCGGTCGTTCTCATGGGGGGCGAAGCGTCGGCTGCGGTCGAGGAGATGAACCCTTCGCGGAAACGAGGGACGTTTTTTCAGGGCTGTGACTGGCTGACGCTGTGGAATGGCCGTCCCGGATACAAAGGCGCAATCTGTCTGCTTGAATCCGGTAATCGGACCTTAGCATACTTTCCATTCTGTCGCAGGAGCAGGCTCGGATTCAGTGAGTGTTATTCGATGCCGATGGGCACCTACGGCGGCGCTGTCAGTCTCGGTGATGACGATATGACAGCAGAGTTGACGCGGGAGTTCATTCGCTGGTGCGATGAGCAGGATATCGACAGGGTCAATGTCGTAGAATATGCCTCCGAAAAGAACAATGCGTACTCCGGGTTCGTGCGCAACGTTTTGACAACACATGTTCTTGGTATCGATGCTGACGAGGTGATACTGCACCGCAACCTGTCGAACAACCATCGCAGGAACCTCGATAAGACTGCCAGGACCGATTTCGCTGTCGTACCGGTAAGGTCGACCGCTGATGTCGAGGCGTATTTCTCACTCGTGAAAGAGAGCGCCGACCGGCATGGATCGAAACCGAGATATGATCTCGCGTTCTATATGGATATGCTGTCAACTGTTTCGAGCGACAGCCTGATCTGGCAGATCGTATACGCCGGTGATTGCGCCTGCTGCGGGCACATATATTTCACATGGAACAACGAGGCGATCTATTGGGATGGCTGCTCGAGCGAGATCGGACTCGACATGCGAGCTAACTTCCATCTGTTTTGGTTCAATATACTCGGCTTCAGACATGACGGCGTTCGCATGCTGAACTTCGGCGCGAGTCCATCGGGCGCCGACAACCTTGTCGGATTCAAAGAAGGCTGGGGGGCTGAGCAAGTGTCGTATTATGAATATGACCGTCAGAAAAAGCTGTACGGCGGTCTGAAGAATCTCAGGGGGCGAATCAAATAATGAGGTTGCTGCTGCTCGGAGATATCGGGCCGCCCCACCTGAAACGATGGCGCGATTACTTCAAAGACAGAGGCCACGCAGTGCAGACTGTTTCGCTTCAGGTCGATGCGACTGACCGGGACTATGTGCTGATCGAGAGCCGCGTACCGATAGAGGCATTCAAGTACTATCTCGAACGGGCAAGAGTCCGTCGGATAATCAGGGAGTTCCGTCCCGATCTGATCAACGGGCATTTCGCCACGAGTTACGGCGTGCTCGCTGTTGCGACCGGCTTCAAGCCAGTGGCAGTGTCGCTGTGGGGTTCTGATATTCTCGTATCGCCTGCGAAATCGAGACTGCACCGCGCCCGCGTGCGCTGGGTGCTGGGCAATGCCGATATAATCACGTCGGACAGTATGTTCATGACAGAAACAGCGCGAAATCTTGGCGATTTTGATGCTGAGTTCGTGACTCAGCCGATGGGAATTCCATCGGCACAGTTGAAGCGTATCGGTCGTTCATCCGTGGGGAAGAGCGATGCGCCGCTGAACATTCTCTCGACGCGAAGACTCGAACCGCTCTACGATGTGCAACTGCTCCTGCATGCTCTGGACAGATTGAAAAGCAAGCTTCCTCCGTACAGATGCGTGATATGCGGAGATGGTTCCGAACGTGATCGACTTGAATCTCTCGTCGCGCAACTTAGACTCGACAATGTTGAGTTCGTCGGTTTCAAAGATGGACGCGAATATGAAGAGCTGCTCCAGTCGGCAGATATATATGTCTCTTGTTCAAAATCCGACTCGACCTCGGTATCCCTCCTCGATGCGATGTCGGCGGGCGCGTTGCCGGTTGTAACAGATATTCCTGGTAATCTGGAATGGATTGAGGACTCAGCTACCGCGTTGACCTTTCCTCCCGGCGACATTGATTCGCTCGCATCCTGCCTGCTCAGGGCTGCCGATGACAGCGATCTCAGAAACCGCGCATCGTCAGCCAACAGAGCGACAGTCGAAACGCGAGCGGTCTGGGAAGATAACATGGCCGTAATCGAAAGGGCGTTTGAGAGCATTGTCAGGACCACGGCGAAATAGCCTTCTGTACGTCACCTACTATTTCCCGCCTCTCGGCATGGGCGGGGTCCAGCGGGCGACGTATCTCGTGCGGCATCTCTCAGAGCTTGGATGGAAGGTGACAGTCCTGACTGTTCGACCTGTAGACTATCCTGCGTATGATAAGACGTTGCTCGATGAGATTCCGCGCGATACAACTATTCACCGTGTCAATCCGCTCGCGCCTTCATCTCTCGTGCGGGCATTCAGGAGCGCGTCGTCCGGTCCCCAATCGCCAAAATCAACAGCAGGGCTTTCCGGCTGGCTGATGTTGCCAGACAACAAGATCGTCGCTGCGTTGAACATGATTCGTTCACTGCCCGCGTTGATCGAGCGCACGAGGCCGGATGTTGTTCTGACGAGTTCGCCTCCACCGTCGATTCATCTCGTTGGAGGCCTGATAAGCAAGCTCTACGGCATTGGATGGGTATCCGATTTTCGCGATGTCTGGTTCTCACAATCGAGACTGCGCTTCAGAACTCCGCTCCACAGGCGCTTGTATGATAGTCTCAGGGAATCGATCTACCGCAATGCCGATGCGCTCACACTGGTTTCGCACGGACACATGGAGAGCCTTCGTACCGAGTCTGATAGTATGATTCCGGAGATGCATCTCGTTCCCAACGGATACGACGAAACGATGTTCTCTGCAATCGGTCCGACTGCGAAAGACGATAACGCATTTCGCATCGCATACTGCGGAAGTCTCAATGAACTGACTTATGTTCCCCGGTTGTTCGAGGCTCTTATCGGCAGTGCCGGAGAGCATGACCTCCAACTGCATATCTACGGCGTGGTCAGCGGTTGGATCGAACGACGGATCAGAGAGATCGATCCAACAGGAGTACTCGTACATCTGCACGGCTATCTCAATCACGCCGATGCTGTCGCAGCGATGCACTATTGCGATGCCAGCCTTGTTACGCTTGCACCTGATGCGCATCTGGAGTCGACAATACCGGGCAAGATATACGAAGCTCTCCGTGAAGCTAAACCGGTGATCGGAGTGGTTCCGAGGGAGGGTTCAGCATGGAATCTGCTATCATCGTTTGATCACACGATCCTGATCGATGCATCGACTCTCGATACGTGGGACCGGCGGATATCTGAACTCGCTGCCACTCCACGGGTTGTCATCGGCAGGAGAAATGGCATCGACGAGTATAGCTGGTCCCGGATAGCGTCAGGAATGGACGAAATACTCAGGAGTGTGATTCGCTGATGCGTGTATCCGTGATGATCCCACTCTATCTCGGACGAAATGTTATCGGCAAGTGCCTGCAAAGCGTTCTGAAATCACAGATCGAATTCGAGTTGCAGGTCATCGTCGTCGATGACGCCTCTCCGGATGGCGCCGGAGCGATGGTCGGATCTGAGTTCTCCGATGTGGAGATCATCACGAACCGGAAAAACCTCGGCTATGCCGCGTCTGTCAATCGCGGGTTGCTTGCTGCCGACGGGGACTTCCTGTTTCTGCTGAATCAGGACACGGAGCTTCAGCGCGACGCCATAGCCATTCTCGTGGACAAGCTGAGACAGAGTCCGGAATTTATGGCTGTCGCTCCACGTCTTCTGAATCCGGATGGAACTGTCCAGAGATCGTGTCGGACGCTTCCCCGTCACTCGGATGTTATCTACCATCATCTGCTGTTGTCGTATATCTTTCCGCGATCAGATCGTTTCTCTCGCTGGAAAATGGGCTGGTTCTCGCATGATAAAGACACGATTGTCGAGCAGCCGTATTTTTCGGCGATCATGTTCAGGCGCGATGTTATCGACAGGATTGGCGAACTCGATGTCCGATTCAGGTTGCTGTTCAACGACGTAGACTACTGCAAGAGGATCGCAGATTCGGGCGGGAAGATATTATTCACACCTGACACAAGCGTCATCCATATCGGCGGTCAGTCGCTTCGGCAGGTGCCGTTCAGAAAAACGCTGCACTCGCACTGCGGCTTTGTGAAATACTTCTTCAAACACCATCGCGGCGTTCGCTACCTGCTCCCGAACATTCTGATTGCATTTCTGCTGACACTGTCGGGCATTCTGCGCTGCGTATGGCTGGCCGTGGTTCGCCCGTTCACTTCAACAGGATCATCTTTTTGATATCTGTGAATCCGCCCGCTCTGATCCGGTAGAAATAGATACCGCTCGGCCAGGCAGATGCATCGACGTCGACTTCGTGATTCCCGGCCTGAAGATGACAGACGCCGGTCGAGAAAACTAACTGCGCAGTCAGATTGAATACCTCAACGCCGACACTTAACGACTGCGGAATCGTGAAAGCAATCGTCGTTATCGGGTTGAACGGATTCGGATAGTTCTGTTCGAGTCTGTAAGCCGAGGGGAGTATCCCGTCATCGTCGTCTGAATCGGCATCGAGCGGCGTTGAGTCCGCCATTTCTGATTCGACCGGCAGGTATCCCGGCTTGCTCGCCGTGAGCATCACCGATGAACCGGCGTCGAGATTGAACGAAATATCAATCGTTCCATCGGGACCGGTCAGACCGTGAAACAAAACATCCCCGTTCGATATTACGGTTACAATCGCAGACTCGATGACCTGCCCTGCAGAACTGACGGTAGTCGTGAATGTGTTCTCTCCACCATCCAGCGATCCGGGTGTCGACATGGAAAGTTCGCTTGGTGTATCTGTCCATATCCTGAGAGACGGGTCGCCGCAGACATTCAGACCATACACAAGGTCTCGAAGGTAGTGATAGCCTGCCCTGGAGAAATCATTGGCAACCGCGATCCGGTTGTCTGCGCCGAAAATGCAGTTGTTGAATTCGATAGCGAGCTTGTATGAACTCGAAACCCATCCCCACCTCGAATGTCCGACGAACGCGACCGCCCCTGAGAGTGAATCTGTCAGCAGCTTTTCTGCTATGCAGGGGTAGCTGTTCGCGAACGGCGGCGAATCCATGTCGAACGCGCCGTTGTTGCAGCCGATCGAGTAGACGATCCCGAACTTGTTGTAATTGGTCAGATCGGCGAGTGTGCCGTGACCGTCAGGCGCGGATTCCCGCGTGAAGACATAGGATTTCGGCCAGTGATTGTATCCGCTCGACTTTGAGACGAAGCCGTCGACCATGCCGTGGGCGAAAATATATGTGAGATTGTAACCTTGCGAGCTGACCGACACGAATTCCTGAGCGTACGGCGAAACAGGCGCTTCATCGGAACCGGAGAGATTCTCAGCGAGTGATACAAGATCGACGTCGAGATATTCGGGGAGTAGTTCGGCGACGAGAGAGTCCTGACCGACTCGGTGGTAGTCGCGCATGTGGTCGGAAGTCGCGGATATGACGCGCGTGCTGAATCCTGATTCTCCGCCGCCCGGGTCTCTCTCGTAGGCGAGCGATTTGGCAACGACCATTGCGGCTTCTGTTGCATCCCCGACAGGCAGCCTGCCGAGATACAGTTCAGGTATCAAGTCGGGTCTGTCATGAGTCGGCTCGCCATAGACGCCGTCGCCGTCAGTATCCCATTCGCCTGTAAGATCGGCGTAATAGAGATCGCAAATTTGAAGATGATCGATATCGGGCGTCTCATCTGTATCGAGATGGCAGGCGTAGCGAATCGGAATCACTGTCTCATCGCCGCCGAGCAGAACCCACCTGATGCCATTGTCGAACGCATCTGTCAGGAAGTTGCGAATCTGTTCAGGGTGATCGATGCCGGTATAATTTGTATAGATGTATTCTGTCGTGATGATCGATGCATCGTATCCAAGCTGCGCTTTCCAATGTCTCAGCGGCTGGAATGAATCGGCGAGTTCATCAGACGTTATGATGACGTATCCTTCGATCTCAATCTGCTGTGAGCAGAACATCGGCGAACCCGACAGCATGTCTGTACTGCCATCCGGGAGAATCGCGTCCTTCACATAAGCGCTCAACAGAATTGCGTCGGGTCGATTCACCCGCCCGTGATCGATCTCAACAGATGAATACGTCATATCGATATCGAAGTCCGTGACAAACCAGCCAGACTCTTCGTTGACGGCAAATGGAGAAACCCAGACGTCGACGAATGTCCCGCCAGCGACGCTGATGATACCAGCGATCGCCGTTCCCGGGTTTCCATCAAATCTGACTGAGGCAGGAGCGATGACTGAGGGATCGTATTCAGCCTCCGCGCTCGTTGTGACAAGTCCGAACAACTCATCGACTGTCGGAATGGAAGAGACCTCTACTGAATCAACTGCCGTTGCGCTGACGCGGACATCCTGCACAGATTCCGCGCCGGGCAGAAAGAGTCGAATCGATGTAACCGGAGAGCTATGACCACGAACCGATGTGAAACTTGCAGTTTGAATTCGCTGCCCGCCGGATGAGTTCCATCTCTCGTCAAGAGAGACAGTGTATCGTTCAACAATATCCGACGCCAGACTCGTTGCCGAGATCGCGGCGCATACGAGCAGTGTTAGAATCTTCCGAAGCATCCTCTTTCTCCTGCTGAGTTCCTTCCGTTACAGAGCATTTGCAAGCGCGCTGCCATCAAAGCGCATGTCTGCGCACAAAAGTGTGCATCGTAACTCATTGTGCATCCGTGCGTTAGGTGCATCATTATTCATAAAAGCGTATGTGTTTCGAATGGAAACAGTGCGTGAACGGTTGAAATGCTGGGAAGTTCCTATAACCCTTGGAGAAGGCCGAGACATCTTTTTTTTCTTATTCACAGTTTTTCGCTTGACAGTCGGGGCGTCACCGAGGATATTGCCGGTGGTTTACAAGTGGGGAAAAGTGGTTGATAGTGGATTGGTAGTGGGATCGAAAGAATCTGATCCGCTTCGTCAGGATGTGATACTCTAACTGCTGAGATCGAAATGCCAACGCTGCGAGAAGAGTCAAAATTTAAGATCACTGGCTACAAGGGTAAGTTTCAGGCGACCCTCGACGATAAAAATCGGCTGACCCTGCCCGCAGCGCTCCGTAAGACTCACGCTCCGATCAAATCGAAATCAAAGAAGGCAAAAGACCGCTTCGTGTTGACAAAAGGATTCGACGGCGGATTGGCGCTCTATCCGGTCTCCGAGTGGATGAGGATAGAGGAAAAACTCTCTGAGGGATCGTACACTCATCCGGAGTTCAGATACTTCAGCAGGATTTTCTATGAATCGGCCTCCGAGGTTGTGCTCGACTCGCAGGGGCGTATTCCGATTTCAAAGAATCATCAGGCTATCGCAAAAGTTAGTCGAGATATCCTGGTCATAGGTCGTGGAAAAGTCATCGAGATATGGAACCCGGACCGCTACAGCGAATATATCAGCGGATTCAAAAAGAGTTGGGAGGAGGCTGCAAGAGGATTTGATCTTGGGCTATGACGGAGCTCCAGCATATACCGGTGCTGGCCGAGGAGGTCATTCAGCATTTGATAACCGACAGGTCCGGCACCTATCTCGACGGGACATGCGGCCTTGGTGGACATTCGGAACTGATACTAAGAGAGCTTTCAGAGGACGGGAAGCTGATTTGCATAGACAGGGATGTTGAGATGCTCGAAGCTGCACAGAACAGACTCCACGATTCTCGCGTAGAGTTTCATCATCTGTCATACGACGAAGTCGGCACGGTTCCAGCCGTACGCCCCGGGACTTTGACCGGCATTCTCCTTGATCTTGGAATATGCTCTGCACAGCTTGACGATGACAATCGAGGCTTCTCTTATCAACACGATACGCAGCTCGATATGAGATTCGACAGGTCCGAGGGCAGGACGGCTCTCGAATATCTGAATTCGGTCTCTGAAGAGGAATTGATATCGGCATTGAGATCGCATGCGGATTTCCGCAATGCGGCGAAATATGTCAGGAGGGTTATAGACAGACGAAACGAAGGTCGGATGCGCACTGTGGGTGATCTTGTGTCATGCGTAGAGGACCTTTTTCCAAAGAGATCAAAGAATCAATTCACCGCTCGTTTTCTGCAGGCTGTCAGGATAGAAGTCAACGATGAACTCGGCAGACTCGACAATGCGCTGCCGTTGCTCGTCAACTTCCTTAAGCCGGCTGGAAGACTTGCGATAATCTCGTACCACAGCCAGGAAGACAGGCGAGTGAAAAGGTTTTTCAGGCGTTCGAGCAAGGATTCCGGTTATCCGCCTGAGATAGAGGCCAGTATGAAGGGCAAACATACGGCCTTGAACTCGATCACACGGAGAGCGGTCAAGGCGACCGCAAGGGAGCTGAGTCAGAACCCTCGTTCGCGCAGCGCCCGACTCCGTGTGGCCGAGAGATCGCCTGCTTCTTAGCTGTATTGTAATTCATGGGGGGATGCAGGTCCCCAGCGAGTGGGGGCCTGCCCTTCCTGGGCTGGTGTAAATGAATCTCTGGGCATTTCACGGACGATATGCCGGGTTGGCGACCATTGGCAAGACGGTCGGGATTCTTCTGTTCGTAATCCTTCTCGCCTCGGCGTTCGTCCTCGAACGGTACCACATAGCTCGTGTCGCAGTAGACAACGGCAGGCTCGACGATGAAGTAGAGTTGCTGCGAAAAAACAGAGATTACCTTCAGTCCAAAGTCTCGCACCTTGAATCACTCGAACAGATCGGGGCGGTAGCGAGAGAGAGATTCGGCCTCACCACTCCGCGTCCGGGTCAGATAGTATGGCTGTCGACGTCAGATGGATCTACTGAAACAGGTCCGACTGTCGTTGATCGCGCCTTGCGGCGTCTTGAATATCTCTGCTCAGAACTGCCGGTTCCGTTCTTTACGCGGTCCAGCGCGCTGGCATCCGAAAGGTCATCAGAGTGAAGACTCCCAGGATTTCTGCAAAGCGGCTGGCTCTGGTTTTCATATTCGTGACATTAACATGGTGCCTGATTCTTGCTCGATTCGCACAGATTCAGATCGTGGAAGGCGCACGTTTCCAGGAACTTGTGTCACTGCAGTGCCACGGTGAGTTCGAGCTTGCAGCGATGCGAGGAGCAATCTACGATCGGCACGGCAACGCTCTGGCGTTCGATACGCCATCGGAATCGTTCTTCACGGACGCATACGACAAGAAGCAGTTGCGCAAGATCGGTAACAGGATATCTCGAATCACAGGAGAGGCAGGTCTCACTGGGCGACTCCTGAGTAGAGCGGGCTCTTTCAACTGGCTTGCTCGGCACACCGACCCGGATATCGCGAGAACAATCAGGGCGCTCAACCTCGACAGCATGCGTTGTAACGAGGAGTTCAGACGCGAATACCCGTACGGCGATTTGGCGGTTGATATTCTGGGTGAAGTCAATATCGACAATGCTGGTATCTCCGGCATCGAGCGTCTGTTCGATGATCTGCTCAAACCGGAGCCGGGTCGTGCTGCCTTCCAGCGCGATGGATTCGGTCGAGTGTACAGCACTTCGGAAATCCCGTTGGTGAAGCCAAAGAATGGCTGTGCGATCGAACTCACAATCGATTGCGAATATCAACAGGTCGTCGAGGAAGAACTCAGGAGAGCGGTCGACAAATGGAATGCGAAGTCAGGGATAGCGGTGTTCATCGAGACGAGTACGGGGCGTTTGCTTGCCGCCGACTATTACTCGCCGACCGGAGATGATGCGAAGCAGGAACGAGTATTCAAGAGCAGGATCGTCAGCGATCTTTTCGAGCCCGGTTCGACATTCAAGATAGTGGCATTCGCCGGGATAATTGAGAGCAAGCTGTTCTCGTTGTCCGACACGATCTGGGCTGGAATGGGTAAATTCAAGTTTAACCGCCGCACCCTGCACGACGACAAAGAACACGGCACTCTCACCTTCAGGCGTGCATTCGAGTTGTCATCGAATATCGCGACTGCGCGATTCTGCCAGAGTCTTGGCGGCAAACGCCTGTTCAAGTATGCCCGCCAGTTCGGATTCGGTCAGAAGACCGGCGTCCAGCTTCCGGGTGAACAGGCCGGTTCCCTGAAAAAACCCCGCAACTGGAGCGAGTTCTGGACCGCTCAGATTGCGATCGGTCACGGTGTGTCTTCATCAGCGCTCCAGCTTGCCTCAGCGTTTGCAGCAATCGCAAATGACGGCAAACTAATGAAACCATTTCTGATCGAGGAAATCCGAAGTGAGTCGGGGCGACTCAAACAGCGTTTCACGCCGCAACCGGTGCGGCAGGTTGTTTCGACCGAGACAGCCCGCGTGCTGCAGGATTTGATGGCTGGAGTTGTCGACTCAGGTACCGCGCAAGTTGCCCGCATAGACGAGGTCTTGTTCTCGGGGAAGACGGGTACTGCACAGAAACCTGACCTCGAAAACGGTGGCTATCATTCTGACAAGTATATCGCAGGATTCGGCGGATTCTTTCCGCGGAAAGACCCCATGATTGCCGGAGTTGTACTCCTGGATGAACCGCAGAAAATAAATTACGGTGGTTACACTGCTGCGCCGGCATTCGCCGAGATCGCCCGGAGAATCGTCCTGCTCGACAGGACCAGGCGGGATATCGATAGCAGGAAAATCGCGGTGGAAACGCATGTTGGTTCGGATACCAATAGAGCGTCGGAATCTGGCGGCAAGAGACTCGATATCGGTTCACAGAGATTGTTCTCGGACCTGCTCGGTCCGGTGACGACCGGATGCGGACAGCTTGATGAATCGCTTAAGATCAGGATTCGCGAATGTCGTCGTGATATGGAAGAAGGAATCTTCCCTGACCTGAAAGGCATCTCGGCGCGCGATGCCGCCGCTCTCCTGTATAACAGCGGTTGCGAACTGTTCGTGCATGGAAACGGCAGCATCGTAGACCAGGAACCTGCGCCGGGGAGCCTGATGCAGGGTATAGAGTCGGTCAAGCTGACGTGTTCATCGGGAAAGGAGAGAAGCCATTAAGCTCAATGATTTGATCCGGATTCTTCCGAAAAAGGAAGTCATCGGGGATGCAGAGATAGAGATCGGGAAGATCGAGTATAATTCACGGCTGATCGTCGAGAACGACATCTTTGTCGCGCTCGTTGGCGCAGACTTAGACGGCCACGACTTCATCTCGAACGCAGTCTCGAACAATGCTACCTGTATTGTGGCCGAGAGAGATATCGAGGCTGATGTTCCGGTTAAGATCATCGTTCCCGATTCGAGGCATGCGCTGGCGCTTCTTGCCTCGAAGTACTACGAGTTTCCATCCCGCCGGATGAAGGTGGTCGGAGTGACCGGCACAAATGGCAAGACCACAGTGGTGTACCTGATTAAATCAATCTTCGAGGAGCGCGGTCGCCGAACGGGACTGATCGGAACAATCGAGTATCTCGCAGGCAGCCACCGCTTCGATGCTACAAACACAACTCCGGAGTCGCTTCAGATTGAACGCCTGCTCTGGATTATGCGGAGTGAGCGAGTCAAATTCGCAGTCATGGAAGTGTCGTCTCACGCTCTCGATGCGGGCAGGGTGAGGATGATCGATTTCGACGTTGTCGGGATCACGAACCTGTCTCAGGATCATCTCGATTTCCACGGAGATATGGAGAGCTACAAGCAGACGAAGGCCAGGTTGTTCGACAGGGTGCACGGCAAGGAGAAATGGGCGATCCTGAACCTTGATGATTCGGAGTACGAGTTTTTCAAGGGACATGTCGATTCATCATATCTGACTTATTCAGTCGGCAACGACAAGGCCGATTTGTACGCCACCAATGTTACAACCAGCCCTGAAGGCACGCGGTTTCATCTGGTCACCCCGCTCGGCGAGCAGGATGTCGAGATGAAACTCGTCGGCGAGCACAATGTCTCGAACGCCGTCTGCGCTGCGGCCTTTGCGATAGCGACAGGACTCGATCCCGCGGCCATCGCTCGCGGTCTCGGCGTCTCGGACATTGTCCCCGGACGGCTCGAATCTATCCCGAATGACAAAGGAATACACATCTTCGTCGATTACGCCCACACTCCGGATGCTCTTGAGCATGTTTGCTCGGTCTGCAGAAAACTGACGGAGAATAAGCTGACGGTGCTGTTCGGCTGCGGCGGGGATCGCGATAAGACAAAGCGAAAGCCGATGGGCGAGGCTGTCTCACGGTACGCGGACAAGATTGTCGTGACGTCCGACAACCCTCGATCCGAGGACCCGGAAGCGATCATCGAGGATATTAAGCCGGGATTGGATAGCGCTGTTCCAGCTCGATTCATCGCCGATCGAAAGGACGCCATCGCTGCCGCTCTCGAGAGTTGCGAAGAGGGCGACATTCTCCTTGTCGCTGGAAAAGGGCACGAAAGTTACATGATGATCGGAGACGTGAGAGTTGAATTCGATGATCGCAAGGTGATTCGGGAATTGCTCGGAGAGAAACATTGATCAGAGCCGGACTCGCAGATATCGCCTCAGTTGTCAACGCCACTGGCGGAGCAGGTAATCTGATGGACATCGCATTCGAGGGCGTGTCGATAGATTCGCGAACTGTTGTCGCGGGAAACCTTTTTGTCGCGATCCGGGGAAGAATTCACGATGGTCATAAGTACATATCCGAAGCTATCCGGAAAGGCGCTGCCGCTGTGATTGCTGACAACAGCTATACTCCTGCGGACAAGTCAGAGAAAGGCAGAGTGCTGCATGTCGCCGATACGCTGCAGGCGATGCATTCTCTCGCCTCATGGTGGCTGTCACGCATCGAGGCTTTGAAGATCGCAGTGACCGGTACGAACGGCAAGACGACAACCAAAGAAATGATCGCGTTGGTCCTGTCAAAAAAGTTCAACGTGTATCGATCTCCCGGCAATCTGAACAACCTGTATGGTGTGCCGCTCTCGATCTTCGGGATGGATGAATCATGCGAAATGGCAGTATTTGAATTCGGCATGAGCACTCCGGGCGAAATCGCGACCCTGACCGAACTGGTCCGACCCGACTACGGCGTCATAACGAACGTCGATGCTGCGCATCTCGAAACGATGCTGACGGTGGAGGCGATCGCTAAAGCGAAATTCGAGCTGCTCGACAACATGTCGAAGGACGGGACTGTATTTCTCAATGTCGACAACGAATACCTGCGAAGACGCTACTTAACCGAGAGCCGGCAACGATATGGTTTCGGAATCCGAGAGGAGTCTGATTTCACGCCTGAACGATTTGAGTTCAACGGTACGGGTTGTGCAAGATTCAGCATCACCTCGGTGGGAGACATCCATCTTCATGCTCCCGGAATGCACAACTTGTACAACGCCGTCGCAGCCATAGCAGTCGGTTCGGCTACCGGAGTGCCGAGAGAGGGTATCCGGACTGCCCTCGAATCTTTCAAGCCTGTCGAGATGAGGATGGAGACGGTCAAGATCGGTGGAGTCCTGATCATAGATGATAGCTACAACGCCAACCCTGCCTCGATGAGATTTGCGCTGGAGACGCTCGAAGCTATCAAATCCGACGGCAGGAAGATCGCAGTTCTCGGAGATATGTTCGAGCTTGGCGAACAATCAGCACTGATGCACAAAGAGATCGGTCTGCACGCGTCGAAGCACCGTCCTGATCTGCTCGTAACGTGCGGCAAACTCGCAAACAATATCAACAAGGGAGCGGCAGAGGGGGGATGCCCGCCGCAGGTCTTGAAGCATTTCACATACATTGATGAGATGGCGGACTGGCTTCTCGATGAAGTAACAACAGGCGATACCGTACTGATAAAGGCATCGAGAGGCATGGAGTTCGACAGGATCGCAAACCGTCTGAAAGAAGAGTTGGAGGGGCGAGGCTGATGTTGTACCATCTGCTCTATCCATTGACCGATCAAATTTCGTTTTTCAATCTCTTCAAGTATATCACGTTCCGCAGTGCGGGGGCCACTCTGACCGCTTTGATCGTGAGTCTCATTTTCGGTCCGATGTTCATAAGATTGCTGCGACGACAGGGCGTTAAAGAAAAGATACGGGAAGAGGGTCCGAAAACTCACTATGTCAAAGAGGGTACGCCGACAATGGGCGGCATAATCATCCTCGCTGCGATCATCCTGCCGACGCTTCTCTGGGCTGATCTGACCAACAGGTTTATCCAGTTGATTCTGTTTGTGACGATCTGGATGGGTGCGATCGGTTTTATGGATGACTACATGAAAGCGATCCTGAAGCGTCCGAAAGGCATGGTCGGCAAGTACAAGCTCGCCGGACAAATCCTCTGCGGTTTGATATTCGGCCTCGTGCTCTTCTACCTGTCCCCATCGGACACATTCGGCACGACGACCGAAATCCCGTTTATCAAAGATTACGTCCTGAATTTCGGTTCGGTGCTCTTGTTCATTCCCTTTGTTATCCTTGTGATAACGGGATCGTCCAACGCCGTGAATCTGACAGATGGTCTCGATGGTTTGGCGACCGGCCTGTCCGGCATTGCAATCATGGCATTCGCCGGATTCGCGTATGTAAGTGGAAGGATTGACTTCTCAAGCTATTTACAAATTACGTATCTTGAAGGTGCCGGAGAACTCGCAATTTTCTGCGGTGCGACAATGGGCGCGACCCTCGGATTTCTCTGGTACAATTCCCATCCGGCGGAGGTATTCATGGGTGACACGGGTGCGCTTGCGCTCGGCGGCGCGCTCGGTGCGCTCGCTATCATGCTGAAGAAGGAACTCTTGCTGGTGATAGTCGGAGGAGTGTTCGTGGCGGAGGCATTGTCGGTGATTCTGCAGGTGTCGTCATACAAGCTGCGACGCAAGCGCATTTTCAAGATGGCGCCGCTGCATCACCACTTCGAGCAAGTCGGATGGCCGGAAACTAAAGTAGTGACGAGGTTCTGGATTGTCGGAATAATCTGCGCCCTGTTGACGCTGGCGACATTGAAAATCAGGTAGGAGCATGAGAAAAGACAGAGTGACAGGAAGACGAGTCGGCGTCATCGGCGCCGCCAGGTCCGGACTCGCCGCTGCCGCGCTCCTGAAGCGTCACAGAGCTGAGGTCTTCGTGTCGGACAGCAGGCCGTCATCCGCACTCGAAGATGCCGTCAGCTTCCTCGAATCAAACGGAATTGCCTTCGAGACAGGCGGCAATACAGACCGTGTCTACACAGGCGTCGACTATGTTGTAATCAGTCCCGGGGTGCCGCCCGATGCGCCTGTGGTCAAACGGATAGAAGAGGCGAGAATTCCTCTGATATCAGAAATAGAACTTGGCTACTGGCTGTGTGACGCTCATATAGCGGCAGTCACCGGATCCAACGGCAAGACAACGACCACATCTCTGACCGGTGAAGTATTCAAGTGCGCCGGTGTCCCGACATTCGTGGCCGGCAATATCGGGAGTCCGTTCTGCGATATTTGCGACAAAGCCTCGGTCGATGGATGGGTCATCCTCGAAGTGTCGTCCGCCCAACTCGAGAAGTGCTACGATTTCAAACCCGACATCGCGGCTATTCTCAACCTGACGCCTGACCACCTCGATCGGTACGACGATTTCACTGCGTATGCAGAAATGAAGATGAGAATTGGCGAATCTCAGAGCGATGATGATTCGCTTGTTATCAACTACGACGATGAATACCTGATGCAACTGTCAAGCAGGCTCCCGGGCAGGAAGCTCCACTTCAGCACCAGGGAGCGGGTGAGTCCGGGCGTTTTTGTCGAAGGCAACTCTCTGATGTACGGAGATGAAGATGGGACGAGGGAATTGATCGAGACCTCTGATATCCGTCTGAAAGGTCCGCACAATCTCTCCAACTCCGCCGCATCGGCAATGATCGCGGTGATCGCCGGGATCGGCGACGATGCAATACGCGATGCGCTCAGCCAGTTTGGTGGTGTGGAGCATCGGCTCGAAGATTGCGGTCGTATCGGTCAGGTCGGTTTCATAAACGATTCCAAGGCGACAAATGTCGATTCGGTCTGGTATGCACTGCAGAGTATCCCGGGCTCGCTCGTCGTGATTATGGGCGGCAGAGACAAGATGGGTGATTTCACGCGCCTCGAGGATCTGATGCGTCGAAACGTCAGGGCGATCATTTTGCTCGGCGAAGCATCGGACAAGATAGACGCCGCGCTCGGAGGAGTAGTTCCGGTCTATAGAGTCCGCGAGATGGAAGAAGCCGTTCGCACAGGGTACAGACTTGCCGAACCGGATGGCACGTTGCTTTTGTCTCCGGCGTGCGCATCGTTCGATATGTTCGACGATTTCGAGCATCGTGGACGCGCCTTCAAGGAGGCTGTAGACGAGTTGAGGAGAGAGTTTCAATGAGAAGGATGAGGCGAAATGGCGTCGACCTTGTGCTCTACACTGCCGTCCTGCTCCTCATGACGGTCGGAATTGTCGAGGTCTACTCGTCATCCGTGTTCCTCGCTGACCAGAAGTTTGCGGGCGAGCATGCTCATTTCTTTACCAGGCAGCTCGTGTTTTCCGGCATGGCTCTGATCTCGATGCTCATTTTCGCAGCCGTACCGTATGACTGGTTTCGCAAGATTGTCTGGGTGGCAGTGTCGGTTTCTGTTGTGCTTCTCGCTGTGGTGCTGTTCATGCCGAAGATCAACGATGCGAGCAGGTGGATCGGCCTCGGCTTCCTGAGTCTGCAACCATCCGAAATCTTCAAGTATGTCATGATATACCTGATGGCGCATTTCCTTGCTCGCGACCAGCGAAAGGAGCAGCCTGCCTGGCACTTCCGTCTTGTGACAGCGACTGTCATCATCGGGCTCGGGTTGATAGTAGTGGAACCGGACCTGGGAACAGTCCTCGTGATTTCGATGGTACTCGTCGGTATGGCTTTCGTTGCCGGATGCAGACTCAGGAAGGTCGCATTCGGGGCGGCTTTGCTGGCCGGAGTGGCGTATGTCACGGTGTTTATGCTTGGATATAAGAAGGGAAGAATTCTCGAATACATCGAATCGATCAAGGACCCGCTGAACGGCGCTTATCAGGTCAAGCAGTCGATACTCTATATCGGTTCAGGCGGGTTGTTCGGCAAAGGGATCGGTCGCGGCTCGGCCAAGCTCTTTTTCGTCCCCGAAGTGCATACCGATTTTATATTCGCGAACTTTGCTGAAGAGGGCGGATTCATCTGGGTAACGATAATGCTTGTGCTCTTCGCAGTCATTTTCTGGCGCGGGTTGCGGGTGGCTGTCGCCTCGCAGAACCGATTCGGTTTCTTCCTCGGATTCGGTATTACGATGGCGCTGACAGTGAGCGCTCTGATAAATATTGCCGTGACTGTAAGTCTTATCCCTACGACCGGGATGCCGCTGCCATTCGTCAGCTACGGCGGCACATCGCTCTTAATTTCGGCGTCGGCTGTAGGGATGCTCCTGAATATATCGCGAAGAAAGAGGGGGAAGACACTGTTCTTTGAACGACATGAGTGATTTTTCCATAGCAATAGCTGGCGGTCGAACGGGAGGCCATCTCTATCCCGCGCTGGCCGTCGCGCGAAGTCTCAAAACGATGCGAAGTGATTTGAACGTGTATATGATCGGGACATCCGACGGGATGGAGGCAAGAATCGTTCCGGAGAGCGGTTTTGAGTTCCATGCTGTCTCGGCAGTACCGCTTCGGCGGAGCCTGCATCCGAAGAACCTGGCTATTCCGTTCGTGTTGGCGCTCGGCACGCTTCAGTCATACATGCTTCTCAAGAGGACTAAGGCCGCCATGCTGCTCTCGACCGGTGGATTCCCATGTGTGCCGGTCCTGATTGCTGCGAGGATTGCTGGGGTCAGGATTTTCCTCCAGGAGCAAAACTCGTATCCCGGTCTGACCACAAGACTCTTTGCCAGAAAGGCCGAGACAGTGTTCGCAGCCTATCAGTCGATTGAGGATTTCCTGCATCCCGACGCCAAAGTCGTGCAAACCGGCAACCCGCTGCGGCCCGGATTCGAAGTCGGCGATCGTGATGAGGGCGTCACATGCTTCGGACTGGACGAGTCGAGAAAGACGCTGCTCGTATTCGGTGGAAGTCAGGGAGCGCAGGCTCTGAACCGGTTGATCTCAGACAATCTGGACAGGATTGCCGCTCGCGATGATCTGCAGTTGATTTGGCAAACCGGCATAGCTGACTATGACGATTGCAGCGACAGGTTCCGACAGTCCGGTGTTGCCGGAGTCGTGCTGCCGTTCATCGACAGGATGGATTTGGCGTATGCGTGCGCGGACCTCGCTATATCGAGATCTGGCGCGCTCACACTCGCCGAACTTGCAGCCGCAGGCAAGCCCGCGATACTGGTTCCATATCCATTCGCAGCCGAGAATCACCAGGTCTACAATGCGAGGCTTGTCGAGAAGAAGGGCGCTGCTATCCTCGTCAGGCAGGATCTGATCGAGGAATCCGACCCGATTGGAATCGCGTTCAAGCTGCTTTCAGATGACAGAGAGCTGTCCCGAATGGCTGCGAATTCCCAGAAGCTCCACAGGCCGGGCGCATCGGACATAATCGCCGGCGCGCTGCTGGCGGAGGTGATACAGTGAGATTTGGAAAGATCAAAAGGCTTCACTTCGTCGGAATAGGAGGCATCGGGATGTCAGGCATCGCTGAGATGCTCTATGACGAAGGCTTCGCCGTGACCGGCAGCGATCTGGTCCAAAGCGAGGTTACCGATCACCTTGTCGAACTCGGGATATCGATCTGCTTCGAACACAAAGCCGAAAACGTCGGAGGTGCTCACGCTGTAGTCATCTCATCCGCGATAAGAGACGACAATCCAGAAGTCACGGCGGCAAAGGAATCAATGATCCCGGTCATTCGTCGCGCCGAGATGCTCGGCGAGTTGATGCGTGCCAAGTACGGGGTCGGCATCGGGGGCACTCATGGCAAGACGACCACGACATCGATTGTCGGGGCGGTGCTGACCGCAGGCGGATTCGATCCGACGGTCATCGTCGGTGGGCGAGTTCAGCAGTACGGCACGAATGTGAAAGCTGGCGGCGGGGCTTTCATGGTCGCCGAAGCGGATGAATACGACAGATCGTTCCTGAACCTGACTCACTCGATGGCGGTTATAACGAGCCTCGAAGCCGATCATCTCGACTACTACGGCGATTTCGAAAGTATCAGAGAGGCGTTCATTGAATTCGCGAACATAGTACCGTTCTACGGTACGATTATCCTCAACATGGATGACGAAAATGTCGTGTCGCTGATTTCGGACCTGAAGCGGCCGGTCAGGACATTCGGGTTCACGACTCAGGCGGCTGTAAGGGCATCGAATCCATCCTTCGATCAGGGTGTCTCGACCTTCACGGTCCACAGCAACGGCGATACGCTGGGTGAAGTGAGCATCAGGATGCCCGGCATATTCAACATTCGCAACGCGCTTGCCGCGATAGCCGTTGGCCTGGAGTTCGACATTCCGTGGGAGAAGATCAAGTCAGCGCTCGAGGGTTTTAGTGGCGTCGTCAGGCGCTTCGAGATGAAAGGCGAAGAGTCGGGTGTGATGGTCGTCGATGACTACGCGCATCATCCGACCGAAGTGGAAGAAACGCTCAAGGCTGCGAGGACTGGATATGGCAGGCCTCTGGTTGCCGTTTTTCAGCCGCATCTCTACTCCAGGACAAAAGACTTCTACCGCGATTTTGCGAAGGCGCTGCTGCTCTCGGACATGCTGATCGTCACGAGGATCTACGCCGCCCGCGAGGAACCGATGCCGGGAGTATCAGCCGAAATGATCGTGACCGCGGCAAGAGAGTATGGTCACAAGAACTGCCACTATATCGATGATATGAGAGAGGTGCCGCAGTTCATCGCTGAACATCGGATCGACAACTCAATGGTGATGACAATCGGTGCAGGCGACATCTATCAGGTCTGCCCTGAAATACTGGAGGTACTCAAGCGTTGACGAGGATCAAGCAGAGAGCGGTTGCAGTCACTGTCGCGCTCGTGTCGGCATTTTGCATATTCGTTTATTTCTATCCGCTGGTGACGGTGCATGCGCGTCTGTTCATCGTGGATGATGCGCAGATCGAAGTCGATTTCGAGCGGCTCATCGACGATGCCGACGAGCGGAACTATTTCAGGCAGCCGTTGGCGCAATACTCCGCCGCGCTGCTCGCCATGAATCCTCGACTAAACGAAGTGCATTGCCGACTGAGTCTGTCGGGAAGCGTTATCTGTACCGGCGAGCGGAAGAAACCAGCCGCGCTGATATCGCTTCCGGACCTGCACGGCTTATCGAGCAGGGGAGAGTTGATACCATATCGTGATTGCGCCGACGTATCCGACCTGCTTGTCATAACCGGCATTCAACTCGATGATACCCCACCGTACACGACAGTATCATCGGATGAGGTCCGCGAAGCGCTCAGTATCTGCCTTACGATGAAATCGGAATTCCCGAAATTGCATGACGCTATTTCTGAAATAGACATGTCCTCTCCCGAAAGCCCAATCCTGTACATGAGGAACTCGAACTCGCGCGTGATCGTCGGGAAGGGAGAATACAATCTGAAGCTTGGGCGGCTCTATGCGATAATAAGCCACGGCAGCCTTCCGTCCGGGGCAGAGATAGATCTCAGGTTTGGGAGATCAGTAGTTGCGAAAAGATTGACTTAGATATGAGGGATAAATGATGCAGGCAAGAAAGATCATTTCCGGGCTGGACATCGGCTCACACAAGATTTGCTGTGCAATCGGACAGATTGGACCGGATGACGATCTCGTTTTTCTTGGAGTGTCGGAGGTGCCGTCGTCGGGTGTAAAGAACGGGATAATCGTCGACGCCGAAAGTGCAGGCGCACAGGTAGCTGCGGCGATTTCCCGCGCCGAAGAAGATGCGGGAGTCAAGACAGGACCGCTCTATGTCAACATTTCAGGAGAGCACATCAGAGGTCTCAACAGTCGGGGAGCCATCTCGATCAATGTCATAGATAATGAGATAACCGACGACGAGATGGAGCGCGCAATCGATTTGGCTAAAGCTGTAAGTATTCCGGAGCAGAGAGAACGCCTGCATGTGATACCGCAGCATTTTGCGGTGGATGACAGGGACGGCATCAACGACCCGATCGGCATGTCGGGCGAGCGGCTCGAAGTCGGAGTCCATATCGTGACCGCTTCGGTAGCTGCCGCAGGGAGCGTGCTCGATTGCGTGAAGAATGCCGGAGCAAATGTGCAGGAAATGGTCTTCAACTCTATCGCCGCTTCCGAGGCTGTTCTGACTCAGGAGGAGAAGAGATCGGGAGCTATCCTGATCGATATCGGCGCGGAGACTGTTGATCTTGCGCTTTATGTCGAAGATTCTGTCTGGCACACGGAGTCTCTGCCGGTCGGCGGAAGAAATGTCACAGCCGACATCGCCTACGGCCTGCGTCTTCCGATGGATGCCGCCGAGGAATTGAAGATATGTCAGGGATCGGCCCTGATTTCGCGTGTCGATCCGAAGGAGAAGCTGACCCTTCCGGACCTGGGAGAGTTCTACCAGCGTCGAATATCGAGGACTGTTCTGGCCGCGATAATTGAACCTCGGATGGAAGAGATATTCCGGATGGCGCAGAGTCACCTCTCGAACACACCTGTCGCCGACCAGGTCGAGAGCGTAATCCTGACAGGCGGCGGCGCGTGCATAAGAGACACGGAATCGCTCGCCGAACGCATCTTCGGACTTCCGGCGCGGCTGGCAAGACCGAAGCTTTTCGACGAAGATACTTGCCACAGCAGCCCGTACGGCGTCGCCGTCGCGATGGGACTCCTGTTGCATGGGTTCAGGGAGCGATCAGCCGAGATCAAGAATCCGAAGTTCTTCGGAAGACTCGCACGAAAATGTGAAAGCGCAATAAATGCAATTCTAAATATATGATGGGAGGATCGAATGATCAGTTTTGATGACAACTTCATGGGGAAGGCGCTGATCAAGGTTGCCGGAGTCGGCGGAGCCGGTAACAATGCGATAAATCGCATGATCGATGCAAGACTGGAGGGCGTCGAGTTCATCGCCGTCAACACCGACGCACAAGCTCTCGATGGGTCCAAGGCTGCCAACAGGATCAAGATCGGTGAGCGCTGCACAAAGGGTCTCGGCGCAGGCGCTGATCCCGAGGTCGGCAGGAGAGCTATCGAGGAGGACAGGGACACTGTCGCCGAAGCGCTCAAGGGTGCGGACATGGTTTTCGTGACCGCAGGCATGGGCGGCGGTACCGGCACCGGCGCAGCGCCGATCGTGGCCGAGCTGGCACGCGAGCAGGGCGCGCTTACGGTCGGGATCATAACGAAGCCGTTTACTTTCGAAGGCCGCAGGCGCATGAACAAGGCGCTGATGGGAATCGATGAACTCAAGAGCCGCGTCGACACGATGATCGTGATTCCAAATCAGAAGCTCATCGAGATTGTCGACAAGGATACGACCTTCACGCAGGCGTTCCTTATGGCCGATGAGACTCTTCTGCACGCCACTCGCGGCATATCCGATCTGATCACCGTGCCCGGCATAATCAACTGTGATTTCGCGGATGTCCGCACGGTCATGCTCGGGAGGGGCGAGGCGCTGATGGGTTCCGGCTATGGTACAGGAGAGTCAGCCGGAGCCGACGCAGCGAACGCAGCTATTAGCTCCCCGCTGCTGGAGAGCACGTGCATATCCGGCGCGAAAGGAGTCCTGATCAATGTCTGCGGCGGAACCGATATGACACTCTCACAGGTCAACGACGCCACGAATGTTATCTATGAAGCCGCAGGCAACGACGCTGAAATCATCTTCGGCGCAGTGATCGACGAATCGCTCGGCGACGAGATGCGCGTGACGGTTATCGCTACCGGGTTCGGTCGCGCCCAGAAAGAAGTATTCGATTATGACACTAATGTAGTAGACCTGTTCCATCAGCAGCGGGCAAGGGCGACATCGGAAGCGCTCGCAGGTCGTGGGCAGGCAGTTGCGGCTGTAGCAGAACGGGGCGATGATGGTTTAGATCGAAATGATCTCGAAATACCGGCGTACATCAGGAAAGCTATGGACAGATAGAAAGGTCCCACCCCGATCCTCAACCAGCCGAGGAATGGGACCAGAGAGCCTCTGTACCCACACGGGGGCTCTCACCCTCTTAAATCTTTACTGCTGAGAACTGATCGACATACAAAAAGCCCCCGACAGAATGTCGAGGGCTGAAATCTCGCGAATCCCGAATGCACCTACGTAGCCTTTATCACCTTACCGGCTTTGAGGCATGAAGTGCAGACCTTGATCCTTTTCGTGCGGCCATTGATCTTGGCGCGAACACGTTGCAGATTGGGATTGAACTTGCGTTTCGATACATTGTGGGCATGAGAAACGCTGCAGCCAAACATCGGTTTCTTTCCACATATTTCACAAACCTTAGACATAGTCTCTCCTCAGTCAAATCGACGAGGCAATATATACCTGAATCCTCGTTTGGCAAGTCCTTTTTGAGGATGTCCCAAAAGTAGGTCGTGTTCCGAACCTGATGTAATCAGGTGAGAAACGCGACACTTCTATCTTGTCACGCGTGAGTCGGGTTTCTTGCAGGCTCCGCCTGCTGCGGAACGCCGACCTACTGGAGAATAGAACTTCTAAGACAACCTCCTTTTTCGGTTACCAGCCTATGAGTTGCTCAAGATTCTTGCTAATCTTGTCAGCCATATTCTCGAAATCGACCTTTTTCTGCTTTTCCCGATCGACGACATCGGCCGCTGCCTTGCTCAGAAACTCACCGTTATCAAGTTTGCGGCTGATTTTCTTGAGCTGCGTCTGGACCTGCGCGAGATCCTTCTGGAGCCTGGCGCGCTCTTTCTCGACGTCGATCAAACCCTCGAGCGGAATGAATATCTCCGCATCCTTTATGACTGTAGCTGCCGACAAGCTCGGTCTCGATATGTCGGTACCGACGAAGAACTCGTTGATTCTGCCGAGTTCGGTTATATAATCGCGGTGTTTCACAAGGGCTTCCGCAAGCTCCTTTGATTCGACCCGCACATGGACGTCGGCTCTCCTGGATGGCGGTACATTCATCTCGGCGCGGACAGTCCGTATCGCTCCGACCACCGACTGGATATTCTCCATACCTGTTTCGAGATCGGGGTCGATCCACTTCTCATCTGACTCCGGGTATGATTGTGTGATGATCGTCCGGGTCGGATCGCTGTCGTCGGAGCCGTGAAGACGCTGCCATATTTCCTCGGTCACGAACGGCATGTATGGGCTCAGCATCAGCAGGATATTGTCGAGCACGAAGCTGACGACATTGCGCGCGGCCTTTCTGTCGCTCGTGTCGTCTTCTGATCTGAGCCGCGACTTGACAAGTTCAACATACCAGTCACAGAAGTCATGCCAGATGAAATCGTAGAGCGTCTTTGCGCCGGTATTGAACTTGAATGAATCGAGGCTTGACCGAACCGATTGAATCGTGCGGTGAAGTCTCGATAGTATCCAGCGGTCCATGAGCGCAAGTTCGCAGTCGTCGGCGATGCCGGTGAAATACTCAGGCTTCAGACTATCATCGAGGTTCATCATCATGAATCGGGAGGCGTTCCAGAGCTTGTTGGCGAAATTTCGCCCCTGCTCGAAAGTATTCAGCGAAATGCACGGGTCCTGGCCTTCGGGAGTGACGAGGACCAGCGAAATTCTCAACGCGTCGGACCCATATTCATCGATGATGTCTCTCGGATCGATACCATTACCGAGTGACTTGGACATTTTCCGTCCCTGGGAGTCGCGCACCGTGCCGTGAATGTAGACGTCGGAGAATGGAATGTCACCCAGGAATTTGTAACCCGCCATGACCATCCGAGCGACCCAGAGATAGATTATCTCGGATGCGGTGAAGAGCGAATCGGTCGGATAGAACTTCTTGAGTTCGGGCGTCTTTTCCGGCCAGCCGAAAGTCGAGAACGGCCAGAGCCACGACGAGAACCATGTGTCGAGAACATCCGGATCCTGCTCGATATCGGTCGAATCGCACTTCGGACATATCTCGGGCGTATCTTTCGCGGCCCATGTGTGATCGCAATCCTGGCAGATGAATATCGGGATGCGATGTCCCCACCACAACTGGCGTGAGATACACCAGTCGCGGACATTTTCGAGCCAGTACAGATATGTCTTTTCCCAGTGCTTCGGATGGAATCTCAGTTTGCCTGTCTTGACAGCTTCGATAGCCGGTTCGGCCAGCGGTTTCATGCGGACATACCACTGTTCCGACAGGTACGGCTCGATCACAGTGTGACAGCGATAGCAGGTCCCGACCGAAAGCTGGTATTTCTCGGTTTTTTCGAGATAGCCCTTTTTATCGAGCTCTTTGAGCAGCGCCTTTCGGCCTTCGTATCGATCCATCCCTTTGAACTTACCAGCGTTTGCGTTTAAGCTCGCGTCGGGATTCATGATATTGATCTGTTCGAGGTCATGCCTGAGACCTATCTGGAAATCATTCGGGTCGTGTGCGGGCGTGACCTTTACGACTCCCGTCCCGAATTCCGGATCGACAAAGTCATCGGCGATGATCGGGATCTCGCGGTCGAGAATCGGCAGAATTGCCGTCTGACCGACATATTTCTGGTAGCGCTGGTCTTTGGGAGATACCGCGAGCGCGGTGTCACCGAGCATCGTCTCGGGCCGCGTGGTCGCGACTGTCAGGTAATTGTCCGTTCCGGCGATCTTGTACCTGATGTACCATAGATTCGAATCGACATCCTTGTGCTCGACCTCGTCATCTGACAGCGAGGTCAGGTCCTTCGGGCACCAGTTCGTGATGTAGTGACCCTTGTAGATCAGGTTCTCCTCGTACAGCCGGATAAATACTTCCTTGACTGCGTTGGAGAGACCCTCGTCCATCGTGAACCTGGTCCGGTCCCAGTCGCACGAGCAACCCATCTGTTTGAGTTGGTCGATGATATTCTCGAATTTGTCCTCTTTCCACTTCCAGACCCGCTCGATGAATTTCTCTCTGCCGATCTCCTGCCTGCTGGTTTTCTCGGCCAGGAGTTGTTTTTCCACGACAACCTGCGTCGCTATCCCGGCATGGTCGACGCCCGGAAGCCATTCAGAATCGAATCCACACATCTTTTTGTAGCGGATCATAATATCCTGCAGGCTGTTGTTCAGCGCGTGGCCGGTGTGAAGGATGTCTGTCACATTCGGCGGCGGAATGACGATCGTATATGCTTTCTTACCGTCGTCGGCAGCATCGGAGTGGAAATAGCCGCTATCGAGCCAGAATTTGTACCATCTGGCCTCGGCGGACTTGAAGTCGTAATGTTTCGGTATATCTGTCATCTTATCTGTCATATTCATTTCCCTGAAAAGTGAACATCTATAAATAGAAAAAAATGACTTGATGTCAAGCCAAACGTTATTACTCTTACGCAGTCAGGTACTGCGCATTTCAGACAGTATCGGTCGGATACGTTCAGAATTGACGAAAGGTTCCGTATATGTCCAGATTCTATGAGCTTGTCGACATCATGAGAAAACTCCGCGCGCCCGACGGCTGCCCATGGGACAGGGAGCAGACGCATAAATCGTTGCTGCCGTACTTGTTGGAAGAAACCTATGAGGTAATGGAGTCGGTCGAAGAAAATGATCCGAATCGTCTGAAAGAAGAGTTAGGCGATCTTCTGTTGCAGATTGTATTCCATGCTCAGATCGCTTCTGATAGCGACAAGTTTGATATCGATGATGTCGCGAAGTCGCTGTCGGATAAGCTGGTCCGGCGACATCCGCATGTTTTCGAGAAAAAAGCCGAGATTTCATCAGAACAGGTGACCATCAACTGGGAGAAGATCAAGCTCGAACAAGACACACCTAAGAACGGCGTGTCGAATTCGGTCCTGTCCGGCGTGCCGAAGACGTTGCCAGCATTGCTCAGGGCATATCGAGTGCAGGAAAAAGCTGCGCGATTCGGATTCGATTGGGAAAAAGTCGCAGATATCATCGTCAAGTTCGACGAGGAAGTCGCGGAACTCAAAGCCGAGTTGTCAGCGCAGAATGATGCCGGTATCGAAGAAGAGCTTGGCGATCTGCTGTTCACAGTTGTCAATGTCGCACGGTTTCTCAAGATCGATCCGGAGAATGCGCTGAATCGGATCACGAACAAATTCAAGAGACGATTCGAGTATATCGAACACCACCTCGCTGACAACAACCGCACAGTCGCCGATGCAACACTCGAAGAGATGGACAAACTATGGGAAGAGTCGAAGGGGGAGGTGTGAGGCACGATAGCTATCTCCAAAACATAGTGTCCTTTTTCCAAAATGCTGCAACATTTTGCTTGCCTCGGGAGTACTAGAAATGTATGTTTCTTAAGGAACAAATTAAAGATTATGGCTGTTATTACGATAAATCTGCATAGATAGGCATAATATTGCAGGGAGAGGTCAATGCTTGTAGAGTTTCGTGTAAAGAACTTCCGCTCGATCCGAGATGAGCAAGTGCTGAGTATGGTAGCAAGCTCTGAGACTGGACTTGAAGATAATATTCATCAAGTCGGTAAACTGAAGCTACTCAAGGTTGCCGGCATCTATGGACCAAATGCATCTGGCAAGAGCAATATTATTGAAGCATTAATCGTAATGACCTCAGCAGTGTTGTTCTCGGATCAAGAGGATTTAGTCGGTGAGCTTAGTTTAAGTTTGATTGAGCCATTTCTTCTTGATAAAAGAACTGAGTCACAGCCAACAGAATTTGAGATAACATTTATTCACAAGAACATCCAATATCAATATGGCTTTAAGGCAACGTCAAAAAAGGTTTTGGAGGAGTGGCTGTATGCATACCCAAGAGGTCAGTCACAAGAGTGGTATCACCGGAAGTGGAACCCCCAAAAAGGTCTACTTGATATTAAGTTTGGAACTAACCTTAAGGGTGGCAAGGTTGGCTTGAAGCAGAGGACAAAGAACCACGTGTTGTTTTTGTCTGTCGCTAACCGCTGGAATAACGAGCAGCTCTCGACAGTGTATGAGTGGTTCAAGAACCATTTCAGGTCTATATTACCTGGAGAAGGGGGTGTCCCTGATGTTACTCTTAAAATGCTGGCTGTACGGGATGACAAAGAAGAGAATCCTCATCACAATGTCCTTGAGGCGATGATTCGTAGTGCAGACTTTGGGATTCAGAACTTGTCTGTCAAGAAAACAAAAATTCCTCAAGAGGAATTGCGAGCTGTAGAGGCTGGGGGGTTGAACCGTCTAAAGGGACAGAGTATAGTCCGGGAAGGTGGAGAAGCTTTTCTAATTAATGTCTTTATGCAATATTCATACGATGATGCTGGCGTTATGATGTCCCTGCCACTAAATAAAGAATCGCTCGGTACACAGAGGTTTTTCAAACTAGTGGGGCCATGGTTGATCGTGATCAGCAAAGGTATTACAGTTTTTGTGGACGAGCTTGATGATAGTCTGCATCCTCATTTGAGCAGAAAACTGATTGAGTTCATACTTGACCCTAGGATTAACCTTATGGGGGGACAAGTGATATTCTCAGCTCACGATACAACTCTCTTAGATCCCGAACTTCTTCGGCGTGATCAAATTTGGTTTACTGAGAAGGATGAGAAGGGCGGGACACGATTGTATTCACTCTGGGATTACGCCGAAGGAAAGAAGCGACCCAGAAAAGATGAAGCGTTGCAAAGAGGATATCTTTCTGGAAGATATGGGGCAGTTCCGTTTCTGGAGGCTTTTGGTATTGAAGAATTCAAGAAGGCGTAGTAATAAGGACTACACACGAGGAAGACCGTACAAACACCCGCGCGACGTAGTCCTCATTGTCTGTGAAGGTGAAAAAACCGAACCCATTTACTTCAAATCGCTCAGAGGACATTTGAAGTTGCATACTCTGAAGGTTGAAGTCGTTGGTGGAGAAGATGGTTCTGCTGCCATAAGTGTGGTTAATTGTGCTTTGCGCAAAATAAAGGAACGACGAAACTCGAACAGTACTCTTGAGACTCGTGAGTATAACGTAGTCTGGTGCGTGATGGATGTGGAGATTCCAAAACAGGAGTCTCTTGATAAGGCGATTGACGTTGCTCGACGGAAAAAACTACAGGTAGCATTAAGTAATCCGTGTTTCGAATACTGGTTTCTTCTTCACTATGAAAAGACAGCTCATCGCATGCAAAATTCTGATGATACTATTAATTTACTAAAGAAGTACATGCCTGACTACACAAAGAATGATCCAAATGTCTTTCAAACGATCTCACAGCATATTGAAACAGCAATCACTAATTCCAAGTCGATCATCCGTGAGAATGGTTATGGTGATGATTTAAGAAACTGTAATCCATCAACCCACGTTCATAAGGTCGTTGAGCGTCTTCAAAGCATATCTGCCGAGGTATTAGAAAAACCTTCTTAGCTGCGAACTCTGTAGCGATTTCTCGCCTTACACATCAATATCGTTATTGCTTTCCTCACATTCCATACTGCACTGATCCGACTATCGCCGAATCAAGGACGATGCTGCCGTTGTCGAGCAGGCCGACGCCGGGAGCGTAGTACTCGTGGTACGGATCGACACCATCATCGTAGTAGAGCTTGACACAATCCTGGAATGTCCCCGCCGGGACAGTCTTCGTGATAAGCCCCTGATAATGCAGGTCTCCTGAAATAGTGAAACCGTGGTTCGTATCGCCATTCTCCGCAAGGAATGATTCGAAATGATGCGGATTGTCCGATCTCAAGTCAAATGGGATCGAAAGCAACGGATCAGGGTGATACTTGAATGCGAGCAGATGTATGTAGAATCCGGTCGAGTCGATTGTCCAGCACTCATCGAGCGAATCGGCGAAAATCGGCGGCAGCGATGTCAGCAGGGCTGTACAAGTGTCGTCCCGGAATTCAATCGTGTCTCCGATACGCCTAACGACCGTTGTCTGTCCCGACTCAGTATAATACCAGACATCACCCTGTTCCATCGGGAAATAATCCTCGGAGTTTTCGGGGAATATCTTCACTTCGGGGTCAGGGCCATTGCCATTGTCGCCATCGCAACCGCTCAGCGCGATCAGCAGTGCGACGATCAGAATAAGGGGAGAAGTGCTTCGCAACATTGTCATATTTACCTCAGTAAGCTTGGCGTCAAACTCATATCGGTTATACAACGGTCGGACAAATCCGAGCCGGTAAACCTGTCAGTCAAGTAATTCTATCTTATAGTCTCGAAACTGAGGCACCTCCGACAGCCTTGATACGATTACAGATCGGTCGAACGCGCCGTATACCTTAGAGTCGCCGCTGAGCAGCAACGTACGATTCTCGACGTCGATCTGCATTTTTCCGCCGCCCAGTATTCGCCATTTCAGATCATGGAAAAACGAGCCTTGATTGGTTCGCCTGGTTGTCAAGTCAAAGCCGGGATCACTTGCAAACTCTTCGATGATGTGAGCGTGATACTTGCAGAGCGCTTTCGGTGCAAACACAATATACTCGTCGTTATCATGCCTTATCTGGACGAACTTCCCATTGCGAGCCGCCTGAGCGTCACTTGTCTCAATCTGCGATTCAGGTATTTTCCCGGAATAGTCGATGAATGTGAACACTTCAGCTCCTTATGCTTGTTCTGAGAGTGAGAAATTAGCGGACATAGCCGATTGATGCAATCAAAATCGACATAGTGCAATTCCACGTGCTATATCAGGAAGAGAATTGATATTCCCGCAACTGTCACAAGTGCTCCGACGATCGCTCTTGCCGATGGCAACTGCCTGTAGACTACTATCGAAATCGGGATTATCACTACAGGGACCGACGCCATGATCGCTGCCGCGATGCCTGTCTTCGTGTATGTGATCGCGACGAGGGACATCCAGATGCCAAGAAACGGTCCTGAGATTGCGCCTCCGAGGGTATGTGCCATCGCCGGTCTGTTACTGAGCGACTTCAGTATGCGTCGGAGTTTCCCCGTGATGCCGCAGAATATCCAGATGACGGCAAACGCCGCGATCATCCTGATATAGCTGGCCTCGATGGCAGTGAGAGAATCGGTCATAGCATACTTCGCCATTACCAGCCCGGCAGCCTGACCGAATCCGCCCAGCAGAGCCATCGCCACCCCGAATGCTTTTGATCCACGGTCGGAGCCGACCATTTCAGTTTTCCACTCGCTCTGTTTCTCGACAGTGACCCAGGCGATGCCTGTCATTGCAACAGCTATCCCAACCACTGCGATCCAGCTCAGCGACTCCGTAAGGAATATCCATGACAACACTACGGTCATGATTGGCCAGGTTGCGAAGATCAGTGTTGCGAGCCGTGGTCCGAGTATGATCAGCGACCGGAACAGGAATGTATCGCCGAGCACCAGCCCGACGATACCCGATGCTGCCAGCCAGACTATTTGACTGCTGGTTGCCTGCGCGGGGAAAATGCGCCCGGTTACAATCAGGACCGTGCCGCCGATAATTAGCACCGCAATCGCTATTCTTATCACATTCACCGAAAACGAGCCGATTCTCCTCGATGCTCCTGTGAAGAAGATCGATGTGAACGCCCACAGGATTGCGGTCAGAAGAGCTGCCGATTCACCCAGATACGCCGTCAAGTCTGCCTCCATTACCTGCATTGACTTCGGAAAAATAAACGTCGCTCAATATAGCGCATCCGTGCCGAATAGCAAGATGTTGAAGAACGGCGTATGTGGGCAAAAAAGTCTTGCGGCTTGTAGCCGACAGAATATATTAGGTGGCGCTGATGCCGAAGTGGTGGAATTGGTAGACACGCTGTGTTCAGGGCGCAGTGTCCTTACGGGCGTGGGAGTTCAAATCTCCCCTTCGGCATAGGGAATTCGAGCCCTTCCCAACCGGGAGGGGCTTCTTGTTATCAGTGTGCATGATGAACCGGGAAAGAAAACGGCGGCGCAGTAGATACACCGCCGCAATTTCGAATGACCAGCGATCTACCACGTATAGGTGTACGCAGGGGTTGTGTTGAGTCTCAGGCCGACAACGTCGCTGCCCTCGACTACTGTTTGCACCTGATAGATTATGAACCTCTCACCACCGTTCAGCCATCCACCGGATATCTCTGAGGTTGGATTGTACATGATCCAGTTTCCGTTCGATCTCCAACTCCATTTACCATTGGGGGTATTGGCAGGCGTAACAGGATTATTCTCTCCGGCATAGTTGCTCGGGATGTTCGAGAGGTCATCGAACGGATTGTGAATAGCTATCGTCTGGCCATTGACGAACTGCTTGGCGACATAGATCGACAGCGACGATTCGAGACTTGAGACCATTGATGCTACAGACGATTTCTCGGCTTCCTCGGTAACGTTGAAAAGCTTCGGAATCGCGACGGCGGCCAATATCCCCAGCACGACGATAATGACAACCAGTTCGATGAGAGTGAATCCCCTCTTGCCGTAAAAGAACTTCATAAACATGGCAAACCCTCTCCGATGTGTTGTGCTCTGATTTTGCTCCTGTTCGGATGCATTCGCGTGACGCGCAACGCTCCTGTATTAGTTTCGGTTTGGAACCCGGAAACTGAAGGGATAATCTCGTAACAGGTATGGCCTGCTCTGTGCAAGAAATGAACAGGATAGAACAAATTAACTCCGGGCCAAGTTTGACCCGGAGTCCATGAAACGCACGAAAAGAAGGATCGCTCAGCGTAAAAACGCCTCGCACTATATCAAACGATTGGGAAGGGACTAATGTTCCAATGAAGCGCCGGTTTTCGCAAAAAGCAGTTGTCGGCGCCGAGATCTGGCTGAAGACTCGAGCGTTTTCCGTGTGCTCTGGAGCTGTGCTCATGCGCATTTCATCGGAGCACAGCCCCGACTAGCACGGACAGGTTTTCGCCGGAATGACAGGACCGATCGTTGTCATTGCGAGCGAAGCATGGCAATCTCATGTCATCACGCCGCTTTTCTCCTCGTGATTACCTGATTCAAACCGTCGGAAGGTTATCCCGCTTTGCGCTGCTTCCTGGGAACAATCGGGCGATATTCCAACGCTTTGGTGGGGCAGAAGTGTGCGCAGACAGGATCGCCGCCGCAAAGATCGCATTTGACGAATATATCATGCACGGTATCATACAGCGCGCATCCGAATGGGCACGCAGCCGTGCATGCCGCGCACTTGACGCATTTATCCTGATCCAGATCGATCGCGCCGGTTTCTTCGTTGCGGGTCAGTGCATTGACGAGACATGATTTCACGCAGGCCGGATCATCGCACTGCAGGCAGACGACCGGTGTGAAGAGATCGGGCGCCCCTCCCGGCAGTGGGTAGATGCGGCTTCGGCCCAGCTTACCATCGATCACATGCACGAACGCGCACGCAAGCTCGCACGTGCGGCAACCGGTGCAGAGATTCGGTGTTACAACCAGTCTCGATTTCACGGCTGCGCCTCCTCACGTTCCCAGTTCGCAATCGAGCCCATCGTCTGCGAGAGTTCATGCCTGTGACATTCGTCGCATATCTTGAAGTAGTCGATCGGGATGTCTCTGGTCTTGCTGAGAGCTTCGGCGAACTCTCTTGTTATGGTCGTGCTGCCGCACTTCTCGCATCTGATAAGCTCGAATTCCCTGCCCCAGATAGTGCGCTTGTCACCGATGTCATTCCATTCGATGCAATTGGTTGGACAATTCTGCGCACAGGCGAGGCATCCGACACAATCGGGCGGCGCCTGTTTCATCGGCGGGGCGACTTCCTTGCCGTGACCCCGTCCGACCGTTGAGATCGCGCTGAATCCCATCGTGTCACAGATTCTCGTACAGAGTCCGCACAGGATACAGTTGTCGCCGTCCGGGATTTCCTCGTAGCTGGTGTGAGTAACGCCGTACTCGGCTGTAAGTTTACGAATCTCAGGCGAGTTCGGGCACCTCGCGAGTAGGAGATCGAGCACTGTCTTCCGCAGCTCGATCACTTTGGGCGAATCTGTCTGCACGATCAGATCCTGCTCGACAGGGTAGAGACATGACGTCACATATCCGCGCCAGTCTCCCCATTCTTCTTTGGATATTTCGACCATGCAGAGTCTGCACGCACCGAACGGCTCGACCGCCTCGTGGTGGCACAACGCGGGTATCTTAATTCCCTCGCGTTTGCAGACCGCGAGCAGTATCTCGTTGTCTTCGGCGTGAACGACTCTCCCATTTATCGTAAGCGTGACCATCGACAGTCTCCTACGTGATCTCTATGGCGTCGCGTGTGCAGACGGCGTAACACGCGCCGCATTTATCGCATTTCTCCTGATCGAGAATATGGACTTCTTTTTTCTTACCCGTGATAGCATTCTGTGTACAGGCGGATATGCAGGCCATGCAGCCGTCACATTTGTCAGCAATTATCTCGTATTTGATTAGCGCGCGGCACACGCCGGCCGGGCATTTCTTGTCGCGGATATGTGCGAGATATTCCTCGCGGAAATATTTTATCGTCGAGAGAAACGGATTCGGACCGGATTTGCCAAGTCCGCAGAGCGATCCGATCACGATCATCTCAGAGAGTTGCTCCATCTTGTCGAGGTCGGCTTCTGTTGCGCGACCCTCGCTGATAGCGACTGCGAGCGCATGCAACTGGTAGAGACCCTCGCGGCATGGTATGCACTTACCGCACGATTCATCAATCAGGAACGAGAGGAAATACTTCGCGATATCGACCACGCATGTGTGATCGTCCATCACGATCATGCCGCCCGAACCCATCATCGATCCGGCTTCGGTCAGCGTGTCGAAATCCACCGCAAGATCGAGCTTCGACTCCGGCAGGCATCCGCCCGATGGTCCACCTGTCTGTACTGCCTTGAACGGCCTGTCGTCCAGTATACCGCCGCCTATGTCGTAGATGATCTCGCGGAGCGTCGTACCCATCGGGACCTCGATGAGTCCGCCGTTGCGAACTTTGCCGACGAGCGAGAACGCCTTCGTGCCGGTGCTCTTCGGTGTGCCGATTCCCGCGAACCATTTGCCGCCTTTGGCGATTATCGCGGGCACGTTCGCGTAACTCTCGACATTGTTCAGCACTGTCGGCTTGTCGAAAAGGCCCTTGACGACCGATCGGACATATTTTGCGCGCGGCTCTCCGACCTCGCCTGCGACCGATCTCATCAATGCGGATGACTCGCCGCATACGAACGCGCCACCGCCACGACTGACCTTCAATTCGAAATCGAATCCGCTTTTCAGTATATTTTCGCCGAGCAGGCCGTATTCACGCGCCTGTTCGATTGCTTTCTGGACGTTGACAACCGCGAGCGGGTATTCCTCTCGCACGTAGACGTATCCTTCGTGCGCACCGACCGCGTATGCCGCTATGATCATCCCCTCAATGACAGAATGCGGGTCGCCCTCCATTATGACTCGATCCATAAATGCGCCCGGGTCGCCCTCGTCGCCGTTGCAGATGACATAATGCGGCCAGTCATCGATCTTTGCGCATTGAGCCCATTTGCGACCGGTAGGGAATCCAGCACCGCCGCGACCGCGCAGCCCGGACTTCTTGATCTCTTCGATGACATCGCCCGGTTTTATTTTGGTCAGGGATTTCGCGAGCGCCTTGTAGCCATCCAGGGCTATATACTCGCGGATGTCGCACTGGTTCATGTGACCGATATTTCGTAAGGCGATGCGTTTCTGCTTCGCATAGAATTCGATGTCCGAGTATCTCTCGATCTTCTCGCCGGTTTTCGGGTCGGTGTAGAGCAGCCTCTCGATAATATTCTTCTTGCGGATCGACTCCTCGATGATCTCCTCGACATCCTTGACCTTGACTTTCGTGTAGAATGTCTGATCCGGTTCGATTACGACCAGCGGCCCCATTTCGCAGAACCCGTGGCAGCCGGTTTCTTTCATTGCCTCGACGGAGAAACCTCTGATTCTCTTTTTCTTGAGCAGTTTCCTGAACTCGTCTGATATCTTCTGCGCGCCGTTAGCCAGGCATCCGGGCCCACAGCAGACCATCACTTTTTTCGGGTGCTTGTTTGATTCGGCGACGCATTCTTTGCGGAGTTTATCGAGTTGCCGTGCGGTCTTTATCATAGTAGCGGTCCTACTTAATCAGTTTCCTGGCGTCGCTGACCTTCACTCCGCCCTTGAATTCATCGTTGACAATGACGACCGGAGCCATCGAGCATGCGCCGACACAGGCGACCACCTCGATCGTGAATTTCATATCCTCGGTCGTTTCTCCGGCCTTGATCTTCAGCAGGTTTTCGATCTGATGCTGAATCTGCCCCGCGCCTCGAATGTGGCAGGTGGTGCCGACACAAATCCGTATCACCTTCTCGCCGCGAGGGGTCAGGCTGAATGCGTTGTAAAACGTCGATACCGAGAAGACCTTGCTGAGTGGAACATCGAGAACCTTAGCTGTTTCTTCGAGTGCGTGACAGGGTAGGTAGCGGTATTCCTTGTGTATATCCTGCAGCACAGAGATCAGCGACTGCGATGTCTTCGGATATCTGTCGAATATCTCCTGCAGTTTGCTGAAATCGTGCTTCATGCCTTCACCTTCTTGCCGAGCAATCGGCGGGCAAGCTTATGACCTTCCTCGAAAGCCTTCAAGTTCAAGGGCAGCACCTTCTTCTTCTTTCCGAGTTTTTCCTCGATGACGCCGATGACGGTGTCGCGTTTGACAATGCCTGTGGCCGCTATGAAGGCGGCAAGGATTATGATATTCGCGGCTTTCGGGTTGCCGATCTTCATCGCCATATCATTCGCGGGTATGAGCAACTCGGTTATGTCGTCACGTTCAGTAGTTACGTCTATCAGCGAACTATTCACAATCGACAGTCCGCCCGACCTGACTTTCTGCACGAATTTGTCGAACGACGGCCTGTTGAATACGCACACGCCCTGGGGATTGCTAATGATCGGCGAGCCGATGCGCTGGTCGGAGACCACGACCGTACAGTATGCCGTGCCACCGCGCATTTCAGGACCGTACGATGGAATCCATGCGACATGCTTGTTCTCGGCCAGACCGGAGTATGCGAGCAGTTGCCCTGCTGTCATGATTCCCTGTCCGCCAAAGCCTGCGAAGAGCACTTCGTACTGCGCCATCAGTTGCCCTCTCACTCAGGATCCCCTCTCCCACGGGATCCCGGAGGGAGAAGATCGGGGTCCAAGAGGACGGGATCGGCGACCGACGGATTGTCAGGGTCTTTCAGGCAGCCGAGCTTGTAATACGGTATCATGTTTTCCGCAAGCCAGTTTGTCGCTTCACTCGGAGGGACCCCCCAGTTGGTCGGGCAGGTCGAGAGGACTTCGACAAGCGTGAAGCATCGTCCTTCCATCTGATACTTGAACGCTTTCCTGATGGCTCGTTTTGCCTGGATAATATGTCTCGGCGAATGCACTGATACGCGCTCGATGTACATAGGAGTGTTCAGCGTCGCCAGTAGTTCGGCCATACGTATCGGATGTCCGACCTTCGTGACGTCGCGACCTGCCGGGGACGTCGTCGTGACCTGACCCGGCAACGTTGTCGGCGCCATCTGTCCACCGGTCATACCGTATATCGCGTTGTTGACAAAGATCGTAGTGAATTTCTCGCCGCGATTGGCAGCGTGAATGATCTCGGCCATTCCGATTGACGCCATATCTCCATCACCCTGATATGTGAAAACAATCATATCTGGCCTGAGTCGCTTGAAGCCGGTTGCGAGAGCGGGCGCTCTGCCGTGTGGGGCTTCAAGGAAATCGGTATTGATGTAATTGTAGATTAGCACCGAACATCCGACCGGAGCGACGCCGACAGCCCTCTCACGAAGATCGAGTTCGTCCAGCGCCTCCGCTACGAGCCGATGAATCACCCCATGCGTGCAGCCGGGGCAATAGTGCGTTACTACATCTCTCAGAGATTCAGGTCTGCTGAATATTGTCTCGTTACCGGTATCCATCGCGTGCCTCAAGCTTTCTTCCTGCCGGAGGTTTTCTTGATGATTTGACGGATTTTCTCCTTGACCTCTTCGGGCGTCGGCACGATTCCTCCGGTTCGACCAAAGAAGTAGAGCGATTTTTTCCCGAGCACGGCCTTCTCGACATCTTCCATCATCTGACCTGTGCTCATCTCCACCACAAGACCCGCCTTGATGTGCTTCTTAGTCAGTTCGTCGCGAATCTGCTTCTCGGGGAAGGGGAACAGCGAGATCGGTCGAAACAGTCCGATCGAAACGCCTTCGTCCGCCAGTTCGTCGATGACCGTCTGGCATATCCGCGCCATTGTGCCGTACGAGATGATGATGATCTTGTTGGTGGGATCGACCTTGTAAAGCTCGTAGCGCACTTCGTTTTTCTTCATCAACTCGTACTTTTCATGGAGCACCCAGCTATTATCTTCGAGCGCCAAAGGGTCGAGAAAAAGAGATTTGATGATATGGGGGTCACGACCTGCGGCTCCCGTAGCAGCCCAGTCTTTAGGCGGAAGTTCAGGCTCTTCGTACTTGTCGGGAAATTCCACCGCCTCCATCATCTGACCGATCATGCCGTCGCCGATCATCATCACAGGATTGCGGTACTTGTCGGCGAGGTGGAAAGAGAGCATCATCAGGTCGACGGCTTCCTGGATGCTCGATGGCGCTAGCACGAGAACCTTGTAGTCTCCGTGACCGCCGCCTTTGACGGCCTGAAAATAGTCGGACTGCGCAGGCAGAATGCCGCCAAGACCAGGCCCCCCACGCATTATATTGACTATTACAACGGGAAGCTTCGCTCCCGCCATATACGATATCGCCTCCTGCATCAGGCTGATGCCGGGACTCGATGAAGTCGTGAAGCATCTCTTGCCGGTCGAGGCAGCGCCGAATAACATATTTGCCACAGCCACTTCGCTCTCGCCCTGGAGGAAGACTCCGCCAACCTCAGGCATTCGCCTGGCCAGATACTCGGCCACCTCCGACTGCGGGGTGATCGGATAGCAGAAGTAGTTGTTCGCTCCGGCGCGCAGAGCCGCTTCGGCTATCGCCTCGTTGCCTTTCATCAAAACTTTTGCCATTTATCCAAATCCCCGATCGGTGACAACGTTAGTAATCGAACAGGCTGTAGACCTGTCCGGCTGTTTTCACTTCGATTGCCGCGTCAGGGCATGTTATAGCGCATATCATGCAGCCGATACATCGCGACGGATCGTGCACCTGAGCGTAGAAGTAACCCTTGACTGTGATGTCTTTCGACATGGACAGAATCTGTTGCGGGCATGCCCGTACGCACAACTCGCATCCCTTGCAGTGGTTCTTGTCTATCGTTACACCTGGCATATCTTCCCTATGGCTTCGTGTCGCCGGCCAATCCTCTCTCCCAGGGTTTCAGGAGATACCTGTCGAGGGCGAGCACGGGGATATTAACGTTTCCGAAATCGGTTTTGTCCAGCACTTCTTTCAACGCAGAAACAAAAACTACCGGCAGACCGAGTCGATTGCCTACCTGATCCGAAAGAGTCAGGCCGTCGGTGATAATCTCCGGCGTTGTCTCATCGAGAAGATGCGTATTTGAGATTATGCCTGTCAGTTTGAGGCCGGATGAACTCTCGATTTGATCTATCATGGTCAGGCAACTCTTCACGTCGGATGTGAACGGACGGTTGGCATTGAGCACAAGGAAAAGCTCGTGCTGTTTCTTTGCGATCGCATCCTCGAGTGACCCGAGCACCCTCGCACCAACATCGTCACCGCCGACGTCGAGAATCACGATCCCGTCATTTCGTTCTATCGCTCCACGGATTTCCGGCAGGATGATCGGCAGGTCGGCGTGGAACTGGTTTCCGGTAGGGTTGATCGGCTGTATGCCGAGTTTGGAAAGCCTCTCGGCGGCCTCTCTCGACCTGAAATAGGGGTTCACGATGTCGAGATCGGCTATGAAGACCTTCTCCGACTGCGAAAGTGCGATATGCCGCGCCAGATTCACAGAGACTTCGGATTTGCCGCTGCCGTAACCGCCCACGATGATTATGATTCGTTTTGAGAAAGAGGGAAGAGGGTGCTGTTCGATGGTGTTTGCCATTACTTCGTGCTAACTTGTTTATCACGCGCCGATTGACCTGACCCATTTTCTTTCGCAGCCTCGGTGCATTGCAGGATCGTGACTCATTCCGTCAATCCGATCCGCACAATATATACGTAACGGCGAGCAGGGTAGTCAAGTCGTTTTGTGAAATATATAACAATATGTGCATCGACAACTCGAATTCCGCGCATACGGCTCGCGTTGATTCCGTCGGCTCATATAAAGATAGACGCACGGAATACAAGTATTACCTCAGCATGAGTTGCCCAGTCGCAATACTGTTGACAGCCGATTTAGGCAGGCCTATATTGGTGCGAACCAGGATCGTGACGGCGTACATCAATTCGCCGCCTGTCAACAACCTGAACAATGGTGGAGTCCCATGAATACTATGCATTGCAAAGCTTCAAGACGAACATTTATGATGCTTGCGTTGTCGGCGCTCCTGCTGATTGCGCTGGTGCTGACTGTTGGATGTGGCAAGAAAGAGGAAGAAGCCCAATCCGGCTTTGACCGTGAGTATTTTGCCGGTTGGCTGAAGCACAGTACGGAGGTCTTTGAACTGCGCTATCCACCGAGCGAAGATCTGAGTGCACGTATCGAGGCAATCGGCGTCAAGTGTGATGAAATCGTTGTGTTGCTCGCGCAGATGCTCAGACACAAGCCGGACGGCAAGATATACGTGATGATATTTCAGAATAGTATCGAGGCAAGGAAACTTCTGGGACGCGAAGTTCCGTACACTTCGAACGATACCGTCTACTACGAGATATTCTCACCCCTCGGCAAGGGAATCGCGGAAATCATGATGCGCCAGGTTGCACCCGAAGGGTCGAAGTTCGAGTTTGTGAATGAAGGATTCCCGACGCTTCTCGATTTTTCGGGTGAGAACTACCATTCGAATGCGTTTCAGCATCTGGAGAACGGGACTATTATACCCGTCGCGGATTTAATCGACAACGAGAAGTACATCAAGCTGCCCCCCATACAGCGCAGGGAGCAGGCTGCCTCATTCCTGGGCTTTCTCACTCTCAATTACGGCTCCGCACCGCTGCTGGGACTTCTGAAGGAAAGCATTTCTGCGAATGGTATCCTGATGATGACCACGAAGCGAAATCCTGAAGTGCTCGAGCATGAGTGGAAGAACAGCCTTCCGCAACTTGCCGCTCCACCTCCACCTGACTCGACCGTATCCGAGGGAGCAGGCGCATGACCGGGAACAGTTGGACGACTAGCATAACGAATATCGGTCCGGGTAAGATTGAAGTTCGTGGGTATCCGATCGAACAGTTGATGGAAAAGAGGACATTCGCCGAGACCATCTTTCTCGTGCTCAAGGGTGAACTTCCGGGCGAAGCTGAGGCTGAGATGTTCGAAGCGATACTCGTCTCATCGGTGGATCATGGCGTTTCGCCCCCATCGGTTCTCGGCGCACGCAATTCGATATCAGCCGGCAATCAGCTCAATGCAGCAGTAGCAGGTGGTATCCTGTCGATCGGCGACGTCCACGGCGGTGCGATAGAACGCTCCGCAAAGATCATGCAAGAGTGGGCGAAGAAGCAGGGGAGTTCTGACGAAACGGCAAAGGAACTCGTCGAGCATCTCTCATCTCAGAAAATCAGGATGCCCGGATTCGGTCACCGGCTTCACAAGACTGACCCGAGAACCCTGAAGCTGTTTGAGAAAGCGGAGCGGCTTCATTTCAGCGGTCCACATATCGAACTCTGTAAGGCTATCGAAAAGGCGCTCGAGGAGAAGACCGGCAGGCGGCTTCCCATCAATGTCGATGGAGCCATCGCGGCTGTAATATCGGACATGGGTTTCGATCACAGGCTCGGGAAAGGTTTTTTCATACTCAGCAGGACCGCAGGGTTGATCGCTCACGCGTTCGAGGAATTGGCAACACAGCGTCCAATGCGCAAACTCGGGGACACGGCTGGGTGTGAATATACCGGACCGGCGACGAGAGATGTCCCCTGATGAAGGGACTTGTTGAAAAAGCAGTTGATGCGGCGAGTAGAGTGGTCGTTGGAATTCTCAGTCATTGCGAGCGACTGAATGGAGCGTGGCAATCCTGTTTTGTGGCCGGCAGACCTCCCGGTCTGCCGCATTCCAGCGGTTGCGACACAATGGGGCAGACCCTTCGGTGCTCAGGACTTGCGAGGACGTCTGCCGCCCACAGTACCAGAAGTAGGTCGTGTTCCGAACCTGATGTAATCAGGAGAGAAACGCGACACATCTATCTTGTTGACCAGCAGTCGGGTTTCTTGCAGGCTTTGCCTGCTGCGGAACGCCGACCTACAAGAACACACATCTGTCGATATCAACGCTGGATGGGGCAGATCCTTCGGTGCTCAGGACTTGCGAGGATGTCTGCCGTCCACAGTATTTCGAGACGCTTCTGGCGATTTATACCTCTGATCGCAGTTGTCATTGCTCTCGGCTGTGCTCCAGCGAGGAAGATCGACGTCCCCAGGCAGGTGGCAGTATCGTTGCCTCCATCGGATATCACTGCAGAAGTGAATCACCAGAGAGCGCTACTGAGATGGAAGACCAATCGGGGTGATCTGATGATAAAGGGCTACAACATATATCTCGATTCGCGCGACACCGCGAGTGACACGACTGGCCTCCAGATCGACAGACAGACTCTGCTGGCAGATGACATTTATCCCGGCGACACCGATCCTGCCACAGATTTCGAGACCTTTGTGGCGTCTGATCTGCAGGATGGCATCACATATTTCGCAGCAGTGACGACTGTGTATCCCGATGGCACCGAAAGCGAACCATCGAACACTATCAGATTCATCTGTCACCCTCGCGGGGAATTCGAGTTGGCGCAACGTTATTCCGGCGAAATCGATGGTTTCTCGTTTGGGCGGGCAACTTATGTTCCGACCGATGATCTCGACAATTGCATCTACTACGCCAGGATCAAAGGACAGGACTTTCTTCTGTCACCGTCACGGCTCGACAATGTCCTGCGCAGAGTCGAGTTCTTTCACTCAGATATCACGTCGGTCGATGACAGAGCAGAGCGACCGCGCGGACAAGGGGTGGACAAGATAGCGGTCACCGCAGGCGATGGCTGCCTGCTGAAAACAGTGGACGGCGAATATGCAAAACTGGTCGTGAAAGCTCTCGAGGGGAGCGGTGACGACAGGATCGTGAGAATAAAGTACAGTTTTATGCCTGTCCCCAATTTGCTCGATTTCTAAGCAGAAAAATGCACAGTCAGTTTCCCGATCTGGTCACGGTTTCCATCAAGAGGAACGTGCAGCTTGGCGACCGGATGGAAGTCTACACGCTTCGGTGCGCGCACTACGATCATCTGAAGCTGAAAGAAGAGAAATCGCTTGCGGTCACGCGACTTGACCGGGGCAACAGGAACCTGCCACAGTGGAATCAGTTCGTGCGGCTGGCGGCGGGACATCCACTCGTCGTTTTTTCCTTCTGGGGGCTGGAGAAATTCTGGCCAACGGACCGACTCGAAAGCTACCACTCTGAAAACGGCAAATCGATCCATGATATTGCCGAACTCGCATGTCTGATTTTCCCGGGAGAACTGCTCCAGACGCTTGATGAACTGCTTGCGTTGCTCGCGAGATACTCTCGTCAGGATGAGAGTCTTCCGGATGATCCGACTCTGAGACTGTTCGCCCAGTTGACTACGTACGCGGCGTCGATCGATCTTAAGTCGATTCAGGACATGTCTCTTCTGCTCTCGTTTGAGCATCCGGCTCCTGCGGACTGGCTCGCGAGGCTGTCCGGCCTTGCCGTGCCACGCCTCGAGTCTTACCATCGATTGCCGGAGAATGTCCGGCGGCCTGACGAAAGCGAACTGTCTCGAAAAAGCTCGGTAGAATGCTCGATAGATTCGATTTTCTCGGTCGCTGATCCCGATCCGGAGGGACAGGAGCGGGGTCCCGAGTGCGCGACCCTGACAGATTTCGAGAGTCGTCCCGAGCAAGTCGAATACGCGAGACAGTTTGAGCAGGCGCTCAACAATGACGAGTATTTTCTCGCGGAAGCAGGCACGGGCACGGGCAAATCGCTTGCATATCTCGTACCTGCGCTTCGCTATAATGCCGCATCCGACAGTCGCGTCGTGATCTCGACACACACCCGGAACCTCCAGCATCAACTTTTTTACAAGGACCTTGTACAGGCGGAGGACTTGCTCGGGTGCAGGACCAGCGCGGTTCTCCTGAAAGGCAGAACCAATTACCTGTGCCTGCTTAAGATGCACATCGCCAGAGGATCTGCCTCGCGGAAATTCGATTCAAAGCAGCTCGCCGAGCTTGCTTCGATCCTTGCCTTCAAAGACCTGACGCTGTCGGGCGACCTCTCGGAATTGACCGGCATATCTCCTGCTGTCAGGAGAGAAGTGCAGTGCGATCCGGGGTTTTGTCCCGGTGCGCGATGTGTCCACTACACGAAATGTTTCTTCTTCAGGGCGCGTCGAGCCGTCGGTCGATCAGATGTCGTCGTGACGAATCATGCCCTTTTCTTTTCGGATCTAATGTCGGAGGCGGATATTCTCGGAAAGCCCGGAGTTGTGATATTTGACGAGGCGCACCAGATCGAGCGGGTTGCAACCGACAGCATGACCGGAGAGATCTCGAGATCGTCACTGATGGCGGTGTTCGACCCTCTCGATGCCATAGATCCCGGCATGCCGAACCGGATCATGTCTGTCGCCGGGATCGTGTCGAGGAACTCGGATGACTCTGCCGTTGCGGCGGCGTCCCAGAAGATTGCGTCCGACTGCGGGAGGGATGTCTCACTTTGCCGCAACGACACAGGCAGGCTGTTCGAAACCATAGGGATATACATATCGGAACACGGGCTGGCACCGCAAACTTACAGCCGCAAAGAGCGACTCGTCGATCGCCATGAACTGCTCGATCTGATTCTCGATGATCTCGAACGACTGCGCGAAGACATGAGGAGACTCGAACTTCAACTGGGCCGCCTGTTGCAGCTTGTCGACACATCCGAACTCGAACTCGACGAGATAATAGATGCCGAGTCGGTGCAGGTTGTCCTCAATTCGCTCAGGACATACACGGCTCACATCGAGAATATCATTGAGACCGACAACGAGAAGTGGGTCCGATGGCTTGAAGTGTCGCCATCCGGGTGGTACGCGCTCAAGGTCGCGCCGGTTCAGATCGGAGAGTATCTCAGGAAGCTGCTTTATGACAGGTATGACAGGGGGCTGTTCACATCGGCGACTCTGACCATCGAGCGCGACTTCAGCTTCATCGAGGACCGACTCGGGCTCGAACCTGTCGCTGAGGAGAGGAAGAGGAAACGAGTGTTCGGCAGTTCATTCGACTTTGGATCGCAGGTAAGATTCGTGTGCACAGCGTTTCTGCCATCGCCGAGGACCGATTTCTATCAACAGAGACTCTCGGCATTTCTACGTCAGTTGCTGCAGAAGATCAAAGTCAATACTCTTGTCCTGTTCACTTCGTATCAGTCTCTGTTAAAGACTGCCAGGGATCTCGAAGGTCGTGTGCCGCGAATCATAGTCCAGGAGGGTCCCGATGCCGCCGACAAGGCGATCCACGACTTTATGCAGATGAAACCGGCAGTGCTTCTCGGAACTGAGAGTTTCTGGCAGGGAGTCGATCTGCCGGGTGATCTGCTGGAATTGCTGATAATAACGCGGTTGCCGTTTTCTGTACCGGGCGATCCGATAGACACGGCTCGCATGGAGGAGGTCGAGCGCAAAGGTCTGAACTCGTTCGCGTCATATTCACTGCCATCGGCGGTGCTCAGGTTCAAACAGGGTTTCGGTCGGCTGATCAGAACCGGCAGAGACCAGGGCGCCATCGTCGTGACGGACAATCGACTGGTGAAATCGTCATTCGGTCAGGTTTTTCTTAACTCGGTACCGTCGGAAATCGAAATAGCGACATGTTTTGAGGAGGTGATCTCTTCGGTCGACTCAATGATGCGCAGGAATTCAAGCGTATGAATTGCAGGCGTAATCTGACTGATAGCAATTACTTATGCCTGTCACGTCGACACCATGTCTTGATAATCGCAGAATCTGCGAATATGTCGGCGTCAGGATCGCGCCCGTCTCGTTTCGGATCGCATAACCTGATGGGATGCAATGGGTAACGCCGGGCAATCATATTGCGCTCATCGGCACGCATTTTGGAGACTGTGTAGTGCAATGCACGACTACGATCAACAGGGATGGCGACGCCGATTGCAGTACGACGCTCTGACGTTCGGGAATAATGGTGTGTGATGTGAGTATAACTATCAGGAGGACATCAATGATGGATGTTGGTCGCGTAATATCGTACATGAGTATCTCGATCATTCTGTTGTTCGGGATCGCCGTGGCGACAGGTATTTTCTTTGATCTGGAAACGAAAATGCGGATCGCTATCGGTCTGTTGGTTATTCTCTATTGCATTGGAAGACTCGCCCTGATGGTTCGCAAGCCGAAACGGCGGTCTCTTCTCGGCGATGGCTGGAAAGGTGATCGAGAGTGAAAATATGTGAAGCAAAAAGCTTGACTTGGCAAACGGCATTTCATATACATAGTGCTTCTGTGCAATCGGCCGTACGGGGTGCGCCGGCAGCAAACAAAGGAATCTCAATGACTGTATCGAAATTTGCCTCGCTATTGACTCTGTTGTTTTTCCTCTTCTCAGCAATTGCTTCGGCTGGGGATATTACTTCGGATATGGAAGATCTCTATGGCACTGGAGAGCTCGATGCCGCTATCGAGAAAGCTCTCGAAAAACTTCAGACCAAAAAGAGATCGGCTGATCTTCGGTATTTCATAGGAACTTGTTACGAGAAGAAACTCGATATCGAGAAAGCGGAAGAATACTACAGAGAAGCGCTCGACAAAAAGAGCGGGCACCTGATGGCCCTTTACAGGCTCGGCAAAATACTGGTCGCGGATTCGACGAAGCTCGAAGAAGCGAAAGGGTTTTTCGAGGAGGGGCTGAAGAGATCTAAGAAAGACCACGAAGAAGCGATGTTCGAGGATGGTCTCGGACTGTATTATCTGGCGCTCAAAGAATACAGTCAGGCAGATAAGAAATTCCGCACTGCGCAATTTCTCGACGAAGAAAACTGCGATTATCCGATGCATCTCGGAGATGCCAACTATGAGAAAGGCGCATACGCTCTTGCGATTACTTCATATAATAAAGTCCTGAGTGATTGCGATTCGCTCAATCCCGAGGTGCATTTCAGACTTGGCGTTGCGAATGTCGCACAGAAGAAGTACGGCGAGGCGCTGAAGTCGCTTTCCAATGCGATTCGATTCGATTCATCGTATGTCGAGGCGTACGCTTTCAGAGGCAAGATCAATATCCTCGCTGCACTCTCGGCTGCCGATCAGGAGGCCGCACTGACCAAGTATGGTGACGCAATATGGTCCTTCCGGAAACAGATTGAATTTGGCTATAAAGTCGGCGAGGCGAATTACTATCTGGCCAAGGCGTTTTCCGCCCTGAAATACAATGACAGCGCATCGGTTTATTTCGAGCAGGCTGTCAACGAGGGCTACACGCGATCCGATCTGTATCTCGATCTCGGCAAGTCATACTCCAGGGCGGGCATGCACGAAAAAGCCATCGAAGCGCTGACGAGATTCGAGGAGAACACGCTGGCCGAGGACCCGGACTACGAGTGGACTGTTGATGACGCCGCTCTGTTCGTCGCGAGGGCTAAAGCCTGTGCTGCCCTTGGCGATTCGTTGTCGCGCATTGAGGCGGCAGAGGACTTTGAAAGAGCATGGTCTCTTGATACGACCGATGTCTCCTGGCTTAATGACTGGGGATTCAACTACTACTACCTCGGCAAGGATGATTCGACCGCTTATGAGAAAGGCCTGGAAGTCTTTCACATGAAGCTGGCGCTGGACACGTTGAACGCGCGAGCCCTGAAGAACATGGCTTACATGTTCATGAGAATGAAGGATTGGGACAGCACGGCTCACTATCTCAAGAAAGTGGTCGAGCTCGATCCCGATGATTGCTCTGTCAACAAGCTGATCGCATCGAGTCTTTCACAACAGAAGCAATACGCCGAGAGCCGCGAGTATTACGCCAAGTGGGGTGAGTGCGATGACTCAACGTATGAAGCGGACAAGTGGATCGGTTTCACGTATCTTATCGCAAAGCCCACGGACGGTAAGAACGCGCTTGTCTATCTCAACAAGGCATATACCAAGATGAAAACGCTCGGTGGCGGCGAATGCGATGACAAGGACCTTGTGACCTGGATTGCCCAGGCTTACGCCATAGACAAGAAATATGAAAAATCAATGATCTGGATAAAGAAGGGACTTAAATGCGATCCAGGCTCTTCGCAGTTGCAGGAGCTTCGGGCGAGCGTTCAAGAAGCGCTCGACGCATACTAAGCCCTCAGTTTGGGAACAAAGTATGGCAAAAACTGAAACAAAGGATAGTCCTTCTGGAGGCGGCGACGTCAGGTATAGGTATATAGGCTTCGACGTCTTCGGCAAGAAGGTTAAACCGTTTTTCAAGTCCGACGATGAAAAGAAACACCACGAACGGCAGGTGGCTGAGTACTCGAAAACTCATGCGGCTCCGATGAGAAGCGGTACGGCGGTGAAGGCGAATCTGCTGCCGCTCGTCGACAAGGTGGTTCTGACCATCTCGTCGATCGGTCTTATCGTCGGAAGCCTCATGCCGTGGTTCTCCGTCAGTTCCATTTACGGAGATTTGAGCGTCACCGGAGTGACAGCCTTCTCGGGAGTTGCAGGATTCATGGACATCATGGAACTCTTCTCGCCGATGCTGCCCCTGGTCGTTTATCTCTTCTCGGCGCTGGCGATAGTGAGCCTGATATTCGGAGTGCTGACTCTCATCATGCTTTATCTGCCGTCGAAGGGCAACGGCCCCGGACTGGCGAAGCTGAAGTTTGTGCTGGGCTGGCAGTATATTCCGATTGTCGTCTGGGTAGGGTTATTTATCTACCTGGTTGTCGGTGTGAAGATTCCGTTTGGAGAGGAACTGTCCGCGATCTATATGATTCGCGGGCTCGGCTCGTCGTTTAACATCGTGACGTTCTGGGCGTTCGCCCAGCCGGCGCTGTGGATTACATTCGCAGGTCTGGTCATCAACGCAGTCAAATCGAACGAGTTGTAATTCGGAGTCATTGCAGGAAGAAAAGTAATTTACACGTGTTTATCGGAGGAAATAGATCGTGAAACAGTCCGTATTCGTAACCATCTTAATGGTTGTCTCACTGGGAACAGGGTTCATTATCTGGACACAGCTTCCCCACTACTTGCAGGAGGGCGGACCGGTAGTCGCCATATTGATTGCGCTCTCTGTGATGCTGCTTGCGTTCATTCTGGAGAGAATCGTTTCTCTTCGCAAAGCTAAAGGCAAAGCATCGATCCAGTCGTTTTTCAAGAAAGTTGTCACTCTGGTTCAAAGTGGTGATTTCGATGGCGCGCTTGCGACATGTGACAAGCAGCGTGGTTCTTGCGCAAATGTTCTTCGCGCAGGTATCGACAGGTATCGCCAGATAAAGGATACCGACATTACAGCTGAGAAGAAATTCGAGGAGACTCAGAGAGCTATCGAAGAGGCGAACGCCCTTGAGGTTCCACTGCTCGAGCGCAACCTGATCGCTCTTTCGACTATCGCATCGGTCGCTACGATGTTTGGTCTGCTCGGAACCACGATCGGTATGATTCGAGCATTCAACGCGACGGGACACGCCAGTGGTGGCGTCATTGATGCGACAGCTCTCTCCACAGGTATCTCTGAGGCCCTGGTGAATACTGCTGGTGGCCTGTTCAACGGTATCGTAGGTATCATAGCTTACAACTTCTTTGTCAACAAAGTCGATGCATTCAACTATACGGTTGACGAAGCCTCGTATGAGATCCTTCAGCTTCTGAAGGCGAAAGAGACGGATTAAGGCATGAAGATCAAGAAGAAGCGTAGAGTCAATATCACGCTCGATATGACGCCGATGGTCGACATCGCGTTTCTGTTGCTGATTTTCTACATGGCTACGACTCAGTTCAAGCCATCGGAAAAGAAAGAAGTGACGCTTCCGATGTCGCACTCGCAGATAGAGTTGCCCGACAAAGGGAAAATCCTCGTCACGGTGACCGAAGATGATTCTGTCTTCATCGAGTATGTTGTCATGGAGAAGAAGATCATCGGCGGCGAAGAGATCGAGATACCTGTTTACATCGATGAAAGCGTTATGGCGACTCATGTCGGCAATGAGGTTCAGTTTATCCGTAAACAATCGGCCCGTAACATGAAGGCGATGCTTATTATCAAGGCGGACCGGAACGTCAGGTTTGGTACCATGCAGAAGATTATGGATTCACTGAGGGAGTTCAATCTCAGGACGTTCCAGATCGTCACGGAGTTTGAATCCGAGACGGAAGTGTAGGAGAGGTGGTGATATAGATGGGAGCAGTAGACAGTCCGGCACCGAGAGCACAGAAAGGAAAAGGTCTAAAAAAACCGAAGAGGCGCATTGCGATCAAACTCGACATGACTCCAATGGTCGATATCGCGTTCCTCCTCCTTATTTTCTACATGGTTACGACCGTGTTTGCGGCTCCACAGGCGATGGAGATAAATCTGCCCGAGGAATCGGACGATGTTATCAAGATGAAAAAGAGCGATCTTCTGATCATCCATGTCGATGAAGCCAATACTTACTGGTGGACCTGGGGTAGTGAGGGCCCTGTGCAGTTCAAACCGGATTCCTTGAGAACTCTCTTTTATGGAGCGAACAAAGAGAACCGGAGGCTCTCCACACTGATCGTGATCAATCCCGAGGCGAAGTACAACGATTTTGTCGATATCTTAGACGAGATTGAAGTGGTCGAATATGTCCTCAGGGAGGATGATGATTTCATGCAGATATATCGCGAGGAGAATAAGGACATCCTCGGAGAGGACGCCAAGTTCTCATACCGATATTCCATGAAGCCATGGGACAAGAAAGATGACGCCAAGATGAAGAAGGCGAAATCATCTTCGCTTCTGGGAGGTGAGGGCTCATGAGATTAGGAACCGGTGTCATCAAGGTAGACTACGGCGCGTTTGAACTCAAGCGTACCTACCAGAGAAACATGGCGATAGGTATTCTCATCGGCGCGCTGGTTCATCTCGCAGTGGTGGGAGCCTGGGCATTCGTCGTCTGGGCTACGACTGACGAGATTCCTCAGACAGCCAATGTGATTCGGATCAAGGATATTTCCGACCTGGCGCCGCCGCCATCGATTGCGAAGAAGCCGCCGGCGGTTAAGATCGAGGCGCCGAAAATCGCCGCGCCAAAGATCGGTATTCCGGAGCCGGTACCGGACGAAGAGGTCGAGGAAGCTGTCGTGCTTGCGACACAGGATCAGCTCGCGGATATTTCTCAGCCGACAGTCGGATTTGGCGATGGAACAGGCGGGGATGATGTGATCATCGAAATCGATGATTCGGAATTTTTCCCGGCGTCTGACGAGTTTATTGCGGTTGAAGAAATCCCGCAGGCGATACGTCTGGAGAAGCCGGATTACCCTGAAATGGCGAGAAAAGCCGGCATTGAGGGTAACGTATGGGTGAGGGTGCTGGTTGACAAAGAAGGCAATGTGCGAGACGTGATTATCGAGAAAGAATCCGGTTCCAATGCCGGATTTGAAGAAGAAGCGAAAAAAGCCGCCTTTATGGGCAAATGGACTCCAGCGATACAGAACAACCAGCCTGTACCATGCTGGGTCTCATACAAGATCGAGTTCACACTCGGCGG
>CBDUQR010000009.1:0-75479 GCA_965369655.1 uncultured bacterium | reverse complement strand
TCACAGTGACATCGGGCGAAGTCATTGTCGATTCGGTGCAGTTCCAGATGTGGGACGACGGTCAAACAACACTCTTGCTCGAGTATTTCCTGCCTGTCCACTACGGATTCGATTCAGGTACACCAGCCGATCCGGTTGACGGCGAGCCGACAAGACCAAAATCCTTTACTCTCAGTCAGAACCATCCGAATCCATTCAACCCATCGACAGTCATCGAGTACACGATGCACAAAAAGTCGCACGTGACAATCACTGTCTTCAACAGTCTCGGACAAAAAGTGAAGACTCTGGTAGATGAAGCGATGGGTGTGGGACCTCACACCGCATACTGGGAAGGCGTCGACAGCGACGGAAAGCTGGTGCCTACAGGCGTCTACTTCTACAAATTTGAGAGCGATGACGGCTCGGAGACGAAGAAGATGATACTGGTGAAATAGTTATCATCCAGACGTATTTTCAGAGGGCGCGCGGAAATCGCGCGCCCTCTGTTTTGTATTGAGGCTCTTCTGCCGCAATACCGATATCCTGACATTTTACGGGTTCTGATAACGTAACCTATTGGTCAAGTCTGTCAGCGGGCACGGTCGCGATCTCCAGAGTATCGACACGATCAATCCGGAGGTTTTCGGGGATACTCTCTGCTACCCGATCCTGCGGTCGCGGTTCTACGGATGAGAGTATGTCGGACAAGAGGACAATATCGACCCTGCGATTCCGAGACCTTCCAACATCGGTAGCATTCGAGGCAATAGGCCGGAACTCACCGAAACCCCTCGCGGAGATCTTGTCAGGACTGAATCCCTTTTTCTCGACAAGATAGCGCAGCACACTTGTCGACCGCGCGGTTGACAGCTCCCAATTGGACGGGAACTTCTGCGTGTTTATCGGAAGATTGTCGGTATGTCCTTCAATGCAAATATGATTGCCGGAAGCGGTGACCTCATCCGCGATTGCTTCGAGCACATCAAGCGCTTCGGCTCTCAGGTTCGCCTTGCCGGATTCAAAGAGCGCGTAGTCCTTGATCCGAATCGTCAGCCCTCTCTCTCCAATCTCGCTCGTGACCGCATCGGCGATATTCCTATTCAGACCTGGGCCTTCGCCAGTCTGAATAAATCGATAGTCGCCCTGAAGCGAGAACTTCGCGCGGATGCGTTTCTGAATCATGTGGAGATCGCCAATTTTGAGCAGCCCGGAGCCATCATTGTCGACGTCCTGACCCTGCGGGAAAATAGTATTCCCCCCTCGCAATACGCTCGATAGCTGGGTTTTCATCTGGCCGAATTTCTTGGCGTCGATCTGCGACATGGAATACATGACTATGAAAAACGCGAGCAGCAGCGTGATAAGATCAGCGTAGGTCAGGAGCCAGCGTTCGGAGTTCTCCTGGTCGTCGATCTCTTTCTTGAAAGCCAAGTTTAGTAATCTCCGCGAATACTGGAATTCATGAACGAGAGCAGCTTCGTACGAATCATCCTCGGATTGTCGCCGGATTGTATCGCCACGACTCCGTCGGTGATCATCTGGAGCTTGAACATCTCCTCCTCGTGTCGATGGCGAAGTTTGTCGCTGATGGGAAGGTAGAACAGATTTGCCATACCGATGCCCCAGAGTGTTGCAATGAAAGCGATAGCTATTGCGGATGCCATCTTCGAGGCGTCACCGGAGCTCGCCAGCGCATGAATCAGACCCAGGACAGTACCGATGATTCCCAACGTAGGCGAGAAGCCGCCGAGTTTCCTGAAGAGCATAATGCCCGCTTTGTGCCGCTCGGTGATATATGTCATCTCCGTTTCGAGGATATCCCGCAGCGATGTCACTTCGGTTCCATCCACCACAAGGCGTATGGCGTTCATGAAGAACGGATCGCGGATCGAGTCAAGATGCTGTTCCAGGCCAAGGATTCCCTCCCTGCGAGCTCGCTCCGCCATCCTGACGATCTCATTGATCATTGTCATCGAATCATTTTTCGATCCCGACAGAGCAATCCGCAAAAATGTCGGAATCCTGGCGACCGTGCTGAAAGACGTCGTTATCGTTGCGGCGCCAAGAGTGCCGACGAGTACCAGCAGCATAGCCGGCGCCTGCACGACCATGCCTAGGTTGCCGCCCTCCATGACAAATGCGATTATCACGGCTGATACGCCGATCACGAGACCGCCAAGTGTGGCAATATCCATTGGATAGACCATCCCCGTTGCACGAATGACGCAGCATGCGCCCTTCAAGATAGGTTATCGGCAGATCGCGCAACTGCTAAAGCCCTGAAATCATGGATAAGCTATTGCATGTAAGGGGCTTGTTGAGAAAGCTGTTGACATGATATTCCAAGTTGCCGTTGGATTTTGCCGTCATTGCGAGCGACCGTCGGTCGCCGATCCCGTCCTTCTGGACCCCGATCCGCGTCGGTCGCCGATCCCGATCCTGAGGGAAGGGGATCCTGAGGGAAAGGGATCCTGAGGGATTGGAAAAAGATTATCCCGATGCGGAGAAAGTTGTTCTGGTATGCGATAATTTGAACACGCATAAAACAGCGTCGTTGTACAAGGCGTTTTCTCCTTCGGTTGCGTTGCAACTGTCAAAGCGTCTGGAAGTCCATTATACGCCGAAACATGGTAGTTGGTTGAGCATCGCTGAGATCGAACTGAGTGTGTTAACGAAGCAATGCCTGAACCGACGGATACCTGATGTTGCTTCATTGTGTCGTGAAACAAAAAAATGGGAACAGAGAATCAGCAGGTGTCGGGGGCAACTGCCCTACTCGAATACAAATCGAGTGCTGAGCATCAACCCTGGATTTCGAGCATTCTGGACAATGCCACTCGTGCGTTGTCGATCACATCGTCGGGAACTGTGATGGTTGGAATCGCGTCAAGGTTCTCCAGGCACCATGCGAGATCGTTGAGCGTCGTTCGATACATGTTCACGCACATCGCACAGGTGTTACCGGAGAGTTCATATATTTTCTTGTCAGGAAACGTGTGCGCGAGCCGGTCGACAAGGTTCACCTCCGTGCCGATCGCAATGCTCGATCCGGGCGGCGCGTTGGTCACATACTCGACGATGAATGTTGTGGAACCGCTCGCATCGGCTGCCTGCACGACATCCTCCGGACATTCCGGATGGACTATGATCTGCACATCAGGATGCTCTCTGCGCATTTCCTCGATATGCTCCGGCCTGAACATAGTATGGACATGGCAGTATCCTTTCCACAGGATGACTCTGGCGCGCTTCAAGTCCGAGATGCTGTTTCCACCGAGCTTCCGGTCTCTGTAATCCCAGATCGCAAGCTCGTCCTTTGGAATGCCAAGTGCATTTGCGGTGTTTGTGCCAAGATGCTCATCCGGAAAGAAGAAAATTTTCTCGCCGCGATCGAACGCCCACCTGAACGCTTTGTCCGCATTCGATGAAGTACATACGGCGCCATTATTCCTGCCGCAGAACGCCTTGAGATCAGCGGTGGAATTCATGTATGAAATCGGGATAATTTTAGAATCAGGCACAGCTTTGTTCAGTGCATCCCACGCATAAAGAACATTTCCGATTTGCGCCATGTCCGCCATCGGACACCCAGCGAGCGGATTCGGCAGATACACTTTCTGATACGGCTGAGACAATATCTCCGCCGATTCAGCCATAAAAAGAACCCCGCAAAAGACAATATACTCAGCATCCTGCTGTGATGCGATTTTCGAGAGGGCATAAGAATCGCCCGCATGATCGCCGAGCGCCACTATCTCCCTGCGCTGATAGTGATGCGCAAGCAGCACCAGCCTGTCGCCGAGTTCGGCCTTTCGTGCAAGAATCCGCGATGTCATATCGTCATCGGTCGCGAGTCGATATTCATCGGGGATCATGTTAAATGTTACTGCCATACTGTCCTGCTCGACATCATAACAAATTATACCAGTTCTCTCGATTTTGTAAAACAACTATGCGGTTAGCATGTTTCACTGTGTTCGCACCTTTTATAGTTTGCCCATGTTCCGCTGATAACAGCTACTCTCCGAAAACACGCATGTTGAAATCAGAACTTTTGAATGTCTTATCAAACTCTCTCTCCAGCATATCATTCCGCGAATTTATAAATTCCTCGCCGAAGCACTTACGAAGTACAACCCTGATATCGTTGAGAACCAAACTCCTGTTCTCTTCTACAGCCCTGAGAACCTCTGTGAACGTCCTATTTGCCAAAAGCGGAGAAATCATCTCAATCTCGTCTAAGGTCAAGAAATGCGTCATAGTGAGTCTATGGTTATCTGATAGTCCATCAATCACATATGGATAAACATCCTCTCGTAGATATGGGCACTCATTCGAAACAATCACATAACGAAATTCTTTAGGTGGATTGATCGCCTTACTGCCGATCCGACTTAGTCGTCTGATATAGTCCTCAGTCTTCTTGCATTTAGCTAGACCGTCCGCGATTCCACCTCTCTTCGACAAGAAATCCTCTACCCTCTTCGGGCGTGCTACTCCTGGAAGTTTGTCTCTCCCGCTTTTGCACTCGATCAGAATACAAGTCGAGCCCTGCTTCATGATCCAGTCGATTGACTTCCAACCAGTTCCTATGTCGAATTCCTCGTGCAGGTCGCCCTGATTGTTGAGGTACTGCCCTAACTGAATTCCCACATACCATTGAAAGACGTCCCCAAAGCGATTTCCGAATTCTTGCCTCTTGGTAGCATCGGGGAAGCTCTTGAAGATACGGGAATGCAGACCGTGCACCAACCCTACTGCAAGCGCGTTAATATCAGGACACATGTAAGCACCCTCATCATCAATGATGATTGGATGATCCACGAGCAATGTGCTCTTGTATATGAACTCCCAATCATGCAGTGAATCATCATTTGCAGCTTCGTTAGCGCAATCACTCAGAGGGACAGCGATGTTATTGATCAAGGTTTCTATTGTCCCAGTAATCGGTGCTGGCACTATTTGTCGTAACATACCCTTGCTGAATCGAAATGGTACTCTCTGAGCCAATATCGTTGACAACACAAAGAAGCAGTCAAGAAACTCCTGTTGAGACACTCCGAATGCACCGCGGAACGCTTCATCGATAAGATCATCTCCCCCGGTCATCCTGCCCGAAAGCTCGCTGTACATCAATTTCATTCGCGGCAACACATACCTAAACTGATGCTGAGAAGGGAATTGCAATCTGGCCACATTGTATACAATCAGCCGATCTGCATCCTTTCCATATGCTCTCTGCATATCTACAGCCATATCATCGTCAACTTTACTCAGTATGTTGGCGGCTTGTGCCAAGTCATCCAACGTGAACAACTTAAAGGCTTCCGTCTTACACTTCAATAGCAAAAGCTCCGCAATGAGTCTGAGACAATGCTTCGATACTGGTTTCGAGTCCACATCCAATATCGTCTGATTCTCATTGTACAGATAACGGCTCGCCTCTGAAACTCGAAGCAGCACCGAGTCTCTCGCAAAAGATGACAGGAATGCGATCAATCGCTGGAAGTGCGTCAATGTACTTACTCCCCAATAATCTTGATTATCGCTCTCTTGCGCCTGCGACCGTCGAATTCCGCATAGTATACTTGCTGCCACGGTCCGAAATCGAGTTTGCCGTCAGTGACCGGAATCAATACCTGATTGTGGATCAACAGGTTTTTCAGATGCGCATCACCGTTGTCCTCGCCGGTCCGATGATGTCGGTAGTCCTTGCCGTAAGGCGCGAGACCATCGAGCCATTCATCGATATCCTCGATGAGTCCCGATTCGGCGTCGTTGATATACACCGCAGCTGTTATATGCATAGCTCCGACAAATGCCAGACCTTCCCGGATGCCAGATTTGGCGAGAGCATCCTCAACCTTGTCGGTAATGTTGATATACTCCCGTCGATTCTTCGTGTTGAACCAGAGATATTCTGTGTGTGATTTCATACTGCCTCCATTCTCGCGGCAATTTAGCTGTCAATATTGCTGGGTCAAGTGCAAAACGATGCTTGTCTTATCTGATAATATGTGAATTCTGCAAGAAGTAATATGAATCTTCTTGCGTCCCAGAGCGGAACACATTAGTATAATAGTGTTACCTCAATTTGTAACTACATGCCTAACACTGAGCAGGCCTTCGCCGCTCGCCGCTTTTTCAGTCGGCATGGCATTTGATTGTATATAGATTCAGCAGTTTGACAGTGTGGAAACCATGAGAGCAGTATTCATCGCAGCCATCATACTCACGGTCTTTTATGTGAGTTACAACGACCTGGTCGGCGACCCGTTCGACGGCAAACTCGAATTGGGCGAGTATTTTGGCAAGGCTGCGGATATCATGGAGAACCCATCCGAGATCCCCATCCCAAAGATCATTCTTGTAATCGTCGCCTTTGCGCTCCCGCGCTTGATCAGGCTGATGTTCTCGAACCCGCCTGACAAGCGATCTCGACCTGACGAGGAACCAGTAAACCAGCAATAATCTGTTTCTTGTGTACGCAGAGGCTATGCCTCTGCGCTTTACGTCGGGGCACAGCCCCGACGAACACAACTTTAGTGGGGTAGCTTACTGTGCTCGCAGGGGCTGTGCCCCTGCGATTCAAAGTGAAAAGAATAGAACATGGCACTCAGAGGAAGATACAAACTCGACAATTATTCAGTCTTCTTCGTCACGACAAGTACACGCAAACATCAACCTCTCTTCTGCAATGAGGAAACTCTGAGAGCGGTACAGAAAATACTTTTCTATTCCGTGGAGCGTCATTCAGTCGAGCTTCTCGGTTATGTTCTAATGAAGAACCATTTACACCTGTTACTTCATATACCGACTGGCGGTAAGGCACTGTCCAACTTCATGCGAGATTTCAAGATGTCTGTTGCATTACGACTGTTCAAAGGACGTGGGAGTATCTGGCAGAACGGTTTCGATGATGTCGCAATATATTCTGAAAAGGTGTTCAATGTCAAACTTCGCTACATACACGATAATCCGGTCCGAGCCGGCCATGTGAAGAACCCAACCGATTGGCCATATTCCTCAGCCTCTAACTGGCTGAATGGTGAATCATCTTATCGAGTTAAGACTGACCTATTCGTAGAGTAAATCTTCGCAGGAGCACAGCTCCTGCGTAGCGTCGGGGCATAGCCCCTACGAGCACATATCTCTTTAATCAAAAAGCACTGATGTGGAAATTGATAAAATAGAGTTCGAGCGGTCGTAGAAACGATGCGGCCCTGTCGGAGACGACTCCGACAAGGTCCGGAATGGTGGTTCCTACCCCGATGAATCCCTGCGATTCAGGATCGATCGGTGAATCCCGACGTGTGCTGTAGCCAAATCCGGCAATTGCGAACCGATACCTGTAGGTCATCCAGTAGACGTAGTTGTCATAATCCTCGTTGTCATAAGCGAGACCCACGCGACCGCCGCCCGATATCGCTTTCATGCTGACTTTGAGATCGAAGTTCGATAATCGAGAATCTGTCGATTTCCAGTATGCAAGCGCAATCCCGGCATAATCGGCGATCAGATCCGTAGCGCCGAATCCCTGGCTCGGATTGTACGCGTCGAGCGGATATTCGACAGCCGTCATTATCACGGCAGCCTCGATGACTCCGAGCGCTCTCGCCCTGTTGTCTGAGAATCCGACCCTGCGATAGACCGACTCGAATCCCTGGCTCAGTTTGTAGCTTATAAACAGGTGCGAGACTTCGTCGTTGAAAAGCATATAGTCGGCTGTCTCCGCCTTTATGTGGAATTTCCCGCTCGGTACTCCCCACATACTGGTAAGCTCTTTATACAACGGGTAGGCGGCTGCGGCATGAACGCCGATCAGCGCGGCATACTTGTTACGATCCGATCGATTTGAAATCGCTGTTTCGATTTTCAGTTGATTACTTGATTCTGCCTGTGGAGCAACCCAGACATATGCAGTCGTATGCAGATTATTAACATACTCAGCCGGACTGAGAATTCTTGCCGAACTGGCGCCCGCCGCCAAGCTCAACAGCAGCATGAAGATCAATACATGTCTAATCATAGCCAAGAAACCTGTACCAGTATAACACGCAAGAGGTATACCAGTCAAGGGGGTGCCGGAGATACTTCGGCAGAAAATCAGCCTGCGGGGCGGAAAATGCGGTTCGCAAGCAGTATCAGATCGTCGATATTGACCTCGCCCGATAGATCGATATCGAGGGGAACTTTCTCTCTCGGCAGCTCTACTCCACCGAAAAGATAGGCAACAAACATGACCAGATCCTTGATGTCGAGCGCGCCATCCGGGTGGAGATCACCTTCGAGAGGCCACGCGGTCCCTTTGCCGGTCAGGACAACCTCGGCAATCGGCATGTTCATTTCAGTCGCCAGAGCGGTGATTGTGACGCTGTATTCAACTGTGTCCAGAGGCTCAAACTCGACTCTCAGGATCGCGGTATCCGCGAGCGTCAATTCTCTTTCTGAAAACCTGAACAGACCCGGCGGATCGACATTCAGTCGCACATTCTTGGGATAACGATACCGACTCGTAAGAAACAACGGGAGATCGATCTCCTGGCCGACAACTACATCGCCCACACTCAACGTGTCGGAACGACCGCCGAGCGAATCGCCTGTGACAGCGACGCATTGTTGTGGCAGGTCTTGCGAATCCGTGCCAGCGGATTTGTGCGACCTGCCGCCCTTTTCTGATGTGTACTTGCGTGTCAGGTCACAATCCCGTTCACACGGGATCAAGACCTGACACAACGGCGGATAAGTTTTTTCAACAGGCACCACAGCGATTACAAGCCGCTGGCCATCGCGGATATTTCGATGCTTATATCGCTCTCGAAGAGTGAGCGAGACTGCATACATAAAGTCGGTCTGGAGAGCATCGCGGGGAAACACCCTTCTGATGTATGACGACAGAGGCCGATGACCGTATCTCGATTGCAGGATCAGAAGCATATCAGCCTTGCCGTTGGGATCGCCGCAGGCGCTCCAGCAACCATCACGATCAGAATCGAGGAAGATTGCGTTAAGTTGCGCGCCGTCGCTCAATCGCCTGCATGTCAAAGGAATGGTACGGAACTCATTGAATCCGTACACTCCGTTCGACTCTGCGAAGCTGGCGGCGATCTGTCCTGAGTCGGGTGAGAATACGATTTCAATGTCGATATTGTCACCACGTTCGAGCGATGTTCCCCACAGTTCGCCAGCCCATCCGACTCCGCCGGAGAACGCCGATCCGCCCCAGTCGTATCCATCGAACCAGAGCTGCTCGGGGGGATCGAATGAGACGGAATGAATGACGCCGTCCATACCCCTGTCGCTGAATGCCGATCCTGAGAGCCCGTAGTTGTGATAGTCATAGAGAGTCTGCGCAATCTGGAACAGAGAATCCACAGCTTCGAACAGCGACTCTCCCGATGCGGCAATGAACGCCGCGGTCATCCTTAGAGTATCTCCGGGAGCGACATCGACAGGCGAAGATGCGATCGATATTCTTCTGTCACCTTTTCCCTCCGAGTCAAGCCAGCCATTACCTGACCTCGGATCGCCTGTGAACCTGTACCTGGTAATCGCACCGGTGACAGGATTTACGTAATCATCACCGGACAAATCTCGCCCTCCGAGGATATCGAGCGTCATTTCCGGACTCGAACTGCGGTAGTTGTTCACAAGCACATTTGCGGCACCGGAAGGGTGACCACCAGTCGCAGACGATGGCGATTCGAGCAGCATCACGCCGACAGCAGGTTCAAAACCGCTCGGAAGCTCCGCGTCATTCTCGAGAGTGTAACAGTAAGCCAGCGACAGAATGGAATCGGAACCACCGAAATCATCGGCATACATCCCCACATCCGGATCGGCCCAGATACCGACAATAAAGTCTCTCCACCGGGACGGAGACCTGTTTATGATGACATATTCGAGAAAGACGACATGATCGAGCCAGCCGGCATCCGCCAGAGAATACGCATAGAGTTGCACTTCAGCGCCGAGGGGTTGAGTGCTGCCGCCGCGTCTCGTGTGTCTCGATGTATCGCCGTCGTTGAATACAGTCCATGCGCTCTGCTCGCCTTTCACGAACGGATCGCCGTCTGGATCGACGGGAGCGCCCAATGAGACAGGCCAGTTCAGCCAGTCCTCGGTCGTATCCGCACCATCCTGATTGCTGATCCTGTAGACCTTGAAGAGAGAGCTATCATCGACAGGATAATGAGTGTATGGACCGGGTGCGAATTCGGTAGCGTACTCGGCGATGGCGACTCTCTGAGCGCCATCGACCTGGGCTGTCATCCACAGACCGGCGGAATAGAAAAGCGTGATAGCCGAATCGAGCGGATAGTAAAGGCCATTGAAGTAGCCATACTGACGAGATTCATCGCGAGCGAGCGAACCGTTATTCGACACATGCATGCCAATCTGGTTCGCATCGAGAAACGCAGACATCACGGCTGGAATAGAATCCTGTCGACCCTCCAGTATGATACCGAGCGACTGCGCGCTGAGCAAGGTAAGCAGTATGACATTTATGAGAAGTATTCTCATTACTACAATTAAAGCAACAGCGGCGAGTTGTCAAATGTTCGATAGGGCAAAATACATTAGGGCCGAAGAATATCTCCGGCCCTGGGTGAGAATCACTCGGCGGTATGATACGTCACTCACCGGCGGTTGCCGCCTGTGAGGCTACGGTCCTCGCAATCAGGATCGCATAATCCTGAAGGCACTGTCTATACAGATATATTCTCTTTGCCACTCCATCTCATCACACGCGAGATCGACCATCGGAGCGCCAAAGCTGACGCAGGCGTTCTCGCTGACGAGTTCACCGAGTATTCCCTCGACCTCATGATCCCGCACTATCAGTATATCATGCAGCAGCATGCTGTCTGATTCGCCCAAAACGGTATCCATCACTGTAACTCCATATCGAGCGACGGTGTGATGTTGACGCGGGGATGGACAGGACAATCCATGTCATCCATCCCCGTCATCGGCCCAACATCAACCAGACTGCTGCTGAATATCTCAGGACTATGAGTCGAAATAGCATCGTCGATGCACATCCCGTGAGCGGAGGTCTCAATTCCCAGCCACTTGAATATGGCCCCGTTCGCCGGCACGATGATTATCATGAAGGCGATCAGGCTCACTACGATTGTAATTCTTAATTTCATTCCTTCCTCCGGCATCTACTGTTTTGCTTAGATGTTTCACAAAACTCGTGCCGGATTGTTTCTTCCTGAAACATATACGTAACCACAGACATATCATCAGCTTATGGAACTGGGTGCATGGAGAGAGTTCAGGACTGTTTCAGAATGCACGAAATACCTTCCCAGCGTCGGACAATTTTTCCCCCGAATAATAGAATCTGGAATCTTTATTGATTGCTATTTGTTGATATTGATAGAAAAAGTCCACTTTGTGGTCAGAGAAACTCGAGATCAACAGATCGACGGGTGATTACATGAACCGAAAATGAAGCGGAGGTTCTGCGGTTCTGCTCCGACCTCGAGTGCTCGCTGACTGAGACTCAGGTGAGGAGCCTGATGACGACAGATCCTATCGTCGCATTACCTGATGATGATGCAGGCGTGATGATTGCCACGATGGTCGAGAACCGATTCCGTCACCTGCCGGTGATGGATGATGGCAAGAAGGACTACATCGTGAGCAAGTACTCTGCGTGAATCTTCTGAGACAAAGAGAGAAAGGCCGCCTTACGGCGGCCCATATCGAGTCGGCACTCACATAATGAATGCTATCTGATTTTCTTTTTGTGCCTGTCGCGTTTTCTTCTCTTTTTTCTCTTGTGAGTCTTGATTTTCAGTCTCTTACGTTTCTTGCCTGAAGGCATCTATCCTCCTGAAGAGCTTAAAGCTACTATCCTTTTCCAGTCACAGATCCGTAATTATACTCTCCGCCAAGAAAAACGCAAGCGATTTCTGACTATTCCTCCAACGGCAGCTTGGTGATCATGTTCTTGAACTCATTCGAGGGCTTGAACACGGGCACCTTCCTGTCCGGAACGGGGACCACTTCGCCGGTGCGTGGATTCCTCGCCTTCCTTGCCTTACGGAGCTTGATCTTGAACGTACCGAAACCGCGAATCTCGATGTTGTGACCTTCTTCCATCGCTCGCTTGATCGTATCGAGAAACGAATCGACAACCACAGCAACGTCGGTACGAGTCAGCCCTGTCTTCTCGGCAACTTGTTCGACCAGATCGGCCTTAGTCATCTCCCTCCTCCTTCAATGGCATGGGCTGTTATCTTGAATCCTCTATTTGCATTCCTCGCAAATCGGCATACACGTTCTATTTGTACAGATACATCAGCTCAGGTCCAGTGTCTGGAAAGCTCGATTCGAGCACATCGGCAATCCCGCCCTGCAGCAGATCGAAAATGCTCATTCGCCTTTTCGGCCTTTCCTTGACTGTCCTCGGCTCACCCTCGATACCTGCAAGTTCAGCGGTGATTCTGATAGCTTCTTCGAATGACCCGAGCTTGTCGACCAAACCGAGATCGACGCCCTGCCTGCCTGTAAATATCGAGCCGTCCGCAACTTCAATGACCTCTTCACGCGTCAGATCACGACCATCCATCACTGCTTCGACGAACTGCTCATATACGTCATCAATGGCTGCCTGTAGCATCTCCCTGTCTCGTTCAGTAGGCTCTCTCCAAGGTGAACCGACATCCTTGATCTCGCCCGATTTGACGGTCTCGAACTTGACTCCAAGTTTGCTGATCAGTTCGCCCACTACTGGGTACTGCATGATGACCCCGATAGATCCAACAAGCGTGCCCGGGTTGGCGATAATCATATCCGTAGCGCAGGCGATGTAATACGCTCCCGAAGCTGCGACCGACGTCATCGATGCAACCACGAGTTTCTCCTCTTCCACGCGCACGCGATAGATCTCGTCATATATTTCCTGAGTCGCAGCAACTCCCCCGCCGGGCGAATCGAGATGAATCAGAATAGCCGCAACAGACCCATCATCGCCATACTTCTTGATCTGCCGGACTGCATCTTTAGATGACTCTATCGTTCCGAAGATGTCGACGATAGCAATCCGATCGCCGAATGCCAGGAAGTCCTGCCCGCCGTCGTACATCTCCATGAGACCGACAGCCATGATCCCGACAAAGACCACAAAACAGAAAGCGATTATGAGACCGACAATAACGTCGCGCTTACGCGCCATGAGTAACCTCTTAGTCCGTTGACACCCTCAGCTTCCTGCCGACAGAAAGCCTGTCCGGGTGCGAAATGCTATTCCAGGCCATGAGTGTGTTCATGTTTAAGCCATGACGTTTGGCTATCGATGAAAGAGTGTCTCCCCGTCGAACGATATAGTAATCAGACCCCTTCGATACTTTGCCCGACCCGGGAATTTTCAACTTCTGACCGATCTTCAGCGTCGCACCTTTGGGAAGACTGTTCATCCTGCGAAGTTTCGATATTGTCGTGCCGTTACGGTTCGCCAGCTTCCAGAGATTGTCGCCTTTTCTGACCGTGTATGTGTACTGATTTCCCGACGATGATTTCACCGAGCCGGGAATCTTCAGCTTCTGCCCAACCGCGAGCTTGCTGGAACGATTCAGCCCGTTCAGTTTCCTGAGGGTCGATACAGTCGTTCCGTGCTTCTCTGCCAGGTCCCAGAGATTGTCGCCCTTGCGAACACTGTAAGTGAAGGTCGAGCCGGAGTATGTCGAAGAACCACCTGTCGATGCCATGGTTGATCCTGTCGCACCACCCGGTATCTTCAGTTTCTGTCCAACGTAAATCCTGCCGTTGCGAGCTATACGATTGAGTTGTCGAAGCGCCTTGGTCGTGGTGCCGAACGCCCTCGCGAGGTCCCACAGCGTATCGCCGCGTTTGACTACATAGGCGCCGCTTGTCAGATTGTAGTCGCGTGATTCGCGCTTGGAGGAATACTGCGTGCCCGAACCATCGAGTGGAACCGGGACAATGACTTTCTGACCTATGCTGATACGGTAGGGTCTCCTCATGCCGTTTGCGTCAATGACCGCCCATTGCGAGACGCCATACTTGCGCGCAATACCCGAGACTGTCTCGCCCTTTCTCACCTTGTGCTGAACCCAGCTTGTCTCTTTCGGCGATTTCATCTTCGGATACGCTGCCCAGAAGCTGCCTCTTTTCTTCAGAGGAATGCGCAGCGTATAGCTTTTCTTGTCGGGAGGCGTATACTTGCGGAGCAGTTCGGGATTCAACTCCTTGAGTTCACTTTGCGAACATCCGACCGCCTTTGCGATATCCTCGAGTGCGAGGCACCTGCCGACAGTTACCGTGTCAAAGACAATCGGGTCGTCGTATTCGATATGGAATCCATATTGCTCAGGTTGCTTGGCAATAATCAACGCAGCCAAATAAAGGGGCACATAGTTTCGCATGTCCCTGTTTCTGATTTGCATTTCGAAGTAATCACGCGTGTTATTGCGCCTGATAAGCTTATTTACATTCCCCACGCCGGCAACATAACCGAGCAGGGAGAGATACCAGTCGTCCGTTTTTGCATACAGGTCTTTTAGGTGTCGCGCAGCAGCACGAGTGGATTTCTCGAAATCCCTGCGCTCGTCATACCACCAGCTCCGATGCAGACCGTATATTCTGCCGGTGCTCGAAATGAACTGCCATTGCCCGACGGCATGCGCCCAGGAGTAAGCTGTCGTCTTGAAACCGCTCTCGATCAGCGGCAGGTACACGAGATCATGTGGGAGTCCTTCCTCGGCAATTATCTTCTCCATCATCGGAAGGTACTTGCCTGATCGTTTCAAAGCAGCTTCCATCGGCTTCCGACTGGCATTCTGGAAATAGTTGATACAATTCTCAACTCTCTGATTCCATGTTATCGGGATATCGAAAACAACCGTATCCGGCTCCGGCGGCTCCGCTACAAATTGCTCACCATTCACCAGCGAGTCGAGTTCTTCATAGCGGGCAATGACCGCCGATGGCGAACTCTCCCCCGGAAGAGTAGCGATATGGAGTAATGTTCTCTTATAGTCAGAAATTACTTCGTTGATAAGGCGGTTGTACAACTCTGCCGCAACTGTCGGCTCTTCCGGATCGAGATCGAGGCCAGCGAGAATCTCCAGCGCGCTCTCGAAATAGAACTGCGCTTCCAGCCAGCTTGAGTCGAGTGTGGCCGCATACCCCATTATGTAATTCTCTTCAGCGAGATCCAGTTGATACTGAAGCTCTTCATCAACGTAGGAGTATTCCAGCAGGGATGAGTCGGCGTAGATGGTGTCAGTTGCGACTTCGTCGGGCACTGCGGTCTGTGCGACTGACATGGTGTCTTCGGCCAGTTGAAAGCTTGTCTGCGGCTCCTCGCTAAACCGAATACTGCTGCTGGTGCAGGAAACAGTGGTCAGGACAACCAGCGTAATTAGCAGCTTTGGAGACAAGCGATGAAATCTGTGCATATCATCCCCTCAATCAGAGCATCTGCATCTGAACATGTGATGAATCCCAGTGTGTCCGCCATCCACTGGCGGATCTGAGTTACAACTCCTTGACTGCCAACGCCATAATACTCTTACGTGTTGGATTTTGTCAAGGCATTTTTCTTTCTATCTCTCATTATCGGTTATCGTTCAGCAACTTGACAGGAATAATCGCGAAAAAATATCCGCTAATGCTCCAATTCGGCTTCAAATACCCGTAAGACATTGTCTGCCACTGAATTACTCTCGACCCCGAACTGCCTGCCTCCAGGGTGTTTTCTGAACCATGTAACCTGACGTTTCGCATAATTCCGCGTTGCCTGCTGGAAATCGGAAAGCATAGTATCGCTATCACAGAGTCCGTCCAGATATCTGATGACCTCGGCGTACCCGACAATCTTCGCAGCGATCTCATCGGGCAGTATCCCGTTCTCCCGCAATGTCCTCGCCTCATCGATTAGACCGGTCTCGATCATCGCCTCGCAGCGTCTGTCGATTTTTTCGTACAGCAACGACCTTTCCAGCGTAAGCCCTGCGAATACAAAGCGATATGGCGATGGTCCAGGCTGATTCCTCTCAGCTAAGTCGCTTCGCGTCATGCCTGTAAGTTCATACAACTCAAGCGCCCGGATGATCCTTAAAGAGTCGTTCTCAGAGAGTCCCGAGGCTGTCTGCGGGTCGATTTCCTTCAGCCGTTCGTATAGTGAAGCGCTGCCGTCAGTTTTGGCCTCGTCTTTGAGCTTCGCTCGAATCTGTTCATCCGATGGCGCCTCGAAGATACCATCAGTCATGGCTTTGAGATAAAACCCGGTCCCGACCGTCATTATCGGTACGCTACCGCGAGCCAGAATTTCGTCAATCGCCTGTTCAGCCATCTGCCTGAACTCGAATGCGCTTATGAATCGATCCGGGGAAATCACATCGATCAGATGAAACCGTGCCCGTCGCCTCTCATCTTCGGTCGGCTTTGCAGTGCCAATGTCAAGATGTTTGAATATCTGCCTCGAATCGCAGGAAACAATCTCGCCACCCAGTTTCTCGGCGATCTCGATTGCAACGGTCGTCTTGCCCACAGCCGTAGGTCCGTAGATGACGGTGACAACAGAGAGACGCTTAACGCCCAAATCGTTTCTCCAACTCGCTCTTGTTCAACTTGATCAGAGTGGGACGGCCATGGGGACAGACATAAGGATTACCGCACAGAAACAGATCTTCGACAAGACCAGCCATCTCCTCCTCGGTCAGCCGATTCCCCGACTTGATCGCAGCCCTGCATGCGAAACTCTGCGCCATCTTCTTGTTGATGTCTTCGCCTTCCGACTCGAAACCCGATATATCATCGAGGATGTTTCGGAAAACCATCTCAGGGTTGGCATTGCGAGCAACAGCCGGAGAGGCATAGATCGCCACACTCCTGCTGCCGAATGGTCTGATCTCGAAGCCGAGGCTCTCGAAACGATCAAGCGTCGACTCCGCCGCCTGGAACGACGCAGCATCGAGTTCGACATTGACCGGGAACAGGAGTTTCTGCGCGACGATCTGCGACTTGCCGAATGACGCCAGAGCTTTTTCATACAGCACACGCTCATGAGCGGCATGCTGATCGATAATAAAGATCGCTTCGGCAGAAAGCGCGACGATATACAGGTCCGAAAATCCAACGAGTCGATACGGTCTGATCGGCGAAACAGACGGCCTCGCAGTTTGCGGTGGAGTAGTCGGACCCGGTTTCGCAGCGGCATGCTCGCGACCAGATGCGGGTGTATTTGGCATCGGCGATTTAACAGACACGGTCACTTCAGGTTTCGTGTCGAGCGATAACGAGGCTTGCGAGCGATCATCCAGTCCGCTCTCATGCGAGCGAATAAACGACTCGACAGCCGTCCGCGCCCTCTCGATATACTCCGCCGATCCGGCATCCCCGGCATCCTGTGGAATTTCGGGAATCACATCTGACTTGGAGACAGCCTCGGAAACCGTGTGGTAGACTACATGATATACCGACCGTTCATCCTTGAACCGAACTTCATTCTTCGAGGGCGAGACATTGACATCGACCAAATCGGGCGAAATCTCGACGAAAAGCGCACCCTGCGGATAACATCCCTTCGGAAGCAGTTCGCCGAACGCCGACATCACCGCAGCATGGATCAGCCTCGATGATACCGGACGACGGTTCACGAAAAACCGCGCTTCCATCCGATGCCTCCTGGCGTCTTCCGGTTTCGAGATAAAGCCGATCACATTGATCTGACCCGTATCTTTCTCGAAACTCAGGAATCGCGACGAGAGGTTCTCGCCGTAGACGTCCGATATTCGCTGTGCCGGGCTGGAAGCGGGCGCATAGTCGAAAATACTGCGGCCATCCGCATCGAGCCTGAACCCGACTGACGGATGCGCAAGCGAGAGCGATGTTACCACCTGCATCACCTGACGGGTTTCGGTAGTCAACGATTTGAGAAACTTGCGCCGTGCGGGAAGATTAAAAAACAGTTCCCTGACTTCAATGACAGTCCCGGGAGGCGAGCCGGATGGTCCCGATGATTTCGTACGCCCACCGTCGATCACAATTCGCGCGCCCTCAGTAGAGTCTCGTCGACGGGTCGTGATGGAGAAGATCGAAACTGACGCGATCGACGGCAGCGCCTCGCCCCTGAAACCGAGTGTCGAGATCGCAAAGAGATCTTCGACCGATGCGATTTTGCTTGTCGCGTGCCGTGTCACGGCGAGTTCGGCTTCCTCGGAGGTCATGCCGATTCCGTCATCCGTCACTTTCACGAGTTTCGTTCCACCCCGCTCGATCTCGACAGAGATATGAGTCGCCTCGGCATCGATCGAGTTCTCGGTCAGTTCCTTGACGACAGAAGCGGGTCGTTCGACTACTTCGCCCGCGGCGATCTTGTTTATCAGATTGTCCGGCAGTGTCTTTATTCTACACGTCATCGTCAACCAGTCGTTTGAGTTCCGCAATGAGATTCAACGCTTCGAGTGGCGTCATCTGTTCCGGGTGCAACTCTTTTATCCGATCATATATCTTTTTCTTCAGTTTGTTGGAGTCGCCATGTTTGAACGAGAAGAGATCTTTCTCGGCTTCGGCTATCGGCTTGTCGCCGTCGGTCGAAAAGAAATTACCCGACTCGATCAATTCGAGCAGTATCCTGGCTCGACTCGTAACTTCATTAGGCAGTCCCGCCATCCGCGCAACCTCGATCCCATAAGAATCGTCACATCCGCCCGGTACGATCTTCCTGAGAAACACAATCTGATCCTGCCACTCGCGAACCGCCACCTGAAAATTCCGCACTCGTTTGAATCGCGATGCGAGCTGAGTCAGTTCGTGATAATGCGTGGCGAACAGTGTCCGCGCCTGGCGATCCGGCGTCTCGTGCAGATATTCTGCCACTGACCACGCGATAGAGAGGCCGTCATATGTCGATGTGCCTCGGCCAACTTCGTCGAGGAGTATCAGACTTCTCGATGTTGCATTGTTCAAAATGTTCGCCGTCTCGTTCATCTCCACGAGGAATGTCGACTGCCCGAGCGTCAGTTTGTCCGCAGCACCCACCCTCGTGAATATCCTGTCGACAAGGCCGATCGAAGCGCTCTCGGCTGGCACAAACGATCCAATCTGCGCAAGCAGTACGATCAGCCCGACCTGTCTCAGGTATGTCGATTTGCCCGCCATATTGGGACCTGTGATGATCTGTATCTGCGACTTTGCAGCGATGATTTCGGTGTCATTGGGAACGAAGCTGCCGGACGGGAGAACTCCTTCGAGAACCGGATGCCGTCCGCCGATGATTTCGAGGTCCGGACTATCGTTTATCTCAGGTTTGACATATCGATTCTTTTCGGCGACCGACGCCATCGAAGTGATTACATCCACGATCGCGACATAGAGCGCTGCCGATTGATACAGAGCGATGCGGTCGGAGAGCTTGAGACGAAGATCCTCGAAGAGCTTCTGTTCGAGCGCGTTGATCTTCTCCTCGGCTTTCAGAACCAGTTCTTCTTTCTCCTTCAGATCCGGAGTGACGAATCTCTCCGCCGATACCAGTGTCTGCTTGCGAATGTATTCCGGCGGCACTTTGCCAAGATGCGGCCTGGTCACTTCGATGTAGTATCCGAAAACCCTGTTGTAACCGACCTTGAGAACCGGGATGCCGGTCCTCTCACGCTCACGCTCCTGCAACGACGCGATCCACTCTTTGGAGGACTTGATCTCCTCGTTCATCCGGTCGAGCGACTCGTCGAAACCCGGCTTCATTATGCCGCCTTCATGCAACAGACTTGGGGGAGTTTCGACAATCGCATTCGAGATTAATTCGGCGATTTCATTCAATTCATCGGGGCTGATAGTCAGCGAGTTGAAAAGCTCGGACGAGAGTTGAGATACGACTGCATGAAGCGCGACAGTTTGCAACATGGCTTTGCCGAGTCCGACGATATCTCTCGGCGATGCTCGCAGCGAGCCGACTTTCCCGGCCAGGCGTTCGATATCGCCGATTCGTCCCAATATCTCTATAACGTCTTTCCTCTCAGATCTCTTATCCGATAGCTCCTCGACCGCGCTTTGCCGCAGCAGAATCCGATCCCTGTTTTTCAGCGGACTGACAAGCCACCGACGAAGCATCCTCGCGCCCATCGGTGTTTTCGTAAAGTTAATATGATTGTACAGCGAATTGCTGCCGTCGGCGGCGGTCACGATTTCGAGATTCGTCAGCGTTGCGAAATCGAGAAACATCAGATGATCGTCGCTCACGCGGGAGATTTTGGTGATGTGTTTCAGCGCACCCATCCTGGTCTCGTTGAGGTAGGCGATTACGGCGCCCGCAGCAGACACGCCGGCAGTCATACCATCAAGCCCGAAACCATCGAGCGAAACGACGCCGAACTGCTCGCAGAGAGTCTCGCGAGCCATCTGTCGATCGAATTTCCAGCCTTCGAGCGGAGTCAGCGCAGCCTGCACGATCACGCCCTTTATCATATCAGCCAGATCGTCCGAATCATCAGGCAAAATAATTTCCGCCGCATTGAGATTGAGCAGTCGATCCGGCAGTTTTGCGACATCAGTCTCGTCGACGAAAAACTCCCCCGTCGTCATATCTGTGTATGATATGCCGATGCAGTTCCGATCCCGATACAGTGCGGCGAGATAGTTGTTCGTGTCACGGTCCAGCGCACCCTCGATAGCAACCGTACCCGGAGTGATGACTTCCACAACATCTCGCTTCACAAGACCGCGCGCGAGTTTCGGGTCCTCGACCTGTTCGCAGATGACGACCTTCTCGCCCGCATTGACCAGCCTCGCCAGGTACTTCTCAGCGGCGTGGTACGGCACACCGGCGAGCGGGATGTTGCCATTTTTCCCGTGCGCGCGTGATGTGAGAGTGATACCGAGGATAGGCGCCGCCTTCACGGCGTCATCGCCGAACATCTCGTAGAAGTCGCCCATGCGAAAGAACAGTATCTTGTCCGGGTACCGGCTCTTGATCCGGTTGTACTGTTCCATGAACGGTGTAGGTTTATCGGCCATAGGAATGACTATCTCAAAACCACGCGGTAATTGCCCGGTATCAGACTCTCCAGCTTCTTTCTGGTTTCATCCGCCGACTCCCTGCTTCTGAAAATCCCGACTTGAACAGCCCAGTAGCTTCTGTCGGCGATCCGCCGCCTGTCGAGCCTGACCGACCACTTGCCCGCCTTAAGCCTGCCGTACAATTTGTCAGCTTCTTCTCTCTCCCTGAAGAGACCCATCTCGATTGTGTAGGTAACATCTGCAAGCTGCTCGGCATCGCCGGACGCTGGGGGCCGATCCTTGTCAAGTATCAGATACGCAAGCTCGGCGCTTCCAATGAAATCATCGAATCGAATGTCCAGAAGATTGTAGCCGTGAAGAGCATCCTCTCTCCTGCCGCTCTCTGCGGCAACGATCGATTCGTTGTAAAGCGCGAGAGCCGATATCTCTCCGCCCGATGCGGTCAGAGAGCGGAACCGGGACGAGGCGTCTTTCGTCTTGCCTGCGCCATCGTTTGCGAGTCCTCTGCCAAGAATGCCCCATGACGAATAACGCGCAGTGTCGAACTTCTTCTCGATTTTCTTGAATGTTTTTTCGGCATCCTTGAAATCACCGTTGCGCATTCTCGACATGGCTGCAAACCAGTAGAATTCAAAACCTGCATGCGATATCGCGATTTTTTTCGAGTACTTGTCGAAGAGTTGAATCACTCTCTCATATTCTCCGCTTGTATATAGCGCGTCCGCGAGTTCGGCGAGAGTGGGGGAGCAGTCGGTATCGTCGCAGAGATTCAGACTTTTGCGAAGATGCTCCAGCGCGATCTCGCCCCTGATTTCGAGCCTCGAATAATGATAGAATCCCTCGGCATCGATGAAATCGGAACCGACAACTCTGTCGAGTTGCTCTGTCGCGAGTTGGAAATTACCGGAGCGCAGCAGGTCTTCTATCTCCGAGTATCTTCCCCCGGACGCAGAACTGCTCCAGAACAAAAAGGCCGCCGCAGCCGCGGCCAGCGCTATGCTTGTTCGAACATGTGAGATCATTTTGGGCTTATGACTTGTCGACAGTAAGAATCGAGTCAACCGTTTTGTCTATGACCTTGGCGGCTTCGCCGAATCTCTTTTCTTCCCTGTACAGTTTCAGGAGTCCTACGATTGCGGGAGCGTAGTCGGGCTTTATTTCGAGTATGCGATGATATGTATCCTCGGCATGCGCCGGGTCGCCTTTCTTCTCTGAGAGATTCGCCAGACCGGTCAGGGCGGCGACATTGTCATTGTCCCTCTCCAGCACTTTGGTGTACAATTCCTCGATCTCGCCAAACTGTCCAAGATCAAACAGGGCTTTCCTGAGACGCTCAAAGACAAGCTCCGCCTTCTCGGGTGCAACATCAATGATCCTCCGCCAGGCTTTGACTGCATCCTCGGTTCGATTCTCTTTCTCATAGGCGTCGCCAAGCCCAACCACAGCTTCCGCACACTTCTTGTCGAGCTTCAAAGCCTCCTTGAACTCCACGCGAGCCTTGTGAAACTCCCCATCGGATACAAGCTTCGTTGCTATCCTGATCTTATACTTCGAGAGCGAAGATTTGTCGCGATTTCCGGTAAGATCGAGGTAGTTCTGACCCGCCCTGAACGCATCATTCCACCTTCCCATGCGCTCATACAACTCAACGAGTTTCTGCGTAACGGTCGGCTTCTGCCCGCTCATCTGGAGAAGTTGCCGGTAGATGCCCTCGGCGGATTCAGCCTTGCCTGCGACCACATGATCCTCGGCAAGATTGTAGAGAATCCTGACACGATCGGCGGCGCTGACATTCTGCCTGATGCTCAAGTCCGTTCCGAGTTGCAACGCCTTCGCATGCATACCGCGCTGGCGCAACAGAGCCGCGAGGCGAAGATATGCGTCGATGTTGTTCGAATCGTGAGTAACGGTCTCTTTGAGCTTGAGAAACGCCAGCGTATGGTTGCCGTCCAGAAGCGCCCTGAGCGCTTCCACATAGCTGTCATCCGGAGATACCCTATCGCGCAACTGCCCGCGAAAATAGTAATAGTATACTCCGCCGCCGGCAGCCGCCACAACCACTACCGCCGCTACAATCCATCCAAATGTGGTCATTCCGTCTTGACCTCGCTTTCATCGAGATTGTCGATGTCCTCGAGCGAACGGTTCCTCAGCGCGGCAAGCTCCATTTCCAGTTGCGTGACCTTCCTTCGGCCATTCCGAACCTGGCCGGACATCTTCATCGTATGAGCGATAGTCAGAATAAAGCTTACCAGTAGTCCCACGCAGAACGCACAGAGAATCACCACGGTCAGCGGAACATCAGTGATCATCCTGTTCGGGAGGTTTATCAGCACTTTCTGGGAGGAGTTCAGCACCGCAAACCCGAGAATCACCACGATCAGGATCAGGAGAAGAAAATATCTAATTGCCCACATGAATCCTCCTTTAGCCAGGCATCAGTAAATTACCGGGACGCAGCAAGACTGTCAAACAAAAACAACGAGAAGCGTCTACGAGCGAGAACAGGCTCTCAGTCATCATCGCTAAATGCGAACCCATCGAGTATCGCGTCGAAATCCTCACTCAGCTTGCGAATCATTTCCCTCTCTCCAACACACTCTACCAGAACAATATTCTTATCGGTACAGATGACGTATATGCTGCCCGAGACATAGTCGGAAAGAATCTCTCCACGCGCATATCCGGACCGCTCCTCATCCTGGGCGCCTTTGCCTTCAAAAGCCCAGTAGTACTGCTTCCTGCCCTTGATCCTCGCCGCATGCTCACCACCGATCTTCGTTGATCTGGTTTTCTGATGCTCGAAGTTGTACTTCGATTCCGCCTGGAAGAGGATAAACTTCTGATACGCTTTCTTCTTCAGGTCATCTTTACCCTTGTCATCAATGAGAAATGCAGCGTACTCTTTCGGTTTGGCTTTCTTTTCATACGCCAGCACAGTCACTTGCGGCTGAGTGAAATAGTCCTTGTGGTCGGTGAACTGAGCAGGAATTATCGGGCTTTTCTTGATCAACACTATTCGAGTTATGTCTTTGTCCTTGAATACCATCTGGAACTTCCACGTATCTATCTTAGTCAGCGAGAACCCGAACTTGTTGTCCACATAAATTGAATCACCGATAGTCTCGCCAGCATCCTTCTTACCACCGAAAGCCATAGTCGGCGCAAGTACGCAGATCGCCAGCAGGAACTGTAATGCTATCAGAACAGGATTTTTCATGATCACCTTCCCTTCTGTATCTAACGAGAAACTATCAAATCGCGTGAATCGTGTCAAGACAATGTTCTACTGTCACACGACACAATTGTCCGTAGAATTCTACGCGTATGCGGGCAGCGTGTTTCCAGTTATTGATGACGGAGTTAGCTGGCAGTATCGCTATTTCAGATACAGCATCTTCCGCATTTCACAGAAACCGGCAACTGAAAGCCTGCAGAAGTATATCCCGCTCGCGACCCCTTCACCCAATGATTCTCTCGCATCCCAGGTGAAAACGTGAATCCCCGGGTCAAGAGGCTGGTCGACGATCGTTCTGACCACCTGGCCGAGCAGGTTTATTATCTCGAGCGTCACTCGTTCTCCCTCCGACCCGGAAGCTGGAACGGAGACAGTGATCCTCGTGAGACCGTTGAATGGGTTGGGATAATTCTGTGAGAGGGAGAAATTCTTCGGAAGAATATGGTCGCGTTCGCTGTGGTACAGTTCGTATCTGAACATCTGAACGGAATGCTCGTCCGCTACCGCGATAACGCCATCGGCAAAATCGAGCTGCCGCGCAAAACCGGGAGTATCCATGATCGACATCAACTCTGGAGATGTGCGGTCGGAGATATCGAAAATCGCGACGCCATCGTCTCCCATCGCTGCAAACATCAGGTCGGATTCTTCATCGAGCACCAGGTCCAGAAAATCATACGAGCCATACCGATCATCGGTCAGCGAACCGATCAGCGGGCCGTCCATCTCAAATACTCTGAGACCGAACATCCCGGCAACATAGCAAACACTGTCGAGAACCTCGATACTCCTGACACTTCCCCGTATCGAGAAGCTGCCGATTTCGGTCACGGGATCACTGTGGCCAACTGTCCTCGCATCGTAGATCGTGCCGATAGACCCCTTGGAGGTCACGGTGTAAACGTAGCCCCCCGCTCTATCCACCGCCGCAACGCGGAAACCGGATGGGATGAACGCATACCCAGTCGCAACATAGAAATCCTCCGGCGGTTCCTCCGGGAAACCTATGGTTATAATCATCGTGCCATCGGCGCCGAATGATACCAAGTCAACGCTTCCCGTGTCGTTGTATTCCGCCTTGATGTCGGCGACGTCCGGAACTGACGTCAGGGTTTTTTTCATGTTTAGCATGCAGCAGGCATCCGCGGTGCTCAGCAGATGTATGAAACCGGTGGCAAGGCTGTTCTCAGCCACCATCACCAGCGAATCGAGCGCTGTCACATACGTGAACTGATTGGATGATTCAAGCGATGATACCATCTCCGGCGCACCGGCGCCGATCTTCCAGATGCCGAGATCATCGGACGCTCCCGATACGAGGAGGAGACTGTCGACCAGAGCGACACTCGAAATCCGATACGACCCGGGATATAACCAGACTCGATCCGGCTCCGACCCGTTATCGACCGACAACACCCTGAAATCGCCCGACCGGTCAGGTGCAAACAGGTAATCGCGCCCGTTTCGTCTGGCGAAATCGAAACGGTCGGACGCATCCCGGCTGTCGAGGACCATCCTCGCCTCCGAACTCCCTGTGCCGAAAACATGAGCTGCTCCGAACAGGTCGACGGCCAGCACCGCCTCATCGAATGATTCGACTTTCAGAACCCGCGAATCGGTCGCATACGTTCTGCGCGGAACGATCCGCCATGGGAGCTCGATACTGTAGGCGTGAACTCCTGATTCGCCACACGCGAGATACAACCTGTCGCCGGTCACCGAGATATCCCTCACGGATGATGAGAACAGAATATAATCGATCAACTGCGGCTCAAGCGGGTCGTCGAGATCGTAGACAAGCAGCCCGTTGAAATCGTCGACCACATATAAATATCCGTTCGCAGCCTCGACGGCGACGGCATGCACAGCATCCTCCAGCGTGCCTGTCACCACAGCATTCTGCAGGTCCGACTGGTCGATGATCCTGACTCCCTCAAATCCACAAGCAACGAAACCGGCGGAATCGTACATCGCATAATCAAAAAGCGTGTCGTTCACGTCAATGGTTCCGCTCAGACGAATATCATGCAGATCGGCAATGTCGACAAACGCAATCCGACCATCGCTCGTATAGACTGCACCGTGATCGCCAGCCAGTTCGAGATGGTCGTACGCCTCGTCAAGCCTCAACTGCGACACGAACGACGGATTCACGAAATCGACGCCGCCATCGTAGGCCTGAAGACCGTTAACCATCAGAAGGAAAATCGTCCCCTTATCATGCTTCGCATCATAGACAGTTCTCCAGAGGAGATCCGATTCGAAGTGAACGCTAATTTTGTCGCTGAAGCTCACCGGGGCATTCGATGCGAACAGGTTGGGAAATATCGCAACGACAAGAGTCGTAGTCAGCAATAACAATGTAATCCGCGATGTGCGCATGTCAGTTCAGCTTGACCATCTTCCGAGTTTGAACGAAGTCGCTCGATTTCATCCGATAGAAGTATATCCCGGACGCGACGTCGTTCTTGTCTTCGTCTCTTCCATCCCAGCCGATTTCGTGTTTACCGTACTCGATCCTGTCATTCAACAGAGTCCGAACCCTCTGTCCCAGCAGGTTGAATATCTCGATCGTCACCTTAGATGTTTTATCGATTTCAAACTCGATCTTCGTACCTGAGTTGAACGGGTTGGGGTAATTCTGTCCGAGACTGAACGACCGAGGGATGATCCCGCCGTCGCCCGGATATTCAGCAGGCGTGTCGATGCGATCCTTCGGCAGAATGCCCGAATTCCTGCTGTCGTGGAGAAATTGACCCCACGGGATATTGTCCGGGTTGTATGGCGTCTCCAGCCTCCAGACATACACCTGGCCATCGTCCGAAGTGCAGACCAGATCCGTAAGACCGTCGAGATCGACGTCGGTCAAAACGGGCGTATGCTGCACACCGCCGGACACCTCGCCGGGCGAAGCGAAAGAGAAGATCGGCCAGCCGCTCAGGACTTCACCATCTCTGTTGAATGCGAACATCCTCTCGTATTTCGTTCCGGGCAGTATCGATCCTGCTCTCACGACAATATCCACTTCTCCGTCGCCGGAGACGTCTCCGATGACCGGACTGCCGAGAGAACCATCCGCATATGCAAACCAGGAGCCCTCCCCCGACAGATTTGGGCGATAAGGCGTACCGTCGTATTTGAGGACATATATCTCCCCGTCTCCCCACAGCGATGATATTGTAAACAGCAGATCAGGATACCCGTCGCCATCGACGTCCGCAGCAGCCGGATAACTCACGACGTAGTTCAATCTATCGCTGATGATCCTCGGCCAGCCGGGAAGAAACTCACCGTGCACATCCAAAATAGCCGCGAACACAGTATCGTTGACTCTGGTTCTTCCTACCACGGCTATCTCATACTCACCGTCAAGATTGAAATCGGCCACACATCCACCTCGCAACTTACCGAGATCGTTGGTAATCAGGGATTTATTATTGCCAGGCAGGGGTTGACCATTGGCAGCCTGCCACACATAGATTCCACCATGTCTGAATGAACTGTAACCGCCGACGATCTCGAGTTGACCGTCGTTCCCAAAGTCGACACAGAACAGGAATGGTAGCAACGCAGCGAAATAATACCCGGCGTGAGTATCAGCAAACCACCCGTGAAGACTTGCAAAGTATGACTCGCCGTTGGACCGATAAGCGTAGACATTGCCGTCCTCAGCGATCCACACCATCTCATAGTTGCTATCGAGATCGATGTCAGCGAGCAGTGTGGTCGGATAGAAGCCGTTCATCAAGCCGGTAGGTTTCAACTTCGGAAAACTATCGACTCGCGCGCCGTATGCATCAAACAGATTGAATCCCAATTCACTGCAAAAAGCGATTTCATCTATGCCGTCCTGGTTCACGTCGTACACTGCTGGAGCACCCAGACAATTGACGCCGAACTGATTGGGCCAGCCGCAGCAGAACGGTGTACCATCCGATCTAAACACGCTGACGCCCTTCCTCGATGTAACGATGATCTCAGGATTGTTGTCACCGTCGATGTCGCTGACAGTCGAAGCGAAATGCACGGCGCCATCCAAAGGTGCGGCCTGAGGGAAATTGCCGATCAGCCTGTCTTGGATAGTGAGATTGACATCGTTGTAGAAGTCGTCGCCGGTTGTGTGCATAACTACTCTGAGAGTGTAATCCCCGGGACGAAACGGGCCAAGCTGCAGTTCACACAGCACCGAATCAGACACGAGTCTCGTGGATGAATATACCTCTTCCCACTCTGTACCCGATTCGTCGGACTTCATGAGGACATCATACGAGTCAAAATCCGGATCTATCACAGAGCCGCGGACTGTCAGGAACAATGCTACAGTCTCACCGTCCTGTGGCGAACTAATCTCAAAACGCTGTTCGGGCGCAAGAGTCACTCTCGCAAACACAGTTATGTCGTCACCGACTGTGAGTCTCAGCGTATAGTCTCCGGTCTTGCCGCTTACCTGGAGAGTGCCGAGCCAGCCCGATGAAATGTTGGCTGGACCCGATGCTATCTCCTCCCAGACCACGAGATCATCTGATTTGCTGATTTCGAGTGAGTAACTCTCGGCAGACTCAGAGTATGCCGTGCCGGACACATCCATGTCATCTGTGATAATCTCACTCTGATAAGGCGAGAGTATTTTCGCTTTGGCGCCGTCAAGCAACAATACTGCCGCTTCGACATTCAGCCTGCCGTATCCCGAATAACGATCCCATCCGATGAATGTCGAATCGGCGTCGCCATAAGGATGAATGATATCATCCGCGCTCTCGATGAGTATGTCCTGCAACTGATCGGGAGAGAGCCCGGGAGAGTATGAGAGCACAACACCGGCTGCGCCTGCGACATGGGGCGCGGCCATGCTGGTGCCGTCGGCGAGGTAGTAGAAATTGTCAATTATCCTGATGTACGGTTCTCCGAGGTCGACATACATATCCGTACCGGATGCCCGCAGAGACAGGATGTCTCGCCCCGGCGCAACGAGTTCAACCCAGTCGCCGTACGACGAAAAAAACGTCACTTCGTCGAGAGAATTGCTCGCACCGACAGTCAGCACACCATCATAGGATGCGGGAAACAGCATAGTTTCATCTCCGAAATTACCGGAGGCAGCCACTGGCAGCACTCCGCGAGATCGAGCATAGCTTATCACTTCGAGGAGCAGCTCCGACCGAAAAGGACTCCCCCAACTCATGTTTATTACATCAGCGCCAATTTCAGTAGCGTAGAAAATAGCCTTTGCAGCTACACTCATCAGGGCATTCGGAAATATCTTCAGCCCAACCACCCGCGCGTTGCCGCAAACGCCGACAATGCCGATTCCGTTATCGGGTGTCGCGCCAATAATCCCTGCAACATGCGTACCATGCCCAACGGAATCACCCACATCGTTGTCTTCTGGCATGTCTATGCCGAGATAACTCGTGTCGCCAGAGAAATCCCAGCCGAGGACGTCATCGATGTAGCCATTGTGATCATCGTCGATTCCGTTGTCAGGAATCTCCCCCGGATTCGCCCAGAGGTTGTCGGCAATGTCGGGATGATCCGTATCGAGGCCGGTATCTATGATACAAAGCAACGGTGAACCGGGGAAATACTCGCCACCCCAGGTCGGCGAGAGGTGAATGTCGGCGCCAATTACACCCTGCTTCAGCATCAGAACGTCATTGTAGAAACCATCAATGCGGTCGATTCCAAGATATGGCTGTCCCATGTTCCTCACTCCCCACTGGTTCGTGAGGTGCGGGTCGTCAGGAATGTCGAAAAGCTCGATCGGATAATCCGGCTCTGCATACTCGATATCTCGATCTGCGTTCAGAACCGCGAGCACATCATCCAGTTGGACATCGTCTTCAACCATGAGGATACGGTACTTATCAAATGGAAATGACTCCCCACCAACTGACGAAGACAGACTTGCCGCCTGCGCTTTCTCTGCGAAGAGAGAACTCTCAAGGCCGACTTTCCCCGCACTTTGAAGACTGTCGACAGTAGCCGCATAGCCGGCAGACGTTGCCGCGTTCGCACCGGTCGCCAGCTTGACTATGATACGACTCGTCCCGAAGGCTGTGGCATTGAGAAAAGCTAAAGCCACCAACATCATGGCGGCCACTGCTGTGGAAATGCTCTTTTTCATCATAATCCCCCGTGTGCAACACTATGGAGGCGGTGGGGTACTGCCAGTAAGTAAGCGCAGCGCTCGGATATGTCAATACAAATTGTGCGGCAGCGAGCGACTGTTGCGAACCCTACTTCATAAACGGACTCAGTGGGGCTTTGTTCAATCAGGGGATTCGTCCTGTGGAGATTCCCCGACGGGAAGAACGCCCCAGTGAAGCTTGGACTGAAGGATCCCGTAGAACGAATTCTCTTCAAAGCGAATGAGACTGACGTGGCGATCGGCCTTTTTCACGCCGATCCTGTCGCCCCTCTTGAGGCTGATCGAGACCTGGCCATCGACCGTCATCATCGCCAGATCGGTGTCGGACGCGATTTCGAGAGTTAGTTTCTCGTCTGAACTGAAGATAAGAGGCCGCGACGCCAGCGAATGCGGGGCAATCGGCGACGCGATCATCGCGTCCATCCTCGGATTCAATATCGGCCCCCCAACGGCGAGGGAATATGCCGTCGAGCCTGTCGGAGTAGCGATTATCAGTCCGTCGGCGGCATAGGAGCAGGTGTAGATGTCGTCAGAATAGAGCGCCAGTTTGATCATCCTGACGTCGCTTCGACCAACCACGACATCGTTTAAGGCAAATATACTATCGTGCTGGTCATCGCCGAGCACGCGAGCTTCAAGCATCATTCGATTCTCTATGTCATACTCAGACCGACGGATTCTCTCGAGAGCATCCTCGAGGTCATCAGGCCTCTGGACCGTGAGAAACCCCAGACTACCGGCGTTGATTCCTAAAATCGGCACACACGATTTTCCAATGAGACGAGCCGTAGCCAGAAGAGTTCCGTCTCCCCCGATTGAAATGATCACATCGCTTTTGGACGGCAGATCGGCTTCAGACACGACCGATCCGGAACGCCTGTTCAGGTCTGTCAACTCATTGCACAGAAAGAGAGAGACATCATTCTGCTCGCACCAGTCGATGATGCGTCTGATGATCTCCTCGGTTCCGGCCCTCTGAAGATTCGCTACTACTCCCAGATTCTTCATGGCACAACAGCTTTCACCAACTCAAATCGGATCAGAATTCTGTGCGCGCAGGAACTATGCTCCTGCGAAACGTCGGAGTATAGCCCCGACGAGCACGGGGAGCCACAAATACCGATAGCATAGGCATTCACTGATCCCTGGTTATAATATAGTCAGCAAGGTAGATAAGAACCTCGCTGCTCCTGCCAATTCCGACGATCCCTGACTTTGCCTCTTCGATCAGGGACCGAGCAATCGATCTCGATTCATCGAGTCCCACAGCGCGTGGGTATGTCGCCTTCTCATTACGCTCGTCCGAACCGATGTCTTTACCAAGTTTCTCCTGTGAGCCGGTGATATCAAGAACATCGTCGATAATCTGGAAGGCGAGGCCGATTCTCGATCCATAGACGGAGAACATCTCCAGTTGCCGGTCATCGGCTCCAGCGAGTATCGCGCCCAGTCTCGCCGCGACTGCAATGAGCGCGCCTGTTTTCCTGCGATGGATATACTCGATTCGCTCACGGCTCACATCGGTGCCTTCAGCCTCGACGTCTGCCACCTGTCCGGCAAGCATGCCCGTGATACCGATCGCCTTCGCAACCTCGTGCACGACCACATGATTGTCCGCGGTCGCAAGCAACTCGAATGCGAGTGCGTGGAGCGCATCACCTGCCAGCACTGCGATAGCCTCGCTGTACTTTTTATGCAGGGTCGGCTTACCACGCCTGAAATCGTCGTCATCCATGCAGGGAAGATCATCATGTATCAACGAATACGTGTGAATCAATTCGAGCGCGCATACCGGTGCGATAATATCCGCTGGTTTCTTCCCAAACGACTTGTAGGCAAGCAGTGCAAGAACAGGACGGAGACGTTTGCCGCCCGCGTTGAGACTGTACATCATGGCAGAGCGAAGGGACTCAGGAATATCAGGGTCGTCCGGAATCACGCGCAGAAGGTAATCGTCGACAAGGCTCTTCAGCGATTCGAGTTCGACCCTGCAGGTCTCCATCGTTTTGAGCGACGTCTCACTCGTCATTCTCAGCTTCCTCGAAATCATTAAGCTTCAAATCACCGGAGGAGTCTCTCGTGAGTTCCTTGATTTTTTCCTCCGCTGCGGCGAGGCGCGAGTTTAATTCACGAGAGAGACGGATTCCCTCCTCGAAGAGTTCGAGAGCTCTTTCGAGCGCGACCTCCCCGGATTCGAGTGTTTGCACATTCTGTTCGAGTCGTGCAAGCACAGCCTCAAACGGCTCCTGATCTGTCATTTTGCCTTTCGTCATGTTCATGTCAGAAGGAAATGAGATCGAAGCTGATTATCAACAGAAATCTACGGGTCGTGGGTCGCGGTGACCTGACCTGTGATCCTTCCTCGTGACAGCTCGACCTCGATCTTCTCACCCTTGCTGACCTCACTTGATTCTCGAACCACATCCATTCCCGGCAGTCGCCTGCAGACGGCGTATCCTCTGCCAAGCACCGCACGAGGAGAGAGAGCCTTCGATTTCTCATCCAGAATAGACAACCTTGATCGACATGATTCCACGATGTGATTGACCGACTCGACAACTATCGAGTGCATTTCATCAAGACGCAGACGGGGCGTTCTGAGCAACTCATCCGGCCTGCGCAGCATATAGCTTTCGCTTGCGGCGCTGAGCCGAGCCTTCGATGACTCGATCAATCTCACAGCGGCAGAGGCGAGCCTCGTACGCAGGTCCGTCAGTTTCTCTTCCATCTCGCCGCGGTCGGGCAGAGCGATCTCAGCAGCGGCCGATGGCGTCGGCGCGCGAAGGTCAGCGACCAGATCGGCTATCGTGTAATCTATCTGATGTCCCACCGCGGAGATGACAGGTATCTCCGAATCAAATATCGCCCGCGCGACAACTTCTTCATTGAACGACCAGAGATCCTCGATCGATCCCCCTCCCCGTCCGACGATCATCACATCTGCTTGTCCATGCTCGTTGACGATGCGAATCCCCTCTGCGATCTTAAGCTCCGCTCCGGGGCCCTGCACGGCGACCGGACAGAGAATTATTCGGCAGGATGGCGATCTGCGCCTGATGATATTGATCATATCTCTGACAGCCGCGCCTGTTGGCGATGTCACAAGTGCGACAGTCGCAGGGAATCTGGGAAGCGCCTTCTTATGACTCTCATCGAACAACCCCTCACTATCGAGTCTTTCTCTGAGCTCCCTGAGCTTCAGTTCGAGCTGCCCGACTCCCTCCTCGACAATCCACTTGACATTGAGCTGATAACGTCCTCGCAACTCGTAGACGTTCACATCTCCATAGAGCACAGCTTTCATGCCACTCTGCAGTTTCAGCCTGATTGTCGAAGCGGTACTACGCCAGAGCGTGCAGGAGAGCTCTGCCTTACCGTCTTTCAGCGTGAAATAGTGATGTCCGGATGAGTGTTTTGTATAATTCGAGATTTCGCCCGACACCCAGACGTCGGTGAACTCAGGTTCGAGCAGGTTCTTTATCCGGCGCGTAAGCTGTGATACGGTGAATACGGGGGAATCAAGCGGTTTCATATAAGATAGCTCTTCGTCGAACAGCCGACCCTGCGTCATTCCTGCCTGAGCAAATTGAACTTGGCATTGATCGCCTCGACAGCTACGACCAGGGCATCTTCGATATCGATAAAACCGGTGTTGATGACAAGATCGTAGTAGTTCGGATCGTTTATATCTTTGTTGAAATTGCTCCTGATGAACTCTTCACGCTCGCTATCAGAATCTTTGACAGCAGCTATAGCGGTCTTCTCGTCCACATTAGCAAACTTTATAATCCGCTCGACCCGTCGCCTTTCATGCGCAATCACGCGAAGATGGAAACCGGTCTGCAACGTCAGCACAAAATTCCCTCCGCGCCCGACAAGCACAGTGCCGCCATGCTGCGCCAGCGCCGTTATCGTATGGTACAGGTACTTGAAATAGTCCGACGCATCAACATACTGTTCGTACAGCATTCCCTCGATCCACAGCTCGATCTGGGATTTCGTCCTGCCGTCGAGGGACTCGATGACGCGCCTCCTAAACCCGGAGTCACGGCAGATAATATCGATCACCTGTCGATGTACGTACTCGTAACCAAGCTTCTCAGCCAGTTTTCTCGCGAGATAACTCCCGCTCGAACCGCGCTGACGGGAGACAGTGATGATTGGCAGGATTTCTTTCTGAGCAGGTGTGTCAGGCTCTTCACTTGCCTTTCTTTCGGCTTCCCATTTTCTTATTTGCCTGTCGATCAGGGTCTCGATATTTGTCATAGCCTCACCTTCGTTTCAGGATCATAGCTCTATTCAGAATATCGCTCAACCCGATAGGCATCGCAAGCCAAAAAGCGGATTATAGGTTGTTTCGACGGGTCTTGGCGGCGACGGAGTTATATAGATGTGTAGCTCACGCCCGCTTGGGGCGTGAGAAGTTGAAGCGTCAAACCCCAAGTGGGTTTGACCTACGAATGCACGTTCTCGGTCGATTGCAGCCTGTCGATCAACTTTCTTTCTTCGGGTGTTGGATTGTCAGGCAGCCTGACTTCAACGACAACATACTGGTTGCCTTTCGATCCATCTTTGCCGATCCCGAGTCCCCGAAGTTTGAATTTCATACCGTTTTTCGTCAGCGGCGGAATTGTAAGCTGAGCATGCCCGCTGACAGTCCTCACCTTGATCTTCGTGCCGTCGACAGCCTGCTTGAGTGTAAGCGGTATGTTGCAGACGATGTCATTCCCAGCGCGTTCAAAGAAACGGTCTGGTTTGACATGCACTGTCACAATAAGATCACCATTCGGTCCGCCGTGCGATCCGGGCTGCCCGAGATTGCGCAGTCGCAGCGATGAGCCGACCTCGATTCCTGCCGGGATTTTGATCCTGACCTTCTGCGATACCTTCTGTCTGCCTGTCCCGCCGCATGCTGTACATGGCTGGGAGACTATCTCGCCCCTTCCGAGACACCTTGGGCATGGCCGTGTCACGGAGAACGCGCCCTGCACCTGCGAAATCATTCCCGTACCGCCGCACTGCGGACAGACAGTCTTGCCGACACCCGGTTCCGCGCCTGATCCTGAGCAACGTTCACAATTCGTATCTCGCTTGAGACGAACTGTCTTCGTTACTCCATCAGCCATCTCAGCGAAGTCGATATCGAGCTTTATCGAAAGATCGTTACCTTTGCGCGGCCCCGACTGTCTCCTGCGAGTCTGTCGTTGTCCAAAGTTGACCCTGTCGCCAAACAGCGATGAGAAAATGTCGCCAATCGATCCGAATCCGCCGAGGTCCTCGAAACTGAAGTTCATCCCGCCCGGCATGTTGAATCCCTGGAAACCGCCGGTCTGCGCGCCGGGACGGAATCCACCGAACCCGCCTGCGCCATACTTGCGCATTTGATCGTACTGCGCGCGCTTCTGCTTGTCGGAAAGAACGTCGTAGGCTTCGGATATCTCCTTGAACTTCGCCTCGGCACTCTTGTCGCCCTGATTGCGGTCGGGATGGTACTTCTTAGCGAGAGTCCTGTATACCTTTTTCAACTCTGCATCCGAAGCGTTCTCGGCGACTCCGAGTATTTTGTAGTAATCGTTCGGCATGATCTATTCGTATGTCACCCTGATAACGATCTTGTGATCGTCAAGTTCCTTTGTCAGCAACGTCCCATCCGGTGCGCTTGCCGGGACTTCCAGTCTTATGCTGCTCGTCTTCTTCAGCACTCCCGCGCCGTCGCATTCGTCACATATATACGACGCAATCGCGCCGATACCCTTGCAGTTATGGCACGTCGACTCCAGCGGTATCAGGTCCTTCGCTTTCCTGCGAAATTGACCGGCGATTCTGTCCGGATCATCCTGCGGACCGACGCCGAGCATCTCGAAGTAGTCGATGAACTCTTCAGCCATGATATTTCCCAAGTAACCGCTTCAAGCCACAGAGTCAAGCTGCTTGATTTTCAAACGGGGCGCACCGGAATCCAAAGGGCATGTTGAAAAATCCATTTCGGGCACAGACCTGTGTTGTAGTCATCACGAGGAGCGATAGCGACGTGGTGATCTGCTCCTTGTGGGCGGCAGACGTCCTCGTCTGCCCCAACGCAAAAAACAACGGAACGGGCAGACCGGGAGGTCTGCCGCGCACAGTATGAGATTGCCACGCTCCCTACGGTCGCTCGCAATGACAGCGAGTTCCAACAGTAGCTCGATACGCCATGTCAACTACCTTTTTTCAACACATCCCAATACTACACCACTGATCTTACTCAATCGTTGACGACTTCGTAATCGGCATCGACCGTCTCGCCATCACCACCGGCTGCGCCGCCCGGCTGAGATGCCTGTCCCTCAAGATCGGGATCGGCGACCGACTGGGCGTTCGCCTGCTGATACATCTGTGATGACGCCTCGTGCCATTGCTGCTTCAGATCTTCTGCCGCAGATTCGATCTCTGATGTGTTCGTACCTTCGAGTGCCTGCTTCACACGACCGACAGCAGCTTCGATCTTCGCTTTCGTGTCGGGATTGATCTGATCCTTATAGCTTTCGAGATTTTTCTCGGTCTCGAAGACAAGCTGATCAGCGCGGTTTCGAGTATCGACTTCCTGACGACGCTTCTTGTCCGCAGCTTCGTTCACTTTCGCGTCATTGACCATCTTCTCGATATCCTGCTCGGACATTCCGGACGACGCCTCGATCCGTATCTTCTGTTCCTTACCTGTCGCGAGATCCTTCGCAGAGACATTCAGAATCCCGTTTGCATCGATATCAAACGTGACCTCGATCTGCGGCATCCCGCGAGGTGCAGGTGGAATTCCATCAAGATGGAAACGTCCGATAGTCTTGTTATCGATAGCCATCTCGCGCTCACCCTGAAGGACATGAACCTCTACCGTCGTCTGATTGTCAGCCGCGGTCGAAAATATCTCCGACTTCTTTGTCGGGATAGTCGTGTTGCGCTCGATCAACCTGGTAGTGACGTTGCCGAGCGTCTCGATTCCGAGCGACAACGGCGTCACATCGAGCAGCAGGATGTCTTTGACGTCACCTGACATCACTCCGCCCTGGATCGCCGCGCCGAGAGCGACAACTTCATCAGGATTCACACCCTTGTGCGGCTCCTTGCCGAAGAACTTCTTCACCGACTCGACCACTTTCGGCATACGAGTCATGCCACCAACCAGCACGACCTCGCCGATTTCGCTCGCAGCGATTCCGGCGTCTTTCAGCGCGCTTTCGCATGGTTTGATCGCACGGTCGATAAGGTCATCGACCATCTGCTCGAATCTCGCACGCGTCAGCGTCAGATTCAGATGTTTCGGTCCGCCCTGATCGGCTGTGACAAACGGCAGGTTGATGTTTGTCTCGACCGTCGTTGAGAGTTCCATCTTAGCTTTTTCCGCCGCTTCTTTCAGACGCTGGAGAGCCATCGGATCTTTCGACAGATCGATCCCCTGCTCTTTCCTGAACTCGTCAACGAGCCAGTCGATAATCCTCTTGTCAAAATCATCGCCGCCGAGATGCGTGTCGCCGTTGGTCGAGAGGACCTCGATCACGCCATCGCCGATTTCGAGGATCGAAATGTCGAATGTCCCACCGCCGAGATCGTAGACCGCGATCCTGCCTTCTTTTTTCTTGTTGAGACCGTATGCAAGCGAGGCAGCGGTCGGTTCGTTGATGATCCGCTTGACATCGAGACCGGCAATCCTGCCGGCATCCTTCGTCGCCTGACGCTGCGAGTCGTTGAAATAAGCCGGCACAGTGATAACCGCATCGGTTACCTTGTGACCGAGATAATCCTCAGCGGTCTTCTTCATCTTCTGAAGCACTATCGCGGAGATTTCGGGCGGCGCGTATTCTTTTCCTTCAATCGAGATGCTGACAGCGCCGTTTTTCCCCTCGATGACCTTGAATGGGTAGTTCTTGATCTCTTCGGTCACCTCGTTGTACTTGCGACCCATGAATCGCTTGACTGAGGATACTGTGTTCCTGGGATTCGTGACAGCTTGCCGCTTGGCGATCTGCCCCACAAGCCGTTCGCCGGTCTTGCTGAATCCGACCACCGAGGGCGTGGTGCGAGCGCCTTCGCTGTTCTGGATCACGACCGGATCGCCACCTTCCATTACCGCAACGCATGAGTTAGTCGTCCCAAGGTCTATGCCGATTACAATGTTATTCTTGTTAGACATGCCTGCCCTCCAATCCTTTAGCTTCGGTTAATATTCTCAGGTCTCCCTTGATAGACCAGATGTACCATTGGCCGACGATATTTCTACATGTGGATCAAGTTCATATCTTTCGTGTACTGCTTGAAACTCAGGATAATCGAGAAATGTCATAGGGTGTTTTGGATCGGGAATCAAATCAACTCCAACGAGAATCAGAACTACTGGTGCTATCCAAGCACCTATACGGCGAAGCTTATCCAGTAAACCGAAACCTACTTGACTTCCCTTTTCAGAATCATCGTCAATTAGTGGACGTGTTGTTTCTACATACACTCCTGATACCACAGCGTGATTGAACATTGAAGGATTTTGCTGAAACGCAGTAACAAACTCCCTTTCACCAAGAAGTTCAAATGAACTTGTATCGTAGTGATACACTATTACGCTGCTATTCCATACGTCGCTGGGTTCAACATGAGAACTACTTTCTTGTACATCATGTGGTGGACTTGGGTCAAAACCTTGTGCATTGGACACAAATCGCCCATCGTACTCTTTGTACTTCGTGCTAATGTCAACACCAGCTACAGTAGTCACAAGAAATCCTTGATATTGCACGCTGTTGTTGGTAGGATCATTATCATCATTAATCATATTCACCTTCCTATCGAGCAAACACTGCTCGCTTTTTCAATAACATACAGCATGCCCGCCCCGATTTCGTGGGCGGGCCGCTTCGTGATCTTCCGCTCGGGGCATACCTGAGTCAGCCTGTCTTAGCTGACATCGATATCGATCTGTTTCGGCTTGCTCTCTTCGAGCTTGGATATCGCCACCTGGAGCACGCCGTTACGATACTTTGCCTTGACGCTCCCGGTGTCTACATTGTTCGGCAAAGTGAACGACCGAGAGAAAGATCCATAAACTCGCTCGCTGCGATGGAAACTGTTCTCCTTGTCTTTCTCGTCGTACTCGACTTTCTTCTCGCCGGAAATCGTCAGGACACTGTCCTCGACCGAGACCTTGAAATTGTCTTTTTCCAGTCCGGGCACATCGGCCCTGACCATGATCTCGTCCTTGTTCTCGACAATGTCAACCGGCGGCATCCAGCTGGAACTCTCGTCCCTGCTGTCGTAGCTGTCCCTGAACATCCGATCGATCATCTTGTCCATCTCGTCGAGTACCGGGATGAAGCTCCGTCTGGGTCTGCTGATTGTTAAAGTCATCTTACTTACCTCCTGTAATCAAAGCGTTTTATTTCGAGTTCTATCGTCATTTCGCGGAGGTATATTGCATAAGTCGTGCCAAAAGCCGCATAATACACATAACGCACTGCAACACACTGACATAAGTCTTTTTTGATGTCCCGATGGATCACTTGACACATGCGCCATTATGGCTGCAATACCGCTATAATAGCATTAACAGGTGTCAGAATGGCGCTTATTCAGCAGAATTGGCAGAAGTGGCTCTGTTATCGGCAACCTTCGGTTGACTTCCAAAGCAAAAGAGTTTTTTCTCAGTGGTGACGACATACACTTTGCCGTCATAAAGGGCAGGCGAAGACTTGATGCGCGAGCCGGTCTGGTACTCGAACAGCTTGCTGCCGTCGACTTTATCCAGCACATAGACCATACCATCACCGGCTCCGAACAGGACCGCATCCCGCCCGACAAGCGGCGTGGAACTGATTATGGTCTCGGTCTGATAAGTCCAGATCAGTGAGCCGTCAAGCTTGGAGAGGGCGTAGAATCCGCCATCGTTGGCGCCGAAGTAGACTGCTGATTGATCGATAACGGGAGAGCCGAAGACATTGGCCGATGTCTCATAGCTCCAAAGCTCCTGTCCCGATGCGAGGTCAACCGCATGCATGACTCCGCCAAACGATGTCACGTAGCATGCGGTGGCATCCATTGCAGGCGAGGAGAAAATTGCGCCCTCGGTCTCGAAGCTCCAGTAGAGATCACCGGTCGCGGAGTCAAAGCAGTAGAGCTTTCCATCGGCTGACCCGATCAACACTTTGCCATCGAGAGCAGCGGCTCCGCCTTTGATGGGACCGTCAGTCGAGTAACTCCATTCCGTTTCGCCGGTAAACCTGTTGATCGAGTAGAACTCGCCTTCGTAGTTTCCGACCAGCAGCGACATGTCATGGAGAATCAGCGGCGCGGAGAGATCGCCGAGCTTTCGCTCCCAAACCAGCAGGCCGTTGGTCAGATTGATGCACCTGAGCCTTCCGTCGTCTTTCTCCGATGCGATGTACAGCAGATTCTCACAGATCGCGGGCGATGACGATGACGACGATTTTGTCTTGATCCTTCCGATGCCTTTGCCATTATCGGGATTGAACAGGTAGATTTTCTTATCGAGGCCCGGAATCACGCCGAGGCCATTGTTGACGACAGGCGTCGCGTAGACGCGAGCTTTCAGTTTCCTGCTCCACAGGAGCGTGTTTACATCACGAAGAGATGCGTTCACAGCGCAGCCGTCGGTCGAATTCCGGAACATATCCCATCCGTGAGGGCTGTACTTGAAGTCTTTCACGCGAACAAGTCTGCCGGAACAACCTGCTATGACAGGTAAGAGACCAATCACAACAAGCGCCAGCGAAATGTATCTGTGAGTCGGTCGCATCAGAAATTCCATCCGAAGAAGAAATCGAAGTCCCAGTTCTCAGCAAACTTGCGGTAGTCTGTCGGCCTGGCGAGATCGAAACGGAGCACAGCCATGTAGCCAAGCGCGACTCTCGCTCCGAAACCGACCGAGCCGAAAAAGCGATCGAATTCATCGTCCCAGGCATTCCCCGTATCCCAGAAAATCGCTCCCCTGATGCCGGAGAATCCGATCTTCGCAAGCGGGAAACCTATGTAGAGATTGTCTATCAGCGGGAAACGAAGTTCGTTCGACCAGAGGGCGACCTTGCGACCGTAGAACTCGCGTCGGTCGTAGCCTCGCATCGACCAGCTTCCTCCGAGATAAAGCCGTTGCGGTTCCTCGCCGGTCGAGGCGAATCCGAAAATGCGGCTTGCGAATGCGGACGAGCGGCCGAGACGTATGTATTTGCGAAAATCGACAGATGCTATTTGGGCGAAGCTCCGCCCCGTCCTGATATCGTAAGTGAGGCCGAGCGTCACATTGTACCTGGTGCCGTCGAGCGGACCTGTTATGTCCCAGAGGCTGTTATCCTTGACATAGGATATGAAATTCGTCGAGAGAATAGCGTGACGAGTGGAATCGAACAGGAAGAAGTTACGCTCCGACTTCCTGAACACAGACGTCAGTTCTACTCGCCGGAATCTCGAAAACGGGTAGCTGACAAGGAACAACCCACCGAACTGTCGTTCGTCGAAATACCCATCCTGTCTGTTGTAGTACTCGTCGAAAAGATGGAACACGCCACCACCGACATTTATTCGGCCTTCGCGATTGATGTAGGTCAGGCCGACATTGAACGACGACAGAAAGTCACTCCTGACGGTAGAGTTGTTGTAGAGCAGGAAATAATACTGATGGTTTCCGAGGATATCGGAGTATGCCACCTGGAACCCACCGACGGAACCATAGAAGGCATCGTATGCGACGGCTGACTGCGCGACGTCAAACGAGAATTCGTTACTGTAGCTGTAGTTGGCTTCGGTCTTTCTGCCAGAGATCATTCGCGGCACCCAGGCGACATGTTCGGTCGGCTCATTTTCCATCGGTACGAGCAGGGAATCGTCGAACGCGATAGAGTAAGCCCTGATCCCGCCCTTCTCGTACGCAGAGAAGATCAGTCTGTCGTCGTCGGGACCAAATGACGGATCTAAAATGCCTGCGGAGAAGCTGCCGACCCTGTAGAGATTTCCCAGGCTGTCGAGGACGTACATATTCGGGACGCCGTGCCGTGTCGAGCGAAACAGAATCCATCGCCCATCACTGGAATAGGATGGCGTACCGTCGCGATGCGGTCCCCATGTCAACTGGTTCAGTTCGCCGCTGTTCAGGTCGAGCGTGAAAAGATTGTGGGGGCCTTCGTCTCCATCTGTTGTCCTGTCGGATGCAAATACCAGCGATCGACCGTCGGGAGCGAATTCAGCGTCGGAATCCCAGTATATGTCGTCAGTAAGTTGGGTCAGCGAGTCTTCGGCAAGATTGAATACATACAGGTCGTACTGTCCATCTTTCCTGGCGCCTGTGAAAACAATTCGACTGCCGTCAGGCGACCAGGCCGGCGATTGCAGCACCACAATCTTCTCGAAATCGAGTTTTCTCTCGATTCTTCTTTCTCTTAGATCGTAGATATAGAGTACATCGCGCTCGTAGTGCCGAGAAGCAAACGCAAGCTGTGAACGACCATTCACAGAAATATCCGACTCCAGCAGATGCAGCGATTCAAACTTGGGCGACCGCTCACCTTTTATCAGCGCGCGAGTCTTATTGCTCCCATTCATTTCCTGCAGATAGATGCCGGAATACCCGAGCTTGTTCGCCTTATAGATCAGATAGTCCTCGTCCGACTCGTCGTCGAGATTCAGCCTTACGAGATGCGGCTTAACCGAGAATCCCTCTTGCGTCAGAACGTCTGCGGTACGATCCGGCATCTCAGTGTCGACAATCGTCGGGAAGTATTTCTTCCTGAGATTATACTGCCAGCCCGCAAATATCTCCTTGAGGGGCACGCCGAATGTGTAATGGACAACATCCCTGAACGAGCCGAATTTCCACCAGTTTTCGAAGAGGATCAGTATTTTGTCCTCGCCATACTCCTCGGACATGTAATGAAGCATCGACTCCCCCAGCTTGTACATCAGGTAACTGCCTGATATGCTGTGGATGCTGATCTCGTCGAACATTCTGCCGGAAAGAACGGCATCCGAGACGACCATATCTCCACTGGAATTCCATTCGCCTGACCAGTACTCTGCGATACCCTCGGTGAACCAAAGCGGTGGCGAATACTGCTTGATCTTCTTGTGATCCCTGGCGATCCGGGACATCTTTGCGTACATGAACACATGCACCAACTCATGTCTTAACACTCTGTCGAACTCGTGGTACGATCCATCGAAAGGAACTACCATCCGGCCTTTGAAGAACTCCGTAAATCCTGCCACATTTTCCGGCAGCAACTGCGGTATCACGTTGGTCTGATCGAAGTAGTTCGGAGAGCTGTAGATAATCAACGGGACTCGTCGCGTAAGCGGCATGTCGAACCTGGTCTCGAGAAGTCTGTAGCTCTCCTCGATGCTGTGAGCCGCCATCTCCGCCAGATTGTTCTCGTCTTTGTAGTAATAGATATTGAAGTGCTCAGTCCGCAGGACATACCAGTCGAGATGAGAATACTGGACCTTGTTCTTGCCAAAATAGAATTGCCCGGCAGCGCTCGAACTCAGTGCGAGGAAGGCAAGCAGAGCGAATATGTTCAAGCGAACGAAGTAACGCCTCATAATATTAATAACGCAACTACCCCTGAATCTGTCCAGCGTATAATTCGCGTTCGAGTCTGACGATCGCATTGTAGATGGTGTTTTCGAGCGTGTTTGAGCGGAAGAAGCCGCGCACGCCCGACCGGGATGCTTTCTGAAGCTCCTTGAGCTTTTCGAGGCTCTTTTCGCTCTCGATGCGGGAAAGAGCGGTTGCGATTGCGACTCTCTCAACTTCAAGGCTCTTGCTCAGGATGGACTTCAGGAAGCTGTCGTCTCTGTGATAAGCCCTGAAGAGAAAGTCAATAGCTGCGTTCCCACCTGTGTTCGCGATCAGAGGGGCAAGTTGAGTTCTCATCTCCGGTTCAGATTCATACATTTCGGAAAGATACGGCAGGCTCTTCTCGTCTCCGACATTGCCGAGAACGAGCGCCGCCTTGCGTCTTACCTCAGTATCATTGAAATGCAGGTAGCCGGCAAGAAGCCTGCAACATTTGTCGCCGCCAGTCTTCTCGAGAGCCGTTATCACCTCCCCCGCAATACGCGGATCAGGATCGTTCACATATCTCTCAATCAGTCCAACGGCTTCGAGCGAACCGATGTTCCCTGTGACAAAGAGGATGTTCCTGACGCGATACCAGAGTTCATCTGCGAGGAGCGGCTGGGCCGGAGACCGCGCCGGTAGCTCCATCCCGGCAGACATAACATCCAGCGCCCTGATCGCGGCGGCGCCATAGTCTGACAACAGGCGCAGAATCATCAGTCTTACAGAGCGATTTGAACAGCTTATGTCTTCGCACAACGCAAGGGCGGATGGCTGTGTCGGAAGCATGGCCAGCATCTCGTAGACTACTCGACCGTTTTCCTCGAAATCGGCCTTCGCAACAGCGATGAGCTGCCCTGTCGTTTCACCGGAACCGAACTCGAAGATGAAATCCTCCGCAGCGATCTGGATACCGTCTGCGTAGACTATTTCCGTGGATGTAAACCTGTGAAACGACCTGAGCATATCGAGCAACTCGGTCAGCATGGTCTTGCTAAGCAGCCAGCGGCACAGCTTGAGAGCTTCAGCACAAAGGAATCTGAATCTGGCAAGCGATATACCGGTGTCGCTCAGTTCCCGCTCGATTCTGTCGACTAAGGCGCGACATGCAATGCCGGAATTCGCCCCTACGGCAGCCTCGACCAGATCGGTCACCATGCCCGAGGATGAATCACCCGACTGAGCATCGAGAGTCGATTCGAAGAGCCTGTCGACGAGGTCGGCGGCATACTCGCTATCATCCAGCGCCCCAAGATGCTTCGGAATGCTCCTGATATCCTGATCGCTGAACTGATTTGATTCTATCGAACTCATCGTCTCTTCGAGTTCCTCGAACGCCAGCCGCTTTCTGGAACACTTGCCATCGAGGATCATGTCGATATACTTGTCGTCGATAAGTTGCAGCTCGGATATCAGGCGTTTGATTTTGGGCAGAAGCTCCGGGTTTTTCACCTTCTCGACAACCGATCGGACATCAAACAAGGCTTGTTGTATGTCGACCGAATCTGTTTCAAGAGGTGACGCAGATTTTCGCTTGAGACCGAGAGATATGACCTGCATTACCTGCTCCTCGGTCAACGATGCGACGTCTTTTTCAGCGACTTCCACAAGTCGGCCATAATCGATGGCGTGCTCGTATGACTCCGACACGCTCGCGCGTGCAGCGTCATGATCCGTAAGGAATTCGAGAAGCAACTCAGGATGTTCCTTCACAAACCTTGAGAATTCTATGACGAGGCCGTCCCCTGCACCTTCAGCTCCAGGGGCGCCAGTACCGATCACAGCATCTGATGGCACGATCTTCTCATCTTCGCCGACAAGTTCGTATCTGAGAGTATCTACCGAGATGTGACTTACCTCACGCTCGACAAGGTATTCCCTGAGATCTCCCCACTGATCTGCCTTTGATATCTTCGATGAAAAGAACTGCAGGAAACGGGCAGTCTCTTCGACTGTCAGGTCTCTCTCGAATACGATACTCCGGATGCCGAGTTGATTGAGCGCTTCGCCTACAATGCTGCTCTCCGAGGCATGTCCCGAGGATATGCCGTTCACTGCGACGTTCCCATCGGTAAGGCTTATTACGACGCCGTCTGAGTCACCGAACATTTTCTGAATGATGTCGAGCGGCCTCTGTGCTGCATTGGCGCACGCTGGATGATCGGATGGATACATGCGCAGCCGCTTGACCGAAGCCTCGATCGCCGTGATCAACTCCGCAGGACCGACCTTCGGTTCTCCAGCCCGTGTTGCAGGTGTCTTATCCGTCACCTGTCAGACTCCTCCACCTCGATATCACACATACTGAGCTGTGCTATGCTCTTGTCCGTCTGCCCGGACGAGTACACTTTCCGGATCGCGTCACCAAGCTGTTTCATCGTGAAGGGTTTCGGGACGACGAGATCGACGTTCTGTTTCCTGATTTCTGATTCGCTTATCTGCGCACCCCATCCCGAAATCAGAACGACGGGTATGCCCGGTTTTCTGAGTTTGACCGCATTCGCAATGTCCCATCCCGACATTCCGGGCAGACCGAGATCCGTCACGACCATATCGAACTCTCCGGCATCGAACCGAGAAAGCGCCTCGATTCCCTCCTCAGCCGTAACGACATTGTGCCCGAGGACTTCGAGAAGTTCCGATGTAACCTCCAGCAACGATTTATCGTCATCAACGAGAAGCACGCTGAGACCTTCCGGATCCGCGGACACAACGGCAACAGGTTCGGCTTCTCTCAGTTCCGGACGAGCCTGGAACACGATACGAACACGGGTCCCCTCGCCTTCCTGCGATTCGATTTCTACCGATGCCTTATGCCTCCTGAGCACACCGTATGCGACACTCAACCCCAGACCGGCCTTGCCTCCGCCTTTGGTTGAGAAAAATGGATAGAATGCTTTTTCACGGACTTCATCCAACATGCCCTCGCCGTCGTCAACGACTTCGACAACGACCTCATCACCGCGATCATAGCTGCTGATTTCGATCCTGCCGCCTTTCGGCATCGCCTCGACAGCATTCTGAATGAGACTTGTCATGGCGTCGACCAGTTCGTCGAATGATCCCGCAATGGGCTGCTCGGCTGCGAGATTCGTCGTAACGTCGATTTCCGCAAGGTTGAACTGAGCCTGTTCCTTCCACAACGGCCTGGTTGTCTGGACCGCCTGTTTGATGACGTCGTTTATCATCACCTGCCGCCTGGCAACCTTGCTTCGGACCCGAGCGAATTCCTGCGTTCGCCTCACAGTATCAGCGCCCTGCAGGGCAAGCTTTTCGATCTCAGCGAGACCTGCCATAGTACATTCATCGCTGGTCTTGCGCTGAAGCAATTGGGCACGACCAAGTATCGACCCGAGGATATTATTGAAATCATGCGCGACGCCGCAAGCCATCTCACCCATGACGCGCATTCTCTCAGTTTCTACCATCTGTTTCTGTGTGGCGAAGAGCTTTTCGTAGGCGTCCTGAAGGTCCCGGAACATTCGAGCGTTTTCGATAACATCGGCGGCCTGACGAGCGAATATCGACAGAAACTGGAGATCCTCCAGCGTAAAGAGCATACCGGATTCCCTGTGTACACTCAGCACGCCTGTCGTCTCACCCGAGGAGATGAGCGGCAGAGCGAGGCGTGAACCGCCTTTCGAATGGTCGGAGGAAACACCGTTAACAATCACACCCTCTCCCCTCGACGCCGCTTCGCCCTCCGCCCCGGTCCCCAGATCAATCGAGGACCCGGCGACGCAGACCTTGTCACCCGCACAGTTGGACAAGAACGGCTGAAGTCGTTTCTGTTCATGGTCAAGGATATAGATTGTCGCATACGTGGCGGACGCAAGCGATCTTGCGAAATCGATCACCTTCTGCAATACAGCCTGGTAGTTCAGCGACGAGTATATCGTCGTAGAGAGATCGATCAGGGCAGAGAGCCGCTCCGACTGCTCGCTGACTGTCCGGACACTCAGAATATTCCAGCACAGAACTGCAACGAGGCGACCATAGAATATCAGATTCTCGAGATCTTCACTCGACAAAGAGCGCTTCTCTCGAATCCATACCATCACCAGACAAGATCCCGTCATCGATTCGACGCGAAGCGGTATGACAGCCACCGAGTAGATACCGGATGCCTGTATCGCATCATTTTCACTCTTGCGCAAATCAGGACAGAAGTAAATTGGTCGAGAATAGCCGCACTCGCATGTTTCGCGCATGACGGTTGCGATGAACGACGGTTCGAGCACATCGCCGACTGCACCCGAGAAAACAGTCACATCCGAGACATCGACGCCAAGCTGATCAGCATCGAGTATGGTCAGGTAGTCGGTGTTGTGCGACACAGATATTTGCTTGAGCAACTGCCTGAGGGCGGATACCGTCTGTTGAGCGCTCCCCCTGCTCCGCACAGAGATTGCTGAAATCGAATCACTCATGTTGACGCTCAATCCATCCTTCTGCCGACATCTCGTGAACAAATTCGGACAGTTCAACGCCCACGCGATCCATTGGAATGATCCTGTCCGACTCAGAGAGCAGATCAGAGTGACTGAGTATCTGCCCGCCCCATGTCGACAAGAGCGCAATCCTGCAGTGCGCACCGCCTCTCCGACAAATATCCCGTACCACTGGATCGAGGAGCACTGTCAGGTCGCACACAAGAAGATCCACCGGCTCTTCGATCAACGCCGCTGCGGCAGAGACAGCGTCTCTCACGTAGCGAACGTTGGCGTCGGGAATTCCCGCCGCGATATCCTGCCCGACAACTTCAGTCGCCACAAGAATGCGCACGTTCTTTCGGCTGCTCTCCGCATCGTACAGATCCTTTGCGAAAGAGATAAACTCTGCCGCTTCGGTAACTGCCTGACAGTCGTCAAAGTCCAATCCATACTTGTCGCTCAGCACAGTTCTGAAATCCGAATGACCAGTCATCGCCGGATAACCTTACCGATAGACGTTATTACCAGTATCTGACAGCTTTCTCAGTTCTCTGAATTCATCGAGCGCCTTCACCGCCTTCTCGACATTGCGTCTGATGATCGCGACATATTCCTGAGATTTCCCTTTGTCAGGCTCTGCTTCTTTTTCGAGCAATTCTGTCGCGCCAAGTATGGAAGAGAGCGGACTGACCATGCGTCTGTTAACAAGAGACAGCAACCCGTCATCAATGGAAATGTTACCGGGTTCCGGAATCGAGACACCTCGAGCATCTGACTCCGACATAGCGATTGCGAGTGACGCCTGGGCTGCCATCATTTCGGCGCAGGCTATGTCATCGGACGAAAACGACCGACGTTTCCACTCGCGTATCTCTCCAACGGAGATGATCCCACGAACTCTGCCGCCTATTTTCAGAGGAAGAATCATCCCTGAATGCATGCTGTCCGGGAATCCAAGTCCGACTTCTTCGTCGGTCATGGTTCTCTTTCTGTCAGATTGATTGAACACGACAACTTCCTCTGACCGGACTGCCGAGCTGTGACAGGGCATTCTGTCGATGCGAACAGGGGTCGTCATCCTATTTGATCCGGCGCTATGTCTGCGCCTGTAATGTTCGGCTAAACATGTCAGTGTGCCGGAGAATTTCTCATAGACTGACAGCCGGCAGCATGTTGCAGGCAGAGTGTCGGTGAAGTATTTTACAAGTTCGCGCTGGAAGCTGCCGATGTCGCCGGAAGCGACCATCCGCGACAACAACTCCCAGGACTCAGTGACATGCGATCTGAAAGACTTGAGTTTGCGCTCTGCGCTGGACAGCTTTATCGCAACTGCGAAGACATCGGTCAGCATCGATGCCCGCGAGATATCATCATCGGAGTATGCATGCTCAGACATTGAGACGAACGACAGCACGCCCATTACTCGGTCGTTCTGAACAACAGGCACGGATATGCGCGACCTGAACCCGCACTTCGTCAGCCAGGCATCATCTCGGTACCGGACTCCACTGAGCGCGCCGGTGATACTTGCTTTGTGCGATTCGACCACCTGCTCGACGGCGGTATCGGAAACCGGGAACGACAGACCTCTCTCCAGTATCCGATTGCCCGAGTCCGTGACAGAATATCTTTTCATATCCGCAAGCTTATCATCGACTACTGCTAAGGAAACCATGTCATGCTTCACAAACGCCCTGAGCATCGGGCCACCCGTCGCAAGCGTTTCTGAGATTTCGGAGCCTGATGTCGCAAGTGTCAGAAGCTGTGAATGCGCATCCTTCAGAATGGCAAGCCTGATCGCATCGTCGCGGACTGCTTCAAGCGATGGCTCAGATGATCGAGCTGACACAGTCAGTATCTGGAGCACAGCGCTCACCACCATCAGCGCTCCGACAATCATCGAAATTGATATTGCGATTGTGCGCAGCGGAATGCTGAAAACACGATCAACCTGACCGGTGGACGCCACGAGTACGACAGCCATCCCGACTGCGATGAGCGTCAACCCGAGGCTGAGTTGCATCATGCAGCCCCGCAGTTGAATACGTGACGCATCATATCGTCGCCACACGACGGCAGAAACGCCGACCAGCATCACAAACGCAAGCGCAACCGTTAGTTCGGACATACTTCCCCTTCAGAGATATACCTCATCTCATATCTTATCGTCACTTAGCGATTGACAATTAAGCAGATAGGAGAGGCTGGCGCGCAGCTCCATACGCTGACCGTTTCAGCATGAAACTGCCGCATAGCCAGACCTGAAGTATACTGTTACTGTGGGCGGCAAACGTCCTCGTCTGCCCCGTTGGGTCGGCAACCGCTGGAATGCGGCAGACCGGGAGGTCTGCCGGCCACGCACTAATCGATATTGGAACGCCGATTGTCAACCGGCAGTTGTAACAAAATCCGGGCTACCGACCGACCTGCAAGAGACGTTCTACTTTCGAGGTGTTCTTGAAGTGAAGCTTGGCGACCTTGCCGAGATCTCCGCGATTGTAACGCCGACAGAATTCGGCGGCGGCTTCATCGACATTCGTGCCTGCGCCCTTGGGGAACTTGAGATCGTACTCCGAGCCGTATCGGTCGAGATAGCCGAGAAACCTGGCTCTGGCGACTATCGAGGCGGCCGCGACTCCGATGTACTTCTCGGCTCGCACTTCCTGCACGAGCCTGATCTCGCGCCCCTTTTTCATAAGCGCGCTTTCGACATATCTCGGATCTCCGAACTGGTCGGTCACAGCGAGCTTGACGTCGCATTTATCGAGCAGGTTCTCGATAGCTCTAGCATGAGCCCACGCGAGTAATCTGTTGAGGTTGCGGATTTTCGAATAGAGATCGTTGTACTTCTCAGCCCCTACGGCGACAACCGAGTATGGATACTCGGCCTCGATGCGAGCGGCAATCCTGCAAACCTTCTTGTCAGTCGTCCGTTTCGAGTCCTTGACATCCAGCCCGAGCAGTCCATCCTTCGTTTCGTCGGTTACAAGGACGGCGGCAACGACCAACGGCCCGAAATAGTCCCCTTTGCCCGACTCGTCAGTACCGATGTAGCTTGAGGAAATCTGGCTTGTTTCGCTCACCTACGCCCGCTCTATATATTTGCCTTCGCGCGTGTCAATCTTGATCCGGTCGCCCACCTTGACGAACATAGGCACTTTGACCTGGAGACCGGTCTCGACAGTCGCGCCTTTCATCACGTTGCTGACTGTGTCGCCCTTGATTGCTGGCTCGGCTTCGGTGACCTCAAAGATAACAGCAGGCGGAAGATCGAGAGATATCGGTTCACCCTCGAAGAAGAGAATATGGTATTCGTTGTTTTCTTTCAGATACCAGATACTGTCTCCAAGCTTGTCTTTCGGAATCCCGATCTGATCGAAGGTGGCGGCATCCATGAAATTCCATTCGTTGCCGTCGTTGTACATATACTGCATCTTACGGTCGTCGAAATCAGGCTTCTCGAACTGCTCACCGCCGTTGAATGTCCTGTCGATCACATTGCCGGTCTTGATGTGTTTGAGTTTTGTTTTCACGGTCGCGCCGCCGCGCGCAACCTTCGTATGCTGGAAATCGACAACGTAGTATGGCTGTCCCTCTATTTTGATTCTCAGGCCCTTGCGAAAGTCAGAAGTGCTAATCATAAGATTCTCCAATAAACTCAGTAACAAAACTACTCAGAACATTGCAATATATACTGGAATACGTCGAGTTCAAGGAAAAAGCAGAATGCTCACCGGTACAATTTCGTGGCTTCGGTGTAGAAGGCTGCGAGGCTGGATTTGAGAGCTTCGGGCTTCACCACCTTAGCCTCTGCGCCGAATTGCCTGAGCCACAGGCTGATTTCCTCGGTTCCCGCAGTCGTGACCTTGTAGATCACATCGCCGTTGCGCAGTTGTTGTATCTTCTCGCCCTTATGATGCCTGCCGGTGGCCACAATCCTCGCGGCCTGCCCAGTGAAGCGTATTTCGACATCTACCGGCGGCCCTGTGAACACTTCCCAGCTATCTTTGAAATACGATTCAAGAGTGAACCTGCCATCCCGGACAAATCGCTCACTGAGCAGTGTAACGGCTTTGATCCTGCCTATTCTGAACGTCCGATATTCTCCCCTCAGATGGCAGAATGCAATCAAGTAGAACGCATGTTTCCTGAACACGATGTAATATGGATCGATTTCACGGTTCGATTTGCCGCCTTTGAGTCCCTCGTAGGTGATCCCGATTCTTGTGCTCTGCATGATTGCTTTTTCGACAAGATTAAACAGCAGGATTCGTGCTTCCGTGAAACGATCGGTCGATGTCCCACGGATACGAGAACGGAGCGGCCTGGTCTTCAGTTCGGTCGGTATGCTTCCATTCAGAGCGGTGACGATCTTTACCTTCGCTCTTTTCAAGCTGGTCTCATACGGCGAATTCTCGTTGAGCACATGGCTATCGAGGGCAAGTTTAACTGCGATAAATTCATCGATGTCGAAATTGAGCGGCGGCATGAAAGTATTCGTGGCCATTTTGTAGCCGCGATCATAGTAGACCGGGATATTGGCTTCTGAGAGATCGACGATATCGCGATAGATTGTCCGACGCGTGACGTTGCATCTCTCGGCCAGCTTTTCAGCATTCAATGTCCGGTTATTACGAATCAGATTGATGATATAGATTAGCCTGCCCGACTTCTTCATGGTTAGCCACCTGTATGTGATATGTGATATTGGCAATATACGCAGATCGTGATCGAAGTCAATGATCTTGACGGTCAGTCGGGTAGGTCGAAGCCCTTGTGGTTTCGACAATTCGCGCAAGGCGCGAAAAGAAAGAAAGACTATTTCAGTGCTCGTCGGGGCTATGCCCCGACGATTGACGCAGAGGCACAGCCTCTGTGAGCACATTCAATGGCAGGACCGCTTCGCTTCGGGTCACTGCCCTTGAATAACCTGAGAATTGCCATTGTTCCAACCCCTCAGATAATCCCGATAGCTGCTGTGCTCAAGCGGGCTGTCGCCTGCAGCAGGGGAGAAGAAGTCTAAGTCTTCAACTATTCACAATAATTCTGGAGCATATATTAGACAACCTTGCGGATATAGAGACTCGTGGAGATGCGTGACAAGTCAAAATGAGGGAAATGTTCGGACAACAACTCGGGATATTTCCACGTCATGTAACTGCCGCACCAGAGCACCTCAAACTCTTTGTTGTACATAAGAAACGCCTGTACTAAGTACTGCTCGTTCCAGAAGTGATGCTCCTTTATGATGTAGGACTCGAAGTAATCGAGAGGAAACTGGATATCATGAATGTGGACAATTGCGCCTTTTCCGATTCTGGGTAAGGCTTCAAACATCAGGAAATTGACATCGCTGTTGAACTTTGAGACGTGACTAGAATCAATGAAGAGAAGGTCTCGGTCTTTCAAGTCAGCAAACATGTCGACAGTTACTTCCTGTATTTCACTCTTGACCAGTGTGAAATTGTCGTCGGTCAGACGATTCAGATACTTTTCAGGATACGGCTCGACAGCCGTAAATCTCGTGACAGATACAGCCTCAGAATCATTTCGGCGAATCGCTTTCAGGGTGAGCAACGTGGAAGCACCCGACCCGACTTCAATCACATTCTTTGGCTTGAAATGTCTTATGAGACAGTAATGCATCTGGCCGCTTACAAACCCGAAGCTACCATTGCTCAAATAGTAATCTGTCGGATCACCCGTGAACTCGAGCGGAAGAAGTTTGTATTCCTCGTAGTACTTGGAGCAGAGTTCCTTCAACAGCCTAACCTGTGCTTCATCATTCAATTCAACTCCTAGCAGATCTGATCTCCGTTCGAAGATATCCTTGTTCCGCTTGAGTGCTCTTGTATCTGGAATCGGACTGTAATAGTGAACCGGAAGAACATGGATGCCAAATGACTCAAAGAAATTGAATAATCTCCTCAACACACGGTTCTTAAGAGCCTGCCACAGTTGACACATGCTAACACTCCATTCGATATGGCTTCAGAAAAAGTGCTGGTGAAACTGACTTTGCCCACCGCACGGCGCTTTTGACCGACTTCTGACAACTACGTTTCGTTGACCTCTCCCTTGATTCCCCTACCTGTTCCAATATCTTCTTTTTTCCATAGCGCTCCGGCACGTCACACGCCTCAGGCGTACAACCTACCAGAACACAAAATAGCGTCGAATATTCATCACCGTGAGAACATACAAAGATGGTGTCGAAACCACAAGGGTTTCGACCTGCTCAAGTCCGCCTGTAGGAGCAATCCAACAATAACTACCTGTCCTCCCACCAAAACCGACGTGTTTCATGCTGAAATGTGGGGCTAAGCTCCAGCGGCTCCACAGCTTGGATGCTCGCCACACGATGGCATATCAGTTGCAATCAAACGCTTTCGGTCAAAGTGCAATAACAGGCAGACTGGGAGGATGATATGATTGGGCTGCAAAGATATTACGCCCGTCGGGGTCGAATGAGTGCGCACCTTCTCGGGGCGATTGTTGTGGGACTGCTGCTGACAGTCCTGTACGGGTGCAGTCTACAGAGCCCCGAATCGCCGAGCTGGGACACCGAGATTGTCGTCCCGTTGGTTAATCATCATTACGATATGCTCGAACTGGTTGATCGCATCGCCGAGGATGCGCTCACCTATGATTCAACCGGGCAAATCTCACTCACGATCAATCAGGAAATCGATACCGTTGCCGTAGACGCAGGACTGTCTGTGGCTGACCTGTCGACCGGTTTCTCCGAGACACTCGGCATGATCGAGTTGCAGGCGCCGGATCCGGTCTCCGAGCAGATTCTACTCGAAGATCATATCCCGCTGATTCTCGGCGATGTCCCCGCGACCGGCATAAGCTCAATCAAACAGCTTCCGCAGATTTCAGAAATCGAGACTGCAACGATCGAGAGCGGTGTGCTTATCATTACTGTCGAGAACAACTTCGGTCTCCCGCTCGACTCAGTCACGATCGCTATTATCGATGATGAGACTTCGAGCCAGATCGGTGTGACATCGTTTGCCGGAGGAATTGCTGACGGTAAAACGAAGTCGGAGGTAATCGACCTGTCGGGCAAGACGATCTCCGACTCGTTTTCATTCGATGCGTATCTCCACACTCCGGGCGGCACACTGTTCATACTATCAGAAAACAGCGTGAATATCACGGTGGAATTCTCAAATATGATCACGGTCTCATCGGCGACTGCCCGCATTCCGTCACAAGTAAAATCGTATGACCAGTCCGTTTCATTCACGGATAACAACGTGATCACTCTTGCGGAAATCGGCGACGGGCAGATTGAGATTCAGGTAGATAACGTTACCAACCTCTCTGCCGAGCTCGATGTGTTGATCGATCAGTTTACGCTCGGCGGCGTTCCGCTCAGTTTCACTGTCAGCCTGCTGCCGCAGCAGAGTGAGTTCGTTACGCGTGATCTCTCCGGATATACATTCGCTCCGGTAGAGGGAGAAGATCATCCGACAGTGAACGTCGAGATGAATGTCTCCCTGCCGGGCAGCGGTCAGGATGCGGTCCAGGTCTCTGCCAGCGATAATTTCGCAGTCAACATCACGGTCGACAACGTCACGTTCAGATCGGTATCGGGCGTTATTCAGCCGACGGAAGTCGAGATCGATCCGATCACCGAGTCCGTTGAAATCCCGGACGGCTTCGAGAGCTTCAGTCTTACCAGTGCAGTCCTGACAATGACGCTGCACAGCGCCGTCAACTTTCCGAGCGAGATAGAAATCCACCTCGAAGGTGATGCCGGTCAGACACTCGATATTTCCCGCACCCTGACTCTGGGAACCGTCGAGAATCCGGGGATAACGTCAATCGTCGTCGATGATCTCTCCGACTTCCTGAATCCGATACCGTCCGAGATAACCGTGTCGGGTCAGGCTACGGTCGGTGACGGCGTCACGCACGGGAGTGTGACCGAGAATGATTTCGTCTGGGCGACAGTCGAGATTACCTCGCCTCTGGAGATGACAATCGGAGAGACCGAATTTGAAAGCGACATAAACAAAGCTGATCTCGACGACATCGACGACGAAGACACCGACCGGCTCAACAGCGGCATAGCGTACATCCATCTGACGAACCACCTGCCGCTGGCGGCCACGCTTACGGTCTATCTCGGGGGAGATTCGCTGACCCTGTTCGACGATCCCGAAGTTATACTCGGTCCGGTCGAGGTTCGTTCGGGCACTGTCGGAGAATCGGGTCTGGTGATCGATTCCATCGGATCGGACGCCACGCTCTCGCTGACCCGCGAAGAGCTTCAGGTACTCAACAACAATACGCTCTATGTCGGCCAGGTGATCGCCTTCTCCGGCACCGATGGTCAAACGGTCAGAATCGTCTCATCGGATTACATCGATATTCAGGCATACATTTCCGTCAATGTGCGGCTCGGAGACTTTTAGTACTGCGAGGTCAGGAGGATTGTGATGAAGATATTGAACTGTGTTGGAGCAATAGGCATGATGATGCTGGTCGCAGTTGGCAGCATCTCTGCCACCGGCTGGGACGACGCGAGGGGCATCGGGATGGCCGGCAGTTACTCTGCTGTTGCGCAGGGCTATGATGCGATCGGCATCAATCCCGCGAACCTTGCTCTGTCGAACAGACCCGGACCGAGGCTGCAACTCTTCGGGTTCGGCTCCATGCTCAACAACAACGCATTCTCTGCAAACGATTACAAGAAGTACAACGGAGCATACCTTTCGGAATCAGACAAGTCGGATATCCTCGATAAGATACCGGAGAGTGGACTCGAATTCAGGGGCCACTCCGCCGTGTCGGCGCTCTCGTTTTCCGCCGGTCCGCTCGCATTGTCAACGACTCTTGAAGCATCCGGATCGGGAAACATATCGAAAGACATTGTCGAACTGGCATTTTTCGGAAACCGGATCGGCGAGACAGTCTCGATAACCGATGCCGACGCAGAGGGAATCGTCCACGCTGACATCAACTTCGCCTACGGTCGCAAGCTGAAGAAATTTGACTGGGGTGAGATGACCGCAGGCATCAATTTCAAGTACATCAAAGGTCTGGCTTACTTCGAAGTCTCCGAAGCCTCCGGCGACGTAACGACAGCGGCTGACGGCATAGACGGTGACGGCACAGTTATCGTCAAGTCCGCGCTGGGCGGATCAGGGTTCGGTCTCGACGTCGGAGCCGCAGCGGCGTACCGGAACGACTGGAGATTCTCAGCCGGAATCCGAAACCTGGTCTCAAGAATCAACTGGAATAGCGACGCCAAAGAAAATGAATACACGTACAAACTTGTCTCGTTGACCGCCGAAAACGCGGACGACGACTCCACAGCGCTCTCTGATGAGATCGAGCGTGATATTGGATCGTTCTCGACATCGCTCGCTCCGGAGATAAATTTCGGCGCCGCCCACACACGCGGCGATTTCCTCTTCGCAACTGATCTTAAGATCGGCCTGGCAAAAAAGGCGGGCGTCAACAAGGTCCCGGAACTCTCGTTCGGGACAGAGTATACAGGCGTTGGATTCATGCCGCTGCGAGCGGGGCTGGCCTTCGGAGGACTCAACGGCGCTTCGCTGGCTCTCGGCGGCGGCCTGAGACTCTCCTCGTTCTTCATAGATGTCGCGTGGGCATCGTCGGGAACGGTGCTTCCCTCGCTCGGAAGGGGCGCCTCATTCGCAATCTCATCGGGAATAGAATTCTAAGCAGGAAGGATAATTGAGATGAAACATCACATTCACGTCACACTGTTGCTCCTGTCTGCAGCTCTGCTGACATGGGCACTGCTGCCGGGCGAGGCGCTCTCGATGCCTCCATACCAGGGTGAATCTGCGGACAAGGCATCCTCGGAGAACGCCCTTGCGATCAATGAACAGTATGCCGAGTTGCAGAAGCAATGGCGAGAGTTCGGCATCAATCAGCCGGCGGAGATCGACTTCGAGGAGTGGCTGCATTCGACGTCAACTACGGCAAAGAACATGCTTTGTATTCTCGTCCGTTTCACAGACAAGGCGAACATTACGGGCGCATCCTATTTCGACACACTCGTCTATGTCAATCAGGTCGGGACGGTAAGGCACTACTACAATGAAGTGTCGTTCAATCAGCTTGATATCGTCACAGTCGATCTGCCGTCGGTAATCGGGTGGACGCTCGCACCGCAGGCCTACTCGTACTACGTAAACGGCGAGCATGGTCTGAACTACTATTCATATCCGCGAAACTGTCAAAAACTTGTCGAGGACGCTGTCGATGCAGTCGATGCGGTAGTCGATTTCTCCAACTACGACAATGACAGCGACGGATATGTCGACGGCCTGATGGTAGTGCACACAGGCAGAGGAGCCGAACTGACTCACTCGGTCAATGACATCTGGTCCCACAAATGGTCGATCAATCCGAGGCTCAGGGACGGCAAGTATATCTACACATACAGCATGATGCCGGAGTACTGGTATGTCGCAGCGGATATGACGCTCGGAGTATTCTGCCACGAACTCGGTCATGTGTTCGGGCTGCCGGACCTCTACGATACAGATTATACGTCAAACGGCGTCGGCAAGTGGAGCATCATGGCGAGCGGATCGTGGAACGGCTCCCTCGGCAGCAGCCCGGCACATTTCGACGCCTGGTCAAGAATACAACTCGGATTCGCCACGTCTACCAACGTGACATCCACAATGTACGGCGCTTCGATTCCCGATGTCGAGACGTCAGGAACAATTTACAGATTGTGGACGTCTGGTGGGGCAAGCAACGAGTATTTCCTTGTCGAGAACAGGAGAAAAACCGGCTACGACACAGCGCTTCCGGGTGAGGGACTGCTCATCTGGCATATCGACGACACACAGTCGACTAATGACAACGAATGGTATCCGGGCCATACAGGATATGGCAACTATCTTGTCGCCCTGATGCAAGCCGACAACAACTGGGGTCTCGAAAATAACACCAGTTCGGGCGATGCCGGTGATCCGTTCCCCGGAACTTCAAACAATACCACATTCACTCCACTGACAAATCCGAACTCGAACGCATACAATGGATCGGGCACACTTGTCGGAGTGACGAACATCTCAGCGGCAGGTCCGACGATGACCGCTGACTTCACTGTCTCGTTCGCGTCAGGCGTCGATAACGATGAACCGTCGCTGCCATCAGAGAATTCGTTCGATCTGGCGCAGAATTACCCGAACCCATTCAACGCCGAGACAACTATTGGCTTCTCTGTCGATGGGGAGACCGACGCAACTTTCGAGATACTTAACATTCTCGGACAGCAGGTCATCGAAGAAACAATACACATCAACTCGCCGGGACTCCATAGCTTCGACTGGGACGGCAAAGACATGAACGGCGAAGAGCTTCCTGCCGGAATATACTTCTACAGGATACGGCTCAATACCGGTGAGACAAGCACAAAGAAAATGTTGTTTCTGAAGTAAATCAGACAACGAGCCACGAGCCCGGGTTTCAGTCCGCATTGCTTCCTGAAGCCCGGGCTTTGCCCTTCCTACCGAGGTCGGGCGTTGCCGTTGCGAGAATTGGCGACGGGAACTCTGTTTCTTCCGTTGTGAGTCCTTCGTGTAGCAACCTTCTGTTGCTGCCGTTTCTCTTTCTTTAGCTGCGTGTAGCAGGACTTGCAGCGCTTGGGTTCTTCCGTGAACCCTTTCTCAAGGAAGTACTCCTGCGCGCCAACCGTAAACACAAACTCCTCGTTACAGTCGACGCAAATGAGCACTTTGTCCTGCAGAGGTTCGAGGTCCATACATCCCCCCGCTTTAGTCACTTCAACTCTCGTTACCTCTTTCGGTCACCTCCCTAGTGACGTCAAGCTTCTTCAAATCTACGATACTCCATCGTGTGCGTTTCTACAGAATCTACCTCAGCATCATCATTTTCCCGACCTGCGAGAAGCCACCAGCCGTCAATCTGTAGAAGTAGATACCTGACGGCAGATTCTCGCCGGAATCCGCCGTGCCGTTCCAGGAAACGCGCTTGTATCCTGCCGGTTGATATTCATCGACCAGAACAGCAACCGTCTGCCCAAGTATGTTGTGTATTGTCAGCGTAACATGACATTCGACCGGCATATTGTACTGGATATAGGTTGTCGGGTTGAATGGATTCGGATAATTCTGCGACAGGATGAAATTGCTCGGTTCCACATCCTCGGTGATATACCTGCTGAGAATGGACCGTATTTTCCTGTTGACATCATTGTCGGGAGCGCCGCTCATAGAAAGATACATGGCTTCAAAGGCGCTCCTGTTTCTCCTGAGATCGTAACCATCCTCTGAGAATACAGGGCTTGCAAGGTCATGGGTCTGTCCCCAGTGAACTCCGATCAGATACAGATCCAGATCGTTGACGACTCCATTTCCATCGCAGTCGGCATAAGTTGCTCCGAGTGAATCCCACGACAGGGCTGGGAACATCCGCCATTCGGAGATGTTCCCCTCACGCTCCGCACCCTCCATCATCCAGAACACACCGATAGGCAGCACATCGATCTCGTTGACAACCCCGTCGTTGTTGGCGTCTCCCGGATATACGCCCGGACCGGTTCTGAAACTAAATGTCGTGTCATCGTCGGGCGATCCCTCTGCCGTTCCATTCTGATTGCCGTCGAGAGAGTTCCCAGCGATGTCTATGACATCCCCGGACACCGTCACACGAATCCGGTCAAGCGGCTTAAACAGCGTGTCCGGGATAAACCTGAGTATCCACCTGTCCGGCACGCTCGTGATATACTCCAGTTGGCCCTGAACAGGACCACCGGTGATCTCGCTCTCAACCATGACGAGCGGATCAACAGGCGATGATTCGAACTCTATCTCCTCGCTGAAATCAACATCTACGACAGTGGTAAATGGTACATCGACGGCCAGGTTCGGGGGATCGTGGTGAATCACAGTGGGCATCACCCGTTCAGGGATAGCCAATCCGGACAGAGCAACCTCCATCACCTGCATTACCGGATCATCCGAGACGATTTCCATAGTGGCCGAATGTTCGCCGGTATCGGACGGAGTGAATGTCACCGGCAGCAGCATCGACGACGTGTGATATATCGTGCCCGGAGACCATGTGACATCGAATGCTGCCGAGCCGAGAATCGTGATCGAACTTATGAACAGCTCCGAACTACCACTCACGTTATGGATCAGGACAGTGTCCACAGATACGTTGCCCACCTGTGTCGAGTCGAATCTGAGTGTGTCGTCACTCACCGAGATGAGCGTGATCGGATTCGATTCGATTTCGATCAGCATCGAATCAACCGGTCTGCCGCCATCAGCGATCGAAACCAGGTAGTGCTGAAAAACACCTTGAGACATGTCTTCCGAAAGCGAGGCTGTTACGACAACAGTATCGAACACGTTGACCTGATGTTTGTTGAGCGAGAAGTGAACGCCTCCGCGCTCTGGCAGATCAATTGTGTCAATCTCGATATGAATATCACGATTGAAAAAGCCGTAGAGGGTGTCGTACAGGATACTGAAAGTCTTGATAAACCTGTCGTCGGTCGTGTCGAGCAGTACTGCCTCGAAGCCCGTAACGGTAACATACTCGACGCGAGTCAGCGTATCGTACACGCCACAGGTATTTACAGCGGAGAGCATCACGTCGTAGATATCCGGTTTCAGATATGTATGCACCGGGTTCTGATCGCTCGATGTGAACCCATCACCGAAATCCCATATCCATTCGAGCGGATCGTTTTCCGTGCTGTCACTGAACTGCACCGTCAGTGGGGCGGCTCCGAAAACCGGCAACGCCGAGAAGTTCACTTCGGCGTTGCCGCCCACCTTTATGAGATCCCGGACAATCAGGATGTCTTCGTTGCAATTGTTTGTCACGGTCAGAGTCACTGTGTAGTCTCCGCCTTCCGTGTATTCGTGTACCGGTGAAGGCAGTACCGACGTATACTCGTCTCCGAAATCCCAGTGCCAGGAATTAGGATCGCCGTCCGAGAGATCGGTGAACTGTACGACGAGTGGTGCGCAACCCGAATCGACGTCAACATAGAAATATGCGGTCGGCGCTTCATCGATGTCGATCAGGTTCTCCTTCACGACGACTGCGGTCGTGCAGGGTGTGAAAATATGCAAACTGACCGTGAAGACGCCGACGCTATCGTATGTATGGAAAATCTGAGTTACATCCGCCGTATCGGAACCATCTCCAAAATCCCAGTACAGACTGTCGTAGTAGCCTTCGATCAGAGCATTGAACTTGACCTGCGTCATCGGCATCGAACACCCCGATGTCGGAGTCGCGCTGAAATCTGCGGACAGAGTGCAGTCGACGTACTCATCCGGTCCAATGTCAACAGTATTCCACATGATCCTGATCTGATCATCGAAGTCGACTGGCGGAAGGGAATCGAGATTGAGCCCGCTATTTATGCAGGGAGAGTTCGCTTTGAGATGATAGTCTCCCGCGCTGTAATCGACAAAGAGCGGGTCTGCGAAAACATTGCCGCCGAGATCGTGGCATAATCCTCCGAGATCCTCGCCCCCGTTTCCAAAGAAACAGTTGTAGCCGGTCACGCTATCGACCGAGGATTCGCACACGATGCCTTCGCCGAGATTGAATGCGATGATATTGTTATGAGCCTCAGAAAACGCACCATACTTTATGAATATGCCCGCGCCAGATTCCGACGCCATGTTATCCGCGACAAGGTTGTTGTATATCAGTTCATTCCCGACAGAATAGATTCCTCCGCCCAATGTGGACTCGTTCCCGGTTATTACACAATTGGCTATCAGCGGTCTGTGAATTGAAATGAATGTGGAATCCGCGTATATCCCTCCACCATCACCGGCGATTACGGTGTTTCCAACTATCCGACAGTTGACGATACGTGGCGCAGAATTATTGAAGTATATTCCGCCGCCTCTTCCGAACCCGAGCGCGGTACAATTGGTAATCGAGCAATCTTTGATTGTGGCGAAAGAATTCCAGAGCGCTACGCCGCCTCCCCGATTCGACTCATCAGAGGTACAGCCATCGATTACGCATTCCAGAATGTCAGGACTGACATCCGTAGCATGTATGCCGGGATCACCGTTGACTATCCTGAAACCTCTGAGAAGTACTCTGTCGTCCGGTGACATTCCATAGTACCAGATGCCTCCGTCAATGGTCGTCACTTCTGCGCCATTCTCGCTCCTGAGATGGACGTACTTGTAGTGATCAATGTATATGTCGCTGAGGTATCTGCCGGGCAGCACGATCACCGTATCGAACGGCGCAGCCATAGATATTGCGTACATTATAGTTTTGAACGGATTACCCTGTGAGCCGTCACCCGAATCGTCAGACCCGCTTTCAGAGACATACCACTGACTGACTTCAGTTGGCTCGGCTCCCCGACTCGTGTTGAAACCGAGCAGAAGCAGCATCCCGACAAGGGGAAGCAGGGGATACCAGCGCATAACACCACGAATATCCTGACTCAGACGACTCATCATCCTCCACCCCTGACCTCGACGGTCGCGCCGTCGAGGACGAGATCTTCGATTCGGTCTACAGGCGTGAGGTCCGGTTTGCACAGCGCCCTGTCACTCGCGATCTCCAGTGCGATTTCAGCCACACCCGGCATAAGCGCCGTGAAGTAGATCGTGGCGAGCCAGCCGTCCCCAGAGATGCCGGTACCGACTCCATCCTGGCCATGGCGCACCATGCTGACCACATACAAGTTCTCCTCATCGTCGAACCCAGCATACGACGTGATTTCATTTCCAAGGAAGTTGCCTATTCTCGAACTGTCGATACGGATATTGCTTTCATCATAAATTAGCCTGAACGCAACACCAAACAGCGAATCGACTTCGAATATCCAGACATCGATTTCACCGCTCGCGTTGACCTGAAGTTCCTGGTATCGAGGGCTGAGACGCATCAGCAGTATTTGAGGTCGAAGAACGATCGTTACCTCCTGACCAATCTCCTGCCCAATCGTCACAGTGTCGGCACCGGCATAAATCAGCCGTCCCGGCGGATCGTAAGAATCGTAAGCGTGCATCTCGAATATCCTGCCGGTTCCGGCCGGGATATCGAGAGATGCCGAGACTACGCCTTTTACCACCGGCAGAAACTCCACAATCGTATCCAGATCAGCAGCATAAACCCGCAGTCTGACAGTATCTATCTCCTGTACCAGCATGGACGAACTCTGGGTAAATATGTTCATCGATACCTCGACAGTCCATCCCTGCTCGGATACGGAATTGGAACAGGACAGAAAACATACCGCTGACAATAACACAACCGCGAAGACCTTGCGTGATGACATCATAGTGCAGCCCTCGCCATCAGGGAGACCTCGTAGCCGGAAAGATCGAGATTGTTGTCATCCGCAGAGCCCGAATGCGCCTTGACGCTCGCTCCCAGCATGTATCGCCCTCCGATCACGCGCTCAAACTGAATGCCTATACCAAACAGGCTCGATTCGCCCAGGTATTCCTCATCGCCCGGCTCGAATCGGTTCGCCGCGACTTTCTTGTAGTCGATCAGTATTGACGCCTTGCCGATATCCTCCATGCGATAACCGAGAATTGAAAAGAATCGGAAATCGCTGCCGTAGTTATTCTGCTCGAATTTTCTTAGTTCGCCGGAAACAAGCCTTGAATCAGCCCGACGCAATAGCAGCCGCAGCCCGCCATTTGCCTCGAACTTGTCGATTTCCACCGACGAACCACCCGCGAGTTCGGTAATCGAACCTGTCTTATGGACGTCAAAACCGTTCTGTGTACTGGTTCCATAGATGTTGTGTCTGATGTACACGTACGCCCTGCCATAGGAATGACTGCGCATCAGGTTTCCAGATATGGTGAGTCTGTTTCCGGCGTTGTAGTCGTCGACGTCCGACACCGGTGAATATGATGTGCTCGCAAGGTAACCCATCGCGACGCCAGTCAGAAAACCATGGATTCGGCGTGCGAAGGCCCCTTCGAAATAGACTCCGAAGCCCTCACCGTATCGTTTTGCGGGAAGATCGAGAAACTCAGCAGTCAGTAATCGCCCAAGAGCCGTTTGCTCAGGATCGAGTTTTGTCTTACCGGTTGGAAGATTCAGCCCAATTCCGACAAGCAGCGACTTGTCGAACAGTGAATGCAGCGCCGAAATTCGAGTGTCATTGAGTCCGGTGATAGAAACTTCGTTTCCGGAGGAATCACTGTCGGTTCCCGCACTCGCAGTCGTGACATGTATCTCCCAATCCTCTGCGATCGGCAAGTAGCCATGAACCGGGAAGTACCACTGAACGAGATCATACTCCGCGCCCGAAGTGCTCTTCACGCTCCATGTCTGATAGACCAGCCGTGAGGAGATCGACGGCGGTTCGCCGTAATTCACCTGCGATACGGCGTGGCTGGTCAGTATAGAAGAGACCAGAACGATCATCAGGATCAGTTTTTGAGCGCTACACATAATCGAAATCTACGATCAGTCGGGATCGAAGGTCCCCCTGACAGTAACCTTTCCTTTCACTCTCGGAAATACGAATGGGTTGTCGCCCTCCGACGTGAGCGATTCTTCCTGCTGGAAGCCAAGTATGCTCCTCGTGACCGCGAGGCCATACCCGCTCTCGGGTTCTGCCTCTTCGGTATGCGCTATCTCGTAAACATCCGTTTCAAGTCTGCTGCCCGGCTCGACCTCGCCCGTGTATCCATCGAGACCGGCAACCTGATCCCTCGCTCTGGCCGCGGCGCTGAAATTGGGGTCTTCCGCCAAAGCTGCGTTGAATTCCGCCTCTGCCAGCCGGTACATACCCTCGTCCGAATATGTAAGACCGCGCGAGTAAGCAAGGAACGACAGGAACGATGAAGTTGGAATCGAATCGAGACGCACCCTCTCGGCTTCGGTGGGAGTATGTCCCAACTCATCGAGGATATTGTAGAGCAGCTCCTTCTCGATTACGAAAAACTGGTCGAGTTTTCCGCTTGCGCCTTCGGGATAAGTCGCGATGCCCTCGGCTGTCCTGATAACACCGGCTTCAGCGGACAACTCCTCCGTCTCAGGCTGCACCAGGTCGCCGGTGATAAGTGTCGCGGCGCCGAGCAGTTTGCCCAATCTCGGCGCATGCTGCTTGTCGGCGAGATCGGAAGACGAGAGTTCGAGTTCACGAGCGATTTCGTTCAGCTTCATTCGTTCGATCACTCTCAGCGCGGAGACTTTGGCAAGGTCGGTCATCAACATCTGTGCGAGGCCGCGACCGAGCGCGGCATATTGAGGATCGATCTTCTCAGTCTTGAATCCGAGCACGCTAATCGTATTGCCGGGGATCCTGTCTGCATCAATGCTGTCCTCCCCGGCGATCAACGAGCGCACCTCATCCCGCAGGATGGAGTCGGAAAGATACCTGACTCTGCGTCTGATCCTGTTCGTCAACTCCGATTCGGGCATTGTCGACAGATACGACCTGTAGACCTGAAGCGCTTCATCTTCCCTGCCGAGAACCTCATACGATAACCCGAGATACAGGATGGAGACGTCGTCCTCCGAATCGAGAAGCGCCGCCTGTTTGAACGCGTTCGCGGCGTTCAGAAACTGGTCGGTCCTGTAATACGCTATGCCGAGTTGCTGCCAGATCAGCGCCTCGTCAGGCTGCCGTTCAAGTGCACTCTTGAAGGCAGTGATGGCTGCGCCATAGTCCTGCCGATCGAGCGCGCTTTTCCCCTGATGATACATGCCCGCACCGCATCCGATCAGAACAGGCAGTAGCAATGTAACAAGAATCCGTAGCGGAACTCTCAATAGACTACCTCATCCCTGGCTGGCCAGCGGTTCCAGGCGAAACATTTTCTTCTGCGCCTCGACATATCCGGGCGCCAGCTTGAGCGCCTCCTGATACTGCTGGAACGCGGCCGTGTATTCCTTCTTGTCCTCGAAAGCCAGCCCGCGCGAGTAGTGATAAAGCGCATCGAAACTCGTGTCGCGACCCCTCATGATGTCTTTCTTTTCACTCTCGGTGGCGCCGGCATCAAGACCTTCGAGCATTTTCATCACAAGTTGTTTTTCGAGTTCGACTACGTCACTCGGTTTGCCCTCGACAAACTCAGCGTTGATAATCTCACCCGTCTCAACCTTCACGAGTCGCGCATCGATGCGGAACTGGTTCTTCGACAGTTTCATAAATCCGCCCATCAGCAATGTGTGAGCCCCCACGAGCTTGCCGATCCTCACAGCAGTGCTCTTGTCGACAAGGTCGCTCTGCTGAAGCTTAAGCTCATCCACGAGGAAATTGATGCGGTCCCGTTCGACCACACGCAGCTTCGAAACCTTGCTGATTTCATAAATCATCATCGAAGCGAGTCCTTTGGAGAGCGCGTTCAGTTTGTCGTGATCGACGATCGAGTTGTTGTCGAAATACATCACCGCGATGGTTTCGAGCTTGTCCTTCTGCTCCGATGCGGCAGCGGGCGGCGGATTGCCCTCGCGCACTCGATACCAGAGTGTCATGATCTGGGGCGGAAACTCATCAGGATCAAGTTCAATGGTGGGGCTGAGTGTGACCAGGCGCTCGAGGTAGTCGCGGGCCTGATCTACGTAACCGCGACCGACCGACGCAAGACTCAAAATCTGGAGAGCCCTGACTTCCTGATCCTCGGAAACGCCCGTCCCGGTCAGCAACCCTGTCGTTAGAATGATGGCGTCCTCGAACTGCGCTTTCCTGTATAGCCTGTACGCATCATCGAGTTCGGCATCGACTCCGGACTGTGCATAGACATTAACGGCACTGCAACTGATACAGACCAGCGTGACGAGAACCGCTGCATAGAGCTTTCTCATGGTTGACCCTCCATACTATAACCCTTGGCTGAATATTTAAGATATGTTCAATCAGCGAAGCAACATAAAAATCCTGGTTCCGTGAGCCGAGCACCAGTTACTTCCTTCTCAGCTTGAAATTCACGACTGTATTCTCGCCTGCTTTAACGTAGATGAACTTCGCTTTCCCAACAGTCACGAAATCTTTCTTCTTCACCATGATCTTGTGCGGCCCCTCGACAAGCTCAATAGCTGTTGGAGTGCCCTGTTCAATCGGCTTCTCGTCGACAATTATCTTCGCCCATGGCTGCCTCTGCTGCATACCGATAAACTCTGCGCCGATCGAGACTCTGCCCACCGGTCCGTTAAAACGGTACGTCTTCGTCTTTATATCACGGTCGACGTACACGCTCTCGAAAAAGCTCTCCCCGGCAAAGTGAACCGAGAGTTGATGCCAGCCCGTCTTGATACCGGTGATCTCCAACGGAATGTCGTCAACGCTGAATTCCCTGCCGTCGAGCACAACCCTGGGCGGATTGCGATAATCAAACGGAGCTATCTCCACAAGGAGCCTGCCGCCGGGCAAGTCCTCTTCGGAAGGAGTGATAATGTCGGACGTCGTCGGAATCGAGTCGGATGACTGGTCCACGGAGGTGAGAGCCTCCGCCGTATCGATCGGCTCTTGTTCGGTAACGGCAACCATCGCAGTGTCCGACGGTTTGTCCGACTCAGCTAACACCTCAATCGTGTCGACAACTGCGACACTCGTCGTATCCGACACAACCGGTTCATCTGTTTCGGTTGAATCCCCTCCAAACACAAACAGTAACACCACGACTGTGGTGACTATCAGCGCTGCCGCTGCGCCGGCCGGAATCAGGAATCGTCTCCACCCAGCGCTTTTCTCTCCATCGCTCGATTCACGACGATCAGGAGGCGTATAGCGAGGCTTGGGAGTCGAGACAGTTCTTGTCCTAATGTCCGCGGGGCTCCCGCTCACAGCTGCGGAGGCCACGAATTCTTTTCCCCCCAGCTCTCCAAGATCATCCGCGACAGCGCTCATGCTCTCGTAACGATCTTCCGGTTTCTTCTCGAGCATTTTCATAACGACGCGTTCGAGATCGGGCGGCACATCCTGCCTGAGATCCGACGGCTTATCCGGCGTCTGATCGAGGTGAGCACGCATGACGATATAGTCCGAATCATCCGTGAACGGCACATTGCCGGTAATCATCTGATACAGCGTGATTCCGAGCGAGTAGATGTCGGTGCGCGTGTCGATGAGCTTGCCCTCGACCTGCTCAGGGGACATGTAGTGCAGGCTCCCCGCTCCCATGCCTGTCTTGGTCATTTTCGAGTCGTCAAGTATCTTCGCGATCCCGAAATCGGTAATCTTGACCCGCCCAGACGTGTCTATCATGATGTTCGACGGTTTGATATCTCTGTGGACGATACCGCTGGAGTGTGCGTAACCGAAGGCGCTCAGCATTTGGGACATCAGCCCGAGTATCTCATCGATCGGGAGCTTGCCACGAGTCTTGATGACCGAATCGAGGTCGACGCCATCGACGTACTCCATCACAATGAAGTGCCGGTCATCCTCGACCTCGAAATTGTGGATAGTGACAATGTTCGGGTGGTTCAAACGCGCCATTGCCCGTGCCTCACGCTTGAACCAATTCGCCAGTCTCTCGCTTGCCGCGTATTCGGGATGAAGGACCTTCAGGGCCACGACGCGGTCAATCATGGCATCGAGAGCCTTGTAGAGGACTCCGAAGCCACCTTCGCCACGCTTCTCAAGTATCTTGTACTTGCCGATATGTTCGTCAGTCATAGGGTTCCATCCTGCCGTAATTATCCGTTCCGGCGGTTCATGCGCTGCGGAAGGCAGGCGTGTGAACTGCCGGCTAATGGAATCCGTGTCAGGCAACAGTTAGAAAGTGATCGCCAAGCCACACTGCCGACCCAGTCGTCGACAAGACCCAGCGAAACTCTCTATATGGGACAACTTCTATGGTCCCATCCTGCCGTAATTGATAATACGACAAAGACTTCAGTCAACAAAAAAGAGGCCGGAGCAACCCGGCATCTCGATCCAACGGTACTTTTATGTCGTACTTGTCATCGCCTCCAGCGCCGCCATCCACGGGCGGCAGATCGTAGCTGAGATTATCATGGATACATCTCCACGACGAATCCGCATAATCCGCGAGCCATTCTACGAAATCCGGGACGCCGTTGCCGTTGTCGTCTGCCGACGGCACGGCGTGTGTGCCGGTTTCATCGTAGTGGATTTTGAAATGCCCGTCGGGGGAATCGTGTGAGTATGCCCGCGATGGTCGAGCCATGTAGTCCTTCGCCACACGCTGTTGCTCAAGCGTAAGCAATTCGAAGTTCTCCGCGGCATCAAGGAATATCTCGGTTGCACACTTTCCGATCAGAGATGTATCGCTGCGGTATTGCGCTGGCAGGGTGTCGAGATCGCGGACTGTCATCGGCGATAGACGATCCGCTCACCCTCTGAAATTCGACCGCTCTCATACGCCAACTCGATCAGATCCAGAGAGTTCAGTTCACTTGCTGAAGACATGCTGATGGTCGAGAGGAGCAGGATGACAGACACTATTCCGATTGCCACACTGCGTTATGCTAAACTCCGGTGGCATGGCTGCTGAGACGAAAACTCCGATCAGAATCCTTCGCCGCACGGCTGAGGACCCGCCGAGAATATATATGATATGAGATAAACGACGTCATCGATGTCGACATTGCCGGAACAGTCGGCATCCATTGCTACATACGGTTCCGAAGGCGGTCCGCCGCTGAAGATATAGTTGATAATCCAGATGACATCATCGATGTCGATATTCTCAGATGCGTCGGCATCGCCGATGGGTCTGAAGTAGACGCTGTACACGAATCCATACGGCCCGTTCATCGACAGACCTTTAGCGTGCGGAATGAACACAACTTTGTCGTATTCCTGGAACGGTCCGACGTAGGTCTTGCCCTCTCCACCGCCGCTCAGGTTCCTGAACAAGAAGTCATACACACCCGCCGTATCTACTGTGATATACGACAGCGACCAGGGAGCCGAGTATGCCGTATCAATGCCAAACGCGAGAATGCCAATATATGATGAGTCGTTGTAGACTTCGATGTAGTTTGAACCACGATTGTACGGGGCTGAAAAACTTGATATCTGCAACGCAGGCAGACTGTCATAACTGTGCTCAATCGCGATCTCGGGATAATCTGCGGCATCGACATAGTGATGCCCGTCGTCTCGACTGCCGGTCATGTAATTCCAGAACAGAAATCTCCTGAATTCGTCATCGAACGTCGTCCCGTACAGGTCAAACACATCTACAATGACATTCATCAGTGAGGATGTCGGCGTAGCCATGCCTTCGAGTATCTCCTTGATCAGGAGATCGCCGTGGACTTCAGTGAGGTGCCTGGGCCAGACGAACGAACCATACATGTGCCTGATAATATCTTCCTCAAAGAGCGACATCTCGGGTGACGGCCAGAAATCATCGAAGTAGTTATAGTTATCATGAATCCCCGGGTAGACCTCGTCTTCCATCCAGACAGCGGTCTGCTCCATCCACCATGTATCGATAAACGCGTCATAGTAGAACTGTACGGCATGGTATAGCTCATGGGCGATAGCGACCTTCATCGATCCCTTCTGGTTCCCCTCGGGGTCCTGGTTTGGTGGAAATATATCAAATGAATTGTGAAGAACTATGTGCGATGAGTAGTCATCCCACGGCTCCGGTCCCTCGTTGTCTCCATTTGTAATACCGTAGTACTGGAACTGCTTGAAGTAGATGTCGTACAAACTGTCGCCGCCGAGAGTGCCGTCGGACGGTGGCCTGTGATGTCCAAAGTTCTGCACGATCTGTCTCCATGCCGAATCGGCATAGAGTGCCATATTCTCGATAAAATCAGGAATCCCGCTCGAATCGAGATCCTCGATCGGCACAGGCGGCGTCGCCTGTCCGGACGCGGTGTCATAGTGGAGCTTGAAGAATGAGTCGGGTGATACATACTCGCACTCGGCTTCAGGACGAACATCAAGGGTTGCAAACAACTCCTGCATCTCGGTCGAGAGTGTACCAAGATTCGATTCGATCTCAAGCAGAACATGAGTGCCACACTTGTGCGGAACATCAGTTGCGAACTCGACTGGTAAGTTCTCCGGATCGAGAATCGACTGCATCAGACAGCGGTAATGCCCTTCCCGGTCGAGCCTGCCGTCCGCATACGCATCATGGATCAGGCTCGGCTGGTCCATCTCCAATGCGTGTACTGGGAGACCAATAACCAGAATGACACAAAGCAAACATGCCACGCGGCATTTGCCAGATTCATTGAGGGCGTGATCAATCACGATTGCACCAATGTGAATACTTACATCTACTCAAGCAAGACTCAGATATTAATATACCCAACATTGCTTAAATGTCAACTCAAACTTAGAGTTACAACACTGTTCAGGAACTGTGCCGCACCGCAGGTCCTACATACGTATTCGGCAGGTATCGCCCTATATTGAACTGCGCCACTCACGAGGCTGTCCCATAAGGTCTGATAGGTTGGTGGTCATGCTTGCGAAAGAAAGCGATGTCATTCCCGCGCAGGCGGGAATCTATTGAATGCGTTATCGTTAAATAGGCTCCCGTGATATCCTGAGCAAAGCGAAGGGCCTCCGCGGGAGCGACAGAGTCAGCTTCCCGCTCAAGTTCATTGGCACTTATGGGACAACCTCTCACATACTGCCGAACAACACCCAATGAGCCAGATTCATTGTAGATCGCGAATATCACCAGCTAAAGAAACCGGCGGCGAATCACGCACACTACATGATCCTGACGCCCCTGTCACGATAGGTCAGTAGACCATGCCTTCCGGCAAGAATCTTGTTCACTATCTGGATGAAATCCTTCGTGGCGAGCGATTGAAGAGAAAAAGGGTGCCAGATCTTCTTATCTGTCACATTTGTATAGTCAAGGTCTTTACGAACACCAAACACGACCCACCTCCTTACCAAGTTGTCTTTCGGCGGTGAGGGACAAGGGGAGGGAGGTGTTGTCTCATGCTGGTTACAACAACCTTTTCCATTATTAGCCGTTTGACATACACCTCACCGGAGCAACTTCTCCTGTAACTTGCGAATTGCACGCCACTTATAGATATGAACGACCTGCTGAGTGATTCCGAGAATCACCCCTATTTGCCTTTCGGTCTTTCCTTTGAGCAGAAGGGTCAGAACTTCCCTTTGCCTTGGAGAAAGCGAACGCGATATATGCCAACGCAGTCTTGATTTGAACTTCTCGGACGCTCTCCCGGTCGAGTCATCCGTGTCCGCACTGCTGCTATATGCGGACATCTCCTGCGGCAGGTTTTCGAGAAGCAATTTCTCAAGCTGAACTTCGGCGAACTTATGTTCACTCTTTTTGCTCATTGTCAGTTATCCTCTGATGATGGATAACGCATTCGGATTCCGGAGTCAATACCGTCATGCAAAATCCTTGACAAGAGCAGGATGAATCGTTTACTAACAGATGGTACTGCGAATAAAACATATCTGCGAATGCTGCCGCATCTGGGAGATCGGAATTTCTCTCGAAGGAGATTGCATCATGTCTCCCAAACGCGAGTTATCGTTGTCAGAGTGGTTCGGCAAGAAGGGTTGGATACCATTCCGCCTCCAAAGCCTGCCGCCGCGTGAGTTCATCACAACGGTGAACAAGATTCTTCGTGATGAACACATTGTTATCCCGTACGACCGCGGCGAGAATCACAAGAGTTCCTCGCGGCAGTCGACTTAGCAAGATCGCCGTTGCACGCATGACCCAAGCTCCAGAGTCATGACGACAGCATCTAATCGACGTCGCGCTGGCATAACGCACTGCGCTTATCAGCTTGATCTGAGCAGGATTGAATGCAACCCTGACACCACACAAGACGACGCTCCGCCTCAGTTCTTGCTTCGTCCCCTGATACTGTTCTTTCGCAGCTTCTTCAGGATTTTCCTGATGTCGTCTTTGGTCACTGAGTATTCAGCGGCGAGATTCCTCTCGGCCTCGTCATACGCCACCTTCTTTTCATACGAGGTCATATCCTTCGGCAGGCTGACAACACGTTCGAGATATGCAAGGTACACTTCGTACTCTCGGGGAGTGATCTCGCTCTCCCACGCATCTTTGATCGATGCTGCCGAATCCACTGTCAGCGACTTGGACGTGTCCGGCGCAAGTACTACATTGCTATCTGCTCGAACCGAGTTGGGTTCATCCTCCTGTCCCTCAGGATCGGGATCAGCGACCGAAGCCACCGGATCATATTCAGGATTCAGATACAGATCGAGTTGCGATTCCAAAGCATATATCAGCGCATCGCTCTCACGTACCAGACTGTCGTATCTGTGCTGAATATCACCCGTGCGATCGATGGCCATCATCTCAAATGTCTGCTGAAGGCTGTCGATGAGCTGCCTGCGACCAAGCTCGGTCTTGATTCGCAGGTCGTCTGATTCGAGCCTCGACAGGTAGCTCTTAGCGTATGTGAACGCAAGGACAATCAGAATCAGCAGGCCAATGAAAAGAATATAAGCTTTCTTCATATTACTCCTGTTATGGTATTCCGTGCCCGGCAGATGTCCACCGATGTCAACGCTGGATGGGGCAGACGAAGAGAGGCTGCCTCAAAAATTCTGTTCTCCTGTAGGTCGGCGTTCCGCAGCAGGCGTAGCCTGCAAGAAACCCGACTGTCAGTCAACAAGATAGAGGTGTCGCGTTTCTCACCTGATTACATCAGGTTCGGAACACGACCTACTTATGGGACAGCCTCAAGACGTCTGCCGCCCACAGTACATACCGGCCAGTTACCAGTCCTCGTCATTCCCGCGAAGGCCCTTCGCTGTGCTCAGGATATCACGGGAATCCAGAACCAGATTCAGAATGCGTAAGTGTAACAGACTTGAAAGATTTGTCTGGACCCCTGTGTATCCTGAGTGGAAGCGAAGGGCCTCCGCATCGGTCGCCGATCCCGATCCCCGAGGGAGGGGTGACGAACGCGATGCCTTATGCGAGGTGACGAGTTAGTTCACCAAGTCGCTCCACTCCTCGCGATGACAACATCACCGACAAGTGCCCGACATGGGCTATTTCAACAAGCCCTTTTGCGTTGTCAAGATTATGACCGGGTATCGTGCAAGTCAACAACAATCGGCGGCTGGCTGCTTCAATCGACATAGGTAGGCTCTCGCAAGCTTTCCCTGTCACACCACCGGGCGTACGG
>CBDUQR010000008.1:0-76342 GCA_965369655.1 uncultured bacterium | reverse complement strand
TTCATCCCGATCCTTAACCATTATAAACCAATACGAAGAGAATATACAAGGGCAGGTGTCCCCGACACCTGCTGACTTCTGCCGCAAGAATGTTATTGACCACTGCGCTCTGCATACTATATGTTGTTTGCGACTAGGAGCCGGTAGCCCACCCAAAGCGTAGCGTCGGGTGGGTTCACTATTCAAGATCAACATTCCGTGGGCGGCAGATGTCCAGAGGTTGTCCCAAAAGCAGGTCGTGTTCCGAACCTTATGTAATCAGGAAAGAAGCGCGACACTTCTATCTTGTTGTGCGGGAGTCGGGTTTCTTGCAGGTTTCGCCTGCTGCGGAACACCGACCTACTAGTGTCGTGTCCCGGATATATGTTCATATATTCTTATGTAGTAGCACGGGCATCCTGCCCGTGAATCATGGGCAAGATGCCCATGCCACGATTTAATATGCCGCTTTTTATTGTGAATGGATTCCTGGGACATGATACTAGAGACCAGAACTTCTGAGACGACCTCTCCACATCTGCCGTTCTTGTGCGCAGGTTGGAGATGATTGAACTTACCCTTGGATTGGTAGCATCTTATGCATGCGGGGCGATACCATTCGGGATTCTGGTGACTCGACTTGCGAAGGGGGTCGATGTCCGCGATTTCGGATCTGGCAGCACCGGTTTTACAAACGTCTACCGAGTGGCCGGTCTGCTCCCGGCGGGGATCGTGGCACTTCTCGATATCGGCAAGGGACTGGCATCGACTGCATTCATCGCACCGGCGCTCTACGCCGGAAACATGCCGATCAACGAGATTCAGTTCCAGGTATTGTGCGGTTGTGCCGCAGTTGTCGGTCACATATATACGGTTTTCGCAGGCTTCAAGGGTGGAAAGGGAGTCCTGACCGCGCTGGGAGTCTGCGTCGCGCTCTTGCCGATCGAAGTGGCCGTAGCGGTTGCGGTGTTCGGCGTGGTGTTTTTTACTACGCGATATATCTCTGCGGGATCGCTGATCGCTTCGGCGTCGCTTCCAGTGACTTTGCTTGTGGAAAAATTCGCACTGGGTCAGCAGGTCGATTCGACGCTGCTGCTGTTTACATTTGCGCTTTTCGTGGTTATTGCGTACGCTCATCGGGAGAACATAGTCAGGCTCGTGCATGGCGAGGAAAACAAGTTCAAGAGGGTAGATGTCAGATAGCAAACGAGTAGCTGTTTTCGGCGGTGGGTCATGGGGGATCGCCCTGACTCTCGTGCTGAACGCGAACGGTTACGATGTCGTGATCTGGGAATTCGACGAGAGGGACGCAGAGTCCCTGCAAAATACCCGCGAGAATCCCGAAAAGCTTCCCGGCATCAGGATTCCTGATGGCGTCACGGTGACATCCGACCTGAGTAAGGCGACAGCGAATGCGGAAACAGCCCTTTTTGTGATACCATCGCACACGATCAGACAAACCTCAGAGAATCTCTCGATATTGAAACGCGACATCAGCCTCTATGTCAACTGCGCGAAAGGAATTGAGAACGACACATGTTTGCGAATGTCGCAGGTTATCGCCGAGGAAATCCCCGGGGCGGATTCCAGCAATATTGTTACTCTTTCCGGGCCATCGCATGCCGAGGAGGTATCGAGGGGACTTCCGACATCGGTCGTGGTGGCGTGCGAATCGCTTGATGCGGCACAGCATGTGCAGCGGCTTCTGAACAATGAGTATTTCAGGCTTTATACATCGTCAGATATAGTTGGCGTCGAACTTGGCGGGTCGGTCAAGAATATCATAGCGATAGCTGCAGGAATCAGCGCCGGACTTGGTTTCGGAGATAACACCGCCGGCGCTCTGATGACCAGGGGCCTCGCGGAAATCGCCCGTCTCGGACGTGAACTCGGAGCCGATTTGCTGACATTCGCAGGGCTGTCCGGTATCGGCGATCTCGTCACGACCTGTATGTCGAAACACTCTCGCAATCGGTATGTGGGTGAATGTATCGGAAAGGGGCAGACTCTGCGCGAAGTCCTGTCACAGATGGTTATGGTGGCGGAGGGTGTGAATACCACACGGTCTGTCCATGATCTCGCAGGCAGACTCGGGGTGGAAATGCCCATAACAGAGCAGGTCTACCGCATACTGTTTGAAGAGAAAGATCCACTGCAAGCCGTAAACGAGTTGATGAGCAGAGATTTAAGGTCAGAAAATTAAACCGCCAGCTTGACATTCGCTACACAAGTCTATATATTGTTTCTGGTTCTACCGTGTGATGCAAGGGATTGTCCAGCCCTACGCTTGGGGGAGGCCTTGAAGGTTCAGAACATCGCTCCTGATAAGCTTTATTACTCGATCTCGGAAGTCGCCCGAATAGTCAACGTCAAGCAGTATGTCCTGCGCTTCTGGGAGAAAGAGTTCCCCAGCCTCAAACCGAAGAAAAACCGCAGCGGCAATCGGGTCTACCAGAAAAAAGAGATCGTGTTGCTCCTGGAAATCAAGAGATTGCTCTATGAAGAAGGCTACACGATCGAAGGAGCCAGGCAGCAGATCAGGAACGACAGGAAGAACCGGATGAATAAGGCTAAGCCGCAAGGGAAAAACCGCCTCAAGAAGGACCTTCTCGCTATCAAGAAGGAAATAGAAACCCTGATCGAACTTTTGTCTTGATTTACAGGTAACGTTACGTATATAACCGTTGAATGCGTCGGGGAGTGGCGCAGCTTGGTTAGCGCGCCTGACTGGGGGTCAGGAGGTCGCAGGTTCAAATCCCGTCTCCCCGACCATTTTTCTTCTCTCCATTTACGTTGATTTGAACGACAGGTTCCCATAACTTGACAATATGAATCCAGTTCGCAATCTGATCCTGGTTCCGGCTTACAATGCGTCCGGGTCGATAGCTGAGTTGCTGAAGCGCCTGCGGGATGTCGCGCCCGACTGTGAGATACTCGTTGTCGATGATGGCTCGACTGACAGCACAGCAGAGACCGCTGAGACTGCCGGTGTGCGAGTCATTTCCCATGAAGCCAACCAGGGCAAGGGCGCTGCTATCAAGACCGGGCTTCAGTACGCATCCGAAAATGGATATGACGGTCTTGTGACAATCGATGCTGATCTGCAGCATGATCCTGAGTGTATACCTGAATTCGTCAAACTCGCCTCGTCGGAAGATTACGACATGATCATCGGAGCCAGAAAGAGGACATCCAGAATGCCTTCTCACAGAGCTCTGTCGAACTTCATGACTTCGGCGCTCATCTCGTTACTGGCGGGAGCATGTATGCGCGACACACAATCAGGCTACAGGTGGATGCGTACTGATGTGGTTCGCAATCTGAGGACACGTGGAACACGGTATGACTACGAATCAGAGATTCTTATGAAAGCCGGGAAGTTCGGTCTCAGGATTGGCGAGATCAGAGTCCCTACCATATATGGAGACTCGACGAGTTTTATCAATCCGTTCCGCGACAGTTGGAGATTCATGCGAATCCTCGTGCGGAGCTTCTTCTGGTAGCTTGCGAATCATGCGCGCCGGTGCTATATAGAATTACAAGCTGAGTGAGTATTATGGCAAGAAAGATTTCGAATGACAAATTGATTCTCCTGACAAACGACGATGGCCATTTCGCGCCCGGTCTGAAAGCGCTCGAAAAGGAAATCAGAAAGCTGTCGAACATATTCACCGTCGCACCTGATCGAGAGCAGTCGGCGGCGAGCCATTCGCTGACATTGCAGAGACCGTTGCGGATCAACAAGCTCGCCGAGAATCGTTACTCTGTCGATGGCACACCGACTGATGCTGTTATGATTGCTGTGCATGCGCTTCTCAAAGGACGCAAGCCGGACCTGCTGATATCCGGCATCAATCGCGGACCGAACATGGGTGATGATGTGACATATTCCGGCACGGTAGCCGCAGCGATCGAGGGGTCGATTGTCGGAATACCATCGATTGCGGTGTCGCTCACCGACTGGGATACCGACGACTATCAGCCTGCTGCTCGTGCTGTGCGGAAGATCGTGCGGCAACTCTGGGACTGGCCATTCCCGGACTGCAATCTTCTGAATATTAATATACCGTATCTCGGCAGGAAGAAGTTCAAAGGCGCCAGAATCACAAAGCTCGGCAAACGAGTCTACAACGATATTATAGTCGAGAAGACTGATCCTCGCGGCAAACGTTACTACTGGATTGGCGGCGAACCCGAATGGTTCGAGGTTGATGGTTCGGACTATTCCGCGGTCAACGCGGGGTATATTTCAATCACGCCTATCGGGATCGACATGACATCGCGCAAGACATACGAGAGCTTCTCGAAGTTAGAGATTAAGGTTTAGTTCCTATTCCCGTGGGCGGCAGACGTCCCCGTCTGCCCCGTTGGATCAGCAACCGCTGGAATGCGGCAGACCGGGACATCTGCCGGGCACGATAGGCGAAGCAATCTCACTCGTCACCCTTGCGGAGGCAAGGGTCCAGTTAAGTTCTTCTTGTCTGTGACATTTTCGTATTCTGAATTTGGTTCTGGATTCCCGCCTTCGCGGGAATGACGATGACAAAGCTGCCGTCATCACGAGGAGCGCCAGCGACGTAGTGATCTCAATTCTCGTAACAAAGCTGAGATTGCCACGCTCCCTTCGGTCGCTTGCAATGACGGCGTTTGTCATTCCACGTCGCTGAACCTTTGAGCAGACTTCTCTCTCAGGCGATTCCAACCTTGACAATATTGCCCATTCTCGGTATAATACTGACGTACTAAATGAATCACACCACTAGTCGGACAGAATCAATACTTGCAGCGGCAGGCACCGACTGAAAGCACGGGAGGAAGAGATGAAGAAAGCAGTCTTTTTCACGGTTGCGACGCTGGGAGCTATTCTGTTGTTCCAGACGGTCGCCTATGGTGATGGAGCAGTCAGAACTCCTGAGATTTCAGCGAACAGTAATATTTCGATCCAACAGATGGATTTGATGCCATTGGCGTTCACAGAGAATCATGGCCAGTGGGATGATCGTGTGCAATTCAGAGCCAACGCCGGCGGAGCCACAATGTGGTTCACAACCGACGGCGTCTACTACCAGTTCACACGGCGGATTCTTGACGATCCTCGTGGGCGGCAGACGTCCACGCCCGGTGCCCCACAGCTTGCTGTGGGATCACTCGATGGAAAAGTCCCACAGCAAGCTGTGGGGCACCCACTCGATCACGAGTCTGACAATGCCGAACAACTCGTTATCAAAGCGTCATTCGTCGGTGCGAATCCAAATCCCGCGATCACTGGCGATAACATGATGGAATACAAATGCAACTACTTCATCGGCAATGATCCGAATGAGTGGCATACGGATGTTCCCAACTATGAGGCTATCGTTCTTGAGGACGTATATGACGGTATCGATCTGAAATACTACGGCAACGGCAAACAGATGGAGTATGATTTTATTGTTTCTCCAGGTGCTGATTTTTCTCAAATCAAAATAGAATATGAGGGTGCTGAATTTATTTCTGTTAATGATAATGGTGAGTTAGTTGTAACAACTATGTGGGGCGAGGTTGTCGAACAGAAACCTGTCATTTATCAGATAGAGAACGACTCCCGTGTTACTATTGTCGGCGAGTACAGTCTGAAAGGCGCAATCGCCTTCGGGTTTGAACTGAGTGGCTACAATCCGGCCTTACCTCTGGTTATTGATCCTGTTTTATCTTACTCCACCTACCTTGGGGGTAGTGGTGGTGAACGTGTTTACAGCATCGAAGTTGACGCCTCCGGTTCAGCTTATGTGACGGGTTATACAGATTCTCCAGATTTTCCCACTCTAAACCCGTACCAGACTAATCAAGGTGGTACTGATGTATTTGTAACCAAACTAAGCAGTTCTGGAAACAGCCTGGTCTACTCCACCTACCTTGGCGGTATTGATAGTGATATTGGCAAGAGCATCGCAGTTGACGCCTCCGGCTCAGCTTATGTGACGGGTTATACAACGTCTACAGATTTTCCAACTCTAAACCCGTATCAGGCTACTAAGCAAGGTGCGGAAGATGTATTTGTAACCAAACTAAGCAGTTCGGGCAGTAGCCTTCTGTACTCCACCTACTTGGGTGGGAGTAATTATGATGGAGGCTCCGGCATCGCAGTTGACGGCTCCGGTTCAGCTTATGTGACGGGTTATACATCTTCATCAAATTTCCCTACTCTCAATCCGTACCAGACTTATCAAGGTGGCTACGATTTGTTTGTAACCAAACTAAGCAGTTCGGGAAACAGCCTGGTCTACTCCACCTACCTGGGGGGGAATAGTAATGATGAAGGCTATGCCATCGCAGTTGACGGCTCCGGCTCAGCGTATGTGACTGGTTTTACATTGTCTACAGATTTCCCCACTCTAAACCCGTACCAGACTTATCAAGCTGACTACGATGCTTTTGTAACCAAACTAAGCAGTTCGGGAAACAGCCTGGTCTACAGCACCTACTTAGGAGGGAATAGTGATGATAAGGGCAGAAGCATCGCAGTTGACGGCTCCGGTTCAGCTTATGTGGCGGGTTATACATATTCTACAGATTTTCCCACTCAAAACCCGTACCAGACTGATCAAGGTTCGGAGGATGTATTTGTTACCAAGCTAAGCAGTTCGGGAAACAGCCTTCTGTACTCCACCTACCTGGGTGGGAGTAATTATGATGAAGGCTCAAGCATCGCAGTTGACGGCTCCGGCTCAGCTTATGTGACGGGATTTACAGGTTCAACAGATTTCCCCACTCTAAACCCGTACCAGACTGATCAAGTCAACGCTGATGTATTTGTAACCAAACTCAGCAGTTCGGGAAACAGCCTGGTCTACTCCACCTACCTGGGGGGGAGCGACTGGGACGCTGGCCGTAGCATCGCGGTGGACGGCTCCGGGGTGGCGTATGTGACGGGATATACAAATTCTACAGATTTTCCCACTCTAAACCCGTATCAGGGAACTTGTCAAGGTTCCGAGGATGTTTTTGTGACTAAGCTGAGTAGTGAGGCTTTCCTTTGCGGCGATGCTGACGCCAGCGGCGGAGTCGATATCGATGACGTGATATGTCTGATCAGCTACGTGTACTTGGGCGGACCTGAGCCTGATCCACTTGAATCTGGAGATGTAAACTGCGACCAGGCGATCAACCTGCTCGATATAGTCGGACTTGTGAATTACATCTTCAGAGGAGGCCCAGAGCCATGCGACACAGATGGAGATGGAGTGCCGGATTGTTAGTCTTGAGTAGGGCAGCGACCCGTGATCCTGTGGGCGGCAGACGTCCTCGTCTGCCCCAACGATAAGCGCAAAAGACCGGGCAGACCCTTCGAAGCTCAGGACTCGCCGGGAGGTCTGCCGCGCACACGATGTTACAATATGACATAAGTCTTGTAGGTCAAGCGCGCTCGCGCTTGACGGATGGATCAAGATGTCAAGCGGACCCTTCGCTACGCTCAGGACAAGCAGGCCGCTTGACCTACATGTGATTGCATTGGTAACAGTTCGTCGAATCGCAAAAACATGTTGACAATCGGAGAAAAGTCGATAACATCAGTAGGTCTGACGGTATCGGGGTGTAGCTCAGCATGGTAGAGCACTTGGTTCGGGACTAAGGAGTCGCTGGTTCAAATCCAGTCACCCCGATATTATGAACCGAGAGAAGCTGTGAGATTTGGATAATGTCCGAATCCGACAAGAGAATATATATCGGAGTTATTGGCGCAGGACATTGCTCAGAAAAAGTCGCGAAGTTGGCGTTTGAAGTCGGCAGGAGGATTGCCGAAGCAGACGCCGTTCTTGTGTGCGGAGGGCTGGGCGGAGTGATGGCTGCCGCTGCTGAAGGCGCGAAGTCCGCAGGTGGCGTAACGATTGGCATTCTCCCGGGAGCTGATCGGCAAGATGCCAACAGTTTTATAGATCACGCGATCCCGACAGGATTGGGTGAAGCTCGAAATTTGCTCGTTGTCCGAAGCAGCGATGTTGTAATCGCGTTGCCGGGCGGATCGGGAACGCTCTCGGAACTCGCTTTTGCGCTCAAGGTTGGAAAATATGTAATAGATTTTGGCGGCTGGAATGTATCCGATGCCGCACGAAAAGCTTCAAATGCAGAGGAGGCAGTCCAATTAGCGCTCCAAACGACAGCACAATAGATGGATATGTCTGCGCGAGAGTCCTGATCTCAGGCATGGTGCAGGGCGTAGGTTTCAGATATTTCGCGACATCTACAGCAGAGAAGTTTCCGATCAATGGCTACGTGAGAAACCTCGATACCGGTGATGTCGAAATCGAAGTCGAGGGGACGAAAGAAGTGGTCATGCAATTCTTGATGGCACTCAGGAAAGGTCCCGCCTATTCGCAAATCGAGAATTTCCAGATCGAATGGAAAAAATACGAGAGCAGTCACGAGAATTTTTTTGTGAAGTATAAGTGATACGATGACAGCAGAGTATTTCAAAGACAGGATTCGCTCCATCCCCGATTTTCCGAAGAAGGGCATCCTGTTCCGCGACATAACGACGCTGATCGGCGATCCGGAAGCCTTCCGCGAAGCCATCGATACTATCTATGAGGAATGCCGTGACCTCGCTGTCACAAAAGTGGTGTCTGTGGAATCTCGCGGGTTTATTTTCGGCTCCACGCTCGCATATAAACTGGGCTGCGGATTCGTCCCTGTCCGAAAGCCTGGCAAGCTACCATCAAAGACTATAAAGGAGACCTATTCGCTGGAGTACGGGACCGATGCTCTCGAAGTTCATGCCGATGCGCTCTCTCGCGACGAGAGGGTGCTCGTGGTCGATGATCTGCTTGCGACCGGCGGCACTCTTCGCGCAACCTGTGACTTGGTCGAGGACCTCGGTGCGAGTGTAGCCGGTATCGCTGTGCTGGTTGAACTCACATCCCTTGGAGGCCGAGACCGCCTGAGCGAGTACAGCCTTATCTCTCTGGCCGAATATGACTCCGAAACGATCTAATCCCTCCGTTTTTTCTCACTGTATCATTTCTGGCATCCTGAACCGATCCATGCAATTTTGATTGACTGTCTGTCGGTTTCGAGTTAAGATTGTGACTCGCTGCCCCCGTAGCTCAGGGGATAGAGCAGTGGTTTCCTAAACCACGTGCCGCAGGTTCGATTCCTGCCGGGGGTATTTTTGATTCCAGCGCGATGCCGTGGGTCTTGCTGATGATTATGATGATATGACACTGCCAGCGATAAGCATCTGGTTGAACATTCCCTGCTTGTCTGCGTCAATTCACAGTGAGCGCACAGGTTACGTGAGCGAGAAATGTTCAGAAAGCGTTTGACACATACATGCTATTTGTTATATCTTTTGCGAAAATTTTCTCGATATGACAGGAGGAAACACCCTGATGAAGATTAGATTGTTATGCACAGTGATTTTGGTCCTGACCTTCGCGTCAGGAGCGTCGGCGGCAGAGGATCGGGTGCTTGAGGACTGGGCAAGAGCCCTCGATCGCACCGACTTGAACTGGACTGGGGCCGGCGTACGCGCCAGATCGATGAGTGGGGCGTTTATCAGTATAGCCGATGATGCATCTGCGATAACCTGGAATCCTGCTGGATTGATCCAGACGCTCGACCCGCAAATATCTTTCTCGGGCACATTCACCAGGCCGAGGGACACTTACAGCCTTTCGTATGAATCTGCTCCAGGCGGGGAGTATGTTGTCGATGACAACAAGTGGATGATCGACTACGCTTCATTCCTGGCACCGGTCAAAGTGGCCGGGAAACAGTTTTCCGCGAGCATAGCCTATCAGCGACTGACCAATATCGCGCGCGCAACATGGCTTAATCCGGGGGTGGCTGTGTGGCCAACATTCTGGTGGGTACAGGAGGATGCAGATTGGATAGATATCGTCCCCACAAGTCACGAAGTATGGAGTACTGGTTCGATCGATGTTGTGAATCTCGGTTTCGGAACCGATGTTGTCGACAAGCTTTCCTTTGGAATGTCAGCGAACATCTACTTCGGCAACTCTGAAGAAGGCTATGATATCGTGGCAGAGTGGGACGCCATCGAGGGAGTAGGTGACAATGCCGAGCCGAGGAAGCGGAGGTTTCGTGGACACTCGCTTTCAGAGATTAGTCATTCCGGTTTCAATCTTACATTCGGCCTCCAGTACCGACTGGAGAAATTCAAGCTCGGTATGGTTGTGAAAACGCCGTTCGAACTCGAGAGCGAATGGGATCCGATCCAGAACGACACAGTGTGGGAGTATAATCCTGATAGTGGCAAGGTCTATGTCATGGTTCCGAGTACCACACCCGGATGGAAGGACGACCGATACGCGGGTGGTAAAAGGAAGCAGAGAATCGATATCCCGTTGACGATCGGCGTCGGCGCAAGCTACAAGGTGTCCCCCAGTTTCACTATTTCGGGCGATGTCGAGTGGCGCAGGTTCGGCACGTCTGAGCGATCGACACTCGACACGATCGTACAGAAGCTATCAGGGGAAAGCGAAGAATTCTATACTCCTTTTCCTCTGAACTACTACAACGCAGGCGAGGGCAGGTTTGGTTTTGAATACAACCTTGAAACAGAAAAAGGCATTATCCCTCTACGTGGCGGATTCAGGTATGTTCAGCACTATCTTGCAGATGCCACAGCTTTAGTGTACCCCGAGATAGATTACGAGGGAATAATAGATGAGAGCGAGTATGAAGTACCTACTATTTACGAGCGTGACTACAAGACAAGCGTGCTTTCCTCCTATTGGGGCGAGGAAGCAGGTGACCGGATCACCGGATTCGGGTTTAGCTTAGGTACAGGCATACACTGGGAGAGAATCTGGCTCGATGCGATGTTCGAGTACTATACTGACAGCAGAGATGTCAGCGGTATTGACGGAAGAGATATTAGAATGGAAGGATTCATGCCAGTCGGACACACTAAGTTTACTGGCGAGGACAAGTACGAGACTATTGCGATCGTCGTCGGGTTCACCGGCTATTTCTAACGGAGGCGACGAAGCAATACCGGATAGTGAGACGCACTGCAATCCGAATCAAGTATTCGGGCTGTGAGGCGATAATCAGTATTAGAGGAACGGGAATATTCCCCGGAAGGAAGTCGAGCAATGGCGGCTAAAAGGCTGACTAAGGGTCAGATTAAACAAGACAAGTTCATAAGTTCGGTATTCAGAGCGCAGGAATATTTCACCGAGCATCTGATGGCATTTATCGGTGGAATAGTCGCACTGGTCGCCGTGGTCGCGATAGTTTTCCTGCTCGTATCGAGCAGTCGGTCATCCGAGCAGGAAGCGAATGACCTGCTTGGAAGGGCCGGCGTCGAATTCCGAAGTGGGAATTACCAACTGGCCGCAGTAGATTATCAGACCATCCTCGACCAGCATGGCGGCTCAGATGCGGCGAGGCTGGCGAGTTTCTACATCGCGAATGCCTACTTTGCCCTGAACAATTATGACCAGGCTGAGCAGTATTTCAATCTGCATCTCGACAAGTACCGGTATGATGACATGCTCACCGCGAATGCCATGGCAGGTCGTGCGCAATGTCTGCGAGCGAAAGGGATGATGGCAGAGGCAGCCGAAGCTTTCAGCGACACCTATAGCAGATATCCCGACAGCTACGTGGCGACCGATTGCCTGTTCTTTGGCGCCAAGAGTTTCGCATCGGCTGGCGACAGTGACGGCGCGCTTGGGCTCTATGAGCTGCTAAGGGAAATCCCCGAAGAGTCAACGAGATCGCTGGAGCTGAAACAATTCCTGTTCGAGAAGGGCATTCTCGATCCGACCGTAAGCTCTTTCAACTAAAGCATGTCGACGGATCAACCCAGGCTTCGGGTAGTCTTTCTCTGGCATCAGCATCAACCGTATTACAAGGATTTCGAAACCGGAAGACTTGTTCTCCCGTGGGTGCGGCTGCACGGCATCAAAGACTATCTTGACATGGTGAGGATCCTCGAGGACTTTCCCGGACTCAGGCAGACGTTCAATCTTGTTCCATCACTCATCGAACAGATAGATGACTATGTGCGTCATGACGGCGTCGATGACCACATGGCGCTGACATTGAAACGCGCACAGAATCTGACCGAGACCGACAAACAGGAAATGCTGGCCTCGTTCTTCTCCGCAAATGTTGCCACAATGATAAGACCGTATCCCCGGTACTACCAGCTTCACGAAAAATTGATCCTGAGCCGGTCGGACGTGTCGAAAGCCGCCCGGGAGTTCACCGAGCAGGAGTGGATCGATCTGGCTGTCTGGTCGAACCTTGTCTGGATTGATCCGATGTTTCGGCATGATCCGGATGTCTCGTACCTGTTCGAGAAGAGGCACGATTTCACGGAGGACGACAAGGTCAGTCTGATCGATTTCCAGAAGAAGATTCTTGCGCAGATTATTCCGGCTCACAGGGACGCTCAGGAGCGCGGCCAGGCAGAGGTCTCGTTTTCGCCGTACTTCCATCCGATTCTGCCGCTGCTCATCGATACCGATCTGGCGAAAGAGGCGCTTCCACACATGCAGTTACCGAACGAGAGGTTTTCTCATCCGGAAGATGCTCGCAAGCAGATCGAGATGTCCTGTGAGATGTATCGCGAACTGTTTGGGTGTGACCTGCGCGGGATGTGGCCATCGGAGGGATCGGTTGCGGAGCCGTTGATTCCGATCCTCGCCGAATACGGAATCAAATGGATCGCGACAGACGATGAGGTCTGGGCTGAGTGTGATATGAGTCGGGGAAATAATCTTTCTTTCCATCAACCGTACGTGTTGCGAAGAGACAAGCAGGAGATCGGCATCCTGTTTCGCGATCACACGCTGTCAGACAAAATCGGTTTTGTCTATTCAGGCTGGGATGCGGACGATGCCGCCAATGATTTCATCAGGAGTCTGCATGCGGTGCGAGACTCGTTGCAGCCTGATGAACTCGAACGCGCGGTGGTTTCGATCATACTCGATGGCGAGAATGCCTGGGAGTATTATTCGAATGACGGTGCGGATTTCTTAAGAGAACTCTATTCACGCCTCGTTCACGACGATTCGATCGAGACTATCACTGCCTCTGAGGCGTTCGCTGACACCGATTCGCTGGAGAATATCCCTCGGCTCTTCGCCGGTTCGTGGATCAATCATAATTTCAGAGTATGGATCGGCCATGAAGAGGACAATAAGGCATGGGACCTGCTCTCAGCGGCGCGCAATGCTCTTGTCGACCATGAGCGAACCGACTCGGACGCCGATCCTGAAGTCATCAATCAAGCGTGGAAAGAGATATATATCGCGGAAGGATCGGACTGGTGCTGGTGGTACGGCGATGAGCATTCATCTGCGCAAGACGACGTGTTCGACAGGCTGTTCAGGTCTCATTTGAGCGCAGTCTATCGTATGATCGGGAAGACTCCGCCGGATAATCTCCTGAAACCGATACGCGGTATACGTGGCGTAAGTGGAATCGAGCAGCCACTCGGGTTGATTTCGCCTGTGATTGATGGACTTGTTACAAGTTTCTACGAGTGGCATGACGCAGGCATTTTCGATTGTATGAAAGCCGGGTCGGCTATGCACAGAGCCGTGAATGTGCTGCGGGCATTCCACTTCGGTTTCGACGACGACAATATCTATATCAGACTCGATCTGTTCACAAGCGCGGAAGACGAATCCGCTGCTGAATTCGAGTTTCGGTGCGTACTTCAGACAGTCAAGGACTACGCGTTCGATCTACGCGGCTCTGATGTACAGATGTTCGTCAAAGATGATAAGAGTGATACCTGTCAGCGATCCGAGTTTCATGGAGAAGTTGGTGTAAGGAAAGTCATCGAACTGGCGATTCCTCGCGCAGACATTGAATTCGATGATGAATTCCGCGCGCAGTTGGCGATAGAAGTCAACCGCAAGGGCGAACAGATCGAACGCTGGCCGTCATACGACTGGGTCCGCACAACAATGCCCACCGAAGACCAATCGACGTTCTGGAATGTGTGAGAACGGTATTTAAACTACTGTTACTGATCAGTCTGGATTCTGTTGTTCGTTGGGGATGCAGTCGTTGTGATCCTTACCCTTGTCGTATATCTGTTTCCAGAAATCCTTAAACGACTCGGAGCGTTTGATCCAAGTGCGGAAGTCTGCTGCGGCCACGAAATTCCGTATGCGCTCGGATTCTCCTTTATCGATAAGCCCGCTTTCTGTCACGCGGAACTTGCTCTTAATGAAATCCGAGGGGTCATCTTTCGGAATTTCATTGGTGGAGCAGTCCAGTTCTTTCGCCAGACTGTCACGATCGATTGCGAGCCAGCATTCAATATTTCTTTCCGCGACTCCGTAAACCGTCATGTGCTCGAATTCCTCAGGGACTTTCACCCATTCGTTCTTCTTTACGTCCCGCCATTTCTGATTGTTAGCATCAACAAGAACTACGAAGTACTCGCATTGATGCTTCTCCGACAATTCAAGTAGTGCTTTTCTCAGTTCCTTTTTTAGGCGTTTTGTAATAGAGCGTCCCCGGAACTTCGCCTGAGTAAGAGTTGCTCCTGAACAATATTTCTGCGTCACACCTTCAACAAAGGCTTTGTCGGCATCACCTTCGACGTAGTATCCGATCTTCATGCCAGCATGTCCCTGAAGTGCAATTCACCAAGTGGGAAGTCTTCAAGTCTCTTGGCTATCTTGTCTTTGTCAATCGGTCCAATGCTGGAACTGTGCTGTTTCTTCTTAGTAACGAATATACCATCCAAGTGTTTTTCAAAAAGGTCAATTACATAAGGGGAATGGGAAGTGAAAATGATCTGTGGCCTGGAAGGAGCCAATTCAGCCATCCTCAATAGATTTTTCAACAAGCCAACATATATGCCGTTTTCAGGTTCTTCAATAATCATCAGTGGTCTGACTTGCAGAGCTGGCTGCGCAATCAGTATGTAAGCCAAAGCTAGATAGCGGAGTGTACCCCCAGAAGCGGTCCACGCCGGTATGTTCTTGCGGTCGGAAGTCGCGAAATACATGGAAATTTGTCGTTCGGCGCCTCCCCCGAAAAAATTGATGACATCGAAATTTGGCTCAATCGACCTCATGGCTTCAAGTAACTGTCGATATGTTCTTTCGTCAGCCTTCTTGAGATCGTGGATGACGGAGGAGAGATTGCTTCCGTCGGGACTAAGTAGTTGTTGATTGGGTACGTACAACTGATTTCGCATGTTGGCATCGGACAGATTGTAGTACTGCCACATTCTCAGATAGTCTTTGAAGCAGTTTGCCCGCGGGTTGGTCTGAGGGTCATAAAGCCTGTTGAGCATAGTCATTTCAGGTGGAGCTGTGGTCTCGAAATACCTCATGTTTCCGCGCTCCGCCTCACCCTCATGCAGGAGTCGGACTTTCGAGAGCTTATTCTCGAGAAGAATTGCATCAGTAAATCCCTCGCAAGATACACGAAGTTCCTCACTGCTGACTTCCAGGATGGGCAGAGACGAACTTTGCTCTCTGGAACTGATAGTCAAATTGTATTCAAAGACAGCTTCTTCGTCTCGGAATGGAATAGAGGCACGAACATAGAAATCAGTAGTGGTAGCCTCCTTGAATGAGAAGTTTTGAAAGTTGAAAATAGGTATTCCAATTGCCGACGCGCAATCATTCAGGTTGAGGGCCGCGGTAAGCGAAAGAAACTGCATGATTCTACAGAGATTGGTCTTGCCAGTATTGTTCAAGCCAACAATCAGATTCTCTGAACTCGGTTTGAAACTAAGGTTTATCCAAGATAGGAAGTTGTCCACTTTCAGTTCTTGTAACATATTGAACCTCGTTTTCTCTTGAGGAACCAACTCGTCAATGAGCGACATCTGAATCTATGGCTGTCTCCATTGGTCGTCAATGAAAAACATACCTGAATAGCTGCAATCTTACGTTGTTGTCCCACAATGCAATCAGCTTCTATTCACATATCGACAATGAGGTGCGGATAGTTGACAATACGCCAGATAGCCATTATGGCTGGATGATTTCCACGTGTTTACTACTTTACCATTGATTATTACATCACGCAGCATACAGGTCTGTGTTCCGCAACAAGCGAAGAAATCCGTCTCTCAGATTGAGGCAGAGGGAACGTCTGCCGCCCATCAACATGTCAAGGACTACCACAGCCACACCTATACAGTCATCGTCTTTTTGTTTGGCGTATGTGGCGTCCGTTGTTCAGGAAACGTGAATCAGATTCCTTGAGTTTGTGGTTCGCAAGGCCGATGAATACATATATGTGACGTGTGTCAATCTACGCGATATCTCGATTGAGAGTAGATATTCCAAATAGGAGCATATCAAATTTGGCCTTCATAAGAGACTTGTCGAGAAAGGTCCCTGATGAGTGATGCCGAGAACCACTGCAGCGTGCCGTCATTGCGAGCGCAGCGTGGCAATCTCGCACTAAATGGAGATCGCCACGTCGCTAATGCTTCTCGCGATGACGACGTCACCGGCTTTTGCTCGATGAGGGGTTCTTCAACAAGTCCCCAATGAAGAGTTAAGTAACTATTGAAAAAACCAGGATTTCTGTGTATATTAGTTAGGAAATCCCGCGAGGTATTGCGATGCTAAGGATATTGACATTTACGTGTGTAGCGGTAATGCTCGTACTGATGCAGGCAGCCCCCGTATCCGGCAAAGACCCTGCTGGTAAAGCAGTATTTTTCGACCTGAAGAATTCGCCCCCGCAGTACCATCCGCAACGACCATCCTCAGACAGTCTGGAGATCAACTGGGAGGTCCTGTCCGGCGGTGGCCGCAGAACGACCACGACCGGGTTCATTCTCTCCGGCACGATGGGACAATTCGCTGTCGGAAGCGGCTCGACAGTGGATATCGGCATTCATCATGGTTACTGGCAGGACTTCGGCCCGAGTTACCCATGCGGCGATGCCGATGAGAGCGGTGGAGTCGATATCGATGATGTCATGTTTATCATCAACTATATTTTCGGTGGTGGCCCGGCACCGGACCCGATCGTGGGGAATGTTAACTGCCTCGATGCAGTGGATATCGACGACGTGATGTATCTTATCAACTACATATTCGGCGGCGGTCCGGTACCGTGCGCCGATTGTCCTTACTGATCCAATACATCTTCTCCGGCGGTCCTGCGCCGGTTGATATCTATTGATTAACATCTGCATAAAGTGAATCAGAATTGAGGTCTTGAGCAATCGAGGCCTTTTGGATTTTGATAATCCTTGACATTTGGACTTCATCATCTATATTAGCGCTACAAATATTTATAGATTCAGACAACTCGTCAGCATACGATTTGCACCTTGAGCCTGCAACTATAGACAAAATCTGGCTGATGGCGCGAGAGGAGGTGACGCCGGCGAAAGTGTGGATTCTATCCCCGGGCACGCGGCACCATTTCTCTCAATTCCGCGCATGCCAATCGGTAACGACATAGGAATGGACCCAACAGGAAAGGAGTGAAGCGATGAGACGCTTCCAGGTTTTTACTTTAATGCTGGCTCTGCTGCTGGTCGTACTGGCGGTGACGAGCTTAACGACCGAGGGGCTTGGCGCCCTGAAAGAAATAGATGTAGAGCTGGTGTCTGAACAGACTGAGCAGACACTTCGGAGTGAAAGGGGTTGCATCTGGTGGGATTATGCATGTGATATATACTACTATGCTTATATCCCAAGTGACGAGGACGGTGATCCATTTGCCATGCGGTTCGGACCTATAAATAATCCTGAAGCGTGTACACTGGTGAATATCGAAATGACGCTCTATAGCGACTTTGAGGAATTCAGTGACATATCAGGTATGGGTATCGATGTCATGATCTGGAACGATGATGGTTTCGGATTTCCCGGAGACCTTGTCCATACTGTCAACGTCCCTTCGGCAGAAATAGTATACTACCCCGGCAGTATGTTCCTCGATGTCGAGTCAGCTGGGCTGATTTTCAATGATGATTTCCATATCGGGTACACTACTGTCGATCAGGTAAATGACTGCTACGGTATCCTTGCTGACGACGGTTCTTGTGGAGATTTGCGCTCCCCACACTACTATACTGGCACATGGGAAACCATGCTCGATCACTACGGCGCGGATATCAACTTCCTGATAGCAGCCGAGGTCTGCTACGTGGCGCCACCCCTTCCTGACACATGCTGCGAGATCGATCCGGACTCAGGCTTAGGATTTGAGCCTTGCGAGAGCATCAACCCTGTCCAGGAATTGGTCTGGCCAGACCCTGGCGCCCCCCCCACCGTCCTCCTCGATCACGAACAGGTACTGATGACTCCAATTGTCGCTGATCTTGAGAATGACGGTATCCCGGAAATATTCTTCATCTCGTATCGCGACGACGGAACCGGAATGAGTCCTGCCAATTCCAGCGGTGTGCTAAGAGTCATCAGCGGTCAAGATGGAGGATCCCCAGTCTTCAGTTACCCGACCACTGTCACCTATCCGCCATCACTCGATGTGTTCTACGCACACAGCCAACTGGCGGTGGCTGACATAGATAATGATGGTCTAATGGAGATTATTGGAACTCGGCGCGGAGCGCCAATAGGAGGTGATTATGCAACCCTCGGGCAGGGACTTTTCCGCATAGATGTCCTTGATTTTAACAATGACGGTATTTACGATCCGAACGATCCGGACGAAGTTTGGATCGAGTGGACAAGCACACAACCGTCACAAGGCATTCGCTTTTCCGGCATATCCATCGCCGACATCAACAAAGATGGAACTCCAGAGATTATCGTGGGCAACGTCGTACTGAACTCCGTTGACGGTCAGCTGTTCACCGGCGTACCTGGCGCCTTCTGGGGCGAGAACAGGTCCTGGGCTGATCAAGACGCCGGATTTAAGCAGATGTATCTATCCTTTGCAGCCGATGTTGTCGCGGATGATGATTATCTTGAAGTGGTCAATGGTCGCACGGTTTACAATGCTGACGGTTCTGTGTTGTGGTCACTGGTGGACGACATAGACTCCGGGTGGGCTGGCGTTGGCAACTTCGACCTTGATGACGATGGTGAAGTGATCGTCGTGGCGGGAGGCAAAGTGCATCTGGTTGACTATACTGGAATACCACCTGATTTTGCGAATATTCTGTGGACGACCGTTCTTCCGGGCGAGACCAGAGGGGGTCCACCATGTATCGGGGAGTGCTGGCCTGCTTCCCCTTACCCTGAAATTGGAGTCGCCGGAGGTGATAAGTATTTTGTGCTTAAGGGAAGTGATGGAGGTATTCTTTGCAGTTTCGCAACCCAGGACGGGTCATCGAGGATAACAAGCTCAACAATGTTCGATCTCAACGATGACGGTGCCACGGAATTGATCTACAGTGATGAGTGCTACCTGCGAATCTATCACGCTGACGACCAGGGTGGTTCAACACTCTACACAACGCCGAACAGTTCCAGGACAGGTGTGGAGGGTATCAGCGTCGCCGATTGTAATGCTGACGGGCACGCCGAGATTATCGTCTGCGCCAATAACGAAGTCGGGGCTTCCTGCGTGACTAATTGCGGGATACGCGTCTTCGGAGATGCGCAAAACTGCTGGGTGAATACACGCAAGATCTGGAACCAGCATGCCTATTCCATTACGAATGTTAATGATGATGGCAAGATTCCCCAGAACCGGCTTACAAACTGGCTCTCGACCTCACCAGCTTTCAACAACTTCCGGAAGCAGATGTACTGGCATGAGGATCCAACTCTCCAACCGGACCTGTGTGTCCACCTGTTGCGTCCTCAGGATTATCCCGACTGCGACGGTTACGGTAACGCCATTTTCACTGCCACCGTAGTCAACAACGGACCTGTGCCGGTAGATCCACCAGTCGAGGTCGCCTTCTACCATTGTCCCGGTGGGACTCCCCCAGATAACTGCGATCCAGGTGACCTTCTGGGCACCGCGTTTACAACGACAACGTTAGGGATGGGACAGACAGAAGACGTCGAATTCATAGAGACCCAACATTGTCTGGATTGGATGTTGGTAGAAGCTTGCGTCGATGACAATGGCTTTGGCGTTGGCACGATTCCGGAGTACGACGAGACCAACAACTGCTGCTGCGAGTGGTTGAGGGCTGATTGCCGAAGTTCTATTTCCGGTTGGAAGTTCGAGGACTTGAATCTCGACGGCATAAAGAATTACCCTGATCCAGGGTTATTCGACTGGTTCATTGACCTCCGGATGTATAACCCTAATACCGGAGAAATTCTGTGTCTCGAACCCCGCCATACGGACGCTTCAGGTGCATACAGCTTCACATGTCTGAAGCCTCTCCCATATCCTTGGGTCTACCGAGTCTATGAGGTGACGGAGTCTCCGTGGGACCCAACCCAATGGTTTCAGACTACTCCCAATGCCGGATACCACGAGCTGGATCTTCAGGAGAGTCAATACGTAAAATACGTCAATTTCGGCAACGCGCATCGCGACTCGGTCCATTGCACCTACGATATTGTTGCATATCTTCCCACGGTGACTTTTTGTGCGAATAAGTTTATCAAGGAAACGAGCTTCACCGTAAATAAGCCTCCTGTAGCCTGCAACGATTATCGATGGTACCTTGTACCGGAACCAGTGGGAGGTTGGTGCTATTCCGACGGCCTGCAATTCGCTCCCGCCGGCGGTACGCTGGACTTCTCGGGCGGCTCGCCCATCACGGTACAGTTCGATATCGACCGTAATTCTCTCGTACCGCCCTTGCCAATAGGACAGTATGCCTGTTACAAACTGGTGGTTGTCGACCAATGCAACGGCGTCGACGTGTACTGCGCATATGGAAAGATCACAAGATCTGATGAATGGTGCGGCAAATGGGTTGATGATACGAAGGCTTCCCCTTCAGACATAGGTGCCATGATTACCAACACAGGCTCTGAAACCATGTTCCATTACGAATTCACGGCCCTGTTGGCCGACGGAAGCCCTGATCCGTATGTCAGCTTGAATGGCTTACCGCCGGGCACCGGTGTAGAGGACTCACTTGAAATCGCGCCTGGGGATTCGGCTGTGATCAGTGTTGGAGTCGAATTCACCGAGCCGAAGTCGGGCGAGCTTCATCAGTTGATGCTCGGATGGGACCTCGACGACGATGGAGACGTGGAAGATGCGATGTCAAGGCTCCTGATGTCATGGACATGCGGCGATGCCGATGCGAGCGGAGGAGTTGACATAGATGATGTCGTCTATCTGATATACTACATCTTCGCAGGTGGCCCTGCTCCGAACCCAATTGAAGCTGGAGATGCTAATTGCTCAGGCGATGTTGACATTGATGACGTCGTCTACCTGATCAATTACATCTTCGCAGGCGGTCCTGCGCCGTGCGATGAATGCTGATTGCCGCATAGCAAAACCCTGCTCACGAGTAAAGCCCGCCTGCGTTCATAGCAGGCGGGCTTTGTGTTGTCATATCACGCTCACAATAATCTATCTTCGCTCATACTTGCTTGACAAATCAGATCAGTATTTGGTTAGGTGTATATGCCATTCGAGAAACTCCTGACTGGTGGCTCACCAGTCAAACGCCCTTCGCAAGTCTCAGGACAGGCGAGCGCGCTTGCCCTGCTTTAGAAACCGTCACCGCCGCGCAGGCGCGTGGTTCAGATTCCCCACTCGAATCGCCTTGCTTTTGTCTGCTTATATGCTAACTTTATGTCGCTATGGAACCGCTTGCTCATACAACGCGTGGTGATGGAATCGAGTCGGTTCATTACGGCTCGATAGTTGTCACTGACAACAAAGGAAATGTCCTCTACTATGCCGGTGATCCGGAGATGTTCACGTTCACACGCTCATCGGCGAAACCGATCCAGGCTGTGCCGGTCTTTGAATCCGGGGCTGTCGATCACTACGGGTTTTCTGTCTCCGGTCAGGCGATCATGTGCGGGTCGCACAACGGATCGGAGCGGCACGTTGCTCAAACGAAGGAGAATCTTGACAAGATCGGACTCGATGAATCGTATCTCAAATGCGGTGTTCATCCGCCATCCGAATATCGCATCAAGAATATCCTTCCGAGACGGGAAGAGACCTTTTCGCCTCTCCAGCACAACTGTTCCGGCAAACATTCCGGTCAGCTTGCGCTTGCTCTGCAGATGAACTGTGATCCCGCAAGGTATCTCGAATTCGAGTATGATGTCCAGCAGCGGGTGTTCGAGGCTGTCTGTCAGATTTATGAGATGAAGCCAGACGATGTGAAGATCGGCATTGATGGCTGCTCGTTGCCCAACTTCGGCATGCCATTGAGAAATATGGCAGTTGCTTTTGCGAATATCATCACAGGCGGGACAAGCGTCTCAGGGCGTGAAAAAGTCTTCGAGCGGATCGTAACTGCGATACAGACCGATCCGTTCATGGTTTCAGGCGACGGCAGATTCGATCTGGCGTTGATGCAGGCGTTGCCGGGCGAAATCATCTGCAAAGTCGGCGGCGAGGGTGTCGAATGTGTCGGGATCGCGAAGAGAGGCTGGGGGCTTGCGGCAAAGGTCTCCGATGGGAATGTGCGCGCCCTTTATCCCGCTGTCATCGAAGCGCTCAGGCAACTCGAAATCCTGCCCGAGGATCGGCTGTCTTACGTCAGTGAATTTGTCAAACCGGAGCTTCGTAATTATCGTGACATTCATTACGGTGATGTCGTACCATGCTTCAAGCTGAAGAAGGCATAAGGATGTACATCGATCAGCAATTGAGGATTAGCACAATGCGGATGGTAGAGGAGAAAATCAAAGACATTCCGTAATCGCTCCCGATCTTATCGACGTTGCAAACAACAACATCCAAGTCGGAGATCGAGACATGGAAAACGAATTTGACTTTCCGATAGAGCCGTATCGAATAAAAGTTGTCGAGCCGATAAAGAAGCTGACCAGCGCAGAGCGCGAACAGATAATCCGGGAATCTCACTTCAATATTTTCAACATTGCCGCTGAAGATGTCTTCATCGATTTGCTTACAGACTCCGGGACGTCGGCAATGTCAGATGACCAATGGGCGGGCATGATGAAGGGCGACGAGTCGTACGCCGGTTGCAAGAACTACCACCATTTTGTCGAGTCGATACAGGGTATCTGCGGGTTCAAATATATCATACCTGTGCATCAGGGGCGTGTTGCCGAGAACATTCTGTTCTCTACCATGCTCAAGAAGGGTGATTTCGTTCCGAACAACACGCATTTTGATACGACTCGCGCCAACACGATGCACAAGGGCGGAAAGCCTGTCGACCTGATCGTGAAAGAAGGCAAGGATCCGAAAAGCATGGATCCATTCAAGGGCAATATGGATATTGCCGCGCTGGAGGATTTCATCATCGAGAAAGGAAAGGACCGTATCCCGCTTGTGATGATGACTATCACGAACAATACCGCCGCCGGGCAGCCGGTGTCGATGGAGAATATCAGGAAGACCTCCGAAGTCTGCAGGAAGCATGGAATACCGTTTTTCTTCGATGCGGCGCGCTTTGCCGAGAACGCCTGGTTTATCAAGCAACGTGAGGATGGCTACCGTGACAGGTCGCCGATAGAGATCGCCCGCGAGATGTTTTCATATGCCGACGGGTGCGTGATGTCGGCCAAGAAGGATTGCCTCGTGAACATGGGCGGGTTTATCGCCTGCAACGATGATGCGCTCGAAGAGGAGATGACCAGACTGCTGATCCTGATCGAAGGATTCAGGACATACGGCGGTCTTGCCGGACGCGATCTCGAAGCTGTCGCACGAGGCATTCGCGAAGCGCTCGAACCGGACTATCTCGAATTCAGGATTGCGCAGGTGAAATATCTCGGGGATCGTTTGATCGAGAATGGCGTGCCGATCATTCAGCCGGTCGGAGGGCATGCTGTCTTTATCGATGCCGGTCAGATGTTTCCGCACATACCGCCATCCGATTATCCCGGGCAGACGCTGACTGTTGCGCTGTATCGCGAGGGAGGCATTCGAGGCGTCGAGATCGGCGGGTTGATGTTTGCGCAACAGGATCCTGTCACAGGAAAAGAGACCAGCCCACCGCTGGAGCTTGTGCGGTTGGCTATTCCGCGACGGGTCTACACGAATTCGCATCTCGATTTCGTCGCACGCGTCTGCGGGAAAATAAATGATTACAGAGACAAACTGCGCGGGTTCGAGATAACATACCAGGCGAAATACCTGCGGCATTTCACGATGAAGCTAAAGGAGAAAGAGTCGACAGGCTCGACAGTCGATGCGCAGACGTGATGTCGTCTGGTGGTCAACCCCACCCGGCACTGCGTTCTGGGTGGGCTACCGGTTGGTCATGTTATTGTATCCAAGGCATCCATGTTCATTGAATCCCAAATTGATACATTTGTCCTAAACATCCAGGGTATCCATTGGTTGGTATTATGTTCTTCCCACCCATCTTTGAATTTCTCTCGTAGCTCATCGCCTGACTTGATTCCTGTGATCGTGTTCAATCTTTCAAAGTACTTGTGTTGGGCGGCTCGCACAAATAACGGGAAACGTTGGTTTCGGCTGGCGTAAACGATCGTGTGAGGATACCAAAGCTGGCCATCAGAAAGAAGTGAAACTAGAAGGACAACTAGTTCTGCTTGCATAATGTCCCGAAACGGTAAATCTTTTCTTGTTGCACGTTCTTTAACAAGGTCTGCGATAGGACTGAGCCGATTGAGCTTCAGACGATCATTCCGATATGCTAACGCTTCAGAGTGTGTGTGGAACTCATCAAATGAGACAAAATCTCTTCTCAACCGCTGTTCCGACTCGGGCAGTAAGTAGCTAGTTGTCAGGAATGACTGAATAGTGCCGTATCTGTTGTTCTTGATAAGTATTGCGATAAGATACAGAAACATTTCATACACGAAGAACCTCTGGGCATCGAACCATGATTCGTTCCATTGAGTCAGTTCAGGTAGACGATACTTGAGGGCAAGCAATTTTTCAAGGAAACCAAGAAGAACTTCCTTGAACTCCGAGTCCGTTTGAAGAGCAGTCTCAATAAGTAGCCAGTCAATCAATTGATCCCGGAGCGGAAGCATGGTATGGAGGTCCTCCAGAACTTTCTCGTCGATGTGATCGACATTGGGATCCTCTCGAACGCGCAATGCATCCGCATAAGAGATCGCGGAGTCTATGAAATCTTGCCTACAAAGAGGGATAGTGGGTTTGCCGTTCAACAAGGCATCTCGTAATGTTAAATATCTGCCCAAGGTTGGAAGGGATGGTTTCTGGGCATCATCAGTAATGTATGATGGTGGTTTTCCAAGACTAGGCTTCGTATGAATTGGCTTGCCATATAGCGCACGAAGTAACTTCTCCCAATGTTCATTCGTTGATTCGGGGGAACTGAAGTCAATCATTATGCGAGACTTTAGGAAAACTGGCAAGCACGGCTCGTTGTCTTCCTGCCTCTCGCAGACTATTGGTATGAACTTGTTCTGGTCTGTCTTATCGTAAATCTCTTTGGAGATGATCTGGGTCTCAGTACCGACACCAGCCTTCCGGCCATCGGCCTTCGTAGCATATTCTTGGTCGGAGAAGATGAGTACATGGGTCACCGATTCATCACTCACCATCCTCTCCATGAAAGCGTACTTGTCTTGTCCTTCGGACAGATGCCACTGGTCGAGAATGATGTCGACTCCGTCGCCGACGAGGCGTTCGGCGTACGAGCGGATTCTGTCACAATGGCCTGGTGACGACCAACTGTATGAGACGAAAGCTTTGGGTGGTTTGTCATTCATATTCAACTCTCATTGCTGTTTCCTTCTTCATTTCTTCAACGCTTCGAACAGGCCGATGCAGTTGCCGTCGAGATCGCCGAAGAGTGCGTACCAGCCGTGACCCGAAATCTCAGCTTTCTCTTTGATCTGCGATCCGCCGAGGCTGACAGCTTTGTCGCAATACGCTGCGCAGTCATCGACCTCGAAATAGAAGCAGACGCCATTGCCCGGCTTCAGTTCTTCGTCAGCCTTTCCAATCGCGCCATCCGGCTCCTGACCGGTGTGCACGAACAAGTAGTCGTCGCCATATGCACGCGATATTGTCCATCCGAAAAGCTCAGTGTAGAATTTCTCAGCTTTCAGGACATCATTCGTGATAATCTCAAAGTGGCATAATGTACCCGGCATGTTTCCTCCTTCGCAGGGATTGCGATTTCGACAAAGTCACCGGCCTTGATCTAATGACGCTGTCAATCGTCGATTGTTTACTCCTGATCGCAGACAACATATAGTATGCAGAGCGCGGAGGTCAATCACATTTTTGAACAAAGGTAGTCAGCCGTAGGACAAAACCCGAAGCGGCTCTGCCACTCTGTATGAATGGCAGGATCACTTCGCTTCGCTATCGGTCGCTGATCCCGATCCTTGAGGGACGGGTCGCTGCCCTACAAGAAATCTCATCGAGGCTGAATCAGATTGCAGATCGCTGGCAATCTCCTGCCGGATTTGCGATGCTTCTTCGCTAAGCATCGAACACCCGTGCTGATTTGCTACATGATAACGGTTATGTAATTCGCTGTTGTCAATTGAGTTTGGGGCATATATGCGAAATAATGCAGCAGTCCTGGCAGCTTTATTGCAAGCGTTGTAGAGTTGATTGCCGACACCGGATCGGGGCTGACACATTCAGATGAAACCTGACAGCCCTTAAGGTGTTATAACGCATGGAAAAACCTTGACACTAAGGCTAATTTAATCTAATTTAGCGACGAAAACGTAGACAGAGGAGTTGCCATCGAACACAGCTAAAGGGTACGACTTGTAACGCTGATTGAGGTTTTTTTGTTTGAATTGTGTGCGGTACAACCCTTTAGATGTTCGGGCGGCTTTGCGGCCGGAAGTCTGACACTCCGGCTTTTTTGCTGTCGGTTTTCGTTATGATAGCTTTAGTGATCAAAAGATTTAGTCGGTCGATACGGCCAGTCGTTCTCGCGACTGTTGCTGTCCTCATTTCTGTCCTCTCGGTTAGAGCGGACTCCCTCCCGGAATACAGAGATGTTCGAATTCTCGAATCGAGCGATTCGCATATTCGCTTCATATATATACCCGAGCCGTATGAGATACGAGTCGATGAGGTGTCAGGCGAGCGCATGGTTGATATCTCGAGGTGCGCTCTGAACGAAGAGACGGGATTCGCGAGGATTCCGATCCGCAAAGTGATAATGGGTATTCCGGTCGGATCGGAGCCGAGAGTGTCGGTAGTTTCATCGAGTTACAAGGGAATAGATCCAATCACACAACCTTTGAACCGTCCCCGTGAGGAGACCCTGTTCGACAACGCCCGGTTTCAGCAGGCTAAGGCGACGGCGAGCTATCCGGTATTATCAACACGTGGGCCGTATTTCATCCGGGACCAGAGGATTCTCGAACTGCTGATCAGTCCGGTCAGGATTTCATCTGGCGGGATAGCCTCGGCTGTAGCGGGTGAGATAGAAGTCCTTGTCGAATTCGATCCCGCACCAGAGACAGGCGTTCTTTCGCTCAGGGATGATGCATTCGAGAGAATCTTCAGAGCGACTCTTCTCAACTACGAGCAGGCGAAAAACTGGCGCGTGCCACGTCAGCCGTCTCTTATCGCACTGAAGAGAGCAGAGACGTTTGATCCGTTTGCGCACTCTGCGTCATGGGTCAAGATCGGGATTGAAGATGCAGGCGTCTACAGTATTAGCGGAACCGCGCTCAGCAATGCAGGTATGGATACAGCGTCCATTGATCCGAAGACGCTTCGGGTTTTCTGGATGGGTGGCCGAGAGTTGCCGAATGATAACAGTGTAGCGAGACCTGAATTCCGTGAAATAGCGATACGAGTCGAGGGTGAATCCGATGGGATACTCGACGTTGGCGATGAGATCATCTTCTATGCGCACGGAGCGGATTTCCTGAATGTCGATCCATCTAGGAAAAGACCCGAGCTTGTCAGGAATGGCTATACATCGACAGCCTATCTGTGGCTGACACACGGCGGCAGTTTCCCGGAACTACCGAAACGAATGGAGACAGTACAGGTTGCGCCTGATTCGGACAGTCCAACCCTTCACACCGAGTTTCACAAGTTCCGGAGATACGAAGAGAACCGGTTCCTCGAAATTGGGTCGGGTGGATATATCAGAGACTACTACAGGTGGTTCTGGCGTGATGATGGCGACTTTGAAATAGATTTTCAGCTTGATGATATTCAACCATTCCCAACCTGTACTCTTCTCGTGACATCGGTTGATGATTCACTTACGGTCGTTGTCAACGGGGCACATTACGGAACAAATCCAACTGAGAATCCGAAAGTGATTACGGTGGAGCACTTCAGCGGCTTGAACAAAATTGAATTCCGTCAGGAGAGGTACTACCTGATCCCACTACTCGACTATTTCGAGATTATTTATCCGACAGACCTGGCGTACACATCAGGTTCGCTCGATTTCTACACCTGGAATGGACCCGGCGTGCACAGATATACTGTTGGCAATTCTGGATCGGATATGATTCTCCTGAGCATCGCGGATGTCGACAATCAGGCATTCCTGACAGATTTTGTGATCGACGGCGGCTCTCTCAGTTTTGACTGGTCCACTGCCGGTTCACGATTCGAGCGTTTCGCTCTTGTCTCGAAGTCACAGATGCTAACGCCTTCGGTTCTGCAGGTAACTCCACAGGCTGAGCCACGGGTCGCTTACGACGATGATCTGATAATCATTGCTCCAAATATACCTCCCATGGAATTCCACAACGCCATCGAAGAATATGTATTGTATCGGGAGGCGCAGGGCTACTCGGTCGCGCTTGTCGATCTCGATGATATTTTCAGGCAGTATTCCGCCGGTATGTTCGATCCGGTTGCGATACGGGATTTCCTGAAGTACAGTTTCGAGAATTCCGTCTCTGCGCCCGGTGCTGCGCTGATTGTAGGGGACGGCCACTACGATTATAGGAACTACTTAGGCAGGAACCAGACCATATACATTCCGCCGTATGTCGCCGCTGAGGACAGGGCGGTGACCGACGAGAATTTCGTAAATTTCGCGGGAAGAGGGGTTCTCGATTCCGACACGTCGTACGGCGTCGACCGCGGGGTCGATATGGTCATAGCCCGATGGCCGGTCAGGTCGCTCGGCGAGATCGGATCGTATGTCCAGAAACTAATCTCGTATGAAAACAGGTCGAACTACGGGCCATGGCGCAATCTGATTACACTTGTCGCGGACGATGAGTTCAAGAAAAACCGCAGCAAGGTGAGCGAGGCCGCTCATACAAATCAGACGGAGATTCTCGCTAATGAGCATACGCCATCCACTGTGGATGTTCAGAAGATATATCTGACCGATTACCCATTCGATTCATTCAATCACAAACCGAAAGCCCGGGACAGGATAATCCAGGCTGTCAATGACGGCACAGTATTGATAAACTACATCGGTCATGGCAATCCCGATCTGTGGGCCGACGAGAGGGTTTTCTACTGGAAGGAAGATATGTTCAAGCTGGCCAACAGCGATAAGCTCTCGGTGTTTTTCAATGCCTCCTGCTCTATCGGGAAGTTCGATTCACCTCTGAGAGAAGCTATGGCGGAGGAGCTTTTCAGATACAGCGGGGGTGGGGCGATCGGATCACTGGCGGCTACCCGGTTTGTCTTCTCAGGCGACAACGCGGGTTTTAACTACAAGACGTTTGATCTCCTGTTCGGTGAGGGCGGGTATTCTCTGTGTGAGGTTGTCTATGTCGCTAAGCTGCTTCGCCAGATACCGACAAACGAAAACGACCGACTATATATAGTATTCGGTGATCCGCTCATGAAGTTTGGTATTCCGGACAGAGGTATCACTTTCACATCGGTCAGTCCGGATTCGCTTACTGCTCTCGCTCTTACAACGGTCGAAGGATATGTGGTGGACACCGATGGTTCTATTGACGAAAGCTTCGACGGCGATGTCTATGTGACGGTCTACGATGCGATCAGGAATAAAGCTAAGAAACTTGTCCCAAATGACACCCTTCATCACGACTCTCTCCATTACAAGTTGCCGGGACCGAGGATATTCCGAGGCAGGGGGCCAGTTACGGATGGACGATTCGAGCTTAGTTTTATAGTGCCCAAAGATATTTCTTATGGCGAGAACTCAGCTAAGATTCTCGCGTACGCTGTGAACGAATTTGCTCAGGCGTCAGGCGCAGTCGATTCGATTGAGGTGTCGGGGTCCAATCCGACCATAACCGACACGGCAGGCCCCGTGATCGAACTGAGGCTGGCTGCGGGCGGCAAGTTCAACGGCGGGCTTCTCGAAGCAGGTGAACGCCTTACGATAACGCTGTCGGACAGCTCGGGGATCAATCTCTCCGGAGAGGTGGGACATGGGATCGAGGTCGGATTCGATGATGAGCTTCTGTATGATATGGACTTGACGGATGATTTTGCTTATTATCCCGGAAGTTTTCGGTCGGGTGAGGTCGAGTTTATAGTACCGTCCCTCGAACATGGTTCTCATACTCTGAGGGTCAAGTCGTGGGATTCGGCCAACAACTCGAGCATGCTGGTTCTCAATGTGGCGGTCGGTGAAACCGAGGACCTCAGGATAACAGGGATTGCCAACTACCCGAATCCGGCTTCGAGCGACACGAGGTTTTCGTACTTCCTGTCCGAACCGGTTCGGGACGTCTCGATAGAAGTATATACGTTGCGTGGTAGATTGATTGAAACATTGCGCAGTCAACCATCAGATGCAGGTCACAATCTTTCCTCGGTGTGGAGCCTTTTCGATAACCGGGGGGACAAGCTGGCTAACGGAGTCTATATATACAGAATCACCGCTTCGGGAAGGCTGATCTTCCCGTCGGAAGGTGACAATGATTTGATAGAAGGATTTGGAAAACTCGTCGTTCTCAAGTAGAAATCAGGAGGATATATGCGAAGCAGAACTCTGGTCATTCTGACTGCAATAATTGGCGTCATGGCGCTCTGTGGCGAATCTCACGCAGGCGTGTCGGATGCAGGCGTTCTTTTTCTGAGGATCGCCCCGGGCGCCAGGGCCGCCGGCATGGGGGAGGCTTTCGTTGCGGTTGCGGATGATGCCACGGCTACGCACTGGAATCCGGCCGGTCTCGGCAGATACCCGCTCACCAGCCAGTACCACGAATTCAGCATGAGAAAAGATGAAGGGATGCGGTCCAAGGCTATCGACATACTCCTGGGACGAGTACCTGATGCTTACGCTGAGACGATAGGTGAGTTTAAGCTGGACACGGATGGCATGACTCGAGTTACTGAGTCGGGCGAAGAGCGTTATATCGAGTATGAAGTCGACCCGAGTATGCCTGTCGTGCAGTATATCGCATCCAACGCAAGGATGGATGACCGCGAACTGCTCAAGGTCTCGGTGAGATCGATCGCCCGGGAAAATACAGGAGTGTCGTACGATCAGATCGAAGCCGAGCGGCAACATCTGCTGGTATATCTGAACGATTCCCAGGGACCTGAGGTCAACAGGCTTTTCGAGAAAATCTTGATCGACTGGCACAACCTGAAGATCGTCTCAGAATCTATTACATTTCTCGAAGAACGACTCAACCATGTCTTGCAGGATGAGTCGCTGACAGACCGGGAATATGCGGATGTCCTGGAGACACTTAAGAGTGCCTCGAAGAAGAGCAGGCCTCGGATGGTCAGGGTACCGTATGTCGTGCTTGTGGCGATCTGGAAAGACTACTCGCTTCCCTGGGAGACCAGGATCGTGGATATCGCGATCTTTCAGAATGATATTCCTCAGGAGAACTACACGAAGTATGACGTCTGGGCGATTACTTCAACCGGGCTGGCCAGATGGGACGGTGAATCACAATCATGGGAGTCCAGTTTGCGACTGATTCCCAGAAGGGGAGAGCTTTTTGACGATCTGATTTCCTCGTTTACTTCAGAGACGGATGAGGAGAGACTCAGTCTGCTCAAGCAGAAGGTGTCGTTCGTCAATTACGGCGTCACCGGCAATGATATTGATGATGTAGTCGCCAACCTGAAAGCCGGCTTCAATGACGGCGAAGAGCCGACAGCGATGTTCAGTTTTGACTTGAACAATCTTTCGGAGTGGTATGACAACATGACGCTTTCTCCGGAGAGGTTTTCTGCATTCATGTCGGCATACGAGACGGCAACTGCGGATGACAGCCTGACCGGGGAAGAGTTAACCCGACTTGAGTTTTCGATTCACTCGGTGAACGCAGGCCATTTGCCCGAAGCTCTGTACGTGCCGTATTCTCTTCCGTTCGACAAAGATCCTACATGTATCGCTGCGACAGAGAAGCTTCTCTGGGTCGGCACTGAGGACGGCCTCTTTTTGTTCAACGGCAGAGCATGGCAGAAGTACACTGTCGAGGACGGGCTTCCATCAAATAAGATCAACAATCTTTCCGTCTATGACGGGAATAGAATGTGGGTTGCTACAGGCAGAGGCGTCGCTCACTACTACAAAGGCGGTTGGTCATTCTATGCTGCCGAGACAGGACTCGTAGACAAAGAATTCACAACAGTCTATGGATATTCGCGAGACAAGGCATGGGCGGCCGCAGGGAGCGAGCTATGGTTTTTCAACGGCGATACATGGCGCAGCGACTATCGATATACTGCGGTTGTCAACGACACGCTGACGCGAATCGTGAGACAGTTCTCTGGTGTCGTGGACGAGAGCTATATCAGAGACATTGCAGAGCAACTGAAATCGAAGAACGACCTGCAGACGGATTTCCCTGATGCCGGTACGGAGATCATGATTCCATTCTCGGTGGCCTTCAGACATCCTATTACGACGATGGCGTACAATAGTCCCGACAATAAGTTGTGGGTCGGAACCACGCATGGCCTGAAGATACTCGCGAACGGGGAGTTCAGAGTGTTTGGATGGAGGCCGTATTCTGCGCCGAGAGATATGAGCTTAACTGAGGCGGCGCTCGATCACGAGCCGACTCTGTCACCTGCAAATGCCGAGCGTGTGGCGCATCTGATCAAAACCTACAATCATATCGATGGAGATGCTGTCAAACAGGGCCAGACGTTTCACATTTATGCGAATCATCTTGGAAGCCATATTTACAGTCTGGCGGCCTCAGACGGACGAGTCTTTGTTGGGACAGTATTCGGAACGATAGCGTATGACGGAGAGCGATTCGGCAGCTATTTTCACAGTAATCTCCAGACCGAGAGGACTGTCAGGATCATTCTCCAGGACGGCGAGAGATGGTTCGCCACTCCGCGAAAGGTGGTTGTGTACGCGCATGCAAAAAGCGAATTATCTTTGATGCACGCCAAGTACGCACCGGAACTTGCCGACGACCTCTACTATGAAAATATATCATACGCTCATCACCTCGGAGATGAGTGGGGAACGCTCGGATTCAACGTGACATTCATGTCGTACGGTTCGATCCCCCGGACTCTCGAGGGCAGCTCGACTGTAGTTGATACTTTTCATGCCTTTGATGGTGCGATGAGTATGACATATGGAACTCGGGTTTCTCCCGGTCTGTCGTTCGGACTCACTGCGAAGATCATCTATTCGCGACTCTCCCCACAAGGGTCGGGTGCAGAGGTTGGGTCGGGTACCGCGACGGCATTCGCCGTCGATGCGGGCATTCTTTATGATACGCCCATTGACAAGCTGACATTCGGAGCGGCGATTACCAATTTAGGTCCGAACATCGCCTACATCGATGCCGCGCAGTCCGATCCGTTGCCCAGAAATGTAGCCGTTGGACTTGCTTACGACCTGCTGCGGAATCCGTACAACAAGTTCACTCTCGTTGGCGAGATCAACAAGAGGATCACGGACCTCGACGATGGCTTCTCCGAAGAGCTCAGGGAAGCAATCTGGAGTGCTGGCTTCGAGTACTGGTATGGATCGTTCATAGCGCTCAGGGCAGGCTACAGGAACGATGACGCCGGTTCGATTAACTATTTCACGGTTGGCGCCGGATTGCAGTATAACAGGATCAGATTTGACTTCGCATACATTCCGACATCCAAAAATGTTGCGCTGGCGAATACACTCAGGATTTCACTGACAGGCAGGCTGTAGTGGCGGATGAGACAAAGGGATCAACGATGAAAAGGATTTTCGGCGCAGCTTCTCTGCTGTTTCTGATCGCGCTGTTGCAGGCCGTGACTCTTGCCGGGTCAGATGTTCTCACCATCATAAGCAAGCAGCGGGTCGATGCTGATGAACGCATTCAGAGTGAAGCGCGACAGAACTTCCAGAGTTCGATCTCACAGAAAAACCTCATCGGTCTGAATCGCAAGGCTCCGTTTTCCATGCCTGACGCAGCTCTCGCATTGGATGAGACGATTACGATCAACGTCTGCGCGATTCGAGTGCAATTCGAGCGCGAGGATCCTGATGACGCCAACACCACCGGTGATGGGCATTTTGACATGCGAAGCCAGTCGCAGTTTATCGCCGATGAGGAACATGAAATCGACATGGCTCCGCACAATAAGCGGTACTTCGAAACGCACCTGAGAGCGTTGAACCAGTACTGGCATGTCGTGTCGAAGGGCCGCGTCGAACTCGTCAGCACCGTCTTTCCATTGGGAGATGATTCTGTATATACGCTCGAAAAGCCGATGTCTTACTATGGTTCGCAGAGCCCATTTGACGGGCTTGCAGATTTTTTCCAGGACGCCCTGCTGAAGGCTGATCTGGATGATGATATTGATTTCAGCGAATTCGATGCTTTCGTGTTATTCCATGCCGGAGCCGATCAGCAGATGAATCTGACGTTTTCGGCGACTAACACGCCGCACGATTTTTACACCGGATTCATCCGTGTCGATTCCGAGCACCGGGCTATTGTCGATGGCGGCGCTGACACGATATGGGAAGCTGTCCTGACGCCTGAAGCCGTATCTCAGGACAATCGCGTCATAGCTCTGAACGGCGTGTTGGCACATGAATTCGGCCATCAACTCGGACTTGTCGATTTATACGACACACGGACGTTCATGACTCAGATCGGAGACTTTTCGCTGATGGACAATCAGGGGCGCGGCACAACGGCGGAGATTTATTTCCCGGAGGCCGACAGAACCCGTTTCGTGCTCGACCCGCTGCCTGTGTATCCTGACGCATGGTCGAGGGCATATCTCGGTTTCGTCGAGGTTGTGGAGGTTTCCGACGTCAATAATCAGTCGGTCGCGGCGGCTGAACTCCTGACCGATGAGCCTCAGGTCATCAAGGTCCCGATAAGCGACATGGAGTATTATCTGATCGAGAATCGGCAGCCTGACTCGGATCGGGATGGCGGCTCAGGATTGCGAGTCGACAGCCTGACCGGCGTGATTTTGGGACCCAGACCTAACAATGATTATGAGATACGTCTGACCCGCGACTATGATTACTTCGTGCCCGGTGCAGGCATACTGATCTATCACATTGACGAAACAAGGGCGTACCTCGATTACGATCTGAACGGTTTTAATAACTTTTCCGACAATAAATTGCAATGGTACAATTTCTATCCATGCAAGGTGCCGAATGATCTGGGGCTTTGCATTGATTCTGTCTGGTGGGAGAATACGAGATTCGTTTCGCTTGTCGAAGCCGACGGCATTGTCGATTTTGGTGGGAACTACCGAACCGGTTTCGGCAGTCCGGATGAATTTTTCGTAGAGGGAAACAATACGACTTTCGGACCGACTACGAATCCATCGACCCGGTCAAATACCGGCGCTCATACCGGAATAGAGATATACAATGTATCGAGGAACGACATCATCATGACGTTCGATGTCAGACTTCGATCCAAACTGGATGGTTTCCCGAAGTTCGTCGATGGCTCTCGCTTTGCGCCGGTTCTCGTTGATTATGATTTCGATGGGGTGGAGGAAATCTTTGTGTCAGGGAGGAAACATCTGATTGCGATGGAACCAGATGGATCACCAATTATCGAGCCATTACCAGGTGAAGAAATACTTGATACGATATTCGTATTCTACGGCGACACGCTTCAGGGCGGCGGTTTTATCATCGATACACTCAGATCGATTGCTTCGGTCGGCGACAATGAGGTAATTACAACACCACCGTTGGTGTTCGACTACAATGGCGATGAAATCTCTGAAATAGCTGTTGGGACCAGTTCAGGAAATATCTATGTCTGGCAGTTGACTGATGACGACAAAGACGGTCGAGCGGATCTGGTGGAGAAGTACGAAGGTACTGCTGCGGTCGTGTCTGGTCCTGTGGATGTCAGTCAGGCGCCGCTCGGATCGTACGGGGTGCTTGCAGGATTCGCCGACAGTACCATACACCTCGTCGATTTCTCGTATGGTATGCCGCCGGTTGTGACAGAAGCTTATGCCTTGCAGTTCGCCATCGATAGCGCATCACAGCGGTCTTACTATATCGGCGTTGGACCGGACGGCGGTTCGGCTCTCGTTCTCTATCCCGATTCGGCAATTCATGATTTCGGTTCTGCGGACCTAATCAGCTTCACCGCCGCCGATCTCGACGGTATGAACGGGACGGACTTCGCTGTTCTCACGTCCGACGGATATCTTGTCATCCTGCTGAGCCAGTCTTCAGATTCAGACGATTACTCGGTCAACGAGATCAAAGTCTGCGACAGCCTGATCGGTAATGTCGTGACTGCGGCGCTCGATCCGACGGCAGCGGTGTATCAGATCATATTCGCGGGTGACAACAAGCTTTATGTTTACAATCACAACGGATCGCCGTTCGAGAATTTCCCGGTTGATATCGATATTCATGTCTCAACAGGGTTGCTCGATGCTGCACCTATCGTTGCTGATCTCGATGGCGACGATGTGCCCGATATTCTCATCGGCACTCCTTATGGCGAACTGTTTGCCTTTGGAGCGAACGGCGTTATGGTCAACGGCTTCCCGCGATTTGCGGGTTCCGGGCGCAATACAGGGTCGGCGGTCATGCCGGGAAGCATATCTAACAATTTTGAGGGAATGCTGCTGACGATTTGCGCCGACAACAGGCTGTACGGTCTTCGCACGAAGAGCCGACCACTCGATGACGAACAGTCCTGGCGAATATCAGGCAGGTCAGCGACGAATCACAATTTCCGAGGATCATCCGATTTGGCACCAACGTCGCCATCCGGTGACGACCTTATCGTCACGCTCTACAACTGGCCCAACCCTGCTGACGAGGCGACTAATATCAGGTACAAATTGCGGAGTCCCGGGACAATCAACATTCAGATATTCGATCTGTCCGGTCGGCTCGTATATGAAGCCACCGAGACAAGCGAGAACATACAGGAAGACCATGAGTGGAAGCTCGATGGCTATCCGTCCGGCGTATATATTTGTCGTCTTGAGGCGAATTCGAACGGACGGAAAGATGTGAAATCACACAAGATCGCGGTCGTGAGATGACCGTCGACAGGAGGAGCAATAGATGCGTATCATCCCGACAATATTGATTACTCTGACGCTTTTGACAGCAGCGGTTTTCGGCTCATCTCAGTCCGATGGACGCGACTACGGTATCGGAGAGTTGCTGCAGGCCGATCAGGGGGCGTATCTGCAGAAGCTGAGTACGCTGAATGATGTCGATCCGATGACTCTGGCTGACGCGAGCGACTATAATGATTTTCCGTTCTTTGACAGCGACATATACGAATATGAACACCGTTCCGTGAGCAAGGCGTTCATCTATTCGTTCCTCGTACCGGGACTCGGCGAGTACTATGTCGGCTCAAAGTGGAAGGCGGGCCTATTCTTCACGATAGATATTCTGAGCTGGTCTCAATACTATTTGAATCATTCGACCGGGCAGGATAAGGAAACAGAATTCGAGGAGTTTGCTGATCAGTACTGGTCCAAAGACAGGTATACGATCTGGCTGGTCGAGACGGAAAATACTCCTCTCGATACAGGTTTCACGCACAATCTGCCGAGCGAAAAGACACAGCAGTACTACGAGATGATTGGCAAGTGGGATCAGTTTGTGTTCGGCTGGGACGACGTCGACAGATCCAGTGAGAGTTCATCCCGAAGACAGCAGTATCTGGGCATGCGCGGCGATTCCAACAACAAGTTCGAAACAGCCAGAACATGGGCGATGCTCTCCGTCGCGAATCATGTGCTGTCCGCACTCGACGCTGCCCTGTCGGCCAAGAGATTTAATAGCAGGAAGAGCACGTTTTCTCAGGTCAATGTCAAGGCAAGGCTTGCAGAACGAGACGGCGAGCGGATTCCGCAGGTGACGTTCACTTACAAGTTCTATTAGAGCGCGAGAGGAATGGCATGTCAAGATCAGTTTTCGCAACCTTTCTAACGTTCATGGCCCTGCTCCTGGTTGATTTGCCTGCAAGCTATGCCGACACTGTTGATGCTGTCTCGAATACATATTTCTTCTCGGCGCAGACGCCGTTCAATCTTGCTCAGGCAGGCGGAGACGAATGGGGAGTCTCGCCCGGTCTTTCCCCGGTCGCGCAGAGACCTGAGGGCTACAAGTCAAGATCCAGAGCAATGCTCTACTCGCTGCTGCTCCCCGGTCTCGGTGAGATATATGTTGGCGATTCACGGACAAGGGCTGCGAGTTTTCTGACTGCTGAGGTCGGTATCTGGTCAACGTTCATTCTCCACAGACATCTCGGAAAGTGGAAAAAGGACGACTACATCGAATACGCCGTGGTAAACGCAAGTGTCGACCCGACCGGGAAAGATGACGCATTCTGGGATATGGTCGGATTTCACGACAGTAGAGATGAATACAACAGGTTCTCGCGAGTCTATACACCAAGCAATCCATTTTATCCGGAAACGGCTGCGTGGGACTGGCAATGGCAAAGCGATACGGATAAACAAGCGTACCGCGAGTTGAAGAATGATTCGAAGTCATACTATCGCGTCGCCAGGTTCGCGCTCGCGGCGGCAGCCATAAACAGGGCGGTATCCGCTTTCTTCGCATGGCGGAGCGCGAAAGGACACAATCGCCAACTCCTCGACGAGTTCTCCAATTTCAAGTTCGAGGTCGGGCCGTATAGCCTCGGTGATTCTCCGGAGATTCGACTTTCATTCAACCGCAGTTTCTGAGGCCGGTCTTCTCTGATATTCTTATTGCACACGATCGGGATCGCTCTCATATTAGTTCTATGATCCGTAGACTTGCATCAAAGATGTTGCAGCGATCGTTTACGATAGTGATTTCGATCTGTATTGTATCCTGCGCGCTGTCGTGTGGAGCAAAGCGATTGGGGGATATGCGCGAATCTCAATCCAGTGTGATCACAGGATATGTGCATGTCAACGACATCCAAGGCAAGCTCGGTACTCGCGCATTGTCTCGCCCCGGTGCCCTATCGCTCGATCCTTCGGGGAACCTGATAATATGTGATACGGGTAACAACAGGCTCGTCAAGGTCAAACCTGACGGGACATTCCTCACGGAGACAGGCGGATTCGGTTTCACGAGAGACAAGTTCAATTCGCCAACATCGCTCGGAACTTCGGACAGAGTTAATTTCTATCTTTTCGACAGCTCAAACGACAGGATCGTCCGCCTTGACTACGACCTGAATTGGCTTTCAAGCACAGACCTGGGAGATTTGTCGCTCGAATACCCGATAGGAAGAGGCGGCAGCATTGCGGTCAACTCTTTCGGTGACATCTATGTCTCGGATCCTGAGAACAGTCGAGTGATCAGATTCGACTCCGGGTTCAACCTGCTGTCAGAGTTGACCGAGCTTGGAGGATTCCTCGATCCGGGAACGATGGCATTCGACAGCAGGGACAATCTGTACGTGGTCAATCGGGAGGAGGGAAACTTAATTGTGTTCGACAGCTATGATGGTTATGTCAGGTCGCTTCTCGATGGCGAATTGTCAGACCTGATCGGAATCTGGATTGACCGCTCCGACAGAATTTACGCAGTCGACCAAAAGAGAAACAGCATATCGGTTTTCTCCTCAGACGGCAAGGCGATATACTCGTTTGGATCGACCGGACGGGGGCTGTATCAGTTTATGCGCGCTCATTCTGTCTGCGTCGGTGACAATGGCTGGATATATGTGTCGGATCAGGGGGCCGACAAGGTGGCGGTGTTTCGCCCGGCAATCCCTGAGTGATGCGTCGTTCAGGCTTTCTTATCGTTTTAATCCTGCTTTTCTCCGCAGATTTTCTATATGGTGAACTCCCGATCATACGGGAAGAATTTCGTTTCGATGAGTCTCCCGGCGTCATAAGGCTGAGCAACCACAATATCATCAGCAACACATTGCGCGTAGAGATCGACGGAGAGATTGCCGGTGGCGATGATTACGTTCTCGACGCTGGTTCCGGCGCTCTTAAGATCAACCGCGAGTTGGTAGCCCCAGTGGTTATCACAGTCGAGTACAGCCGTTTCTGGGTGGACATACCGTCGTACTATTTCAGGAGAAAGCTGGGAGCTATAAAGTCACGGAGTATGATCGGAAATGCGCCGAGTTACGAGTCGACCCAGCGACTGCCGGTGACGAATTCCGGTTCATCGTCGCTGCGGATATTCGGGAGCAAGTCTTTCGGTATCACAGCCGGAAGCGGAACAGATCTCGAATTGAAACAGACGCTCAATGTGCAGATCGAGGGTTACCTGACTGAGAATCTGCGGGTCAGCGGAGTCCTGTCAGATCAGGCTGCTCCTGAGGTGGGCGGCATATCGACGTCGATTGGCGAGATTGACAAGGTCGCCCTGAAATTATCGTCGGACAGGTTCAGCGCCAGCGTCGGTGACGTCGATTTTGACAGACGCATGGGCGCGCACGGGCGGTTGAAGAAAGCCCTCAAGGGGGCGAGCGCACAGGTAAGTGCCGGCAAGGTCGGAGCCGATGCGACGCTCGGAGGTATCAAGTCAAAACATGCCACGAAAAAGATTTTCGGTCGTGACGGGGTGTCTGGACCATACAGGTTGCTGCCGGATGTCGGGCAGTCGTCGGTCTCGATCTTACCATCGACTGATCGAGTCTGGCTGGATGGTCGTCCGCTCGCCAGGGGCGCGGATGCCGACTATGAGATCGATTACCTTCTCGGCGAGATAACCTTTTCGCCTGCCATAACCGTCACGAGCAGAACAAGGATTGAAGCTGATTTCGAATACCTCGACGAGGACTACAGGCAGGATTTCTTCGCGGGAGGAGCGGCATACGGTGACAGCGCATCACAACTTTTCGCAAGGATTGATTTCCTGAGACAGGCTGACTCGGAGGATGATCCGGCGCAGTTCGATCTGTCGCCTGACGACATCAACGTGCTAAGTGCTGCCGGAGATCACGCAATGAAGGCTCTGAAGTCGGGTGTGGTGAAAGCTGACTCCGGACAGGGAGACTATTCTCTTGAGGTCACAGGCTCAGACACGATCTATACATTCGCAGGCACGGGAAACGGCGATTACCGCGTCTCGTTCTCATACATGGGTCCGGGAAACGGCGACTACCGTTATCTCGGTGGAGGCGTCTACGAATATGTCGCGCAGGGCGGCGGGGAATACTTGCCGGTAGTGAGAATCCCGCTACCGGAGAGCGCGTCCGCACTGTCGCTGTCAACGTCCGTCAGCGATGATCACATTCGTCTCAGGTTCGATGGCACTGCTACAAAGCATGATCGCAATCTTCTGTCCGAACTCGATGACGACGACAATGATGGCATGGATATTTCCGGCGGATTCAACCTGACTCCGTTTGGGCGGAACGCGAAACAGGTGTATCTCAATATCGGATTCAACGCCAGGCTTCAGGATGAGAAATTCTTTTTCCCGGGACGATCTGATCGTGTTGAGCGTAATCGCTACTGGGGAATTCTCACTGACTCGGTATCAGGAGAAGTGTTGCAGCTATCACTAACTGAGACATTTCGTATAAGTAAGATAACCGAGCTTCAGGCTGACTGTGGCTTCTACAACTTGATGCATTCCCCAAGTGCTTTCAGGTATTCATACGATCTTACATTAAGTCCGACACCTGAACTTAGCGGTCGTGTCACGCGCACCGATCGCAATTCCGAGAGGTCCTGGCCTTACGGCAATTCTCGCCTATATGAAGATATGATTTCGCTCAATTGGATGAAATCCGGCATCAAGACGTCATTCGAATGGAACGACGAAACTGACCTGCGGGCGTACGATTCGTTCACACGGGGGAGGCGATTCGACCGCTATTCGGGTGCCTGCGGATTCCGAGGATTCGAGACACGGTTGTCATACGAGAATCGCGAAGCACTGACCGGCGTGTTCGAGCGCGAGTTCGATGCTCGTGAAATCGAGGCGCGGTATCAGGGTGGCGGTGGATTCAAATCCTCCGACGTGAGGTTGAGTGTGCGGCATCGAAGAGTGCATTATTTTATCCCGACTAAGTTCGAGCAGTCTCAGTTGACGACATCGCTCGATTACAGCGCAGGCAGTTCCAGCAGCTTGGTGGAGATGTCTGTCAACTACAGGTTGAGCAGGGAGGGCGTTGACCGGACAGCCGAGACATTTCTCCGCGTCGGCGAGGGGCAGGGTGAGTACAGGTTAGAGGATGACATCTATGTGCCCGATCCCTTTGGGGATTACATTCGAGTGGTCGAGTTCTCGGGGGCTGAGAATGTCGGCGTCAGGATGCAGCGAGGGGCTACGCTGTTCGCTCGCTTCAACAAGTGGAAATCGTGTCCGGCATCTCTGGCATTTCTGAAGCGGCTGACATTAGAGGCACGCGCAAGAAGCAATGAACAGGGTGGTGAATCCGAACAGTTTAGCATCGTCTGGCTTGTTCCTCATGTGAGTTTGTTTTCTGGTACTCGCAGTTGGCTCGACAGGAGCCTGCGGCTGTCGGCCCGCGCTAAGGCAAGTGATCAGCTTTCATTCCTGTTCACGATTGATGAGATTCAACTGGAGAGGCCGCAGCAAAGACCAGCCTCCAGCGACTACAAGCTGTCGATCTTGAATCGCGCCGAGGCGAAGCTGACTCCCCGCGATCTCCTCACGCTCGAATATCGATATCGAGGCATGTCGCAGAGCAACCAGTCTCTGGGTGATGCACGATTCGATGAACATCAGGCGAAATGTGTGCTGCGACACAATCTGACTGTCACGACTGAGCTTGTTCTCAAACCTCGCTATCTTCTGGATATCAGTCGTGACGGTAACCTTGAGGTGACTCTGCTCGAAGCTGGCGCCGAAATCTGGAGACGGTTTCCCTCCAGAGGACGTGTGGGCGCGCGATTCGCCTATCAAAATGTGTCTGTCTCGGTCGGTAACGCTTTCGTCCCGTTTCAGTATGCCGATGGAAAACGCGTTGGCGAGAACTACCAGTGGGGACTGAGCGCGGAACTCAGGTTCAGCAAGAGCATGAGCGCGAGGCTGTCGTACGATGGAGAGAAGATTCCATCGGTCGATACGAGGCACGTTTCATCCGTCACAGTCAGAGCGAGGTTCTGATGAAGATCACTCTGGCAATCATGATTCTACTGACCATGCATGCTGCCGGATTCTGTGGTGATCTCGAACTGGTGGTTACCGGGGACTGCGATATTTCTAATGGCGAAATTTGCCGCGCGTTTTTTGCTGCTGATTCCGATTCTGCGAGTGTGAAATCTGTTCGCGATCTGTTCCTGTCCGAGTCATACCCGGAAGCTGGTGTTCAATTGATCGAACCGGATACGCTGGCGGTGATTCCCGGAATACGGTACCGTATCGGATCGATCTCAGTCATCGGGGACAGTCAGGCGGATACTGACGAACTGCTGGCCGAGTACTCCGGTAAGCCTGCTTCGGGTGCTGTCATCGAGCGATTCACTCGCGAGCTTCTTCGGTTCTATACAGAATCCGGGAATCCGTTTGCGCAGGTTTCGATTGAGGAAACGACGCTGGATAGTATCGGTACAGTCTATTTCGTTGCAAGGATCGCATCGGGACCTCGCACGCTGTTCGACTCGTGCAAGGTCGAGGGTACTGACGCCAGGACCGCGGATTACCTGTCGCGGGTGTCGGCTGTCAGTCCCGGAGAACCGTTCAACGATGCCGCGCTCGATGAAACGCGCCGGATCATGAGGGCGCATCGTTTCATACGAGTCCATGACAGCGTGCACCTCGATTTCAGGGATGACTACACTCGGTGCGTCCCGATTTTCAGAGTAGATCGACTGCCGACCAATTCTCTCGATGGAAGTCTCGGATATCAGCCGAGTGTCGGCAACCGGTCCGCCTATGTGAAAGGGTATGCCCTGCTGCAGTTCGAGAATCTTTTCGGGAGAGGCCGGCGGTTCTCGATTCGGTACAACAAGAAGGATCCGCTGTCGCATGAGGTCGCTTTCGGATATTATCAACCGTATTTGTTTTACAGACCGGTCTCGGTGGAATTCGCGATAGAGCAGTCGAAATACGACAGCCTCTTCCAACAGTTGTCGATTGAGTCGAGGTTTTTCTACCGCGAGGGCGCTCGGGTCTCTCTGAGAATGTCGGGAGGATGGAGCAGCTACACTCCGCTCGGTTCTGAATTCAGGGGTGTGTTCCACTCACGCAGGTACTGGTGGGGGATTGGTACAGACCTGACGATTGCGGGTTCGATAGTCAGGCAGACAGTCGAGCTTGACATCGCCTACGGCATAAAGCAACAATATCGGTTCGCGGGGGTCGAGCCGCCCGACACCAGGATCAGCGATACGCGGTTGACAGGCGGCTATCACATGCTCGTTTCGTTTGGGAAGCTCCTGCATATTTCCGCAAAAGCGAGTGCTGCTGGTATAGTCACCGAGGAACGGATGATTCCGCAGTCGGACCTCTATCGGTTGGGAGGCGCAGAAAGGTTGCGCGGATACAGGGAGGATCAGTTTTTCTGCGACAGGTATGCGCTGGCTATTCTGCAGCCCGAACTTCACATGTCGGATGAAGCGTCGTTTCATCTGTTCTCTGATGCGGCATGGTTCAGGCAGCAGGACTCCGGGTCTGAATTCAGGGAAGGTGCGGGCGCAGGATTCGAGTTCCGCCTGCCGACGGGAAGGTTGCTTCTCGACGTTGCGTGGGGCAGGAATGACAGGTTTTCGGATGGAAAGCTGTACGCGAGACTGGAGAGCCGGTTCTGATGCGTACTCTATTCTATATGATAATGCTTGGCAGGCCGGTCAACAATCTGATCGCAGGCGTGACAGTAATCGTGGCGGGTTTCCTGCTGCGAGATATTCCTGATGCCGCGACACTGGCGTTTGCATCTCTCGGCGCGGCACTTATCGCCGGGTTCGGAAACGCGATCAATGATTGTTTCGATGTCGTTGCCGACCGGTTGGACAAACCGGGAAGGCTGATAGCGTCGGGGAGATTGACGGTCAGGCAGGGATATGTGTCGGCGACTATTCATGTGGTATTGGGGCTTGCATCGGCGGCGCTGGTCAATGTTACGTGTTTGCTGATTGCGGCGACAGCGGCATTACTTCTGTACGCATATTCAGCATTCGGTAAACGCCTGCTGATAGTCTCGAACATTTGGGTAGCGTCTGTCTCGGCGTTGACTTTTATGTACGCCGCGGCAGCGGGCAACAATTGGGAATGGATGCAGATCAGGCTGGCGCTGCTTGGAGCATTGTTTGGATTCCTGTTCCATCTGGGACGCGAGATGATAAAGGATGCCGAAGATATATCCGGCGATTCGTCGGTCGGCACTACTACGCTTGCCACTGAATACGGCCCGGGATTCTGCATGAAGTTGGCTATGATTCCATTCGCGGTACTCGCTGGCGTGATGTTCGCGGCATATCTGTTTTTCGGATTGTCGGTCAGCTATCTTATTTCATCGATCCTGTTTGTGTCAGCCATGACTATTGTCTCAGTTGATGCGATTCGCTCGGAGTCTGTCAAACTTGCATCGTCGAAGCTTCAGTTGAGACTGAAACTGCTGATGCCCGCGGGGCTTCTGACACTGCTGATCGCACGGTATACAGTTTAGTCTTGACACGTTTCACTGACTATGCATATCTGAGTAGCATGAAAAAGCTCGCATTACATGTGATACTCGCAATCGCGTTAGCCTTTAATGCAATCATCGCAGCCGACACTGCTCCACAGGAATCAGAGAGCAGTGATCCTGTTCATCCAGAAGGTGTCAGTTTCGATGTAAGCGCTCTCGATACCGATCTGACCACCGATGACACTCTGATTGTCGAACTCAGGGTGACAATACGCGGCGAAGAGTCAGACATCGATATAGCAGAAATCCCGACTCTTGTGATCGAGAGCTTCGACCTGATATCGACCGGCAGTTCGAGCATGCGATCTCTGGATGCCGATCTGCCGTCCGTGATGAGGACTACGATCTATTACTTCAGGCCGACAGTGCAGGGCAGTTTCTCGATCCCTGTGCTTACTCTCGATTATGTCGATACGCGGACGGGTCTCATCACGACCCTCGGTTCAGCCTCGATACCGCTCGAAGTCTCTGCGGGCAGCCCCGGTCAGGTCGGCATGGAGAGCCTGCTACCGCTGGTTGTCATCCTGATCCTGATTGTATCAATCGCAACTTTAATATATGTGAGGTTGAGGAAACGGAGGGCGGTGCGCATCCCTGAAGAGACTGCCGGTGTGGCGAGGGTCGATCTGCTCGCCTCGCTTGACCGTGTCGAAATCATGCTGGCTCATGGTCGCGTTGCCGATGCGCAGTCAGCGCTGACCACAACAGTTATGCAGTATATCGAAAACGAATACGCAATCCGCCCGCAGGAATCGAACCGGGAAATATGTCGTGAAGCAATGAATGAAGCAAGTGCGCCTAAGATATTGTCGGACAAGTGCATGCAGCTTCTCGAATGGGATCAGAGCCTGAAGTTCGGCGGGCTGCCGGTGAGCGAATCAGAGGTTACCGATATGCTGATTTCATTGAGACAAGTCGCGGAACATCACTGACTTCACAGCGTAGAATTGACAATACTGAAGCATTAACGGAGGTGCGATGGATCAGGACATCAGAGAAATACAACAGAGAGTAGAGCAGGAATCTGCTTTCATCGAAGGCCTCACCAACGAGATCAGGAAGGTTATCGTTGGGCAGGACTACTTAGTCGAGCGACTGTTGATCGGTCTGCTGGCTGACGGCCATATTCTCCTCGAGGGTGTTCCGGGGCTGGCAAAGACACTCTCGATCCAGACGCTGTCCGACGCAATAAAGACCAAGTTCCAGAGAATCCAGTTCACTCCCGATCTCCTGCCCGCCGACCTGATCGGCACTCTGGTCTACTCGCCCCAGGAGGGGACGTTCTATCCGAAGAAGGGACCGATCTTTTCGAATATAATCCTTGCGGATGAGATCAATCGCGCGCCGGCGAAAGTCCAGAGCGCGTTGCTCGAAGCTATGCAGGAGAGACAGGTAACGATCGGCGATACGACCTATCCGCTTGATGAACCATTCCTGGTCCTTGCGACCCAGAATCCGATCGAGCAGGAGGGCACGTATCCTCTTCCGGAAGCGCAGGTTGATCGCTTCATGCTGAAGCTGAAGATCACATATCCGAATCGTGACGAAGAGCTTGAAATCATGGACCGAATGACAGGAATCGTCAAGCCGTCGGCGTCACCGGTAGTCTCGCCTGAAGAAATCCTGAACGCGCGCAAGGTGGTTTCAGAGATCTATGTGGATGAGAAGGTCAAGGAATACATCGTGAACATCGTGATGGCCTCGCGCGAGCCTGCGAAGTTTGGTCTGGATATAGGGGACCTCGTGGAGTACGGCGCATCGCCGAGGGCAACCATCTACCTCAATCTTGCATCTCGCGCGCACGCATTTCTCAGGGGACGCGGATATATCACGCCGGAGGATGTCAAGACTATCGGCATGGATGTTCTCAGGCACCGGATCATCCTCACCTACGAGGCGGAAGCCGAAGAACTCGCTACCGAAGACATAGTAAGGAAAATCTTCGACACAATCGAGGTCCCGTAAGGTTGGCACTGGATACCAGGGAAATCCTGAAGAAAGTTCGCCGGATCGAGATTCGCACTCGGCGGATTGTCGATGAGTTGATATCGGGCGAGTATCACTCGAGCTTCAAGGGTCAGGGGATGGAGTTCGATGAGGTGCGGGAATACCAGCCGGGAGATGACGTTCGGCAGATAGACTGGAATGTTACCGCGCGATACGGTACGCCGTTTATCAAGAAATTCGCCGAGGAACGCGAGCTGACAGTGATAATCCTGATGGACTCTTCGGGATCGAAACAGTTCGGCACAGCCGATTACTACAAGTCCGAACTGGCCGCCGAGCTGACCGCGCTCCTGGCTTTCGCGGCGATCAAGAACAATGACAAAGTCGGCATGATTTCGTTTTCTGACAGGATCGAGAAATTTATCCCGCCGAAAAAGGGTCGTCGCAATGTGCTGCGACTGATCAGGGAAGTCCTGTATACCAAGCCTGAAGGCACAGGTACGGACATCGCAGGCGCCATTGAGTATTTCAACCGTGTTATCAAGAGGCGAGCGGTGCTCTTCATAATCTCCGATTTTATCGGGGATGATTTCCGCAAGCCGCTGCTCGTGGCTAAACGCAAGCATGATACGATTGCGATCAACATCACCGATCCGAGAGAGTTGGAAATCCCGAAAGCCGGGCTTCTCCTGCTCAAAGATTCCGAGACTGGTGAGACGATGTGGGTCGATACAGCCTCGGCTGGAATTCAGGTACGTTATGCCGAGGCGGCGCGTAGGCGCCAGCAGAATATCGCCGACATGTTCAAACACCTCAATGTAGATTTTGTATCACTCTCGACAGCAGGTAGTTACATAGAGGCATTAACGCGGTTCTTTAAGTTGAGAAAACTTAAGCGGCATCACTGATAGTATGATCAGGATCATAAACATAGGGCTGGCGTCGGCGTTACTCGCCGTATCGCTGTTGTGTCCGGCACATCTATTCGCGCAGACTGAGCCTGTATCTGTGAAGGCGGAGATCGACCGGCAGCAGGCATATATCGGTGATCGTCTCAACTATACTCTGACGGTCGTATCTGATTCCTCGATCGCGGTCGACTCGATACCGATCGGTGACCGGCTCGGCAACTTCGAGGTCAAGGGCAGAGAGTACGAAATGTCGGGTACGGAGGATGGTCGGATACGGCTCACGGCGAAGTTTGTCATCGCCGCCTACGAGACTGGCACGATCTGGCTGCCCCGGGTCAAGCTCAGCTTCCTGATGCCGGATTCCACGATGACTGAGATCGAAACCGATTCGCTCAGAGTCACGATCCTGAGCCTCGCCGAGGGAGACTCGCTGGCTGATATACGGGGGCTGAAACCGGAGATGTATTTCGGAAGCAGGTTCCTCTGGATGTATCTGATCGTTGCCGCGGTCGTTGTCGGTGCGCTTGTGTACTGGTTGGTGAGAAGGAAAGCCGGTAACGGCGTCGATGCGGAGCCAGTCGATACGAGGCCGCCCTGGGTCGTGGCGGAGGAGAGACTCAGGCATCTTCGAGAATCAGCACTGCTCGCAGACTCGGAGTTTAAGCCGTTCTATCTGCGCCTGACGAAGATCATCAGGAGATACCTTGAGCCTCGGTACGGGATCGATGCGCTCGACAGGACGACTTTCGAGTTGCGCGGAGAGATGTCGAGAATAAGTCTCGATCAGGAGCAGTATGACAGGCTTTTCGAGATGTTTGATGGCGCCGATCTTGTGAAGTTCGCCAAATTCCATCCGGAGTTGAATCAGGCTGAGAACGATTTCCAGAGAGCATGGCAGTTCGTGCGAGAGACGGGACAGGAGCGTCGAGAGCGTGTTGAAAAAGGTAGTTGACATGGTGTATAGAGTGGTCGTTGGAATTCGCTGTCATTGCGAGCGACCGACAAGTCCTGAGCCTCGAAGGAAGGGAGCGTGGCAATCTCAAGTCAGGCCGCGTATTACAAGAACTGAGATCACCACGTCGCTATCGCTCCTCGTGATGACAAATCTACAGGTAATGTCTGTTACGGGGTTTCTCAACAAGCCCGTAGAACTGGAGGTCGCGAACCATGAATTATGAGTTAGCGACTCCCTCCGTCCTGTTGCTGCTGCTGCTGATACCGCTATTGGTTCTGTGGCTGATCAGATATGGACGAAAGAGAAGATCGACAGTGGTTTTCTCGGATCTTACCCTGATAAAGGCTGTCAGACCGGGCGGCAGGTTGTGGGCCGATTTCATATCGCCCGGACTGAAACTTCTCGCGCTCGCACTTCTTATTGTGGCTCTCGCGCGGCCTCGCACATCGAGCGTAAACATCGAAACTGAGACCGAGGGAATAGATATTATCCTGACGCTCGACATTTCTGGCAGCATGAAGGCCGAAGACTTCAAACCGAAGAACCGCCTGCATGTCGCAAAGCAGGTGATACGAGACTTTATCGACAGCCGGACCAGCGACAGGATCGGGCTTGTTGTTTTTGCCAGGGAGAGTTTCACTCAGTGTCCGTTGACGCTAGACTACAATATCCTCCTTAACTTCCTTGACGATGTTACATTCGGTATGGTCGAGGACGGCACCGCGATCGGCATGGCGCTGGCAAACAGTTGCAATCGGCTGAAGGACTCGCCTGCGAAGAGCAAGGTGATAGTGCTGTTGACCGATGGCGTCAATAACGCCGGCGAAATCGATCCTGTGACTGCTGCGGAGATCGCTAAGACTCTTAAGATCAAGGTTTACGCCATCGGGGCAGGTCGTCCCGGTCCTGCGCCATATCCGGTTGATGATCCGGTATTCGGCAGACGCTACGTGAATATCGAGAACGAAATCGACGAGGAGTCTCTTCGCAGGATCGCGGACCTGACCGGCGGGCGGTATTACCGCGCAAAAGATGTAGAAGGGCTGAAGCATATCTATGAGGAAATATCCTCGCTTGAAAGAACGAAGATGAAGACGAAGCAATACCTGCAGTTCGATGAACTGTATCTATATTTCCTGGCATGCGGCCTCGGGATGATTATGGTCGAGGTCGTATTGTCGCAGACACGGTTCAGGAAGCTGCCATGACCCGAAGTAAGCTGATGAACGACGCGCAAGGTTATTAGTACAGGTTAGAAATGAAATTCGCCAATGCCGACATGCTCTATGCGCTGCTGCTGATTTTTCCGCTCGTGTTCTTCTTTCTCTGGGCACGTCGCGGTCGACGACTGGCAAGGGATCGTTTCGCGCAGCCATCCCGGTTCAAGCGGCTTGCCGCAACATATTCGAGGACCGGAAGGATCACGAAGTTTGTCATGCTCCTGATCGGGCTGGTTTTTCTGATCTTCGCGGCGGCGCGTCCTCAGTGGGGTACTCATGCGGTGATGATGAAGCGCGAAGGACTCGATATAATGATACTCCTCGACACATCGACATCGATGGACGCCGAGGACATGAAGCCGAGTCGACTCGAAAAAGCCAAGCAGGAGATTCGCGGGGTTGTCGAACGTCTGTCGGGCGACAGGATCGGGCTTGTGCTGTTCGCGGGGCAGAGTTTCATACATTGTCCATTGACACTCGACTATTCGGCGTTCAAGATATTCATGGACGTCGTCTATTCGGATATTATTCCGACGCAGGGGACTGCTATCGGTGATGCCATCGAGACCGCTCTGACAGCGTTCGATCAGTCCGAGAGAAAGTACAAAGTAATGATTCTGCTTACTGATGGTGAGGATCACGATACGAAGCCAATTGAAATCGCCGAGCGCGCGCATGATCAGGGCGTAAGGATTTTCACAATAGGCATCGGTTCGGTGCGGGGCGAGCCGATTCCGATCAAGAATCGCCGAGGAGAGACTGTCGGTTTCAAGAAAGACGAGGATGGTTCGGTCGTGATGACCAGCCTCGACGAGATGACTCTCCAGAGGATAGCCGAGATCACTGACGGCGAGTATTACAGAGCGACTGCGGGTGAGATCGAGCTCGACCGGATATACGACGAGATTCTCGGCATGGAAAAGAGAGAGCTTGAAGGCAAGCTGATGACGCAATACGAAGACAGATTTCAGTATCCCCTTGCTGCGGGACTCTTCTTTCTTATAATTGAATTTGTTGTGACCGACAGAAAGCTCAGGTTCAACGGCAGGAGACGGAGATGAGAGGGTTGCTGTTCGCTATAGTCGCTACAGTCTTACTCATCGGGTCTGTGCGCGCCGATGATTCGTACAGAAAGATCAACGACAAGGCCGTAGAGCTGTACGAGAGGGGAGAGTTCGACCAGGCGACTACACTTCTCGAAGAAGCCAGAGACAAGAATCCAGCCGATCCGGTCGTCAACTATAATCTGGGAAGCGCCTATCACCAGCAGGGCGAGTATGACAAGGCAAACGAGACCTACCTGAATTCGGCGCTCTCCGAAGACAGCATGATGCAGGCATATTCATACTATAATATGGGCAACACCGAATTCAGGAAAGGCGATTACCAGAAAGCCCTCGACGCGTATAAGAAGAGCTTAGACATCGATCCGACTGATCTCGACGCCAAGTACAATCTCGAACTGACTCAACAGAGACTTCAGGAACAGGAACAGCAACAGTGCGATAAGAATCAGGAGAAGCAGGAAGATCAGAAGGAAGATCAGGAGCAGAATCAGGATCAACAGCAGCAGGACCAACAGGATCAACAGAAGCAGGATCAACAACAAGACCAGCAAGATCAGAATCAACAGCAGGAACAAGAGCAACAGGAGCAGCAAGAGGAACAACAGCAACAGCAATCCTCTGCTGACCAGAATGAGGATCAGCAACAGCAACCTCAGCAGTCACAGCCCCGGGAAATGGAAATGAGCGAGGAGGATGCCGAAAGGCTGCTGAATGCCGTCACCGGAAATGACCGGGATGTGCTGAAAAAGCTCGTCAAGTTGAAAGCGCCATCTGGCGGCTATACTGGAAAGGACTGGTAGAGTGCGGTTGCGTTTGTCGATTATTGTCACAATCGTTCTCATGCTTTGCATGAATGCAGCGGCCGAGGACATCAGCTTTGTTGCTGATGTGTCGACGACTCAGCCCTCAGTCGGCGAGCAGGTCACGCTGGAGTTGACGATCTCCGGCAGTGTCGAGAATCTACCTGCCCCGAATACGCCTGTGATACCCGGCTGCCAGGTCTTCGGTGCGGGGACATCGCGGCAGTATTCATTCGTGAACGGCGAGGTGGCGTCATCTGTTACGCATACATACCTCGTTGTACCACAGCAGAAGGGGAAGATCGTCATCCCTCCGCAGGAGTTGTCCTTCAAGGGTAAGAACTACGCGACCACTCCGATCACGCTCACAGTCAGTTCGGGCGGTGCCACAACGAGGCGTCAGGATTCCGGGATGGGTGCGGGGACTTCACAGCAGACTCAGTCAGGCAGGGGTGGAGATCGTGACTTTTTTGTCGAGACATTTGTGGACAAAGACACGGCTTATGTGAACGAGCAGATCACGCTCACTTTCCGGTTCTATCAGGGCAAGAGGTTGTTCGGTGACCCTAAGTATGAGCCGCCGTCAGCCACTGGCTTCTGGGTGGAGGATCTCCCTCCTCAGAAGAATTTCTACAAGACCGTGCATGGCAAAAACTACTATGTGGCGGAAGTCAAGACTGCTCTGTTTCCGACGTCGCCGGGAGTAAAAACCGTAGGAAAGGCGACGCTGAAAATCGGTGGCGAGGACCTTATGTCGCTTTTCGACCGCGATCCATTTGGAGTATTTCAGAGACGTCGATCTCAGCCAAAGCCGGTGAATCTCGAATCAAAACCTATCGAGATAGTTGTGTTGCCGCTTCCATCTGAAGGCAGGCCGGCGGATTTCTCCGGCAGTGTCGGACAGTTCAAGATGTCCGCATCAATTGACAAGACTGAAGTCGAGGTCAACCAGCCGGTAACAGTCAAGATCAAGCTTTCCGGCACAGGGAATATCAAGACCCTTGCAGAACCGGTGATCCCACAACTCGATGAATTCAGGGTGTTCAATTCCGGCAAGTCCGAGAATGTCTCGAAAGCAGGATATGTAGTTGGCGGCTCCAAGACGTTTGAGACTACATTCGTTCCAAAGGAGCCGGGCAACTATACGATCCCCATCGAGGGCACCACATATTTCGATCCGAAAACAGGTGAGTACAAGAGGCTGTCGGGAAGATCTTTTGAGATATCCGTGCTGGGCGTATCCAATGAAGAAATCGCTGCCCACACAGGACTGCTTCCGGGACGGTTGGATCTCATCGCAAAAGACATTCGGTACATCTTCACGGATCGGCGAGGAAGTTCTGATTCAGGCAGGCCGTACCTGTTTAGCCTCTGGTTCATATTCCTCAATGCGCTGCCAATTGCGGGCCTCGTGGCGGTGTTCGTATTAAGGCGACATCGTGACAGGCTTGCCGGCGATGTCGGGTACCGAAGGCTCAAGCGGGCGGTGAAGATGGCGAAAGCGCGTCTCTCGTCCGCCAGGAACCTGCTGCGACAGAATGATGCGAGCAAATTTTACACTGAGGTGAGCAGGGCATTATCCGAATACATTGGAGACAAGTTCAACATCTCGTCTCACGGTCTTACACTGCAACAGGCGGATGCCTTGTTTGATGGCAAACGGGTGGCGCCTGAGTTACGGCAACAATTCGCCGATATTCTTGCCGAGTGCGATGAGGGGCGATTTTCGAAGTCGAGCAGCGTCAGCGATGACATGAACAACACGCTGAACAAGGCAGAGAAATGGATTGTCGAGTTCGAGGGTTCATCGAGATGACATTGCGACTCGTAGTCATCATCGCGATTGTGGCCGCTCTCTGCGTCGGCGCGGTATGGGCATCAGGCGCGCTCGAACATGATTTCGACGTGGCGAACGACCTGTATCAAAAGGGCGACTACGACGGTGCGATAAAGAGCTACCTTGCCGTCCTCTCGGGCGGGGTTGACAACGCCGCACTCCATTACAATCTCGGCAATGCATATTTCAAGACAGGCCGCCTCGGGATTGCGATCGCATGCTATCATCGCGCGCTACGGCTCGAACCGAGAAACGACGACATCAGGGCGAATCTCGAATTCGCTCGCCAGTATCTGGTGGACAAGGTCGATCCGACTGCGCAGTCTCCAATCTGGATGTGGTATAAATCGCTCGTGCTTTTCTACACTACCGACGAATGGGCGGTGCTTTCGTCGTGCCTGCTGTTCCTGTCCTCCGTCGTGCTCGCATACATGATCTGGACCCGGAAGCGCACGATTGTGGTCAAGGCGATTTTGTCCGTACTGCTGGTGATGCTCATCTGCGCGGGAATCTGTACCGGCGTCAATGCTCATTTTGGCTATTACGCTGTGCGTGGAGCGATCATTGTCCCCGAGGTATCGGTCAGGGCAGGGCCCGGAGAGGATTTCGACGAACAGTTCCTTGCGCACGAGGGGCTGACATTCGATATCCTGAAGCAGGAGAGCGGCTGGTATTTCGGGATATTCGACAATCGTCTCAAAGGCTGGATAAAGCTCACTGACGCCGTGAAAATCTGACCTGCACATCCCACTTCATGATTTAAGCTTTTGCTTGTTAATCGTTGACTTGATAAATCGGGGGCGTTATCTTTTTCTATCACGGCGCTTACGGAGTATCGTATGCGGTTTCTGCTAAAATACAAGCGGGCTCTCGGTCTCATTGTTGCGATTGTCCTGCTCTTCCTGTCGTTCCATGATCTCGACCGTGAGCGTATAGGTGACATCCTGTCTCAGACAAATTACTGGTATTTGATTCCGGCGATCATTGCGGCGTTCCTGATGAATGTCTGCAAAGCCCTCAGATGGCGAGTCATCATGGATCCGGTTACGAAGCTGACGTTTCGCAATATCTATTCAATCTACTCAGTTGGCCAGATGATCAATGTTTCGCTGCCCGCGCTCACCGGGCAGGCTGCGCGGGTTTTGGTTCTGTCGAAACAGGCGAAGCTTCCAAAGACGTATTGCGCGACGACCATAATCATCGAGGTGCTCTTCGACGGCGTCTCGCTGCTGATCATCATGCTCGCGGCATCGACGTTTGTCGTGTTCCCGGGATGGCTCGCGAGGTCGGGAATTCTCGCAGGTATAGTCCTTGTGACACTCGCGGTCGCACTGTTGTTAATCGTGCACAATCGCCGCAAGCTCAGGATTTACGGCAGGCGCAGACTCAAACTGCGATTTCCGAGACTGTTCGAGAAAATCAGGCATGTCTCGAAGTCGTTTGTCGATGCTCTCGATATACTGACGAGTCTGAAGCATTCCACGCTGACGGCGATCTATTCGCTGCTGCTCTGGGCATCACATGCGCTCGTGATCGTATTCATCATCAGGATGTTCGGGATCGACATGCCGATCTGGGGCGCGCTGGTGATACTCGTCGTCAATTCCGTGCTCCTGATGTTTCCGATCACGCCCGGCAATCTCGGCACGTTCCAGTGGGCATGCATCGTCAGCATGGCGCTGTTCGGCGTTGACAAGTCGAGTGCGGTGTCGTTTTCGATTATCCTTCATGTCATGGATATGATCCCGATCTTTGTCGCCGGTCTGATGTTTCTGTACTTCGACCATCTGCGTTTCCGCGAACTCCGCGATGAATCACTCAAAGAAAGCGGACAACCCAGCGATGATTCTGTGACGGAAGAAGTCGCGGTCGAGGGAGAGTAGGGGACAGGCAACGATGATTTCGGGAAAGGAATACAGGAGTAGAGAGTGAGTGATCCGATATTCTGGGCGATAGTCGCTGTTGTTGTTACATTGAGTGTTTTTGCTTTTCAGTATTTCTGGCGAAGAATAGATAAAAGAGCTTTGGCAAGTGGCTATTACGAAGCAATCTGGAAGCGCGCATCTCGGCTAACTCCGGATCAAGCAATGCACTCTCGCGGAGAAAAGAAGCACGGTTTCCGTAAGTACTATTATGCGAGACCGATTGATGACAAATTGAGGGAATTGATCGATCAAGGGGAACATGTTATTGTTATAGGCAAACCTCTGTCTGGAAAGACGAGGAGCGTGTTCAATGCACTCAAGACTCTCAAAGAACCTGCGGTAATAACGATCCCAACACTTGCTGTTGACAGTTTTCCTGCTGATATCGAAATACCGTACAACATGAAGATGGTTACTCGTGAAGTCCTGCTTGTTGACGATATAGGAAAGTTCTTAATAAAACTAAACTTCACAAATGTACTCAGAAAGTTTGTGAGACGGGGTACGATAATAGTCGGGACATGCTGGGAGACTGAAGCGGATTTTGTGCAACAGAAGCTGGAACAGGAAGCAGGTATTCGTATTGCCGAATATCTCATGCTCGACAAGATCACTCCTGATGTAGCAAAAAATGTTGCGGCAAAAGCAGGCAAGCAGATGCCTGAGACATTCGACGGCAATATTGGATCGATCTTCCTCGATATTGAGGAGATGAAGCGACGCTACGGGCAACTCGATGCTGCCGGCAAGGCTGTGCTTCAGTCTGTGAAACGTCTCTATCAGGCTGGCATCTATGAAGGACGAGAGATATTCTCGCTCAATAACATTCACAAAGTTGCAAGCAAGTTCCACGAGATAGACAAGAAAAAGCTCTGGTGGGACGAGGTATTCGGCAAGCTCGCGACGCAAGGCTTTGCGGATAAAAAAGAGAGCGGCGTCCATTTCGAGGAAGCGTATCTGCAGTATGTTGTCGAGGGCGATTTCGTTGGTGTTGAGGATTTCAGGAGGTTGGTTGAGCTTTTCGGTGACGATCCCTCTGCGCTGCTCAGTATTGAGGATAAGTCTTATGAACAGGGTCTTGTCAAGCTGGAGAAAGCCGCTTACATGAAGGTTGCGATTTCTGCATGCAAACAGGCGCTGAACACTTGGACAATATCCGACAATCCGGGACAGTATACGATGACTCAAAACAATCTTGGGAATGCTTACCGGACTCTTGCCGAGGTAGAGGATAAGGCATCTTACTGCAGGCTTGCGATAGATGCCTGTAATGAAGCGCTTCGGGTCTATACATTCGACGATTTCCCGTTTCAGTATGCGGGGACTCAGAACAATCTTGGGGCTGCTTACCAGAGACTTGCCGAGGTTGAGGATAGGGCATCGAACTGCAGGGCTGCGATAGAGGCATACAATGAAGCGCTTCGGGTCAGTACCTTCGACGATTTCCCGATTCAATATGCGATGACTCAGAACAATCTTGGGGCTGCATACCAGTCTTTTGCCGAGGTAGAGGATAAGCCCTCTAACTGCAAGGCTGCGATAGAGGCATTCAATGAAGCGTTCCGGGTCAGTACCTTCGACGATTTCCCGATGGACTATGCGATGACTCAGAACAATCTTGGGAATGCTTACTGGACTCTTGCTCAGGTAGAGGATAAGGCACCGAACTGCAAGCTTGCGTTGAGCGCATTCAAAGCAGCGCTACGGGTTCATACTTACGATGATTTCCCGATGGACTATGCGATGACTACGATGAATGTCGGGATTGCGTACGGCATGTGGGCGACTGCCGAGAACAGGTTTGAGAACTGCACCAAGGCAAAAGATGCATTAAAAGAAGCGTTGCGGGTGTTCACCGAGCTGAAGATGGAAAACCCTAGACAACGCGTGCTGCAGATGATGGCAGGGCTGGCGAGCATTTGCGAGGGGGATGTCGAATTGAAGTCGTAAACTTAAGACACGCCTTCGGTCTCGCCTTGCGGAATGGCAACGATGAAGATAGATTCCGGCTTTCGCCGGAATGACACGGCCGAGGACTGTCACCCCGGTGAAAACCGGGGTCCATTCTTCGTTCCGGCTGGTCTTGCGCCGAAGGCGTGTCCCTCAGGATCCCCTCGAAGATCGGGGTCAATGACGGGATCAGCGACCGATGACCTGCCGGCCTGCAAGCGATGCGTCAGGTCACACTCGCGCTGCGCGCGATCAAGACCCGACGCAACAATGAATCTGACACGCATTCGGCAAAAACAGAGGCTTCTCAACAAGCCCTTTCGCCGGTATCACAGCAGGTGGACAGTGGAGTAAGGCAGATGCGCTTCGCTTCTGACAGAACAGATAGCAAGTGTCGGAGACACCTGCCCTGCTGGACTACGACAATATTATAGCCTCAGATTACTTCCAGTCATCTGAATAATGAAAAGAGCACCGGACGGGACTCGAACCCGCGACGTCAAGCTTGGGAAGCTTGCATTCTACCACTGAATTACCGGTGCACTCGGGCAGTAATTTGCTCGAAACATTTCGGGAAGTCAAGCACCAATCTCGCTCGTCTCACACATCATGTGATAGCGGATGACTGTATCTTCCAGTGGTTATCAGTGTGCGGTTGAGAACAGCATTCTACCACAGGTTTGCCGGTGCTTATCGGAACATCTACTCTTCAGATTCCGATCGGTCAGGCTATGAGAGGCTGGGCGATCCCGGAATGTATTTGTTTCACAGCCCTGTCGCCGTATATTCCGTGCAATGTTTTCGGTATGGCTTTGAGTGAGTTGTGAATGCAGGATATGCTGACAATCAAATCGACATCCGATGATCCGATGCTGCGGGACCTCGGTATCGGCGAAGGATCCAAACTGCTGGCCGTGAATGGCCGTCAGGTCAGCGATCTGCTCGACTACGAATTTCTGTCGACAGAAGAAGACTTGATCCTGCTGATAGAAACGTCCGATGGCGAACAGATCGAACTCGAAATCGGTTTTGAGGACCTGCTCGGTCTTGAGCTTGAGTTCGAGCCGGACAGGGTTAAAACCTGCGGGAATAAGTGTGTGTTCTGTTTCATACACCAGCTTCCGAAGGGTCTCAGAAGATCGCTCTACATCAAAGATGAGGACTATCGATTGTCGTTCAGCCATGGCAACTACATCACGCTGACAAATCTTAGCGAATCGGATTTCGAGAGGATCGAATCCCAGAGACTGTCGCCACTCTATGTTTCAGTTCACACCACGAACGAGGAACTCCGGCGCCGACTGCTCAGCAACGACAAGATTCCCGATCTGATGCCGCAGCTCAGGCGACTTGTCGAGTCCGGGATCGAGCTTCACACGCAGATTGTGTTATGCCCCGGCTGGAACGATGGCGCGCAACTCGAGCGGACCATTGATGATCTCGCCGATCTCTGTCCGAATGTCGCGTCGATAGCTGTTGTGCCTGTCGGCCTGACGAGGCACAGATCGAAACTTCCCCGCATCGATCCGGTGACTCCCGATCTGGCGCGCGAGGTCCTGTCGTATCTGATGAGAAAGGGAGAATCCCTTGCTGAATCTCTGGCGAGCCGTTTTGTCTATCCTGCGGACGAGTTCTTCATACTCGTGGGTGAGCAGATACCGCCGAGTTCATTCTACGATGATTTCCCACAGGTTGAGAATGGAGTGGGGATGGTCAGGCAGTTGCTCGACTCGGACACGGCGGGCGATATATCCATCGATGGCGATCTGAGTCTCACCGTGCTGACGGGTCGCATGGTTTCGGATATTCTCGATTCAACTCTTGCCGAGAAGTGGGCGACTGTCGGCAGTCTCAGTTGCGAGGTTGTGCCTGTTCAGAACGAATTCCTGGGGCGTACTGTTTCGGTTTCTGGATTGTTGTGCGGAACGGATATGATCGATGCCGCAAGAGGGCTGGATCGAATCGGAGACTGCGTGGTAGTACCGCCGGATTGTCTGAACGATGATGGTTTGTTTCTGGATGATCTGGCTCTGAACGATATGTCGAGGGAACTGGATCGCCCTGTTGTCCAGGCGTCATATTCTCCTCGCGAGACACTCATCAGGATCATGGAGGAGTTGTCGAATTGAACCGTCTTCCTGTCGTGGCAATCATAGGTCGACCGAATGTAGGAAAGTCGACCCTGTTCAATCGCATCCTGCGACAGCGAGTCGCGGTTGTCGATGATCAGCCCGGCGTAACGCGCGACCGCTTATTTGGCCGTGCAGACTGGGCGGGCAGGGAATTCTATCTCATCGATACGGGTGGATTCATTCCCGACAGCGATGATCTCATCAACCAACTCGTCCGTGAGCAGGCTGAGATCGCTATCGACGAGGCTGATCTTGTGCTGTTCATGGTCGATTCCAGGGTCGGCGCGACTGATCTCGATGATGACATCGCCCGGAGGCTCCAGAGATCGAAAACGCCGGTGCTTGTGGTTGCCAACAAAGCTGACAACGAGACATACCAGCTCGAGACGAATCGGTTCTTCTCGTTAGGACTCGGAGAACCGATCGACATCGCAGCCATATCAGGTTATAACACAGGGGATATGCTCGACCTGATCGTCGAGCGCCTGCCTGAGGGCGAAGAGCTTCCCGAAAGCGACATGCTGAAAATTGCGGTAGTAGGGCGGCCCAACGTCGGCAAATCATCGCTTGTGAATTTCCTCAGCGGGAAACAGCGACAGATTGTCACTGACATTCCAGGAACGACGAGGGATTCGATAGATACTCAGATCGAATTCGAGGGGGAGAAGTTTATCCTCATAGATACGGCGGGGCTCAGGAGAAAATCAAAGATCAAAGAGAACATCGAGTTCTACACTACGCTTCGGACCCTGAAGAGCGTCGAACGATGCGACATCGCGGTCATCCTGATCGAGGCGCACGAAGGCCTGTTGCATCAGGATATCCAGGTGCTTGAAGAAGTGATGTCGTTCAGGACGGGGGCGTTGCTTGCGATCAACAAGTGGGATCTTATCGAGGACAAAGAGACGAACACGTCTCGGATTTACGAGGAGTCGATACGAGGGAAAATCCCAACGTTGTCATACTTGCCGATGATCTTCATGTCCGCAACAACCGGTCAGCGCGGAGTCAATGTCCTGAAGCTCTGCAAGAAAATCAATGACCGTCAGAACTATCGAATCCAGACTTCAGAGTTGAATCGGTTCATCGAGGAGACTGTCAACAGGCAGCATCCGGCGGCGGTGCGCGGCAAGCACATAAAGTTTTTCTACGTGACGCAGTCTGAGGTTTGTCCTCCGACGTTCGTGTTTTTCTGCAACTACCCGAAACTCTTGCAGAGACAGTATCTCAGGTATATCGAGAATCGCCTGCGGGCGACCTGGGATTTCGAGGGCGTGCCGATCAGGATCAAAGTAAAAGCGCGGGGCGTGAGGAACTGATGCGGTCGAAAATTGATCTGAAGAATTTCAGCCTTATAGAGCTTGAAAACCTGTCGGATGAACTTGTCGAAAGGAAGTATCCGGGTCGGCAACTATTTCAATGGATTCACAGGCACAATGCGACCGAGTTCTCCGGGATGACCAGTCTGTCGAGAGAATTCCGTGAGGTTCTTTCCGCCGGATATTATGTATCTCGCGCCGAGATAGTCAGTACGACATCATCCGAGATCGACAGAACACGCAAGCTGCTGTTGCGGCTCGCTGACGGCGCAATGATCGAGACTGTCTGGATTCCCGGATCGAGCAGGAGTACAATATGTGTTTCGAGTCAGGTCGGGTGCCCGCTGGCGTGCACGTTCTGCCTGACCGGGACGATGAAACTGCAGCGCGATCTTACGCCCGGAGAGATTGCGGAGCAGGTCTATTCGGTCAAGTCGGTCCTGTCGGGCGATGATGATTTCCAGAATATCGTATTCATGGGTATGGGGGAGCCGTTTCTGAACTACGACAATGTTGTCGCGGGGGCGGAACTCCTGATGTCCGACCATGGCCTCGGCATCGCACAGAAGAGGATCACATTCTCGACGGTCGGAATTGTGCCGGGGATATATCGCCTCGCTGATTCCGGCTTGAAAACGATGCTGGCCGTATCGCTTCACGCGGCCAATGATGATCTTCGGTCAAAGCTTGTTCCGATCAATAAGAAATATCCGCTGTCCGAGCTGCGCGCCGCGATGAAACACTATGCCGATACTACCGGCAAACGCCTGACGATAGAATACTGCCTGATCGGCGGTATCAACGACACGCTCGAATGTGCCAAAGATCTCGTGCGGTTCATACATGATCTGCCATGCAAGATCAATCTGCTCGCATACAACTCTGCGCCGGGTCTTCCTCCTGCATTTCGGCGACCGTCAGAGGAGAGCGTTATCCGCTTTACCGACTACCTGTATCCCCGATGCCCGGCTGTCACTTTTCGCAAGTCGAGAGGCGCAGATATACTCGCCGCATGCGGACAACTGGCGAGCCATCAGGACCCAACCGAAGATTGATGTTGACACTCGACTGATCCCCAGTTTTATTGCTTTCTGAAATCGGTTCGGTGCAGAGCGCTTAATAGGGAAGGTGGTGAGATGCCACCGCAGCCCCGCTACTGTAATCGGCGACGAAAGCAGGCACGTAATATCGAATGCCACTGCCCTCGGGTGGGAAGGCGCCTGCGAGTAGGATGACCCGTGAGCCAGGAGACCTGCCGGACCTGACCTGAACCTTATCCTTGCGCGGGCGGGGGTGAGAGTCACGAGTACGATTTTCATCCACATTGTCTGCGCTGTGCTGAGCAGTATGACTTTGCAGCGGCTTTTCTCTCTGGTCTGCATTTTGACAATCTTGTCCGGCGTCGCATCCGGGCAGTCGGACCTGAGTATCAGCGGACGGCTCACCGACTGCGAGACGAATCGTCCTGTCCCCGACGGTGTCATCAGAATCAACGCGACTCCGGATGCGATAGTGACAGACGAGAACGGATCGTTCCGGGTGTATGGTCTGAAGCCGGGATCGTATGAGATCGAAATCTCCGCTCCGGCATACTATGACTCGCAGGTGGCGGTCGTTGTATATATCGACAGGACTGCGACTTGCGATCTGTGTCTTAAACCTCTGCTTTACTATGCTGGGGCGCAGAAGATTCTTGGTTCGAAGCTCCACAACGATTCGCGGAAGATCGTAATTGATCGCAGGTCTCCGGAGTTTCAATCTGCGAGCACAGTGGCTGAAATTCTCGACCAGATTCCGAATCTGATCGTCAACAGCACCGCAGGAAATTCAGGTGAGGCTTCAGTTTCGGTCAGGGGCGGGCCGTCGAAGGAAGTGCTCGTGCTGCTCGACGGAGTCAGGATCAACTCGCCGATCACGGGCGTAGCGGATGTCAATTCGATACCCTTATCGAATGTGTCCAGAGTGGAATTTCAGCAGGGAGGTTCATCGTCGCAGTTCGGCGCGGGTGCGGTGGGGGGCGTGTTGAGCATTTTTACGACGATGGCGTACGCTGATTCACAACTTGAACTCGATGGTTCAGCCGGAAGCCACGGAGCAGGGTCTGCCTCGGCAAGAGCGACCGTGGGAGTCGGAGACGCTGGATCGGCATCGGCATCATACTCACGGTTCACTGCGAAGAACGATTTCATGTACGAACATGAAAGAGAAGGCGTGATCAGGCGCAGGAACGCGGACATTGCGAGAAGAAACAGCGGCATTGCGGCCCGACTCGGCAACGGGAATCCCGGCTGGCTGCATTTGTCATACATGAGATTCGATCAGAAGAACGGTCTTCCGGGTTTCCTGCCGGACCAGTTCACTCCCGAAGCGCGCAAGGAAGAATCGCGCGATTTGTTCTCGGCTTCGATTGATGGACACGACGGGAAAGTGACCTATGACGCGCGATATTCTTTCAAGGATTACGATCAGAGATATCGGGACAGGGACACGCTCCGGCACCTCGAGACCGATGTCGAGTATGCGGACAGGCTCCACCAGATAAAGGTTGATGCGGGTTATCACCTCGACTCCGATACGAGGTTTGATGTCTCTGCTACCGGAGGGCACGAATCGTTCACGATGGAGAACTTTATCAGGCCGGGCGCTGTGTTCGATGATGTCCTCGAACGCAGGGCGGCGTTCGTGATCTCGGCGGACAGGTCTGTCTTTGACTCAGGGGGGAAGAACCGGTTTTCGTCGGACATGCTTTTGAGAGCGCGCGCGGATTACAGCAGCTTGTTCGATCCGCTCTACTCTCCGTCGATTCAGACTGGCATCAATTACTCGCACTGGATTGACAGTCGCTGTGAGGTGTCATACGGCAAGTCGTTCCGGCCGCCTCTATATACATCTCTTTTCTGGAATGACGGCGTGTTCGCAATAGGCAACCCTGATCTTCGACCCGAACGCCTCGAGGAGTCATCGGCGGCGCTGAGTGTATCGGCGCCGATACTCGGTGAACTGAAAGCCACTGTGCGCTACACTCATTCGGTCTATCGGGATTTGATATACTGGCTGAGGACGAACGACAACAAATTCACTCCGCGCAACCTGAGCGGCGCGCTGGTCGTCACGCGCACGATGAATATCATGTGGCGTCTCGATCCATTGAATCTGACAGCAAGCTACTCCAACACCGACCAGATATCGAAAGATCGTTCATTTGAACGCACAACGCACGACAAGCAATTGATGTATCGTCCACGGTTCATTCAGGATTTCACGATCAGATACGAGAGCAGCCTGATCGATTGCAGCTACCGGATACGCAGCGTCTCGAAGAGATTTATCCGGGAGGCGAACTCCAAGTGGCTCGACGGTTACACTGTCGCAGATTTCAGAGCCGCGCTCAAGTATCATATCAAGTGGTTCAGATTCAGGCTGCAATACACAATCGACAATTCGACAGGCACGGAATATATGTTAATCGAGAGATACCCGCTGCCAGTGCGGCTCTGGTCCATTAGGCTCAGGATGACCGTTCCGTTTGGCGCATAACAACCGGAGGTAATGATATGTTACGCATCGCAGTATTTACAACCATGATCCTTGCTGTGGTATCGCTGTCGGCAACGCTGAAATCAGACGAACTTTATGTAATCAATGGCTCAGCCGAGACGCTCAGCATGGTCGATCTCGAAACCGAGCAGGTCTCAAACGACATCCTGACACTCGGTCTGTGGCCGAATGATATTCTGATCGTGCGCGACACGGCGTACATCGTCAACTCGGGCACATCGGATATTTACATGTATGATCTCATCGACCGACAGGTAGTGCGGGAGATATTTCTCGGCGCCAACAGGAATCCGTGGAAGATGGCACAGATTGCGCCTGATACATTTCTCGTAACAAACTGGCTGACCGGCACGATCTCGAAATTCACTTCAGCGGGTGAGATTATCAGCGAGTCGCCGATCAGCGGAGAAAACCCGCAGGGCATCGTGGTGAGAGGTGACACGAGCTTTATCACGACCGTGTCATTCGTTTGGCAGGATACGAGCTACGATCATGGTTTCGTGGCGGCATGGGACAACAGGGGAGACTCAACACTCGCTCCGGTTCAGGTCGGCGAGAATCCGAGCGATCTGACGTTCGGACCGAATGGCGATCTTTATGTCGTGTGCACCGGGGAATACGATGGCACCGGTTCGGTGTATGTGCTCGACCCGGACCAGATGGTCGTGCTCGACTCAATCCTCATCGGCGGTGACCCGACCGATATCGAGATATTGCCCGACAATATCGGATTCCTCGCTGCGGGCGAGGGCTGGTGGCAGCCCGGAAGCCCGGGGCATGTGCTGACTTTCGATGCTGAATCGTACGATGTTCTGCGGGGACCATCGAACCCGATACTGACCGACGGGGGCGTGATGTCGGTCACGATAGCTTCCGACTCGACTGTATTCTCGTTGAACTTCGCCGATGACTCCGTGACCGAACTCGACAGCGCCGGGACGATCATCAGGACATTCCCGGTAGGCGATGGCGCTCAGGTAGCCGCGGTGCGTCACATCGGGCCACCGTGTGAATACGCTCGAGGCGACGCCGATGGTTCCGGCGGCGTAGATATCGACGATGTGGTATATTTGATCAACTACATATTCGGCGGCGGTGACGAGCCGGCGTGCAGTGGATTGTCGGGCGATGTTGATTGTAGTGACAACGTTGATATCGATGATGTTGTATATTTGATAGAGTACATTTTCGGAGGCGGCCCCCCGCCATGTGATTATTGAAGTAAGTCTCCGAGGTCGATTTCGGGTAAGGCTGGCTCTGATGGAGTTGTTGCCGGCAGCATGATGGTGAATGTCGAGCCACCGGATTTGTTCTCCTTAAAAGTGATCCTGCCCGCGTGTGAGTCGATAATTTCCTTCACGGTAAGAAGTCCGTAGCCTTCACCCGACTCCTTCATCGAGACTCGTCTGTTGAACAGCAGAGGCTTGATTTGCTCCGGAATGCCTCGACCGTTGTCGGAAACTGAGATCATCACATGGCTGCTATCATCCGAGAGTCGTGTCGTTACCGTGACTGTCGGGTTTTCAACGCCCGAAGCGCTCACTTCGTCAGCAGCGTTGTGAAGAAGATTTCCGACTGCCTGCTGCATTTTGCCGATGTCGCCGCGAATGGGGAGGAGACCGTCATCATAATCCGTCTCGATTCGTATTCCATCAAATCTGTTCTGCGGGGTGAAGAAATCGATTATGTCCTGTATGTGGCCGCTGATGTCGGCGATGATCGATTCCTTCTGCGATTTGCCATACGCCGCGAGCTTCTCGGAAAGAGAGCCGATCTTATTTAGCGTTTCCTTCATCAGGCCGATTTTCTTCAGAGTGACATCGCAGTTCTTCTTCTCGCAGAAAATCGGAATGATCTCGACATTACCGAGGAGTATTGTCAGATAGTTGTTCATTTCGTGTGCGATCTCTCCGGCCATCTCTCCCCGAGTCAACATACGGTCAAGTTCTACGATGTTCGGGCTTTCTCTGTCCGTGTTTGCAGCTTGTTCGCACACTAGCAGATACTTGTCATCGTTTAGGTCTGTAATTGAGATGTCAATTGGCTGATTGACTCGCACCTCATCTGATGACTCCGCAGCAGGGAGGAATCTGCCGTACCGTCTGCTTCTCAGCGATTCCGCGCATGAATCGATTTCAAGCGAGCTGTCCTCCGGAATACAGTAATCGAATATGGAACGTTCCGACAGATCGGAATCATCTCGCGAGAGAAGACGAATCGCTGCCTTGTTGGTTGTTATGATTCGGAACGAGCTGTCTGTGATGAGCATCGCCAGAGGAGCCGCTGCGAAAGCATCGGATTCTACAGACTGCATCCGGGTTGCTTCCGGTCCGCGCTGAGTTTCAAGCTGCATCTCCATCACCTCAAGCAATCTCTCGGAATGCGTATACTACTGCGACGACCCGCGGGCAGCGGTTGTTACGTGTTCCGAACCTTAATCCCGGCCATCGGCGCCAGTGTAGTAGGCTTTTATCATTATCGGCATTGAGATTGATGAGGTGAATGTTTTGCCCGCGTGAATCAGGCCTGATAGACGCGACGCTCCTGAAACGATCTGGCATGTTGGTTTACGAAAGCCACCTGCCACAGTTGGCATCAGCACGAAATCCGCGAAGCTGGATAAACACATGCACAGAATGTGAAAAAGTTTGCACTGGATGTTTCAGAGTGATATTTCGGCGCTTCGGCATGGAACTTACCGTCGCTGTAAGGTGTTAAATAAAGTGAGTCATATCAGAAGGATAGGAGGCTATCTTAATAATTTGGTCTAAGGGTCCCTGTCGTTGATGTGTCACTTTATGTGGCATGCGGCTTGCTTTAACTGATGCCGGACGACAACAACGACAGGGGTACATAGCGAGTACTCATGAATTGGGAGAGGTGCGTGTTGGACTTTGTCCAACCACCTGACGTTAGAGTCGGGCATCCCCCCTCCGCCTCTCCCAACAAAATTGCCCGCAGGCAAAACAGCCTGCGGGTTCTTTAATGCTTTCCTATTCGTGTTATTTTCTAATCACGTTTGATTGTGACGACTGTGACGCCGGAACTGCCCTCCGAAACGTATCCGAGTCGGAAGTCTGCAACGAGGTGGTGTCTGGAGAGAAAATCCTTTATAGCGCGACGCAGTGCGCCTGTGCCTTTGCCGTGCAGGATGTAAACAGTGTCGAGGTTGCTGATTGCCACTCGATCCAGAAACCGGTCGACCTCTTCGATAGCTTCATCGACGGTCAGGCCGATTACGGATATCTGAGTGGAGATGTCCTCGAACGGCGCATAATTGACATCGGACGGGAGCGCAGGCCTGGAATCACTCTGCTCGTGCTTCGACAGGAATTCTGACTTGACGGTCGAGATCATATTGCCGACCTGGACTCTCCATGAATCGGATGCTTGCTGGTACTCAAGCAGGGAACCTGAAGTCTGAAGGGTCTCGATGAAGACATCATCGCCCGGCTGCAATTTCTCTTTCTTGCGGCGTTTGCGGGGCTCCAGACGATTCCGCTGTTCGGTGAAATCGCTTTCCATCTCTCTGAGTTGACCGTGCGCTTCCTTCACAGTCTCTTTATCCGCCTGCTTCTCACGGATGCTCCTGACGAGGTCTTCGAGCTTCTTACGAGTTGATTCGACAAGTTCGCGAGCGTCATCGACTTCACGCCGTTTGAGTGTTTCCTCACGCGTTCTCAAACCTGATTCCCGCTCGTTCAGATTCTTACGGAGTTCCTCGGCCTGCTGTCTTTCACGGTCGAGTTCGAACTTTTCCTGTCTCGACAATCGTAGTTCACTCTCCAGTTTCTCGATGAGTCTTGACAAGCTGTGCTCCTGAGTCCCGACGATTTTCTCTGAGCGCGCAATGATCTCATCCGGCATGCCGAGTCGTTTGGCGACCTCGATGGCATAACTTGATCCGGGCAGACCGACCTTGAATCTGTAGCTGGGCCGTAGTGTGCTCCTGTCGAATTCGAGAGATGCGTTCTCGATTCTCGGGTATTTTTCGGGCAGAGTTTTCAGGGCGGAATAATGTGTGGTGACGAACGCCTTCGCGCCTTTGTCGAGAATATGGATCAACACTGCCTCTGCGAGTGCGGAACCTTCTTTCGGGTCTGTCCCTGCACCGATCTCGTCGAGCAATATCAGGCTTCTGTCGTCGCATTCCTGAAGAGCCCTGATGATCCGTGACAGGTGAGATGAAAATGTCGAAAGGGAGAGTTCGATCGATTGTTCATCGCCGATGTCTGCGAATATTCTCGTGATAGAGCCTATCTCGGTCTTCTCGCTAGCTGGTATATGAAGCCCTGACCGCGCCATGAGTATCAGGATGCCGAGGGTCTTGAGGGCGACCGTCTTCCCGCCGGTGTTTGGCCCGGTCACGACCAGCGCGTCGAACTTGCCGCCGAGCGAAAGCGAAAGCGGAACCACGCTCGCTCGATCCTCAGCCTGCGTGAGAAGCAGCGGGTGTCTGGCGTCAATGAGCCTGACCCTGCTCTCGGATATGATCATCGGTCTGTTTGCATCGAGTTGCAGGGACAACTGGCCACGGGTATGAATGAAATCAATCCCCGCGTATACATCGTAGCTTGCCTGAAGCGACGCCAATTCTTCTCGAATCAAGTCGGCGATCGAGATGAGTATCCTGGTGATCTCTTTCTCTTCCTGTGAGTCGAGTTTTCGGAGACGGTTGTTCAACTCGACGGTTTCGAGCGGTTCGACATAGAGCGTGGCGCCAGATTTCGACCTGTCATGCACGACGCCGGATTGCGTCGTGAAGTCGCCCTCGGCAATCGGTATGACATATCGCCCATCCCTGACTGTGATGATGTCATCCTGGTATGTGCCTCGCTGGGTCCTGGCCCCGATGATCTTTTCGAGCCTGCTCAGTATCTTGTTTCTCGTTGAACTCCTTTCGATCCTGATCTTGCGGAGTTCCGGCGATGCGGAGTCTTTGACCTCGCCGGTTTTGTCAATCGCCTTGTCAATAGCGTCGATTATTTCCTGCGCGAAACTCATTTTGCTTATGAGTTCTGCGATCAGCGGATACTTGTCGGATTTGTTCCTGATATATTTCTTGAGTCTCCCGCAGATCTCGACGAAGATCTTTATTTTCAGCAGTTCGGATGGATCGAGATAAGTGCCCTCGGTCGCGACCCGATGCAGCAGTCGATTGGTGTCATCTATTCGCTGAAGGGGGAAGGGTTCCTCGAAGCTGAGTATTTCGACCATCTCGGTCGTTTCATCGAGGATACGATTTATATCGCCGTTGTTTTCGAGAGGCTCGATTGCGAGCGCGAGTTCCTTGCCTGCGGGGGTTAGCGACTTGCCCGCGAGCATCGTCCTGATCTTGTCGAACTCGAGTATTTCTAATGCTTCGTTATCGGTCATGATATCAAATCCATCGGCGCAAAGATAATGATTCGCCAGTAATTCACAAGAGGTGACTGTCGTATCTGTGATGAGAATCGCGCCAACTGAAAGAAGATAGTTGTCACGGAATCGTGCAGCGATCACGGAATGTAAGTCAAGCTGGAATATGATCTATTCGCGGAAACGCCGCAGAGGACGAAGATGTATGTTTCCTCTCACCGCCGGTGGACAGCTAATGTCAAATAATGGTAGTGGGTCAGTTTGAATTTTCCTGACAGCGATTCTTCTTGACATTCTGATCGGGACTTGTACCTTGATGGTATGCGTGACCGATCAAGCAAGAAGAAAAAGCGGCCAGATATTAACGAACTGGCTCACAGTATTGTCGAACAGGCAACTGACGAATCCCCGCCAGAAGAACCAGAATCCCCACCAGAAAATTCAGGTAAAGACCCTGCTGCCGTAGCTCTCGGACGACGCGGAGGGTTGAAAGGCGGTAAGGCACGAGCTGCAAGAATGACCCCTAAAGAACGCTCAGAAGCCGCACGTAGGGCGGCTAATGCGCGTTGGAGGAAGAAAGCCGACCAATCCGAAGACGACTAATTCCACTATTGTACAACAGCCCAATTATTGTTACACATTTTACTTGACGTGAATTCAACAATCTGTTATTGTACCTTTGATTGACAGGAGGACTTATGACAGACCCATATGATAGCCTTTATGACGCGCTGGACGCGATAGACTTTGAAGACCTCGAACAGAGATTGAAGGGGTATGACCAGAGATTACGTGAGATTGAAACTGAAATCAATCAGTTAGAGAAGGAAAAACAAGAGATTCACAAGATGAAAGGCCACTTCAGCGGAATTCATCATATGTTGCAGAATCAAATGTTCCCCAAAAAGCGCGACGTATCTCTGGATGGTCGGCTCAAGGATAAGACGATTGTCGAGGCTTGCAAGATCGTATTGTCTATAGCGCAAAGACCTCTACATCTGAATGAAGTTGTTGCGGGACTCAAAGCTGGTGGATACGAGTTCAGGACAGACAGCCCTAAGAATTCCGTTGAGTCCAGTATTCAGCGTGAGCCTGATGTATTTGAAAAAGTAGGACCGAGGACGTATAGGTTGAAGAAATAAGAAAAGCCGGTGCAGCGAACACCGGCTAATAATCAATAACTCCACTAACGTCATGGAGGCTACGAATGCAAGGAAGCATATCTGCAAGGTTCTTGTCAAGTAAAATTATATTATTACTTCTTAGGCGGATTCGTCCGCCACCATTACCCATTCTCAGAAGGGAAATCGACCCTTCTGGTGTATAGAGATATAGAAAAAGGCTCAGACAGGCCACGTACGCTTGTCTGAGCCGAAGATGGGGCCGGTCAGGGTGACTCCAGCGGACTTTGGACTCGCGCGGATCGGGTTCGATTCCCGACGGCTCCACCATTATATACACTATTATCGGCAGATTGCCAAGATAATTTTCTTGACCGCTCAAGCATTTTTCTCTTGACAATGCGTGACCGCTTACGTATATTAGGTCAGTATGAATAAGCTAACAACAGAAAAAAGAGTTCAGGTCTTTGCGGCATTGGTTGAGGGAAACTCGATCCGCTCAACAGTCCGCATGACTGGAGTTGCTAAAAACACCGTAGTCAAGCTCTTGGCTGATGTAGGCGAAGTTTGCGCAGAGTATCAGGATCGCGTTCTTCGCAACCTCAATTGCAGGCGCATACAGTGTGACGAAATCTGGTCATTCTGCTATGCCAAACAGAAGAACGTCTCTGATGATATGAAAGATCAGTTTGGTGTTGGCGACGTTTGGACGTGGGTAGCTATTGATCCTGATACTAAACTTGTTGTTACATGGTTAGTCGGTCTTCGTAATTCGGAATGGGCTAAAGCATTCATGCACGATGTTGCAAGTCGCCTTACTAACAGAGTCCAGCTTACCACAGACGGTCACAGACCTTATCTCGAAGCCGTAGATCAAGCTTTCGGTGCTGACATCGACTATGCCATGTTGGTCAAGTTGTACGGATCGGCACCAGAAGCGGAAACGCGGCACAGTCCAGCCAAGTGTATCGGCAGTCGCCAACATAGAGTAACCGGCAAGCCGAAAAAAGATCAGGTTTCAACATCGCACGTTGAAAGACAGAATCTGACAATGAGAATGAGCATGCGCCGGTTTACCAGATTGACGAACGCTTTCAGCAAGAAGATCGAGAACCTCATGCATGCCGTAGCCCTCCACTTCATGTACTACAACTTCGTTCGGATACATCGAACGTTGAAAGTCACGCCCGCGATGGAAGCTGGTGTTACTGACAAGCTCTGGAATCTTGAGGATATTGTGAAATTGTTGGAAGAAAGAGAGGCGAAGCTACAATAAATGCTTGCCACTCGCACGCCCCAAGTGTACATTTCTTAAGACGCATGTTTTTCTTATTGCAACCAAAATATCAGAGTGAATTAGGGAGGTTATGATGAGTTGGAATCCTAAGGTTTCAGGTGCCGAGGCCGTCACGTATTACGATTCTGATACGAACAGGAAGATTGTATACACAGACCCCAAACTTGGAAACATGAGCAATGACGAAAAGATAGGATATGTAAAGACAATCTGGACCGATCTAACATCAGAGTTGAGCCATGCGAATCCCCTTGGCCCAAAAAGCTGAGTAGTCGAGTTTCAAACTGACCCACTACCCAAATAATGGTTGACTTTCTCATTGAAAGAGTATAAAATTGTACTCAAATTAACGGAAACGTTGCGGAGGAATTTGTGAACCAATTCACATTTTGCGAAAAACCGCAGCGTGAGGCATTCAGCCTAAGAGTCCAACGAGGAGCATCACTGATAGACAACATTAAGCGGTACTCTCTCGTCGGATCAATAGTAGAGTTGAAAGGAGTTTTTGATGCCAGCTCTGAAAGACAAGTTTGCAGCACAGATACCTGGGTTGCGAGACGAACTCAAGGCGATTGCTAAGGATCACGCCGATAAGCAAATATCCGAAGTCTCCGTCGCGCAGGCATACGGCGGTATGCGCGGTGTGAAAGGCATGATCTGCGATACGTCGCTGGTTGAGCCTGCGGTGGGGCTGATTATTCGCGGCAAGCCGATTCTCGAACTCACAGATAAGATTCCGGAAGAGATTTTCTTCCTGCTTCTCACCGGTGAACTCCCGACAGCCGATGAATTGAAGGATCTCCAGGCGGAGTACGTGAAGAGAGGCGAAGTGCCGGATTACGTTTGGAAGGTTCTCGAAGCGATGCCGAAAGAATCTCATCCGATGGCGATGTTCGATACTGGTATTCTCGTTATGGAGCATGAGTCTGAGTTCCGCAAACGTTACAGTGAAGGTATTCCCAAGAAGGAATATTGGGATCCGTGCTTTGAGGATTCTCTGAATCTGCTCGCGAAGCTTCCATCTCTGGCAGCCGGTATCTATCGCATGAGATATAACAAGGGACCGAGAATTCCTTACGATAAGAGTCTCGACTGGGGCGCCAACTACGCTCATATGCTCGGCAACGACGACGAAGATTTCTACAAGGCGATGAGACTCTATCTGACGCTCCACTGCGATCACGAAGGCGGCAATGTTTCGGCGTTCAGTTGTCACACGGTCGGCTCCGCGCTTTCGGATATTTACTACTCTGTCTCGGCGGGTCTCAATGGTCTCGCCGGTCCGCTCCATGGTCTGGCAAATCAGGAATGCCTCGGATGGATTCTGCAGGTCGTCGATAAATTCGGCGGTCTCCCGACAGAGCAGCAGCTCAAGGATTTCGCATGGGAGACTCTGAATTCCGGTAAGGTGATTCCCGGTTACGGTCACGCTGTTCTGCGTTGCCCGGATCCGAGATTTGTCGCGTTCGTCGATTTCGGCGCCAAGTACTGTGCTGATGATGACGTGTACAACACTGTCAAGATGGTATTCGACATCATTCCGGGCGTGCTCAAAGAGCATGGCAAGGCCAAGAATCCGCAGCCGAATGTCGATGCCGGTTCCGGATCGATCCTGTATCACTTTGGACTCAGAGAGTTCCCGTACTACACGGTGCTCTTCGCTGTATCTCGAGCTATGGGAATGTGCTCGCAGTTGGTCATCAACCGTGCGCTTGGCACTGCGATCACTCGTCCGAAATCGGTTGGAACTGACTGGATCAAGAAGCACGTTGGAATGAAGTAGAGCTTATCGAAGAAAAAAACACGAGCTGATCGCTATATCAGTTCGCTGCATTATACCCTACTATGTATCCTCGATACAGTACCCTGAGGAGGCATCATCCCCGATGCCTCCTCTTTTGATTGTATTACTGTGATGAAATGGAAGATGCTCTCATAGGGCGCACCGAAGTGAGTAGGGAAGAACCCGGAGTGAAACGAAGTGGTTCTGCCATTCATAGGAATGCTCCGTTAACCGTTGCGGCAGGTCTTGCTAATCCGTATTAACGGATTTGTGTGACCTGCTGCCATTGTCAATGCAGCCAATGGAGTGTCAGGTCACAATCCCGCTCGTGCGGGTTCAAGACCTGACACAACAGCAAGTTCAATGTGGGATGGTGGCACCGTTGCTGGAATCCGTCATGCCATACGGAATACTGGACCAATGCGAAGGTTGTAAAAACAATCGCACACTCACTCGCCGACACCTGGCGAACTGTCAATGGCGAGTAGGTCAGGATCCCTGTGATCCTGACATCTTTCTTTATTGGCTGAATCACCCCGCTTCGCTACGGGTTCAACCCTACTCAACTGCCCCAAGGGGGCAGGCCACCGGTCTCTACTTTGATTTCTTGCGGAATACTTTCTTTGTAACTTTTCTTGATTTCTTCTTCGCAGTTTTCTTGGCGGTTTTCTTTGTAATGGTCTTTCTGCCTGGTTTCTTAGTGACACGCTTCTTCGAGGCTCACTTCGCGCCAGTTGATTGTTCCAGCGCCTTATCCAGCAACGCTGTGACCTTCTGTACTTCTCTCGTAATCCCGATCTGCTTGTACAATCGCTGCGCTTTCTTCCAGTATTGAGTAGCTTCATCTATATCTCGACGATTTGCCGAGATTAGTCCCAGATTGAGATAGTTTTTCGCCATCCCTTCCTTCAATCCTAGTTCTTTGTTGATCTCCAGAGACTTCAAATACATCTCCTCGGCCTTGTCCAGATCGCCTCGAGTCAGGTACACATTCCCGAGGTTGCCGTGCTGACTCGCAATCCCTTCCCTACGACCAAGCTCTTTGTTGATCTCCAGAGATTTCAGATACATCTTCTCGGCCTTGCCCAGATCGCCGCAAGTCAAATACACAATCCCGAGGTTGCCGTAATCACTCGCAATCCCCTCCTTACGACCAAGCTCTTTTTCGATCTTCAGAGACTTCAAATGCATCTCCTCCGCCTTGTCCAGATCGCCGCGAGTCTGATACACAATCCCGAGGTTGCCGTAATCTTTCGCCATCCCCTCCTTACGACCAAGCTCTTTGTT
>CBDUQR010000007.1:0-81030 GCA_965369655.1 uncultured bacterium | reverse complement strand
ATCGGTCGTAAACATAGATGCGATAGAAATAAGTCTCCCCTTCATCGTCGCCTGAGAAGGATGTCGTAGACTGAGAGTTCACTATGTTCAGCAGGTCGGCAGGGTTGTCTGTCACATCCGAAGTGGTCGATCGGTAAATCCTGTATGATTCGAAATCAGAATCTCTGTTCCTGGTCCATGTCAACCTGAAGCTCGTCGAGTCGGTTTTCTCGAATGCGACAACCACATCCTCGGGCGGTTCGTTGTCCGGAGTGGTCACGCCCAGGATATTACTGTAGGACATAAGGCCAGTGACGTCCATCACGATAACCATGTAGTAGTACTCTTCTGACGGAGTGACAAAAGTATCTGTCACGGTAGTTTGTGATTCCGAATTCAGCTTGGTCACAAAATGCGAGTTTTCGGTGACGACGGCTGTATTCGAGCGGTAAACCCTGTAGGATGCAAAATCCGCAGCGTTGCTGCGTGTCCATCCAAGCTCGATACGATCCTCGAAAGCGCCATTAAGAAACAGAGTGACGCGCTCAGGCGCATTCCTGACGCTTATAGTGTGATCGAGTACAATCTCCGGGGCCTGGTTCGTGGCTGCGTCGCGGAACGTGCCGGTGATCACCCCGTCTTCAAATTCCAGTTCGGGTGGAATTACGAAATCGAGTTCATAGATACCGTCATCGGCGACAGGATCCCCGGATGAGCCATTGTCGAACAGCTCGAAATCTCCGAGTCCGGCAAACTCTATCTGTGCGAAACCGCCAGCTTCGTTCGTTGTCATTCGGAAATGGATTTCATCACCCGCAGACAGTATCGAACCGCCGTCGTCTGCCTCCAGACTTTCGATGACGGCGACCCGGTCGAGCGTTATGTCGTCACTGACATAGTCGCTCGATTCATTCCCGTCCAGCATCTTGAATTTCGCATAGACCGTGTGCGACCCGTCCTGATCAGGCAGCTCCCATGTCACACCTTCCGAAGCGGTCTCCCATACAGCGCCCGAGAAGCCTGATGTGTTGGAGATCATGATGTGCGATGTCCCGTTCGGGAAGACCGAGATTATCGACACGTCGCGATTGTTCGTGAATTCGCTGCCTCCGGATATCTGGATCGAGAAAAGACCCGGCACTCCCGAAACAGAGCGAGACCTGTCGCCCTCAATTCCATCGAGTCCGACAGACGAGACCTCGTAGAAAAATCTGATGCCGTTCTGAAGTCCCCGGTCGGCGAAACTCGAAGTCTCTGAGGAATCGAGAAGCTCGAAATGCGATGCATTAGAATCGGAGCGATAGATCAGATACATATCGGCATCGTCAACGCTCTGCCATCTGAGCGTGATCATCCTGTCCCCAATCTCAACTGAGAGATCGGTTGCGGGACCGGGCGCAATCGGCAGGCTGTCCGAATCAGAAACCTTGTCGATCTCCCGCGAGCAACCCGAGATTGTCATCAGCAGAACGACTACACATAAGAATGTTCTTCTCATATTCACCACCTAAAACCTGACTGCCAGATTCAACTGCAGGCGATCGAATTCCTCGCCCGTGTTCAGCGATATCGAGGCCGGTCCCCCGACCGAATAACCGCTCTCGGGGAAAAACAGCGCCGCATCGATAACATTAAATACCCAGATAAAGGCAACCACGCCGATTGTCACTTGCTTGAACGACTCCGCGTCGTACGCCTCCTGCTGCGCGTCGTCGAGTCTCGGCCTGATGCCTCGCATCTCGGCAAGACTGCGCAAATTATTGTACTCATCGAGAAGGTCGTTATAGCTGTTGCGCTTGTCACGGAAATCGTCGTCAGCAACCGCAAATGCAAGAAGAGATAATACCGTGCCGAACGTATACAGCCCGCCGCGCAATTTCTGCCCGGAATATATCTGTCCCCATCCCGGCAGCGCAATCGATCTTATTGCCGCTTTCCAGCGCGTCTTCGGTACCATGTCAAATGTGATGGTCGTCGGTTGGCTGCCCGCGAGGACCACAGTCGTAGAGTAATCCTCGTATCCGCCGCGCCGCGCCGTCAGCATGTACCTGCCAAACAGGTTCTGATTGAAAGTCACAGGTGTGACGCCGGCGAGTTCGTATTCTCCTTCAAGCACGACAGTCGTGCCGGACGGCTTCGATTCGACCGTCAGATTGCCGTCCTGGGCGAGAGCTGTCGCCGTGAGCGCCACAAGTATGAGAATTACCCTAAGAAAATATTGCGTCATTCTGACACTCCGGAACTTCCTTGTTCTTACCACTACATTGATTTTCGGCGAAATATAGAGTTGGTTGATAGTCAATGCAACAAAAATACTGCCAGCCAGCCTCAGATCAAAAAACGAAAGCCGGATCGATTGAATGACCCGGCTCCCGTCAGCACCAGAAATAAGTCTAAAAAGCGCCCTTTCCTGTAATCACAACAAGTACAGTTCTGAGCAAAATCTTCGAGTCCTGTACAAGACTCCAGTGTCGTATGTAATGCAGATCATGTTTGACTTTGGTTCTAACGCTTGAGACGGACGTATCATATCCGCCGATTACCTGCGCCAGGCCGGTGATTCCGGGCTTGACATTGAGTCTGCCGCGATATTCCTCGATATCGTTGGAGAGGGATTCGACGAAAACCGGCCGCTCCGGACGTGGACCGACGAGGCTCATATGTCCGAGCAGGACGTTGACAAGCTGCGGCAACTCATCTATCCGGGTCTTGCGAAGGAAAGCCCCGACTTTCGTAACGCGCGGGTCATTCTTCGTGGCCCAGATCGGACCGCTTCTCTTTTCGGCGTGGTGAACCATGCTGCGGAATTTCAGGACATAGAACGGCTGACCATAGGTGTCTTCCCTGCGCCTGTCCCGTCCTCTATATACAACTCGTACGGATCGGCCTTCCGCGTCCCTCCGCCTGTTTCTGCCTACACGCAACTGCGCAAAAAATACCGGTCCTTCAGAGTCAAGCTTGATGGCAATCGCGACAAACAAGAATAGCGGCATCAGTGCGACCAGGCCAAAGAACGAACTCAGAACATCAACGGTCCTCTTTACGGCTGAACCAAGCCACGCTGTCGATGCCACAGATCGAAATCTCAGGGCTGTGGCTGTGTATACAAAAAAGATCAGAACAATAGCGTTAGAGAGGATCAGGTCTCTGAAGGCATATTCCAAAGACGCGCCAAGGCCGAGAATGGCATTGCGAACTCTCTGAATGCCATCCGCTCGATACGTCCACGGGGACTTTACTGTCGTCTGAGATGATCCCGGAATGGTCAGACTCAGCCCCTGACGGTAGGTCAGGAAGCAATTCTTACTCATCACGTCCTTCCTGGAATGATTGGCGCTGTGATGAGTCAACATATCTGCTGTGTTCTCCCTTGCGTGCCGTCTCAGATATACGTGTACTAACCTGGCAATGGATTAAGCAAATGCACTGCCAGTTGATGCCATTCCAGGATATTTCAGGGTGTGTGCGCATGAATCGCGGATCGATACTATCCTCAATAATAACTTATTGTGATGTAGCTGATTAGCTTACAGAATATGCCGTCCGCCCCACCGGGGACTCAGCCACATACCCAGCACTGGAGAAGCTAAGGGGGACATACCTGAATGGGTAACACTATCCTGCATAAGTTGACAGATTGTATGCATACAGTTGCACAAAAGATGATCGCGTAATGTCGGAGCCTCTGCCTGTAGATCGAAGCAAGTTCTTAAACAGTACTTAAATAGGCTTGGGAATTAGTGAGTTGATCTCGATCGTCAATCTGTTCCACCGAAGCGGAGTCTGAAGCCTACGCGGTGCATATCACCGAACTTGTCGTCCGGCACGTAAGAGTAGTCTATTTCGCCTGCAGAATGCCTGATTCCGGCGCCGAAAGCCATACCGGTCGACTGAGATGTTTCGAGATCAGCAAACCTGTGACTGTAGCCGGTTCGCATGAAGATAGTGTTCTCATAGCAGTATTCGAGACCCTGATGGATCGACACGGCGTTGTCGTTCGGCTTCGACAGATCGGTCGCTATCCGAAGTCGATTGTCGAGCAGGCTCATCGCGATGCCTGCGCTGATCGAGGTTGGCAGTGGGTATTGTTCAGTCTCGTATTTCAGCCCTGTACCGATATTGCTCATCTGAATGCCGAGGGAGACTGCACCAGTCGTGTAGAGCGCTCCAAGATCGAGCGCGTAGCCGGTGGCCACAGCCCGGTCCAGCTTCTCGCTGAGGACTTTTCCGGTAATTCCAACGCTCAGCCGGTCGGTCAGACCGATTCCAGCCGATGATGAGAGTACCATCGCGTTCGCAGAGTAGGAACCGGAGGGCTGATTATTCAGATCATATCCCTCGAATGAGCCATAATCGAGGTAAGTGGCACCGATCCCCAGCACGATAGAATTGCTGACCGGGAATCCGACACAGAAATGCTCCAAATTGATATCCTGATACAGACTGCTGTGCATAAAAAGGACTTCGGTACTGCTGAGCTGCGCCAGTCCTGCCGAGTTCCAGTAGCCTGCGGTAGCATCGTCAGCCACAGCTACAAAAGCGCCACCCATCGACATTGCCCGAGCGCCAACGCCAATTTTGAGAAACGCCGCTGAAGATGTTCCAGCCTGCCGGGTGGAGTTGATCTGTGCATTTGCAGGCGTCGAGAAGGCGCACAGAATTATCACGATGATCAGCGCGACCAGAAGCGGCCGCGTATGCTTCCAAGTCCCCATGGCGTCAACCCCTGCGATGTTATGCGTTTTGAACCCCGTGTTCTCCACAATACATCGCAACGGGCTTGCCGAGCGACAGAATCGCTGTCTCAACTGTGACAGGGGCTTGTTCCTGGTGCTGATTGAACAAGTCTAACATCCTGTTATATAGTGCGATAGATCGCAATGTCCCTTTGCCCAAATGGCGAGAAAAAATACGCAGTACGCGTCACAGCCCTCCCGCCATGTTTCAGAAAGAAGCCATCTTTCTGAACAATCTACTGGGATATTTCAGAAAACTGCCGGGAACCTCCTTCTATTCCAACGACTTAACTCTTGCTGGTCGAGTATGAAACAACTGACTTCAACTCCAGCAACAATATTGTATTTCTCACCCTCGGTGTCGATCACGTAAGAACGTCCTGAGCCAGAGTCGACCAACCCGACCCATCCGAAGAATTGCGCCCAGTTTAATAACCTTTAATCCCGGAATCAACAAAAAAGTTTTCATTTCATTTGCCTTTAGCTTTTTTGCCGGCATCCCGCCTATGAGCCACCTGAATGTCCTGGATATCTCCCCTGCAAAATGTGCTTGAGAGCAATCGGTTACCTGAGCCGCGTTTTCATTCTCTGGTACTTAGACTTACCGACATCGCGGCTGAGTATTTCCGGTTAGTACTGCGAGACCTGTGATCTCGCATTCTCGATTCGCTCCTGTGTTTCAGGATGCGACACGAGTATATTTTCGAAAATAGTGCAGTTGCAGGTGTCGGGTTTCTTGCAGGCTTCGCCTGCTGCGGAACGCCGACCTACTGGAAAATGGCACTTTTGGGACAACCTCTCCACATGTGCCGATGTTAGCACAAGAGGGGCAGACCCTTTGAGGCTCAGGACTCGCCCTTCGAGACTCAGGACTTTGCGAGGACGTCTGCCGCCCACAGAAATTCTAAGACGTGCAGGCAATCATTGCAAGTACAATATCTCGATGAAGTCTATCTGTTTTTCCTTGCGACTGTCGCCAAATCGTGTTATTAGATACGCTTGTTCAGTAATTGATATTGCGACCCGATATAGTCGAAGGAACATGTTGAACATCAAAAAACAACTCGCACTGATCAAACGCAATGTCGTCGATCTCCTTCCCGAGGGCGAACTCGAACGGAAGATCGAGATGTCTGTGAATGAAGGACGACCGCTGAGGGTCAAGCAGGGATTCGATCCGACCGCGCCGGATATCCACCTCGGACACACAGTCGGCCTGCGCAAACTGAGGCAGTTTCAGGACCTTGGACACACGGTGATCGTGATCGTAGGAGACTATACTGCGCTGGTCGGGGACCCGTCCGGGAAGTCGTCGACGAGGCCTCTCGTATCCGCCGAAGATATCGAGACGAACGCGCAGACATACCTCGATCAATTCTTCAGGATTGTCGACGAGTCAAAGGCCGAGGTGAGACGCAACAGCGAATGGTTCGAGGGCATGACATTTACTGAGATACTGAAGCTCTGTTCCAGTTTCACGCTTGCCAGGATGCTCGAACGTGACGACTTCGAGAAACGCTACAAATCCGGATCGTCAATCGCAATCCATGAGCTTCTCTATCCCCTGATGCAGGCGTATGACTCTGTGGCTGTGCGTGCGGATATCGAGATCGGCGGCACCGATCAGCTTTTCAATCTGCTGACCGGCCGCCAGATACAGGAGACATACGGCGTCGAGCCGCAGGTCACACTGACGCTGCCTTTGATCGAAGGCATCGATGGTGATCAGAAGATGTCGAAATCGCTCGGCAACTACATTGGCATAACCGAGCCTGCGTCAGAAATATTCGGAAAGATCATGTCGATTCCGGATACGATGATCGCGAAATACTTTCGGTATTTAACAGATGAGCCGGATGACAGGCTCACAGAAATCGAGCAACAGCTCGCCGATCCGTCGGTCAACCCGATGGAGATCAAGAAGCGCCTCGGCGTGGCGATCGCGTCGATGTACGCCTCTCCCGATGAGGCTGAGAAGGCAAGAGCCGATTTCGAGAAAGTCTTCTCGAAGCGTGAGGTACCGGAAGATATGCCGATAATGAAATGTTCATCGAAGGACTATGAAGAATCCGGCGAGATTTATTGGCCTCGCTTCTTGGCTGACAACGAGATTACTTCATCAGGGACTGCTGCAAGGAATCTCATCGTACACGGAGGCTTCCAAATAGACGGCGAGAGAAAAGTAGATTTCTCCACAGCTCTTCCCTTTTCCGGCGAGCACGTCCTTAAAGTCGGCAAGCGGGGATGGTACAGATTAGTCATCGACTGAAATCGAACGTAAGGGCTGTGCGCTTGTTTAAGAATTGGTAGCTCCATGAACAAAGCTCTGTTGAAAATATGCGTTGTGGCGATTCTGGCGTCGGCTCTCGTCTCCGGATGCAGTTCCGGCACGAAAATCACAACGACCGTTCCATCCAAACAGGAACAACCGCGACCCATCGTCAACAGATTTGCGTTTTCCTACTATGCGAGCGCTCTCATCGCCGAGAAGGCGGGGCAGTATCCGGCAGCCATAACTAACTACAAGGAGGCGCTCAAACATGCTCCCGGAAACAGCGAGATACTCTATGCTCTTGCGAATCTCTATTTTCGCCTGAGACAACCGGAGATCGCGCTCGAAAATGCTCGCAAGATTTTCTACAAAGATGCTCAGACGTATGCTCTGATCGCGAATTGCCATCGTATTCTCGGGAATCAGGTGGAAGCGGAACGCGCTTACCGCAAGGTCCTGAGAATGCAGCCGGATGATATGCACGCGCACTGGTTTCTTGGGACGTTCGAGAAGGAACGGGGCAATTCAAACGAGGCGATCGCTCACTATGCTCAGGTGGCGAAGGTAAATCCCAGCCCCGCGATCTACGCAGAGATAGCAGAACTCGAGACGGCTCGTCGGAACGACGACGCTGCAATCGAAGCCTACCGGAGATCGATAGCGCTCGACCCGACTGCTTCAAACGTAGGATCGTATATAAAGATGGCAGCGCTTCTGCGCATGCAGAATCGACCGGACGAGGCGGAACAGATATTGTTGCAGGGTCTCGAAATGAGTCCGGAGATGCATGCGTTTCGTCTGTATCTCGCCGAGATGTATGAAGATCAGAATGACACTACCGCTGCGCTTAATCAGGCACGCTGGATTTTCGAGAATATATCCGAGAAGCTGCCGATAATCGACCGCGCCGGACAGATAGCGTTTGAACTCGGAGCTTTCCAGTTTGCAGACAGCATATTCGCTCGCGAGCTTGCACAGGACCCGCGTTCCATGTATGCGAATTTCTTCAGGGGAAGAATTGCGGTTTATGAAGACCGGATCGAGGACGCGAAAGGATTCTTCTGGAATCTGGTCGATGTCGCCGATTCGCTCCCAGATGGTTATATCAATCTGGGGATGATATATCTCGATCAGGACAGTGTCGATCTCGCGATAGATGTACTTCGTGACGGCGTTACGCGATCTACGAACGGTCGTGAGGATGCTCAGTTCTACCTTGCCACTGCGTTCGGTCGCGCGGAGAGATACGGCGAAGTGCTCGCGATTGCCGGCCCCCTTGTGAAGAAACATCCGGATGAGATAAGATTTCTGTTCATGCTCGGATCGGCTCTGGAGCGGACATCTCAGCACGATTCCGCTGCCGTCGTGTTCGAGCGAATCCTCGAGGCTGATCCCAGGCATGCCCCGACAATGAACTACCTCGGATACATGTGGGCGGACCTCGGGATCAATCTGGACGAATCGCTGGAGCTCATCAGTACGGCGCTCGACATGGATGCTGACAACGGCGCATATCTCGATTCATACGGCTGGGTTCTCTACAGGCTCGGTCGATATGAAGATGCCGAGACACAGATACGAAAAGCGATTGACCTGATGGTTGAAGATGACTATATCCTTTATGAGCATTTGGGCGATATATGTTTCAGCCTCGATAAACATGACGAGGCTCGGAAGAACTGGCAAAAAGCTCTCGATTTGAATCCGGAGAGTGAGCAGATAAAGGAGAAATTAACCAGGTGAGACTCCGAATCCTGGTATTAGCACTTGTTATTCTGCCAATAGTTTTCTCCTGCGCCAGGAAACTTCCACCCCCCGGTGGACCGGAGGACAAGACAGCCCCGGAAATTCTCTATACGTCTCCAGAAAATGAGTCGATCGGTGTTGATTTGACGCCCGAAATAGTTATCGGGTTCTCAGAAAGAATGGATAAGAAGAGCCTTGCAAACGCGATCTTCATGGCGCCCCCGACCGAAGGCGACCTGCGGATTCGCTGGAAAAAGAACGACCTGATCCTCAGCTTTTCAGACTCCCTGCAGATTGATCGCACGTATCTGGTCACAATCGGATCGGGCGCCGCTGACGAGCATCGCAACAAACTGATAAACTCTCACACGCTTGCGTTCTCGACCGGCGAATCGCTCGACAGCGGACGGATTGCCGGGCTGGTTCGGTCAGGTGGAAAGCCGTTCGCAGGCGCTACGGTGGCGGCATACTATCTGTCGGAACTCGATACCATTGATGTGACATCGTCACAACCGCAGTATTTTACTCAGACCGGCTCCGACGGGTCGTTCGAACTGAACTATGTGTCGTCCGGCCAGTACATTCTATTTGCTTTCGACGATGGAAACCATAACAGGCGCTGGACGCCGCCGAAAGAGAAGATCGCGCTCCCTGTCGCTCCGATCATTCTCGATCAGGGCGCTATCACTTCGCTTGATAATGATATGGACCTATTCGCGAGAGATACTGCGCTTCTAAAGGTGAAGCATGCATTGATCAATCAGGACCTCCTGATCGAAATTGAGTTAACTGGAATGGCGCTTAATCATGAAGCAGAGCAGTGTGAGATTCGACTGATCAGGTCGGATATGTCGGATACAGTGACGATCGACCGGATATTCGCCATGAGCGATACAGTAGATTCATTCGTCGGTATCATGCCTGAACTGACTGATGTCGAAGAGCTGTATCTTCGGATCGATAAGCTCACGGACATCTACGGTAACGAGTGCAATATAATCGATGATTCCATCCTGCTGCTTTACCCTGTGGGGGGCGACAGGAAACCGCCGGATGTTAAAGATGTCTCTTCTTCGGACGGTGCGCACGGCGTGCTGACCGATCGAGATATTACGATACATTTCACAGAACCGATCATGGTGGTCGGAGATAGAGCAGGTCTCGTGCTCGTTGATCCGGATTCTATGTTCATGAGTTGCGGGTATGAGCAGCTCGATCCTTTCACTCTTCAATTCCGCTCGGATGACACGCTGAGGCAGGCGACCGGCTATACGGGATATCTGGATTTGGCATATATCTCCGACAGGTTCGGAAACGCACATTCGGACTCGGTATATTCTTTTCGTGTCCATACCCCGAATTTCGATTCGCTCGGATCGTTCTCGGGGACGGTCGTTTCTGCGAGCATGTTCCGGCAGACTCCCCCGGTTATCCATTTCAGACATCTCCCGCGCGGAGAGTGGCGGAAACTCGACTACGATACCGAGGGGCGATTCCACATAGATGTCATTCCCGGAATTTATGTCTTCACCGGATTCTACGACCGCAACGGAGACGGCTACCTCTCCCCCGGCACATTCTCGCCCTTTGAGTATGCTGAACCTGTCGCAGTCTTTGGCGACACAATCACAGTCAGATCAAGATTCGAGACAGAGGATATCAAGTTACAGGTCAAATAGGAGGAGAAATGCTTGAGACATTGAACCTTCCGGTCTGGGCGAAAGAGCTGATTATTATCGGCGCAATCCTGATCGGTACATTTGTCGCTGCGGCGGTGAGCCTGTGGTTCCTGAGAAACCTGAAGAACAGGCTTGCCGCAAAAACAAAGACAACACTTGACGACGACATTATCAAGGCTGTCACACGTCCGTTTTTCTGGTTCATACTTGTAATGGGCTTTGCGGTGCTGATGGATCATCTCACACAGAGCTTCCCTGAGCAGATCGGCTGGACGAGCAAATATGCGGATGGCATTATCTGGACGATTGGCGCGATCCTGGTCACTGTCATAGCGATGAGACTCGTGAACATCGTCGGACTGTGGCTTACCCAGAGTGTCGCTCAGGGAGCCGATGCGCAGATGTACTCGGAGTTCCTTCCCCTGTTCAACAGGGCGCTCCGCATGGTCACGCTTGTTGTCGCCATGCTGATAATCCTCGATCATTTCAGCATCGACATCAAAGCCCTGCTGACTGTGCTCGGCGTCGGGTCTCTCGCCATCGCTCTCGCCGCGAAGGATACAATCGAGAATATGATTTCCGGATTCATCATTATGGTCGACAGACCGTTCAGGGTCGGCGATCGGGTCATCCTGACCGGTGGCGAGAAATGCGACGTCTACCAGATCGGCCTGAGATCGACCAGATTCATCACGTTCGAGAACACCCTGATAATCCTTCCGAATCGCGAACTTCTCACTTCCAAGATCGAGAACATCTCCTATCCCGACTCGCAGATTCGCATAAAGGTCAATATCGGAGTGGCGTACGGCGCGGATATGGACAAAGTCCGCAGGATACTGCTGCAATGCGCATCAGATCACCCGAAGGTTCTGGAGAGTCCAAAGCCCAAAGTGCACATGATCGAACTTGGTGATTCGTCCGTCGATTTTTCGCTCAGAGGCAGAGCCGCTGCAATCACGGACCAGTGGACGACGCAAAACGAGCTTCGCGAGATGATCTACGATAAGCTCAACGAAGCCGACATCGAAATACCATTCCCGCAGAGGACCGTGTGGCTGAAGCAGGATACTGCGGTGGCATAGAGCCGTTCAGCGCGACTGAGCACCTATGTAGATCACTTTCCTGACCGACCCGGCCCGGAAATATGGCATGCAGTTGCACTTGACAGGCACTCGTTTAGTATCTGATTCCTGAAGGTCCAGGTATGATTCTATCGGTACCTCATGGGTAATATATCCGAGAAGCTTGCGGTAGTAGTATTTCGACGTCAGGAGCACATCCCGACCGACATCTCTGGGAAAATTGAAACTACTGAAGACAATATAGGCTATATCGTCGATGTCGAGGCTGTCGTACAACGTGGCCCGCTCGACCTCGCACGAATCATCGGGGGCGCCGGGATGGATACATGACTTGAGGTAGATGTGGCAGGAATCGAAACCGTCGCGGATCCGGATCAGCCCGGATGAATCGAGGTCGAACCAACGATCGAGTTTTCCGGCGAAGTATCGCTTTTTTTCGAGATCGATGATGTTCACCCACGCTTTGTCGACAAAGGGCTTGCCCCTTACGGTGTTGAGTTTCCGGGTGACTGTCGGATGAATGACAACATCGTTCTTTCCTACTTGAATGAACATGCTGTCCGGAAACTCGAAGAACAGATGATCGACATCGAAATATTCGCGGGGCCACGAGTCGCCCTCGGAGTCCGGAAACGCTTTTGTCACGACCACGATTTCGGCTGAAGCCTGATAAGAAGTCGCGAAAAACAGCGGTATGAGTAAAAGAAGCACGGATATGTTGATCATTCTCATCGTAAGTCATCCTCTCGGTTGGGCTTGTTGAAAAACCCATTTGGGCGCGGGTCTGTATTGTCGTCATCACGAGGAGCTACAGCGACGTGGTGATCTCAGTTCTGGAAATGCTTTGTCTGACATGAGATTGCCACGCTCCCTGTCCCTCGGGGATCCCCTCGCGGATCGGGGTCCAGGAGGACGGGATCAACGACCGATGAACTGCCGATCAGTAGACGCCGAGTCAGGCAACAGTCTGCCAGTATCGCCAGGTCACACTGCCGACTCTGTCGTCAGCAAGACCCGGCGAAACTGAGCCATGCGACAGTTCAGTATACACACCGGACAACTGTGCCGCTGCAAAAAAGTTGACAACACTACAAAAATTGCGGTTCATGCGACAGGCACTATTACGGATGAGTATAAGCTGGTGTGAGATACTTACGTAGAAATAAGTCGACTGACGATGGCCAGACGCCTGAGCGAAGCAGGCGAGACCTCTACCTCGCGCTCGCCGCTGCAGCCCTCATTCTGATTTTTGCTGTGCTGGTGTCCTCGGAGATCATCCGGACCTACAACGAAGACCTGCCATCGATCGAGCAGTTGCACGACATCGAGCCATCCCTGATCACTCGCATCTACGCAAAGGATGGGACGGTTCTGCAGACATATTTCAATGAGCAGCGAATACTTATCCCATTCAATCGAATTCCGCCGCACATGATAGATGCCCTGCTTGCAGCAGAAGACGCGCGGTTTTACGACCATTGGGGAATATCGAGCTACGATGCGCTTCGTGCGGTCTACAAGAATATCACGCAAGGCTTCGGTTCGCAGGGCGCATCGACCATCACTCAGCAACTTGCGCGGATTCTCTTCCTGAACAGAGAAGTCTCTCTGATGAGAAAATTCAAGGAAGCGTTGACGGCTATCAAGATCGAGAGAGCGTATTCCAAGAGTGAAATCATCGAGATGTATCTCAATCAGTACTATTTCGGCCAGCGCGCGTATGGAATTCAAGCCGCTGCGCGAGCGTACTTCAGCAAGGATGCGGAACTGCTGAACATCGAGGAATCTGCGCTGCTCGCTGCTATCCTCAAGGCTCCGAACAGGTATTCGCCATTGAAGGATCCGGACCGCGCTTTTCAGAGAAGAAACTATGTGTTGTCGCGAATGAGTATTGAAGGCATGATCGAGAGGGCAACATGCGACAGCCTGCAGAATCTGTCGATAGTCACGAACCCGGCCGAGCGGCCGGTCGGCGAGGCGCCATACTTCACGGAGATGGTCAGGCAGTATCTGGTCGAACAATACGGCGAGGACGAGGTCTACTCGGGAGGATTACAGGTCTACACCACGATCGATCCCAAACTGCAGCGTGTGGCGGATCGCGTTGTCAAAGAGCATGCAGATTCTTTGCAACGACTGACGGCGAAGCTGTTTAAGTACAATGATCCGGCGCATACCGAAGTTTACTATGATTCGGTCGGAGATTCCATCGCGTATCGCTACAAAGAGATTCAGGCGGCGCTCGTGTCAATCGACAACAAAACCGGCGACGTCATCGCTATGGTCGGCGGCAAGGATTTCTCGCGCTTCAAGTTCAATAACGCCGTGCAGGCGCTCAGATCACCGGGGTCGGCGTTCAAGCCGTTTGTCTACACAGCGGCGATTGAAAGCGGCATGCGTCCCTGTGATCCGTTCTACGATAACGCGGTCACCATATCCATTCCAAACCAGAAGGATTATCGGCCGCACAATTTCGATTTCAAGTTCCTGGGCAAGATGACCCTGCGCGATGCGTTCAAACTCTCGCGCAATGTAGTTGCGATCAAGCTGCTCCAGATGCTGCAGCCGCAGCGAACGGTATTCTTCGCTCGCAAGATGGGGATCACCTCTCCCCTGCAACCAGTTGTCACTCTGGCGATCGGGACCAGTGAGGTACGACTGATCGAACTGGTTTCGGCTTTCTCGGTGTTCCCGAACCACGGCATTCATATCAAGCCGAGGTTCATCCTCAAGGTGGTAGATAGATATGGCAACATCCTCGAGGAGAATCTCATTTCACCCGGCGAGGAGGTGCTGCCACCACAGACTGCATACATCATGGTCAACATGATGCAATCGGTCGTCGAAGAAGGTACCGGCAGGAGCATACGCCCTCGAGGTTTCTACAGGCCATGCGGCGGCAAGACCGGAACCTCGGCCGATTTTTCAGACAATTGGTTTGTCGGATATACCCCGCAGATCACGACCGGAGCCTGGACAGGATTCTCAGACGGCTTCACTACTCTTGGCAAGAATCAGACCGGCGCGAAAAACGGACTTCCGATGTGGACACCGTTTATGATTGCAGCCCATGAGACACTGCGAGTTGAGGATTTCGAGATTCCGGAAGGAATAATCTTCGAGGATATTTGTCTCGAAACATGCGAACTGGCTACCGACAACTGCCCGCATGTCGCTCGCGAAGTATTCACAAACAGGACAGTCCCGACTGAGCCGTGCCACTTGCACAGCGCTGCGAGCGACTACATTCGCAAGCATTCCGAGAAATTCAACCTCGATCAGCCTGACTCGACGAAGAAAAAACGGGTACGGTTCTGATTATCACCGCCAATCATTCCATGACAAACTCCAGATTATCCAGAGACAACCAGGCGTTTTGGAATCGATGTTTCAAGAATGTCGAATGCGATTTCACGCTGCCAACTTCAGAAGTTGTGAAAATGGCTGTCCGCAAGTTGAAAGACAACGGCTGTCGACGCTTACTCGATCTTGGGTGTGGATTTGGCCGCTGGGCTATCGCGCTTGCCGCACATGGATTCGATGTTACCGCAGTTGACATTTCGCAGTCGGCCATCGACTGGGTCAGGAGTTGGTCGGAACGGACCGGAGCAGAAGTGACTACCGCAGTGATTCCTGCGCAGGAATATGTGAGAAGAGACTACTTCGATGCGATTCTATGCAGATCGGTGCTGGATCACATGCCAATCGATCAGGCAACACTTGCAGCGACCAACATTGTGGATTCGCTTTGCGCGGGTGGTCTGGCATGGGTTACGTTCGACGGGATGGAGGATGATGATCCTGATTCCTTCGAGGTCTTACGGGACGGCACCTGGAGATACAAATCTGGGCGACGTGCCGGAATGCTCTGGCGATATTACAGTGACGATGAGATTCGTGAGCTATTCGCAGCGCTTGAAGTGACGCAGTTCACGGTATCCGATGATGGAACCCGAGATGTGTGGTTACGCAAGCCTGACGTTGAATCCTCTTGACATGTCTCGCACAAAGAATAAACTTGCTACGTACAAATGCCGGAGTGGTGAAACTGGTAGACGCGCTGGACTCAAAATCCAGTGGGGCACAAACCCCGTGCCGGTTCGATTCCGGCCTCCGGCATAACAAAACCGACACAGTTGTTCTCATGGCGCGGAATTGGGAGCTTATAGAAGGTACAGGTGACCTTGCGTGTGACTGGATCGGCTGATATTCGGTTGACCAGGATTTTCAGCACGTTTTTCAGGTCCTCGGAACCACTTCTTCGCATAATCGATTCGAGTCTGTCGAGGTAGTTCAGAGCTTCGAGATCGTTCCGGCAGCAAAAATAGCGAGTTAGATACCCCTTTGCCCTCATTGGGCCGTACTGATAAAACGGTCATAAATAAGCTGCGCCATCCTGGGCACAGCCGCGTTAACCTCGTCGGAGAGTTCCATCTGCATCTCGTCGGGAATCAGCTTGGATTGACACACCAAAATCGTGACATTGATGTCTTTCTTCTCCTCCTTGATGGTTCTGAGCAAATTGGCAGTGGGAGCGTTGTGCATGGTGAAGTTATCGATCTTTTCCTTTGGGATGTCGGTTAGTTCTATCTCAAAAGATTCGCCGGGCCTTCGGCCCTTATCCACGCAGTCCACGATGACGAGCGTTGATGGATAAATCTCGCTCAATGAGATATCGAAGAGCATCTCCCGGATACCGGTGCCAGCGTCCTCTATCAGAACACCATCCGGAATCCGGTAATTATTATTGAGGTAGCCTGCGACAGTTGGACCGAATCCGTCGTCACCGAACAGGATATTCCCACAGCCTAAGACCAGCGTCTTAGCTGCACACCACGGCGATATTCTTTTTTTGTCCATATTTCATGACTTATCGTTTATACGTTTTACACTACCGGATTATAGATAATAATCCAATGAGATAGAATTGATGAACAATATCTGTTCTTAGCAAATTGCTGCAGATAGAGTTCCCTAGCTATTGGTAAGCGTATCCAACACCTTGCCGTCGGAACTTACGATCTCAATCTTGACCGGGATCGAGCCGTCCATCTCGTGCGTGGCGCAGGACAGGCACGGGTCATAGGCGCGGATGGCCATCTCCACCTGGTTGAGGATACCCTGATCGTAATTACCGTCCTTGATCAGCGCCTTGGCAGTGCTCTTGACCGACATGTTAATGGGCGCGTTGTTGTGCGTAGTGCCCACTATGATGTTGGCCTTTATGATGAGGCCCTTGTCGTCGGTGGTATAGTCGTGGATCAAGGTTCCGCGCGGAGCCTCAACCACACCCACGCCGCGTCCGGCCATGGGCTCGAGCTTGAGGCGGATGTCCTCACTGGTGATCTCGGAATCATCGACCAACTCCATCGCCCGTTCTGCGGCGTAAACGATCTCAATCAGCCGCGCCCAGTGATAGAGGAAGGTTGGCATTGCCGGTTTACCGAATTTTTCGCGGAACTCCTCGAGCTCGGCCTGGGCCTTGGGCGTGGGAATCTTGTCGCAGACATTCATACGCGCCAGAGCATTGGTGCGATAGATGCCCTGCGGGTTGTCGATGTCCATATTGAATCCACCGGCCTTCTTCATGTAGGGGAATTTCATATAAGTCCAGGGTTCAATGTGCTCTGAGATGTGGTCGGTATAGTTTGAGGCTTCGAAATCCTCGTAAGACCCGTCGGCCTGCATCATGCGTAATTTACCGTCGTAAAGCTCTAAATCGCCGTCCTTGACTAGCCCAAGGAATCCTGTATTGAACACAGCGGTGTTTGCTATAAAGTCAAGGTACGCAGGGAAGACGTTCTTCTTGACGAAATCGATCCCGAACAAGGCGAAGTCATAGACCTCCTGGAACATCTCCTTGACTTCCTTGCGCTCGTCTTCGGTGATTGGCTTTGCCCAGCCGCCCGGTACGGCTACGTCCGGATGAATGGCTTTACCGCCCAGCTTCTGGGTCGCCATCTGTGCGAGCCAGCGATTGCGCACGATCTTTTTGGCCAAATCCGGGTGTTTGCCGATAACGCCGATGACATTACGCGTGGTGTAGTCCGAAGTGGGGCCCATGAGGAAATCGGGGCCCGCCAGGATATAGAAATGCAACAGGTGGCTGTGCATCGTATGTCCCATATAGGCCAGCTCTCTTATCTTTTTGGCAGCGGGGGGGATATTCACACCGAAAACCTCGTCAGCAGCCTTGGCGGCCGCCAAGTGGTGGGCCCATGGGCATACACCGCATATACGCGGTACGATGCGTATGATCTCTTCAATGGGTCGGCCGATGGCAAAGCGCTCAAAACCTCGTGTTTCAACAACCTTTACGCGGGTATCTTCGACATTGCCGCTGTCGTCCAGCATGATCTGGATCTTAGCATGTCCCTCTATCCTGGTAACCGGTTCGATTAAAATTGTCTTTCCCATCGTTATTTCCTCCTCTGCGGCAACGGACGAAGCCGTCCTTGCGAGCCGACGAAGCGGTTAAACATTGCTCTACGGTCTTCGATTTGTCGCGGATCGAGACCGATCGATGAAAGGGCGGTCATCATATCGATTTGGGGATTGGCGCTTTCGCGAATCAGGCCGAAGCAGCCGCGACAAGGCATATGGGCCTTGATGCACCGTGGGACCTTCTCTTCGCCGCCACATGCCGAGTGGGTGACCGGCCCCAGGCAGAGGTAGCCCTGCTCCATCAGGCAGCGCACCTCTTCAATAGGCTTGTCTGCCGGCCATTCGGGCTTTTCCAGGGGGCGCTTGATGTCGGTAACGGCCTTCTTTTCGCGCTTCATGGGACAGTCGTCGCACACGCTGCGCTCCGGCAGTACCAAGGTTTCACCTTTGAGTAGGGCGGTGATTGCCTGCACGTAAAGCTCGGGCGTGGTTGGGCAGCCCGGCAAGGCCATGTCGACCTTGACCACTTCGCTGACAGCAGAGACTTTTTCTTCCATCGGAGGGAGTTCTTCGTCGGGGAACGGACCCGAATCAGTCGTCTCTGTTTCATCGTAAATCATCTGTAGCACATTTTCGATAGTGTACATGTTGGCCAACGCGGGGATGCCGCCGAAATTGGCGCAAGCGCCGACGGCCACGAGCGTGTTGACCTTTTTACGCATCTCCTCGGTCACGGCACGATTCTCTTCGTTTCGAATGCCGCCCGAGATAAAGCCGATATCGGCTTCCGGGATCACAAGCGTCCCCGGATTTTCTCCCGCCTGCCCGGAGTATTTATGGTCCATGAGAATCGGCATATGGACAATTTCTAATTCCGGCAAAATATCCAAGAGAGGTTCTCCCACATCAAGGAGCGTGACCTCGCAACCACCACAGGTAGTCAACCACTCCTCTGCAATTTTAACTGGCATGTTATATCTCCTTTTCGTTAGCTTTCCATTTCAGTAGTTAGCCACTCGTTACCCTGCCTACATCGGGGCGCCTTCCACCACCACCTCCGTCACCAACCGACGGGTATAGACCAAATACTTGCCGTTGTCAGGCACTACCTGAACCTCGAAGTCTTTCTCGCAGTACTCCTTTTCCTTTTGCCTGGCGTCATCCTCGCTGGCATACTCCTCACCGTCCCACATGAATTTCTTTCTGTCGAAGTACTGTACCATCCGTTTATCCATAACCGTGTCTCCTTTATACGAATGGGTTGGGACCGAGCTCCTTAATATCCTTAACGAAGTTATTGACCACCTCGACGAAGCGCTGCGCCTCGGATGCCGAGACCCACTCAAGGCGGAACCGTTCCGGCTCAATGCCGAAGTCCTCTAAAAGCATCTCTATGGTGGCCGCGCGCGATTCCATACGCTCGTTACCGTCGATGTAATGGCAGTCGCCGATGTGGCATCCGCAGATAAGCACGCCGTCGGCGCCCTTGGTGAGGGCGTCGATCACCATGTTAGGGTGGATCATCCCGGTGCACATAACCCGCACGACGCGGGTGTTCGTGGGATACTGCAGTCGGCAAGAGCCGGCCAGGTCCGCGCCGGTATACGAGCACCAGTTGCAGCAGAATTGGACTATCCTGGGTTCGAAATCTCCGTTGTCACTCATCTCATCCCTCTAGCAGCAGAGCCTCGACCATAGCACCAAGTTGGTCGAGTCTAAAGTGATTAATCTTGATACCTTGCTTGGGACAGGTCGCCTGACAAACGCCACAGCCTTTGCAGGCCGACGGGTCACTCTCAACAGTCTTTTTGAGATCGCCTTTATGCATGAATTCTATCAGTGTAATGGCATTATAGGGGCAGGGATCAATGCAGTATGCGCAGCCGTCACAATTTTCGTCGATGACCTCGGAGATAGCAGCCGGCAGGGTTACGCGATCCTTGGACAGGTAGGTGCTGGCCCGGCCTGCGGCCCCCAAAGCCTGGATGATACTTTCGTCCACTGCCTTGGGCGAGTGGGCCAGGCCGGCTAAGAAGACGCCATCGGTAGCGAAATCCACCGGGCGCAGCTTCATGTGCGCCTCGAGGAAAAACTTGTCGCTATTTACCGGGACCTTGAGCAATTGAGCGATGCCCTCGGCATCGTCGTTGGCGATTATCGCTGCCGAGAGCACCAGGCTATCGGCAGTAAGTTTGAGGTCAGTGTTGAGTATGGGGTCGTGGACCATTATTTCGAATCCGTCTCTGCCCTTGACCACCTCGGGCTTTTTATCCTGATCGTAGCGCAGGAAGATCACGCCCTTGTCTCTGGCGTGCCGGTACCACGACTCGCGAAACCCATAGGTGCGCACGTCGCGATAGAGGATATACACGTTAGTGTCGGGCGATTTCTCTTTTATCTGGAGCGCGTTCTTGATAGCGTGAGTGCAGCAAACCCGACTACAGTAGGGGCGCTCTTCATTGCGCGAACCCACGCACTGGATCATGACCACATTCTTGGCAGAAAAGTCGCCGGACGCCAGCTTCTCTTCGAGCTCCAGCTGGGTGAGGACACGTTCGTCCCGGCCGTAGAGGTATTCGTCGGGCTTGAGCTCTTGAGCCCCGGTGGCTACCACCACGACGCCGTGCTTGATGGTCTCTCCTTTGGAGCCGTTGTGGGGCTTGAGCGTGGTCTCGAAGTTGCCCAGCGATCCGGAGAGTGATTCGATCTGGCAGTCGAGGTAGACTTTGATCTTATCGTGGCCCTGCACCTTTTCGACTGTCTCTTTAAGCTTCTTTTGCGGATCGTCACCGTCGATCAGGTAGTGGAGCCGGTGCATATTGCCACCCAGTTCCTTCTCGCGCTCGATCAGGTGCACCGGAAATCTCTGGGAGGCCAGCTCCAGGGCTGTGGTCATGCCGCTCATGCCGCCACCGATCACCAATGCATTTTTGTTGATCTTGAGCTCGCCATCATAGAGCGGCTCGAGCAGGCGCGCTTTCCCGACAGCCATGCGCACCAGGTCCTTAGCCTTCTCGAAGGCCTTTTGTGGCTCGCTTTGATGGACCCATGTGTTCTGGTCGCGGATATTGGCGAATTCGAACAGGTAGGGGTTGAGCCCGGCCTCGCGGATGGAGTCGCGGAAAAGAGGTTCGTGCGTCCTCGGTGTACAGGCCGCCACGATGACGCGGTTTAGGTTTTGCTCATTGACTGTTTCGGTGATCGAGACGATCGAGTCCTGGGAACAGGTGTAAAGCTTGTCGGTTGCGTAGACCACGCCGTTGAGACCCTTGGCATACTCGGCCACCGCCTTGCAGTCGATCACCCCGCCGATGTTCTTGCCGCAGTGACAAACGAACACGCCGATGCGCGGGTCCTCACCGGTGACATCGCGCTCGGGTGGGTATTCCTTTTGGGCCGTGCGGGTCCACTTCACCTCGCTGAGTAACGACATGGCCCGGGCTGCTGCTGCGCTGGCCTGCATGACGGTCTCGGGGATATCCTTAGGCTCGTTAAAAGGCCCGCAAGTGTAAATGCCCTCGCGAGTCGTGTCAACTGGAACGATGCGGCTGGTCTTACAAAAGCCAAAATCATTGAGTTCGATGCCCAACCTTTGGGCGAACTCATGCACACCCTCAAGGGGATTGAGGCCGCAGGAGAGCACCGCTATGCTGAAGCGCTCCACCTGCTGCTTTCCCTGGTTGTCCACGTAGCGGATGATCACATCTTTGGTCTGCTGGTCCTGCAGGATCGCCGATGGGCGACAGCGCACATAACGCACGCCATGTTCTTTTGCCCGCTCGTAGTACTCGTCGAAGCCCTTACCGTATGCCCGCAGGTCGATATAGAAAATCGAGCACTCCAGATCGGGTTGGTGCTCCTTGGCGATCACCGCCTCCTTGGTCGCATACATACAGCAAACCGACGAGCAGTAGTTGTTTTCCACCGTGCGGGACCCTACGCACTGGATGAAGGCGATGCTTTTGGGGTGCTCGCCGTCGGATGGCCGTTTGATCTCGCCCATTGTTGGTCCGCTGGCAGAGAGCAACCGTTCTAACTCCAGGCTGGTAACCACGTTGGGGAAGCGGTCGTAGCCGAGTTCTTTGGTGTTGTTGGCATTGAACAGCTCGTAACCGGGGGCTGCTATTACTGCGCCGGTTTCGAGGGTGATGATCTCTTCGCGCTCCATGTCGTGATCGATCGCCATTGCCTCACAGGCCGCGAGACACATTAGGCACTCGCAGCAGGCAGCACAGTGGAGGCAGCGTTTTGCCTCGGCGATAGCGGTCTCTTCGTCCCAGCCAAGCTCGACTTCGTTGAAGTTGCCGACGCGCTCTTCAACTGAAATCTCAGGGATCTGGTGGCGCGGAATGATTGGCTCGCCGTCGATATCGCGCTCCGCTCGGATCCGCTCGGCCTCTTCGCGGCCGGTCCGCATGTCTTCCTTCTTCAGGTAACGGTCGATCGACTCTGCGGCGCGCAGACCGGCGTCGATACTCTCAATAACCGTGGCTGGGCCGGTGACTACGTCGCCGCCTGCGAAGATTCCCGGTATGGTGGTCTCGAGCGTGACTGGGTCGACCACCAGCGTTTTCAAGCGCGTAGTCTTGGGCTGAAACTTATCTTCGAAGAACGTCAGGTCCGGCTCCTGGCTGATGGCGGGTATCAGCACATCGGCTTCGATGATGAACTCGGAACCTTCGACCGGAACTGGGCGCCGGCGGCCACTATCGTCCGGCTCACCCAACTCCATCCTGATGCACTCGACACCGGTGAGCTTGTTGTTCTCATCGGCTATTAGCCGCACCGGGTTGGCCAGAAATTCAATCTCGATACCTTCTTCGATCGTGGCGCGGACTTCGGTCGAGTTGGCCGGCATCTCGCGCCGCGAGCGGCGGTAAACGATGGTGACGTTCTCGGTATCGAGGCGCTGTGCGGTACGGGCCGCATCGATGGCGGCGTTGCCCCCCCCGACCACGATGACCTTCTTGCCGATGCTCTTGCGACCCTCAAGGTTTACTTCCCTGAGAAACTGTATGCAGTCATGCAACCCGCTGATCGTATCCTCGCCTTCGAGTTTCAACGAGCGCCCGCAGGGAGCGCCGGTGGCGACGAATACAGCGTCGTAATCGTTTTTTATCTGACCGAAACTGACGTCCTTGCCGACATGGGTGTTGGCCTTTAGCTCGACGCCCAGGTCGAATATCTCTTGGATCTCCCACTCTATCACGTCCCGCGGTAACCGGTAGGGCGGGATCCCCGATATAAGCAAGCCGCCCGCCTTTGGATTGGCTTCAAAGATGGTCACATTATAGCCCTTGAGCTTAAGCTCCCTGGCAAGGGTGAGTCCTGCCGGCCCAGTCCCGATCACGCCCACCTTTTCGGATTTTTCATCTTCGGTAGGCTCGAGGGGCTTGCGGCCGTTCTTGCGTTCCCAGTCGCTTAAAAAACGTTTGAGCTGGCGGATAGCGACTGGCTGGTCCAAATCGCCGCGGCGGCATTCGGCCTCGCAAGGGGCGGGGCAGATGCGCCCGCAGATGCTCGGAAAGGGGTTGCGACGCTTTTCGACTTCGAGCGCTTCTTCGAAACGCCCGTCAGCGATGAGCGCCACGTACCCATGAGCGTTGACTCCCAGGGGGCAGCCGAACCTGCACGGCGAGATGCCTTCCTTATCGATGGTAAATCCACTGGGAACGGCTTGCGGGTAGCGGCGGAAGATGACCTTACGCTGTACTATCCCCAAGTCGAATTCGCTCTTCTTAGTGATCGGGCATTTCTCAGTGCAGAGGCCGCAGCCAGTGCACTTTTCAAGGTCGATATAACGGGTCTTCTGTTTTAAGGTAACCTTGAAATCGCCGGCCAGGCCCTCGACCTTTTGGAGGTCGGCGTTGCATATGATCTCGATGTTGAGGTGCCGCCCCACGTCGACCAAACGCGGTGAAACGATGCACATGGAGCAGTCGTTGGTCGGGAAGGTCTTGTCCAGCTGGCTCATTACACCGCCGATGGCCGACTCCTTGTCGACGAGATAGACTTTGATGCCCGCCTCGGCCAAGTCGAGCGCCGCCTGCATTCCGCCAACACCGCCCCCGAGGACTACCGCACTGCCTACTTTGTTCGTCTTTTGATCACTAACTGCGAATTCCTGAAGTCCATCCTTATGCATCATACTATGCCCACCTTATTGAGCAGGGGCCTAGGGTCGACTAAATGCTTTTTTAGCCCAAGTGCTTCAAAAGATTCACCAAATGCCAGCCCCATGAGCTGGGTAAAATAGAAGATTGGGAGCCCATACTTTTCATTGTAGATCGTTTCGGTTTCCTGTTGCCGGGTATCGAGATTTGAATGGCAGAGCGGGCAGGCAACTGCGATCGCGTTTGCGCCCACCGCTTTTGCCTCTTGGAAAATATCGCGGATCAGCTTACAGACATGTTCGCTTTTGGTGAGTGATAAAGAGGCGCCGCAGCAAAAAGTTTTGGCATTCCAGTCCAGCGTCTCAGCACCCAAACCGGAGACTATGGTATCCATACTCATCGGATATTCGCACTCATCAAAGTTCATCACCTTTGGCGGGCGAGTGAGCAGGCACCCGTAGTAACAACAGACTTTGAGTCCTTCGAGCCTTTTCCTCACAGCATCCGCGATCCGATTCGACAGCTCCTCACCGATGAAAAGCTCGAGGGGGTGGATAACCTCGACCTTATTTTCCAGCTTGCGATCCAGCACCTGCTCGAGTGTTTCGTGTAACCCGAAATTGCTTCTAATCTCGTACTGGGTGGTCTTCAGGCGTTGAAAGCATGATGCACACGGAACGAGAATCTTTTGGAGCTTTGCTTCTTCGGCCTGTGAGATTACCCGGCCAGGGAGTGCCAGGGACATGATATGCGAGGTCGAATGCGCCGGCGTAGAACCGCAGCATGCCCACTTGGGGATTTCCTCAATCGCCACATGGAGCGTCCGGCACACGCTGCAAAACGAGATATTATACTCAGAGGCTGTTGAGTGCAGGGAGCAGCCCGGGTAGTATGCGTATTTCATTTTCTCTGACCTTCCAGCTTCTCTACTCTCTTTCGCATTTTTCTGATCTCAGAGACGCCGGAAAAGATGAGAAAATGTATTGAAGGAAAGAGCTTCAATTTGCCCTTACCGAACATTTTTATCCCCAGACCGATATCTTTAAATAGATGACCTGTACGCAGCTTGAGCATCGCGATCAATCCCAGCTCGTACACCCGGCCGCAGCCGAAGATGGAACCCATCATGGTCTTATAGAAGGCTGATATATCCGGTTCAGAAGCTTTGATACCCTTGCGCTGGGTGATGATCTTGACAGCATCGAGAGCCTTTGCGATGTCTAAACCCTGCGGGCAGCGAGTGGTACAAGTCTGACAGGAGGAACACAGCCAGGTCGTCTTACTGCTCATCACCATTTCGTCTAGTCCCAGACGGATAGCGTGCATCAACTGTGACGGGGTAAAGTCCATCGCAAAGGCCATCGGGCATCCTGACGCACATTTTTGGCATTGAAAACAAAGGTTCACATTCTCACCGCACTCTCCCAAGACTTCTTTCGCCAGCCCAGGGACTTGCGGTGCCAGCGCTTGTTCTCTCATCTGGATAAGCTCCTACTTGCGTGAACATATAGGTGCCTCGTGTGAGGCATCCGCAATGAAACAGGCAAACATCCCCCTGAGATTCCCGAAAAGGCTAAGCTACGCCTGGGGTTTTGGGGGTTACGAGTCAAAGATTCCTCAACAGTCAGAATTCTCACAGAGTTCATATTAAGGTAAGGATATTACATTTTTTGTAATAAGTCAAAGCGGAAATTTGGGACGTGACCTATAAAAATTTTTGATAGCAGATTATGCGCTGGCGGGATCCAGCGATTTCTCATCCGTACAGGCCCGCCATTCATTACTGTGTTGTCGCAGTTGCTCTACAAAGGCCTTTGTAGCTCGACTTATACAGGAGTCTTTCCAGTCAACTAGCACGACTTGCCGGCTCAACGGCAGATCGACCTCAATACGCCACAAGCGACCCGCGGGCTTGTCCTTGCATGGAATATCTTGCTTAGTAACCATGTCGGGCAGAAAAGCTATCCCCAGGCCTGCTTCGACCGTTTTTTTGACGGTTTCCACGTTGCCGGTGGTAGCCACTATTTCGATGTTTACTCCCAAGCGCGCGAGGTGGTTACGGATTAGGGAACCACTTGGAGTGTCTGGAGACAACGCAGCGAACTCCATCCCTTTGAGTTCGCTCGTTTTAACGGTTGGTACGCCGAAAAATGGATGTGAACGGCCGCAAACCAATGATACATACTCCTCGATTAAGATTTCCTGCCGTAGGCGTCGATCCGGCCTGGGGTTGGCAAGTATTGCCAAGTCTAATTCATTTGACAAGAGTGCTTCCATAATATCATCAGAACTACCATACAAGAGCTTGGGGCACGCGCCCGGATACATAGAGCGTATGGTCCAGAGAACGGGCGGCATGAAATAGATGCCCACGCTATCAACCGTGCCAATGCGTATTTCTCCCGCTACCCCTTCTCCGAGCTCTTGTATGGCACGCTCAGCCCTATGTACACCACGCATGATTTCCTGAGCATACCGGAACAAAACTCTGCCTGCCTCAGTAGGGCTAACTCCACGAGGACGACGGTGGAAAAGCGAAACTCCCAACTCTTCCTCGAGTTGTTTGACATGGTAGGAGAGTGCGGGTTGTGTGATGTAAAGCCGCATGGCAGCCCGCTTAAAACCACCTTCCTTTACTGCGGCTTGAAAACAACGAAGCTGGTATAATTCCATAAAAATTTACTCCCACCATGATGATCTTGTCGAGACCTTCATTGGAAAATGTTAGTTGAGGAGGGGACGTAGTTTTTATTGGCCTCTTTTCCTCTTGGAGAATCTCCTTGCCTTCAGCAAATACGCGGGAGCTGCACGCCGGTGGGAACAGCCAGGACGCGCTTGCCGCCAATTTGGGTCCGCAGGATAACCGCGGGCAACTTTTTTGAATACACCTCACCGATGATCTGTGCCTTGTGGCCCAAGGGATGGTTCTGCATGGCATCGAGCACAAGGCTTGCGCCCTCGGCTGGAACGAGGGCAACGAGTACCCCTTCGTTGGCCAGATGCAGGGGATCAAGCCCCAATAGCTCGCAGGCGCTCTCCACCGATTCGGTGACAGGTATGGCCGACTCCTCCACCTCGATTCTAACCCCTGACTGCACAGCCAGCTCGTTGAGAGTGGCGGCAAGCCCGCCCCTGGTGGGATCGCGGAGGCTGTGGATGCCTTGATAGGCGTGTAGCATCTGGGCCACCAGGTCGGCTAGCGGTGCTGTGTCGCTCTTGCAGGATGAGACGAAGTCGAGGTCCGGGCGCTGGGCCATCACCGCGATACCATGCTCGCCTATCGGACCACTGATCAGTACGCGGTCGCCTACTTCTCCACGGTGGCCCGAGAGCGCCACTCCCTTGGGAATGAGCCCGATGCCGGCAGTGTTGATAAATATCTTGTCGGCAGCTCCGTGCGCGACCACCTTGGTATCGCCGGTTACGATGTGCACCTGTGCCTTCTCGGTCGCTTCAGCCATAGAGTGCATAATACATTTAAGATCGGCGATGGGTAGCCCCTCTTCGAGGATAAGGCCAGCGCTGAGGAAGAGCGGTTTTGCGCCACCCATGGCTAGATCATTGACCGTGCCGTTCACGGCGAGCTTTCCGATGTCGCCACCGGGAAAGAAGATGGGATCGACCACGAATGAGTCGGTGGTGAAAGCCAGTCGGGTTCCTTCAACCTCGATCTCGGCGTGGTCATCGAGTCGCTCCAGCACTTGGTTTTTCAGATAGGGAACCAGGATCTCTTCCACCAGCCAGCGGCTGGCGCGACCACCGCTGCCATGTTCCAGCAGTATGATGTCGGTCTTCATCACTCCTCCTCAATCCACCCGTATTGATAGGCCGCTGCACAGGTGCCCTCAGTTGAGACCATACACGCGCCCTGCGGCGTCTCTGGCGTGCATTCTTTTGCAAAGAGATCGCACTCACGGGGTGTGCGCTGACCGCTTAGAACCAGGCCGCAGATGCAACCAGGGACCTCGTATGTGGGCTCGACCTCCACCTCGATAAGGAATGCATCGTGTGCCTCGAGTGTGCTTGGCAAGGCCAGGCCCGATCCTTCAATTCTTCCGATTCCCCGCCACTGTGCGTCACACTCAATGAATACTTCCTTGAGAACGCGTTTGGCTTTAGGGTTGCCCTCCGGCCGGACTGCGCGTCGGTAGGCAATCTCCACCTCGGCACGGTGCTCAGAGACCTGCTCGAGCAGCATGAGAATGCCATAGAGAATATCAAGCGGCTCGAACCCTGCGATGACGCACGGGATCCCGTGCTCGTTTACCAGCGGCTCATAGGGTCGACTTCCGATGACTGTACTAACGTGGCCCGGGCAAAGGAAGCCGCTCAGCCGCAGCGGACCGTCGTTAAGTAACGCCTGCATGGCTGGGGGAATGACCTTGGCTGCGCTGAGAATTGAAAAATTTTTCACTTCAGTCCGCTTCGCCTCGAGGAGTGTAGCGGCCAGGGCCGGGGCCGTAGTCTCAAAGCCCACTCCGAGAAAAACGAGGCGCCGACGTTGCTCTTGAGCGGCGATACGAAGGGCATCGATCGGGGAGTAAACAACACGGATGTCGCAGCCACGGGCCTGCTCCCGCTCCAACGATGAGGTGGAGCCAGGCACGCGCATCATGTCGCCGAAGGTAGCGATGGTCACACTTGGTAGACGGGCCAACGCGATCGCGCGGTCAAGAAAGACATTTGGCGTTACGCAAACCGGACATCCTGGGCCGGAGAGGATGCGTATATTGGGCGGAAGCAAGTGGCGAATGCCGTAGCGATAGATCGACATAGTATGTGTGCCGCATACCTCCATGAAGCTTATCTCACCCAGGGAATCGGCAACCTTTCGGATCCGGCGCACGAGCACCTTGGCCGCCTGCGGGTCTCTGAACTCGCGCAGGAACCTCATCCCATCTCTCCGATATCTCCCTGGAAATCGGCAAAGAGCTGAAGCGTTTCCTGGGCCTCCTTCTCGTCGAGTATTTGTATAGCATAGCCCGCGTGGACGATGACGTACTCGCCTATGTGCACCTCGGGCAGTAGAGAGAGTCGTACCTCGCGCTCCATGTCGCCTATGACGCAGGTGGCGCGGTCATCATCTATGGAGGTCACCTTCATCGGTACAGCTAAACACATGGCCGAATCATAATCCTTTCGCCGCATTCTTTCCAGATGCGGTCAAATTGCGACACGCAGCCACGACGGCCTGTCCCAATGACAGCCCGCCGTCGTTGGCCGGCACTTGTTTGTGTAGAAGGACGTCGAAGCTTGCTGCATCGAGCTCATCTACGATACTTTCCGTAAGAAGTCGGTTCTGGAATACACCGCCCGACAGTACCACTTGATTGAGGCCAGTCTGCCTGCGAAGGAGCACACAGGCCAAAGAAAATGCGCGTGCCAGTGCTGCGTGGAAGCGGCGTGAGATGGTACGAGCTGACAAATCACGCTCGATGTCCCCCACAACGCCGCGGACGAAATCCGCCGGGTCGATCAATAACCCATCATTACCAGCGCGGGGTTGTACCTCGTAGCCACCACCTGCGGCGTTCCCGTCGTGCTCCCCGGCGACCATTTCGAGATGCATGGCTGCCTGACCCTCAAAGGCTACTTTGTGGTGGAGGCCCAGGAGCGCGGCAATGCCGTCGAAAAGCCGGCCGCAACTCGAGGTCCAGGGGGAGTTAACGCCGCTCTTCATCATTTGGATCACAGCCTGCCTTTTTTTTGCGGGAATTCGGCGCATGTTCTCCGGTAAATGCTCCTCCCAGGTATTGCCAAAGGTGTGAAAAAGGTAGCTGAGCGCCATGCGCCAGGGCTCGGCCACAGCGCGGTCTCCGCCGGGTAATTGGACATAGTCCAGGTGACCCGCCCGCTCGAAATTGGCCAGGTCACAAACCAGGATTTCGCCTCCCCATATCCTACCGTCGGTGCCGAATCCCGTGCCGTCCAGGGCTACCCCAATGACTGGCCCTTCGATTCGGTGCTCCGCCATACAACTGGCAATATGTGCGTGGTGATGCTGGACCTTCAACACTTGAAGCCCTTGCTGCTCTGCCCAACATGTGGCCGCATAGTCTGGGTGGAGGTCGGCGGCGATCAATTGGGGCTTCACATCAAGGATGCGACTTAGGCGACTTACTGTCTCGGTGAAATACTCGATAGTGCTGGGGCTTTCCATATCGCCGATATGCTGGCTGAGGAACGCCATTCGACCCCGTGTGATGCAGATGGTGTTCTTGAGCTCTCCCCCGACCGCAAGAATCGGAGGTGTTTCATGCTCTAGGACTACCGGTAACGGCACGTACCCACGCGATCTGCGTATGAAGCTCGGACGACCCGAGATGATGCGCAGGACCGAGTCGTCGTTAGGAACCAGGATGTCCCGGTCGTGAAGCAAAAAGGCATCGGCAATCCCCGAAAGCCTGGTTAGCGCTTCCTCATTGTCAATGGCAATCGGCTCGTCTGTCAGGTTCCCGCTCGTCATAACCAGCGCTGGCGGCGCACTGGCGAGAAGGAGCACGTGTAGCGGCGTGTATGGCAACATGAGGCCTATAGTGTGGTTGTCCGGAGCGATACAGGAAGCGAGCGGGCTCGGGTGACGCTTAGGTACGATAACGATGGGTCGATGCACCGAGCAGAGCAACGAGCGGGCCTGCTCGTCGATATGGGCCAGCTGCTTGGCCTCGGCGAGACTGCGGCACATGACGGCCAGTGGTTTTTCCTCGTGGTGCTTAAGCTTGCGCAACCTTGATACCACATCATCCCGGGTGGCGTCCACGGCAAGGTGGAAGCCCCCAAGGCCCTTTACGGCCAGTATCTGCCCCGATTCGAGCCGGCGGCCCGCCTCGCGCAATGGATCGTCGCAGTAGATTTCGGTCCCGTCGGCCGCAGAGAGCCACACCTTGGGGCCGCACACTGGGCAGGCATTGGGCTGGGCATGAAAGCGACGGTTATGCGGGTCGTTGTATTCTGCCTGGCACTTAGAGCACATGCTGAAAGTGGCCATGGAGGTTTTGGGCCGGTCGTAGGGAATATCGTCGATGATGGTGTAGCGAGGCCCGCAATTAGTACAGTTGATGAATGGATAACCGTAGCGACGATCATCGTGATCCTCAAGCTCACGCAAGCAATCCTCGCAGACTGTGATATCAGGCGGGATGAGCGCGGCTCGCATTGCAAGGGATCGGCTGGGACGGATATTCATGTCAATCGCACTTCGCGCGGGCACGTTTGAAACCTTCAAGTCAGATAAGAACGATAAAGGTGGCTTGCGTGTTGGAAGTTCGGTAAGGAATGCATCCACTGATTTCGATAAGCCCTCGACCTCGATCTCGACGCCATCTGAGTTGTTGGCAACATACCCGAAAAGCCCGTGCTCGACAGCGAGATTGTAAACGTAAGGGCGAAAGCCAACTCCCTGGACCACCCCCTGGATGTCAACCCTTATACTTCTATGTTTCTCAGCCACTTCCACGTTTCTCCCCAACATGCTTTTTGAGCCAGGCAGACCAGGCCTCGAGACCCTCACGGGTTTTACAGGAGATAGGGAAGACCTCGATTGCAGTGTTTAGGGCCCGAGATCGCTCTTCGATTACATCTACTGAGCAGTCCACGTACGGGAGGAGATCCACCTTATTGATAAGCAACACGGCAGACTGTTGAAACATGAGCGGATATTTTTGAGGCTTGTCGTCGCCCTCGGTAACGCTCAGAAGCATTACCTTGGCATCCTCGCCGAGCTCAAACTCCGCTGGGCAGACCAAGTTGCCGACATTTTCCACGATGAGCAGGTCGAGTTCCTTGAGGTTAAAATCGTCGAGGGCCGGACGGATCATATTTCCGTCGAGATGGCACGCTCCGCCGGTATTTATCTGGACCACCCTGATGCCCAGACGCGAGATACGCTCCGCATCAATGCTGCTCTGGATGTCCCCCTCGATAACCCCGATTCGTAAATCCTCACTGAGCGCTTTAATTGTCCATTCGAGAAGTGAGGTCTTGCCCGCACCTGGAGAGCCCATGAGATTTATCACATACAGGCCGACCTCGTCGAAAATTTCCGCATTTTGTCTGGCTATCCGCGCATTGGACTCCAGGATATCGGCTATCACCCGTATTTTAGTCATTCGACGTCCATCTCCGTTATTATTAGTTCCTTGCCAGAAATGATCTCCCCACCTGCGCTGTTGCATTCCGGACATAGTGGGAGGCGATCATGGACTCGATACTCCTTTTGGCAGGAACTGCATCGAATACGCCAGGGAACCCGGATGATGTCCAGCCTTGCATCCTGCGCACAGGTGTTCTTAGAGATAACCTCAAAGGAGAAAGTTAATGCCTCAGGCATGGCAGTCGACAACTCACCGACCTGGAGGCGTATGGCGAGCACCTTGTGTGCCCTGTGTGCCTCTGCTTGCTGCTGGGCCACATCTAGAATCGCTTGTGCCATGGCTAGTTCATGCATTTCAGCGGACAAGATAGCCACAGGACGTTAGATAGACAAGATTTTTTCGTCTCCGTGCTTTCTCTTATAAACTGAACAATTGAACCGTACAGCGGTGATCGCCTGGGTTGATTATTGGTCAACGTGTAAAGGGAAGGAGCAGTGGTCCCAGTTTGTTGGATAGTTTACGACTGTGTTAAGGTGAATTTGGTTTGATTCATTATGCCGCCATGTTTTCAATATATGCCTCCATCGGTGTTTTGTCACCAAGAGATGAATGTGGTCGATCCGTGTTGTAGTAATGCAACCAGTTTTCTATCTCTTGCTGTGCCGAGAGTCCGGTTTCAAACTCCCGCAAATAGACACACTCGTATTTCAATGAACGCCACAGCCGTTCGATAAACACGTTGTCCATCCAGCGACCCTTGCCGTCCATCGAGATACGGATCATCCGGTGCAATGGGGGGCATTCACGGCTCTCGGTGATTGGAATTGGTAGTACCTGCGTATTTCATGTCAGAAAGTGAACCCATCCGCCGCTGCACTCTGGATGGGCTACAGGACTTTCAAGGAACAGACAGAAACCCACCCGACGCTTTTGCTTTGGGTGGGCTACTGGCTGAGTAGGTACAGAAAATGAGGGCGTTCTTGTTGATAAGCTTCGTTGTAGGCAACTGCACAAGGCCGTCATCCCTGAATTTCTTCTCAAGTTTTCTCAGGAAATCGAATACAGGCGGCGGTGGAAGCGAATGCAGGGTTGGTGATCCGATACAGACAAGGTCATTGTTGTAGAATTCTTCCCCGTCAACTTCATCCACCGTCCTGACAGTTACCTGATTGATCTCGTCGCACCAGTCTTCAAGACAAACATAATACAACGGTTTGTACTCATCTGTCAGATCGATCACATCCAAGCTAAACCTCCGGTCTTGTCGGTCAGGATCCCTGCCTGTCCTGAGCCTTGCGAAGGGCGATCCTGACGCTTTGCTAATCCAACTCGAAATACTCTATCCGTTCCCAGCCGGAGACATCGGGCATGCTGAACTTGATATCCGGGACCGGGCCGCATCGCTGTTCGATAAATCTCAGCTTAATAGTCGCGCCGTTGTCATCGTTCACAAGCTTGATTTGCTTGATCTGATAGAACGGGAACTTGTCTTTGAACCTGTACAGGTTGACCTCTATCCGGATCGGGTCGGGCATGCTGCGAAAAACAAGCTTCCTCACCTTGTTTTTTCTCACATGAAGTTCTTCTTCCCACATCGCGCACATATCTTCAGCGGGCACACCATCGGGACGACATAGAAGCCTGCCAGCAAGGATCGATCTCAGTCTCGCTGCGACATAGCCGTAGCGCCCAAGATCGGGACGGATCAGGCCGGACATCGGCCCATCGTAGAACTGCTTCTCGCCCATCATCAGGAATTGCAGCATTGAACCGGACATGATTCCCTTGAAGCTCCCCTTGCCGACAAACCCGCCCGAGAAGAACGCCGTCGAATCATTCCTGTGATAGATCTCAACATTGAATCGTTTTGTGAGTTTCGGCGACCTGATCGTCATCTGTGCCAACTGTGCTGTGGTCTCATGTCTCGCAATTTCCGTGTGACGATTTAACAGATCGACCGAATGCGTTTCGATGTCCGAAATGTCGTGAAACACTCGCGTCTGAGAACATCCTGTGAGCAGCAACAAACCTGCCGCAAAGCTCGCTGCAAGTGTTAGCCAGCGTGTCATGCTAATACGGGACACCGGTGAAGAAGCTGAAGAAGAATCCTACGAATGGTCCGATAATCATCCAGATAGCTGAGTGACCGGTCAGGAAACCGATTCCGATCAGGATCATCAATCCGAACGGTCCGATTCGTTCGAGCTGGATAGCAATGTGATCATACTTGTGCGGCAGCAAACCGAACAGGACTTTGGAGCCATCCAGCGGCGGAAGGGGGATCATATTGAAAAACGCGAGTGCGCAGTTTATCAAAACTCCGTAAGCGCAAAAGCGCAACGCGATCTCATAGAACTGACCGACCGGGATCATGACGTGAACCGACCTGAACAGTATCCCGAATCCGAGCGCGATAATCATATTCGATATCGGTCCGGCAGCGGCAGTCCAGAGAATGCCTTTTTTGTAATCCCTGAAGTAGTGTGGCATTATCGGCACAGGTTTCGCCCATCCGAACCTGAACCCGGAAAGGATGAACACAAGCGCCCCCATCGGATCGATATGCGGAAGCGGGTTGAACGTCAACCGTCCGGCGTTGAACGCTGTCGGATCACCGAACTTGTAGGCGATGTACCCGTGAGAGAATTCATGCACCGTGAGCGAAAACAGGAAAATGGGAATTGCCATCAGTGCATGGACAATTTCAGGACTCATTCAGTTTTTCCTCTATATTCCGATCCAATTCGATTCTCATTTCGAAACGAACGGGTTTTCCTTAATGTAAAACCGCCACTTGCGATCGGTTCCATCCTTTATTCCGATGCGAGGAGAAGTCGCAATCGAGAACCGTCCACGGTCGCCTTCGGTCACAAACATCTCGCTGCCGGTAAGATCTATCCCCGACTGCGATGTGTCGAGCGAAAACGCCTGGCAGATTTTCCCCGGACCGTTCGTCAGGTTCGCGCTCTTGTCGCAACCTCGCAATCGCATCATTGTCTCCAGCCCTTCGATTGGTTCAATCCCCCTGATCAAAACGGCAGCCGCCCGGCCTTCCGGCTCGGTGACGAAATTGAGCATGCTGTACATTCCATAAATGAAATATACGTATGTAACCCCTCCCCTGCCATACATAATGCGATTGCGATCCGTGGGACCGAATCGAGCATGGCATGCCGGATCATCCTCGCCGATGTACGCCTCGACTTCGACTATTCGCCCGCTCAGCCAGATGTCATTCAGGCGCCGAACGAATATCTTCCCGATCAGATCACGAGCGACTTCTCTTGTGGGACGTTCATAGAAGTCACGCGGCAGCGCGGACCGCTCAACCTTCCTCGAAATCATAGACGTTTGTTTCATAGACAATCAATTCGCCGTTGTCGAAGTCGTGAGCCAGATGTTCGGGAGAGTGTGCATCCGATCCGAGGTAGCGGATCAGGACTCCCGCTTTCCGAACTTTGTTCAGAAGCGCCATACTGGGATAGTATTCCTTGTGGCCATGCCTCAATGCCGACGTGTTGACTTCGATACTGATTTCATTCTCAACAAGCGATTCCAGAGTATCATCGATGAAGTCGAAATCAATTCGCATGACTTCATCGAGCTTATCTTCCGGGGCGTATCTTCTGTAGTAATCGAGATGCGCAACAGAATCGAATAGTCTGTATGTGGATGCCTGCTTCACGAGCGCGTAGTACTTTTCAAGAAGCTCCGGGACACCATACCTGTCATACAGCTTGAGTGTTTCACCCTTGTTCCCAAATGTAAGTCCGTCGATTCGGTGGACTCCCACAAGTCTGTATTCGATCAACCTATCTTCGAGCGCCCTTAGAATCTCGTCGGAGATCTCAGGGAAGAAATCGACCTCGACGCCGCATTTTACCATCAGTCCGATTTCGTAGTATTTCTCGCGCGCGCTCCAGACATCATCGGCATATCGCTTGATCGAGTCGACAGACGTTGGTACGCGCCTGCCATCCACCAGCATCATGCTTCGGTCGGGGAAGTTCGGATTGGTGTTTACGTGAGTCGTGAAGATGATCTCAACCAGCCCAAGCTCGAGCGCTCTGTTGCAGTATTCCTCAATCGATCCCTTCGAGTCTATCGAGAAATCGGGATGAACATGCGCGTCGGTCATCGGGTACATAAATGACATTAATATTCTCCGACAATAAATGGATTGGTCCTTCTCTCCGATCCAACAGTCGTCGCCGGACCATGACCGGGATAGATGATTGTCTCGTCCGGCAGAGTCAGTATTTTCTCTTTGATTGAACAAAGCAGCGTCTCGAACGATCCGCCGGGCAGATCGGTCCGACCGATCGATCCCTGGAATATCACATCACCCACGATTGCATGCCCGCCATACACCAGCGAAATGCTGCCGACAGTGTGTCCCGGCGTGTCGATCACGTCGAACTCGATATCGCCGCACCGAACCTTGTCGCCGTCATAGAGCAGGATGTCTGCGGGCGCAAGTTCCAGCTTCAGTCCCAGCCCGGCGGATAGATTGAGATTCGCGTCGGTAAACATGTCGGCGTCTTTCCTGCCTGTCGCAACCGGCACGGAGAGAAGTTTTCTCAGTTCATCCACAGCGCCGATGTGATCGCCATGGCCATGCGTAACGACGATCAATTCAGCCGTAATGTCAAGTCGTTCGGTTTCGCCTGCTATTCTTTCGGCCTCGTCGCCCGGATCGACCACAATCGCCTTACGACTCGTCGGGTCGCAGACCAGTATGCAGTTGACCTCGAGCATTCCGACTGAGAGCATGGTGATCTCAGGTTCGATTCGATGTTCATTCATGATACCGCTCGCGATCCATCGGCCATGGTATCCTATCGAGCAGGAAGTCGACCACGACCTGGTTGAAATCAGCCGGCTTCTCCTCGTTCGGAAGATGCCCCGCATCCGGCAGGAGTATCAATCTGGAGTTCGGAATACTCTTTGCCATCATGCGAGCCGTATCTAAAGAAAACAGCTCGTCATTTTCTCCCCACACGATCAGTGTCTTCTGCGTGATTCTCTCGATCCCATCGATCCTGAATGTCCTGTTCGCTCGCAGGTTCCGCATGCCCGCAAAAAGAGATGACAGGCTTCCGAGTTCACCCAGATAATCGTCATATTCACTATCATGTTCCTCGTCCAAAGTCATACGGTACCGCGTGCTTCGCCTGAAACGGACAGTCGCAATCAGCGTGAAGACATATCCGAGAATCGGGATGTCGAGATACCTGGCTGACGATCTCACGTCGTCATCGATCCCGGCAGAGTCGATGAGTATAAGGCGATCTACGATATCCGGATAAGTAAGTGCGAACTGCATAGCGAGTGCACCACCCATCGAGCAACCACCAAGATCGATTTTCTCGAGGTCGAGCTCTTCGCAGAATCTGCGGAGCAGCAACGCCTGATTCGGCAGACTGTAATCAAACCAGCCCGGCTTGTCCGACTTACCGTGCCCAACGAGATCGGGACAGATCATCCGGGAGAACTTCGAGAGAATCGGTATGTTGTGCCTGAAGCTGTAACTCGAATATGTGAACCCGTGCAGGAACACGAGCGGTTTGCCGTCGCCACTCAATGTGTATGCAATCCTGATGCCGTCGACATCAATGTATTCTACCGGCTCCATCGGCCTAAATCTATGCGCCAACCGGCCAAGTGCAACCAAAATCATTCTCCCCATGTGATTGACACTCTAATCGCCAACTCATATATTCATACCATGTCGCCGCTGTATTCAGAAAGCGTCATCGACCAGGTCCGCGATGCTTCGGACATCATCGATGTGCTCATGGAGTTTCTGCCTCTCAAGAAGCGTGGGCGGAATCATATCTGCCTCTGCCCTTTCCATCACGAGAAAACGCCGTCGTTCTCTGTGTCGCAGGACAAACAGATATATCACTGTTTCGGTTGCGGAAAAGGCGGCAATGTCCTCACGTTTCTCATGGAACACGAACAGATGTCTTTCCCTGATGCGGTGAAGTATCTCGCCAAACGGGCGAACATCCCGCTCCCCGAAGCGAAGCGTGATCCGGGTGTCGCCGACAGATACGCACGGCTCTACTTCGCCAACGAACAGGCGACGGCCTTCTTCGCCGACATGCTGCACCAGTCGGAAGACGGCAAACGTGTGCTCGAATACGTCATTGAGAAGCGCGGCATAGATGACGAGACAATAGCCGAGTTCCAGATCGGATATGCCCCGGACGGCTGGGATAATCTTCTGACTGCGCTGAGAGCGAAGGATTTCAAGGAAAAGGAACTTCTCGACGCCGGTCTGGTGATTCGCAGGGAATCGGGCGACGGCGTCTACGATCGCTTCCGACAACGCCTGATGTTCCCGATATTCGACTTCTCCCGCCGCGTGATCGGTTTCGGCGCGAGAGCATTGTCGTCACAGGACAGCATCAAGTATATGAATTCTCCCGACAGCCCGCTCTACAACAAAAGCAGAGTGCTGTACGGCCTCAGCCATTCCCGCGCAGAGATCAGAAGCCGACGGGAGGCGCTGATCGTTGAGGGATACATGGACTTCCTCTCCCTGTACCAGTCAGGCGTCAGGAACGCAGTAGCGGCTTCGGGCACATCGTTTACGAAAGACCATGCGCTGCTTCTCAGGCGATACGCCGATTCGGTCGCATTGCTCTTCGATGCCGACGCCGCCGGAATTAGCGCCGCCGAACGCTGCGCCGAACACTTGTTCGCGGTCGAGATCGATGTCCGAGTGGCATGCCTGCCGGCCGGCGATGATCCCGATTCGTTCATCAGGCGGGAGGGCAGCGAGAGTCTGACCGAACTGATCAGGAATGCCGGCAGCTATTTCCGCTTCATCAAAGAAGCAGCCGATCCGCCGTATGAAAACATGAACCGGGCCGGACAGCAGGCGCTCCTGAAATCTCAACTTCGATTGGTTGGCCTGATTGCCGATGAAGTCCTGCGCGCACTCATGCTTAAAGAGATTTCCAATGTGTATGGAATATCCGAAGAAATTCTCAGTCGCAGTATCAAACCTGAAAAGCCAGGAAGACCGGTCGCTGCATATGCAGGAAGGATCGCATCATCGAAGAATGACCTCGAAGAGGAGATCGTCAGACTGCTGCTGTCTAATCCGCATCTTATCGAACAAGTGACTGACGAGATCAATCCCGATGACTTTACCGATAATCATCTCGGAGATATTCTCCGTACCGCGATACGCCTGATCGGCAATAGTCCACCGGATAGCTACTTCTCGAAGCTTGTCGACAGGATTGAATCAGACGAAAGCAGGCAGACGCTCACACGACTGATGAACTCGGGGCAGGAGTTCGGAGACCCGGAAATTACCCTGGCCGAGTATATGATAAGACTGCGCGAAGTATACAGGGACGTGCAACTCAGCGAGTATATGGCGAGACTGCGAGACGCGCAGGCCGCCGGTGACGACGACGAAATAGAAGAACTGCTGTCAAGAATCAACCGTCTGCGCCAGGAAACCTGATGGAGTCTCCAGTCGAGTAGAGCAGAATCCGATGTGAAACGGAGCGGTTCTGCCATTGAAGTAGGTCAATCGGCCCGCCCGATTGACATTTCTTGCTCGTGTCAAGCGGACAGGCCGCTTGGCCTACAATTCTGCCAGCTACGGCAGTTGGTCCCTGAAGTACTTATCGAGATTGTTCAGCACCATGTCCAGGCCGTCGCGGCGCTGCAATCTGGAAGATGGATCGGAATATGTCGCCTTGTGATGCATCTGCAACACCAGATTGGTCTGGCTGACCGACTCCTCGATCGTCTCGACAAAAGACCCGCTCCTCGGATGCAGAGCCGCAGTTCCATCGAACAGAAGCGGCATCGTCCGCATCATCGGCCCGGTCAGGATTGAATCGTCGACAGCCCTGTAGTACGCGCTCGGCATCGGCAGGAGTGTCACCAGAAACAGGACAAGGCCAAGGACAACCCAGCCTCTGACAGCGCCCATAACCGCACCGCCGATCTTATCCCGCTTTCCGAGCTTCTGCAGATCGCCCACTTTATAGAAGACGAATCCTGCAAGCCTGAACACGCCGTACAGCACCGCGAGCAACACGACGAAGGATATTGTACCGATAATGATCGGAGATGCGTTGATATGCCGCGCAACCTCCAGCGCGATGAAATCCACGTTGTTGATCGTGACGACGACACCCAGCACGAGCGCGAAGAACGCCATCAACTCACGGATCAGCCCCTTTTTCGAACCGATGCTCATTGTGACGAGCAATAGTGCTACCAGTGCGATATCGAACCAGTTCATACACAGCCTCCCTGCTCTCTTATCATCAACCCAGTCGTCGAATCAACGACTGATACTCACGACAGCCTTTTTGTGACTATCTCCCTGACCAGCTTGCCGTCGGCGCGCCCTTTCACCTTCGGCATGACAGTCTTCATCACAGCACCGAAATCCGATGCATTCGAGACTCCAAGCTCCTCGATCACCTCATCGACCAGCTTCCCGACCTCGTCGGGTCCGAGCTGCTCGGGCAGATACTGCACTACGATCTCAAGCTCGGCTTTCTCGCTTTCAACGAGATCAGCCCTGCCTCCCTTCTCGTACTGCTCGATAGAGTCTCTATGCTTCCTCGCAACAGATGAAAGCACCTGGATAACATCATCATCCGTGAGATCCGAGCCTTTGTCGATCTGACGATATTTGATCGCCGACTTCAGGCTCCGCAACTCGGTCACCCGGTCGCGCTCTTTGCCCTTCATGGCAGCGACCAGGTCGGAATTGATTTTGTCCACGATGCTCATCGGATCACCTGCTCCGTGGATCGACTATCTTCTCGGTTTAATTTTCGAGCGGCGAGCTTTGCGTTTCGCCGCATTTATCTTGCGTTTCCTACGGTCGGAGGGTTTTTCAAAATGCTGATTCTTCTTGATGTCCGACAGGACTCCGCTTTTCTCGCAGAACTTGTTAAAACGTCTCAGAGCTTTCTCAAACGATTCATCATCACGAACTCTAACACCTGGCAAATGAATTCACCTCCTTCCAACGCCAAAGAGGACATAACTTTACGTTACAATTTCCTCCCGAATATACCCCAATCAACAATGCTGTCAAGCAAAACTTTGGCGGAACCATCGTGGATTCCATTGACTTACGAACTGATTCTGCTATATTAGACCTGTACCAATTTGTCCAGAATATAAGCGGGAGAGAATCATGAGATGCCTGACACTGATTTTAGCGTCGTTGTTGACCGCGACATGTGTTTTCGCAGAAATCCCAAACGGTGATGTTAATTGTGATGATATTGTGGATATTGACGATGTCGTATACACAATCCAGTACATTTTCGCATCAGGACCACCACCTTGTTCCGCTCCACCTCCTGCCAGAATCACTTTGATCTCAGGTGATGGACAAATTGATAGTTTGAATACGCTTCTTAGCGAACCGTTCGTAATCCAAGTTCTCGATTCAACTATGCAACCGCTCGACAACGTGCCCATTGCTTGGGAAGTTATCTCCGGATTGGGTATTATTTCAGACCAAATGATAGTTACTGATGATCAGGGATTCAGCGATGCACTATATATGTTGGGCTACACGCCAGAGACGAATGTAGTTAGAGCAACAGTATTTACTGCAGATTCTCTATACGTTGATTTCACAGCGGACGTATATGTGCCCGACTTTGCGATATTCTTCGATGGATCAGAACGCATGATCACTATTCCTGATCAAGCTGCTTTTGATTTTAGTGCCGGCATAACGGTTGAGATGTGGGTAAACTCTGATTGGGTAAGCGGAATTACCCGGACTCTGATCAGTCAGAAAAATACCAGCAATGACTGGGCGTTCAAGATTCACTATAGCACTGGGATGCTTCGAGCATACAAGTATCCGCAGATTAGCCAAGCGGTGTATTATGGATCACTCCCTTCATTGCAATGGGTTCATATTTCTTGGACATATAGCGATGTTGGAGGTGTTCTCTATGTTTCGGGTGAACCTGTAGCAACGAGTCCGTACACTACCCCTATTGCAGATACAGATGGAGTAATAGTCCTCGGCAACAATAACGTTCTGGGAGAATCCCTCCGCGGCACTATTGATGAGGTACGCATCTGGAACTACGTTCGATCTCAAGAAGAAATTCAAACTAATATGTACAATTGCCTAACTGGGGATGAATCCGGTTTGGCAGCTTACTTCAAGTTTAGCCAATACCCTGATCAAAACTTGTTTGATCAGTCAACTGGGATGTTGGGTGGCTACCTCGGCATTTCACCGGTTGAGGATATTTACGATCCAGAGTTCATTGAGTCTGATGCACCAGTTACACCGTGATTCGTATGGATTTGCATTAAGATGAAGTCTAGTAGGACAGGTGAGTCCCACTCATGCCTGAACAAGAAGGTTAATCGACTTGGCACAAGAGGAAATCAGGACTGTTGAATTCCTTATTCTATTGAGAGGGAGCAGTTATGGAATATAGACCAACAATTTTGAAGAATGAGGATTTCTTTTCATCAGCAGGATCGGTTGTGAGACCAGGATATTTCCGAAAATTCGTAAATGAATATCCTGTATTTCTACAAGAGGATGATCCCCAACGTCAACCGAGTTCCAACACGTGCAAAATGCTTGTGGCCACGGCCTGGCAGGAAGGTCAAATTGGGGATATTACACCTCAAGGAAAAACCTATTTCGTGTTCACATACCAAGATCACAAACATCCGGGCGGTGAACCACATTTCAACAAAACGGTACAAGTATATACTCATAATACAAAAGACTCTCCAATCAGACTCACATTGGAAAAGGGAGTTGACGATCATTATATCAAAGCCACCGCTCTGGGTACTTCATTAGCATACTTAGAACAGCCTTATAGAATACCACATAATGATAATGGACCAATCTCAGATCTATTGGATAGTGAAACATCCGTCGGTCCCTACCCAACTGATTAAGAGGGGTAATTTGACAAGTTATCCCGCAAGCTTGTCAAATTTCTGCCTCAGAGGATTGAGAGGCAGAAGCCCTACGATCCGATCTATGGCTCTTCCTTTGCGAAAGAGAATAACCGTAGGAATGCTCCGAATCTGATACTGCATTGCAGTCTGCGGATTCTGATCGACATTCAATTTGAAGATGTTCACGCGCCCGGCATAGTCCGGGCCGATTTCGTCAAGCAGCCCTCCCATTACCTGACATGGCGGACACTTGGCCGACCAGAAATCAACCACAGCCGGAATATCCGATGCAAGGATATCCTGTTCGAAAGATTCGTCAGTTACGGGTCGAGGCTCACCCGGTTTGGGTTGCCTGTTGAATAGATTCTTGAATAATCCCATGTACACTCCTTTTGTTGTATAACCAACGTCGATGCGCATTGTTCAATGTACCCGCGCTCGTGCACGGCACACAATAAGAAAGATGGATTCCGGCGGGTCCTGAGCAGAGCGAAGGGTTTGCACCGGAATGACAATCCCGCAGACGGAGATCAAATCCCTGATTGTTAGCCCAGATACGCAGGATTGTGGAATAGAAACTCGGGAGTCGTGGAAACGGCTCCCGTTCTTATTGTCGCCGTGTACCGCACACAGTTCTGGTAAAACATCCGGGCTGAGTGTCTGCTGTAAGTTGTTCTCTCCCAAAAGAAAACACTGTCAAATGCATTTTTGCGAAATAGATCACAAAAAGTCTTGACAGGATGTTCGCATTCGCATAAGATGTTCGGCATGCCAAATATGTTTGGCATACCGAACAATATGAAAGAGAGGTGTCCGTTTGAAGCCAACCAAATATCAAAACGCAAGTTTGAGGCAATACTTAGAGGGGAGGAGATTATGATCAACGCAAAAGCACTTCATTTTTCTATTTCAACAATTATGCTGATGCTGATAACCAGCATCGTTTCCGCTGAGGAGAAAACAACACTGACTCCGCCGGAGATTCACGCGGATGTTGTACTACAACTGGAAGCATATAGTGGAGGAGATTCGACATACGTTATAGCTATGCCCAGGGCTGCTGAAAATGCTTATGTTATACGGCACGCTGTCATTGAAGCTGAAGGAGAACTCGGCAATTACATTGAGTACAATATAGAGATAGGCGCAGCGTCGTGTTTAGGAGGGGGAATTATGCTTATGGAAGCTGGAGTGTATTACAAGCCGCTTCCATACCTGAAAATGGGTTTTATGAAAGGCCATGTCCTGCGCGGTTTTGAAATGTACGAGGGATGTGTAAATCTGACAACCTCTGAGAAGCCTGTCTATGCCAAGAAGTACTCTCCTTGTCACCCGACCGGAGCGGTAATCGAAACCGACTATGACATTGATGAAACTATGGGTATACATACCCAGTTCGCTTACATGAATGGCACAGGAGGATCATTTGAGGATGAACACGATATTAATCTTGGATTCCAGTTCCGCACCCCTCTACGGGGACTCACAGTAGGCGGATTCTATACCGACTGGCAGTGGAGTGAAACGAAGTATAACGACTCAGGAGCAATAAAGAATGTCTATAACGGCTACAGAATGGGGTTGGGCTGTAACTACGATCAGTTCAATGTCCATCTGCGGGGAGAGTACTATATAGGGAAAGGCTTTAAGGATCGCTTCAGCTACACTGAGAAAGTTAAAACATATTCCGGAAGAGGGGGCAGCGCTGGAGAAGATTATGAGTATGTAGTTCACGAGGTTCCTTTTGAAGATACGGAGATGAGAGCCTGTTTCGTCGAAGGCGGTTATCGCATTGATATCGGGCAGCCGCAACTCTCATATATTCAGCCATACATCCAGTATCAATGGTGGGATCAGTCTGCGAATCTGGATGATGACTATGTTTTTTCCTTTTTGACTCTCGGTGTCACACTCGGAATCGGTCCTAACGATTCAAAACTGAGAATTGAATACCAAACCCCGCTTTCATTCCCTGATGAGAATAAGAGTGGCTTAATTCCCTATAGTAAGGAACAAGCAGCGAATCGCCTGATCGTACGGATTCAGGCCGGTATTTAGCGAGTGAACGATCAGTGGTATAGTATATGGCCTGACCAATGAAAGAGAGTAATGACTACGTTTAACTTAATATCATCATCAACTCTAAGCTTCACAGGAGGAATTATATGGCAAGAAGAAGTTCTTTTGTGGGTTACATTTTATAACTTCAGACTTATGAAATGAACTCGAAATGTTAATAAGAAACCTGTTTCTCATTCTTATGTCTGTGGCAATCTGCGGATTCGCCACGGCGTACGCGATTGATACGGCTGGTAGCGCCGACAATGAGAAAGACCTGATATCGACCAGGGCTCAGTACGAGGCTAAAGCCGAGAATCAATACAAAGGGCTGGATGAGATCATTTCCAGCCCCGACCATCTTTCTGCCAAACGGTCGTATCGCACAATTTTTCTAGATGAAGATTTTCAAGGGGCAACCTTTCCACCAGCAAGCTGGGACACAACTAATTACAATCCCGGCTGGGGTTGGTTCCTTGGCACACCCGCGGCTCCGCCTTCTGGTCCTGGAGGCACACAGTGTGCCCTGGTAACGTGGGATCAAGCTCCTCCTGCAACCTTACAGGATGAGTGGCTGTTCACGCCGCCGATGTATGTCTCGAGCGCCACTTCCCTATTGAGACTCGAATTCTGGTTTTTTAAGGATAATTCCCATTATGAACATGAGTTCAAGATTTATGCCTCTACAGTCGGTGGCACTGACCATGCCGACTATGACTCGATATGGGATTCGTATGATATTACACACCCGAATATGACCTGGTACGAGACCTCTGTTGACCTCAGTGCTTACGCAGGCAGTGATAGCGTCACTCTCGCTTTCCAGTACCTCGGTACGGACGCCAACTTGTTTGGCATCGATGATATCGTTGTTACAGATGATTCCCCGCCGATCGGTCGTTGCTGCTACGGCGATCCGTTCGATCCGACATGTGAAGACAGCATAACAGGGGACTCATGTGACTGCCTTGGCGGATACTGGGTTGAAGGGTTGAATTGCACGGACGACCCGTGCCCACCTTTCGGTCGCCATATAGAGCCATCAGATGATATGTACTCCGACCCTGACGATGGAGTCGGGCATTCTTCCCCCCACCCTATCTCTGAATTATGGACGGCAGATTATTCCGGCTGCCAAGTTCACCATGAGCGTATAATGATGAGGTTTGATCTTGGCGATTTCATAGAAATGGAGATCGACAGCGCTTTCTTGAACATCTACCGATGGTTCCGCTGTCCAAATCACTACTACACAGACTGCAATTTCTATTACATAACCCAGAACTGGAGTGAGGCCACCTGGAACGAGCATCTCCATATTGGTCATGAAGTCCCTTCATTTTTAAGTTATGAATTCGGTCCGGAAAATGACTGGCATCGAATAGATATTCAATCGGGTGTTGAGGGTTGGCTGACTGGTGGGGTTACTAACTACGGGCTGGTCATTCAGGCAAAATACAACGAGAAGTTCAGTAAGTTCTATTCAAAAGAAGGGCCTGCCGGTTTTCGCCCTTACCTCGAGATATACATTTCCGAGCCGCCGACATGCATACCTGGTGACGCAGACGGCAGTGGCGGTGTCGATATTGACGATGTCGTTTATCTGATTAACTACATCTTTGCTGGCGGACCGGCACCGATACCGGAAATTTGCTGCGGAGACGCCAACGGTAACGGCGTTACCGGTTGCGGTATCGATATTGACGACGTTGTATACCTGATTGAATACATCTTTGCAGGCGGTCCTCCCCCAGAGGATGCGTGCACACTCTGTCCATAAACTGAAGGCTGTGAGGAGCTTCTAATGGATACGGTTTTGTGTGGGTTGACAAATATGCAAAAATATCTGTAGGCATTCTACAGATAGTTACTCGAATGACTGCTATTCGGTTATGAGTCATTCTCCTTACAAGGGAGGCGCAGCGCTGTGTTGCGTCTCCCATTATGCTATTTGGAACTAATATCATGTCCCAGGAATCCATTCACAATAAAAAGCGGCATATTAAATCGTGGCATGGGCATCTTGCCCATGATTCACGGGCAGGATGCCCGTGCTACTACAAAAGAATATATGAACATATATCCGGGACACGACACTAAAGCTCACAATAGAACTTGACCGGGAATCGGGTATTGGCATACATTATAATATAATAATGCAGAATTGGGCTGAGCAAGAGTCAGGATTGATGGCGATGAATGCATTAAGCGCGAGTTTAGAAGATTATCTCGAAGCGATCTTTCATCTAATCTCGGAGAAAAAAGTTGCCAGGGTCAAGGATATTTCCAAACGGTTGAAAGTGAATTACTCCTCCGTCACCGGCGCGCTTCACTCTCTCGCCAAGAGGAAACTGGTCAACTACACACCGTATGAATCCATAACGCTGACCCCGAGGGGAAAATCCATTGCCAGAGACGTTATTAAGCGGCATGAAGCGTTACGGGATTTCCTGACAAAGGTCCTGTTAGTCGATGATGAACTTGCGGATGAGACAGCCTGCAAGATGGAGCATGCGATAACCGGTGAGGTTATTAAACGTTTTGTTCATTTCATGGAGTTTGTGGAAAAGTGTCCTCGCAGTGGCGCTGACTGGTTGAAGGGATTCGAAAATTATTGCAGTAACACGTGTTATTCGACAAGGGAATGTAAACTGTGTCTTTCGCTCTGTCTGGAAGAAGTCAAGCGGAAAGAGGCAGTAGAGAATATAATCTCCGGTGATAGCGAAGCATGAACTCGAATATCACATTATGTGCACGGCAGATCCTTCGAAGCTCAGGACGTCTTCCGATGATAGTATTAGACGCGGAGCATGGCAATGCGCGTCCATCATGCGAAAGGGCGCCATCGGGCGCCCTCTCTTCTAACTCATATATCATCGAGATTGTCTATTTCGTCTCGGCTGCTGCCGGTTCGAAACGTCCACCCAAATGTTTCGCGAGAAACTCCTCGGCTGCGGCATAGAACTTCAGACGATTCTCAGGCCGCGCGAAACCGTGACCCTCGTCCGGGAACAACATGTATTCATGCTCGACATTGTTGGCTTTCAGCGCCTCGACGATCTGCTCAGATTCGGCCACCGGTACACGTGGGTCGTTGGCGCCCTGAGCGATCAGCATCGGGACCCTGATCTGGTCAGCCTTATACAAGGGCGACCGGGATTTCAGGAATTCCTCTTCGGTATCAGGATTACCGATTCTCTTGTAGAGAATATCCTTCATTGTCTGCCAGTACGGTGGGATCGATGTAATCCATGACACCAGATTAGCCGGACCGACAATATCTACCGCGCAACAGAAGACATCCGGTGTGAATGTCACACCAACCAACGCGGCATATCCACCGTACGAACCGCCATAGATTGCAATCTTCTGAGGGTCGGCGATTCCCTGATCGATCGCCCAGTTGACAGCGTCGATCAGATCGTCGTGCATCTTGCCGCCCCACTCGCGGTCGCCTGCATTCAGGAATTCCTTGCCGTAACCTGTCGAGCCACGGAAGTTGACCTGCATGCAGACATAGCCCCGATTTGCTATCCACTGGGCTTCGGGATTGTATCCCCATGCATCGCGGTACCACGGTCCGCCATGAACGTTGAGCACAATCGGAAGGTTCATGCTGTCAGAGCCGGGCGGGAATGTCAGGTAACCATGCACAGTCAAGCCGTCCCGAGCCTTAAGCGAAAACGGCTTCATCTTTGAGAGTGTGTAATCGTCCAGTTCAGGCCTGTGACTGAACAGGAAGGTCGCCTTCTTTGACTCCCTGTCGTAGGAGTAATACGGAATCGGACCATCGTCGGCATCAAAGCCAATCAGCCACGTATCATCCGCGTTGTCTCTGCTGCTGATGAACATGTCGCCGTGATGGACATTGCCTATTGCGTCGAAGTCGGGTCTGACCGACTCATCAAGTATCGTAATCTCGTTGCGATCCTTGGTGAACACCACCGCCTGGATTTCACGGGTATCCGGGTGTATAATTACGTTGCTGACGTCGTACTGAGGATCTTCGGCGATCATTTCGAGTTCGCCGGATGCGATATTCATCTTCATGAGCCTGGCGGCATTGGCGTCACGCGAATCGATCAGGTATACTGATTTGCCATCCTTCGTGAATCCCATCGGTCCGCTTGCCAGAGCGTCGTCGGACCCCCAGCTTACCAGCATGTTCCAATCCGACTGCTCGGTCTCACGAATCATAAAATCATATCCGGCCTCGGCATTTGTCATCACACAGCCGAGCACCTTGAAGTTGGCGTCGGTCACCCAGCCAAGCACATTGCCCGGATTCTTTGCCACCAACCTCAGCTCGCCCGAAGTAAGGTCAAGATGGTGGACATCGTGAAGCTGCGGATTGTCCTTGTTCATTGAGATCAGTATCTCGTTCGGGAAATTCTTGTCGACGTCGGTAATGCGCACCTGAACATCGTCGAACGGCGTCAGATCGCGAGTCTCTCCTGTATTGATGTTGACCGCATACAGGCGAAAATTCTCGTTGCCTCCGACATCCTGCAGATACATGATATGCTTGTTGTCCTGCGCCCAGAAGTACATACTGACCCCGCGAAGGGTGTCGCTCGTGACAACCCAGACGGAATCTTCGCCGATATTGCCAACCCACACGTTCATGACGTCATCCACCGGTGCGCGATATGACATCATCGTACCATCCGGCGACAGCCTCGGGCTGACCTTCGACGGATTGCCGAAGATCACATCGCGCGGGATCAACTCGGTTGACGTCAACTGCGCCTTCTGCGCAGGCTCCGTGCATCCGGCTATGATCGCAACGGCCAGCACGAGACACAAGACGACCATCATTAGCCTGTTCGGAATCATCAGGGTTCCTCCTCCCCAATCGGTTTATATTTCTTTAATCTCTGCTTATCAAATCCATTTAGCCGAATATACTCAATTGGCAACAGCACGCCACACGAAACGTGTCGAAGATAAGAAGTTGAGAGCAATGACACAACAGAATACGACTCCATGTTCACATATCAATTCGACGGGATAATCATCAGGATGTTTCATCTTTGCAGTACTATATTCATCAGGTTGCTAAGGTTTCTATTGAAAAACCCCTTTGAAGCACGGGCCTGTGTCATCGTCATCACTCGGTCGCTGATCCCGATCCCCGAGGGAGAGGAGCGACAGCGACGTGATGATCTCAGCATGCAATTGTGGGCGGCAGATGTCCTCATCTGCCCCAAAGTAGGTCGGCGTTCCGCAGCAGGTGGAGCCTGCAAGAAACCCGACACTCTTACAACAAGATAGAATTGTCGTGTTTCTCACCCTCGTACCTCGGGTTCGGAACACGACCTACTTTTAGGATAAACTCTCTTTGTCTGCCCCGTTGGGTTTGCAACCACTGGGTCAGGCAAGTACAAAGGTGTTGCAGCCCTGAGCCTGTGCTCAGACCCGCAGAACTTCGGCGATTACTTCCTCCGTGGAGAGTTCCCTGAGCTTGTCTGCGCCGATTCTCGATGACAGCTTCTCGATAACTTTTTTCATATCATACTGAGAATAGCCGAGCGATTGCAGCGCAAGGAGCACATCTTCATCAACTGCAGGTTCTGCAGCCGATCTGGAAAGCTGTGGCAGCTTACTCCTGAGATCTATAATGATCCTGAGCGCAGTCTTCTGTCCTACTCCCGGCACAGCCTTCAGAAGCGTCGCGTCATCGGATGAAAGTATATCGGAGAACTCATCGGCGCTGATTTTGGAAAGGACCGCTATCGCGAGCTTGGGACCAACTCCGGAGATACCGATGAGACTCACAAAAATATCACGCTCAGCATCCGTGGCGAATCCGAAAAGCTGCTGGTTCTTCTCTGTGACATGAAAGTAAGTGAGGAGCTTCACCTGCGAGCCGATATCCGGCAGGATAGATGCGGTCGATGCCGGCGCCGTAATCAGGTAGCCAACGCCGCCGACGTCGATCACAATGCTCGCCCCTCGTCGGGCTGCAAGTCTGCCGCTAACGTAGTCGTACATCTTCCCGCTCCGTATCGAGCCTGAGAGCCGCACATATCGCAGCCCCCAAAGCATCGGTTATATCAAAGCTGTCCATGCCTTCACTGTCACCGAGGAGTGACTTCACCATGAACGCGACCTGTTCTTTTGATGCCGATCCCCTGCCGACCACTGACTGCTTGATCTCGCGCGCGGCGTACATTCGCACCTCGATCCCGCATTCTGCGCACGCGACCATCGCGGCTCCGCGAGCCTGTCCGAGACCGAGAGCGATTTTGATATTCTTGGAATAGAACCCCTCCTCGAGGACCGCAATATCAGGTCGGTTCCTGAGAATGCACTCTTTCAGACCGGAGTATATCTTGTGCAACCGGTACGCAAGATCATTTTTTCGACTGGTCCTGATCTCGCCCAAGTCCACTACGCTGAACGTGTCGTCCTTCGCCGTAATGACGCCATACCCAGTGGTCGAAAGCGCAGGATCTATGCCGAGGATTCGCACCTCATCAGGCACTCAGCTTCTCCAATAGCTCGTCGTCAATATCGAAATTGGCATAGACATTCTGGATGTCGTCATAATCTTCGAGCTCTTCCATCAGCTTCAGCATCGATGACGCCTTACTCTCATCGAGTTGCACAGTCGTCTGCGGAACCATCGTCACTTCAGCATGGACAACCGGAATGTCGGCCTTTTCAATCGCGGAACGGACAGGCTCGAACGCATCCGGCGGGGTCGTTATAGCGAAGACATCTCCCTCGGTTGACATGTCCGACGCGCCGGACTCGATTGCGATGTCGAAGACCTTCTCCTCGTCTGCGGAACTCGTCTCGACCTGTATGAATCCCTTCTTCTCAAACATCCAGTTCACGCATCCTGTTTCGCCGAGATTCCCGCCACGCTTGCTCAGAATATGCCTCACCTCGGCAACGGTGCGATTCTTGTTGTCGGTCATAACCTCCATCAAAATCGCCACACCGCCCGGACCGTAGCCTTCGTAGGAAACCTCGTCATATGCAACGCCCGGAAGTTCACCCGTGCCTTTCTGAGTCGCTTTCTTGATATTGTCCTGCGGCATATTCGCAGCCTTCGCGGATGCAATAGCCGTGCGCAATCTCGCATTGCTTTCCGGATCGCCTCCACCCTGGCGCGCAGCGACCGTAATCTCTTTTATCAGCTTGGTGAATATCCTGCCGCGCTGGGCATCAAGCTTGCCCTTCTTGCGCTTAATTGTCGCCCATTTTGAATGTCCGGACATTAAGCAAACCTCCTGATTCTCCCGTTTTTCTGATAATCTACTCAACCGCAGATAAAACGCAACAGAATTCTAATAGCACATACGGATATAAGAAAAGCGCCGTCCGAAGACGACGCTTTTCTAATGAATGCGGGCACTAACTGCTAATGCAGCGGACCGCAGAGAGCAACCCATTGCGCGCACGTACATGGCGGTGGGCCGCCACCGAAGATGTAGTTAATCAAGTAAACCACATCATCGATATCCACGTAGCATGAGCAATCTGCGTCACCCGATGCAACCGCGTATGGAGCTGGAGGAAGACCTCCACCGAAGATGTAGTTGATCAAATAGACCACATCATCGATATCAATAAAACCGGAGTTGTTGGCATCGCCTATCATCGCCGGACAATCCGAGCCATAGATCGCGAATGCGAGATCTATCGACATTCCTTCAAACGGATGCATAGGCGGATAGAGCAACTCAATCCACGGACCCATCGGCGGATCAAATCCAGCAGCCCACACTGCATCGTCATTCCAGTGAGTCAGTGATGTTTTCCACCCGAAGTAAGCTTCTTCGAGCGGTTGTGCCTGGACGTCGAGCCAGTAGATAACAGGATCCTGCTCGGTGCCCTGCTGAATGAAGGGTTCAGCATCGAGATGGAAGATATACTCCCAGCACTCCGTATCACCTTCAGGCAGATACAATTCCTGAATCGGATCGAACCATCCTTCAAGCAGGCCACCCTGATGCAACATGAACTCGAACTGGCCGGGTTCAAACTGACCCATCCAGAGGATATCGCCCGGGATACTCCATTCATCAGGTCCCTGCGGAATGTCGCTGTGGATGCTCAGCGTAAAGATCACGGCTCCGGGATCACCTATTGGATACATGTCATTCAGCCATGAACCCCAGATGTGGATCTCGGTGATCGGTCCGGTCTGCGTGCAGAGGTAATCGTCGGCCAGGACGACTAACGATATAGTCGCGTTTACATCCATGCCAGTAGGATCAAGATCCGGTGGCTGGAACCACTTGAGTCCCTGCAGCTCGCATGCGTCGTCAACGCCATTGCCATTGATATCACCAAGACAGACTGGCTCACCTATCGGTGATGGCTCGCCGCCGAGATCAGCACAGCAGGAGGGATCGAGATCCTGACAGGTGCCATCAGGCAAACAGCAGGCCTCCGGTGCGGAGCACAGACCCGGATATGATGTTCCACCAAGATCATCACAGCAGAAAGGATCGACATTCTGACACGATCCATCCGGGAAGCAGCAACGTTGCGGAGTCGAGCATGCAGTGCCCTGTCCCTGAGGTACACCACCGAGTTCGTTGATGCAACAGATCGGATCGGCATTTGTGCAGCTACCATCAGGTAGACAGCAGGCTTCGAGAGCGCCGACGCAAGCCGTGCCCGGACCCTGCGGCGTACCACCGAGCAGAGCGCAGCATAGTGGGTCGGCATCGATACAACTGTTATCAGGCAGACAGCAGGCTTCAGTTGGGCTGCACTGCGTGCCCGGTCCCATTGGCGATCCGCCCTGATTCTGGCAATCTGTCGTGGTGAGATTCTGACAGGAACCATCCGGGAAGCAGCAGGCTTCCACCTCGACTTCAGGTCCGCCAGTTATCACGAACGACAGATCAAGCGACTGTTGACCGACACATTCGTGCGTTATAATGCCAAACGGGATGTCGAAGTTATATCCCCTGACATCGACAGATACCCACTCTGGGTTGTAATCCGGGATCACATAGTCAAAGACATAGTGACCTTCGTACATTTCACTCGCGAACAGGGTCTGACGCCCAATGTAGAGTAGCTCGTCGACTGGCGGTAATGGTGGTATGCTGTCGCCAGGGTCCCATAGATCAGTTGACCAGTTTACAGCGATTTCGAAGTAACCCGGCAAACCAGGATCCATCTTGTGTATGTCAAATTCGATAGTTCCTACTTTGTATCGCTCCGGATCCAATGGATGATCGTAGAACCAGATGTTCCACCATTCTTCCATCTCATAGAAGTACCATCCGGCACCATAGGCGCCGCCGCCGCCGCCACCTACGAACGTGCCAGTCGGGTCAATCGCGACGAAGAAATCGTTGGTGATCGGATTGGACACGTAGGGTTCCCAGAGGTCAATCCAGTTGAGCTCACCCCAGTATGCCCATACAGCGTCGTCGTTCCAGTGATCCAGAGTAGATTTCCAACCCCACTGGGTGCTTGTCGGATCGGCGACTATCGCCGAGATGTTCACCCAGTAGATGGTCCCCTGTTCCTGCATGAACCAGTCTGCCTCATCAAGACAGATGTTGTACTGGAAATACGCCTGGTGATCGTTCGGAATGACCTCGCCTGTCGACGGATCATACCATCCTTCCATTGAAGGCGGGTCGATCGGAACGAAGTCGAAATCTTCCACATATAATTCCCAGAGCGTCTCGCCAGGCCTGCTATATGGAACCTGAGGTGGGTCAGCGGGAATATCTGAGTGGATACTCAGCACGAAGGTAAGAATCTGACCTTCTATTCCGTTTTTCCACGAACCCCAGAAATGGAGATCTTTAACCCATCCTGTCTCGGAACACATCCAGTCATCAGCAAGAACCAGTGGCTGAGTTGCATTAACATCCCAGCCTGCTTCATCAGGCAACTGCGGGAAATGCATTTTGTACGGATCGCCCGGATTCCAACCGCACTCCTGAACGCAATTGGCAGACTCCGTCTCTCCGTCAACCCAGAACATCGGATATCCGGGAGTAGGAGGAGTCCAGATATCGTACCATTCGTACCACACACCATCGGGACGGAAAAACCAGTTGATACAAGTGTCCGGCGGTGACGTATCATCATAGCAGATCGATGGGATCGATCCTTCAGCGCCGCCAGTGTATTCAATCCCGATGTAGAACGGGCCATTCACACAACATGGCGTCGGAAATGTGACAGTACCAACATTCGGGAACTTGAAAGTCATCTCATCAGCCATCACACCGATGATCCGACACAGTTCGGTTCCGGGCCCTGCGCAGGAATCAGGTGCGTCAAAAACGACAACATCCAGCGATGCTGGCCAGACGAATCCACCCGGATCATAAAGCGTAAACGAAAAATCTGTAATCTCAAATGGGTAGATCGGAGCAGCACAGAAATCCGCAGGGTTGAAATAGCTGATGTTCAGCTCACCCGGAGTAAAACTGCCAAAGTATCCTGCAATCGTGAGGCTTGTATGATTCATCGTGCATGCCGCACGGGAATCCATCGGCTGGGCTGATGACCCTTCCGTAACCGATGTTGCGACTTGTTTGTCAACTCCAGCTGCTGTCGCCAACACCACAAGGGCGCCTACAATCAGCAGCAGAACGATAAAAAACATTTTCTTCATGATTTTTCCTCCCAACACATACGATTTGCGAAAACCTGTTCAACACGACACTCACCCCCCCACGTGATTGCCAACCAATCTCATCGAGAGCCTCCTCTCTTCGGTGAATGAAGGATTAACTTCTATCAATCTATCCATATTCCTTGTCAGAAAGTGAAGCATAAACGACACAGGCACATGCTGTTTGATCCAAATTGAATCTATCACTCATCCGAATCCTCATAAGGGTGAGATCGGCCAATATCTAAGATGCCTTAGACCACGTTCGTTTACCATATGTCAATACGTTTGTCACTTACCGGCAATAAATGCGGTGAAGTCACTATAATAAAGTCGATCCACATCTGTTTGTCAAGTGACTTTTTTGTAACCCCCTATGTAGAAACGGGATTTGTCAGGTCGTTAAATAGCAGCTTGAGGCGTGGAGTCTCTATTTGAGGAGCAGCATTTTCCTCATCTGATCGTTGCATTCCGAAACGCGGTAGAAATACAGTCCGGATGGGCAAGGCTCTCCCGAACGGTCACGCCCGTCCCATTGAAATATAAGTGTGCTTTGGGTGGAGTTTAAGTGGGATATTTCATTGATCTTACGGCCCAGCAGGTCGAAAATGTCAAGTTGCGGGGTCTTCAGAGACGTCACGCCTTCTATGATGATCGTAGTTTCAGAATTGAATGGATTCGGGAAATTCTGGTGCATTGTGAATCGCTCCGGACGCAACTCCTCGATTTCATCTGCCGGAGTGTTCTCATCGATGACAAGATGAATCGATACATCGACCGGGAGATAGATTTCAGATCCATCCCAAAAGTCTATCGATCCAGACTCCCAGTACTGACCAACCGGGAGCTGCGATGAGTACATCGCAAGTCCCACAGAATCAGTTTCGAGTGGATCGAGTGAACCTGAACGATTGATCAGAGTAATAGGAATGCCGTTTCCCGGTCCCGTCAATCCGAACTCGTAGTTAAGCGCTGTCTCATCCATATTCTTCAATTCAATGTAGATTACAGTATCTGCGTCTGGTCGAATTGCGATCTCAGCGTTTCGCGGTTTGACACTCACATGGGCCGAGGGGCCGCTCGCACCTGTTATATGTACGGGTTCACTGCAATCACTCTCGACTCCATCCAGCCATGCAGTGACACAGTAGTAGTTGTCGATTCTCTCTGTCTTTACTCGCTGATGCAGAATATGTCCTGATGTCGATGTATCATACCAATCGTCCGCAGGATACGGCGAGAGACGGTCGCGGGAATATACGCGGAAGCTGTCGACAACAGCGGACTCCGGCGCCATCGGGACATCTTTGGTATTCATCAGTAATTCGAGTCTGAGCATAACGTCGTAGTCGGGTATGACTAACCAGACATCGGAACCGTCGCTCGAATATCCTACAAAGGACATGTAGTCGGGACTGCCTGCGTCCCCGCCAAGTTTGGGTACAAACGGATTCGTCGACGGCCATCGAACCTGAAGCCAGATCGGGTTATCCCCTTCGCAAAGATGAGACAGGTCGGTATGTACCCACTCGCCACCTTCGTGGAACGCGCCCGATGCATTGACTGTGTCCGGTCCTGCCAGCTCGGCGCCCGGCAAGCTGTCGATGTCCGCGAGCAATGAGACCTCAACAGGTGAGGTCGGATCTCCGGGAAGGTCCGGTTCTGGATCGTACTCGAGCACATAGAGCCATCCACCGACGATCAGAGCAGGATCGCTTGAGAAGTCAAACCTGACAGCTATCCTGTTGTCCCGATCATCATCTATAACTGCCATCGGATCTTCCGAACTGCCATCATCATAAAACATCGTCGAATCATTGCAGCCCGGGTAGAACCAGAACAGGTCGGCCCTGTACGTCGACACAGGCCTGATTGTAACCCCGATCGGTTTTTCAACGGCTCGAAGTGGCGAGATAAAAGCTGTAGTAACAAGAAGGCACGTAATACAGAGAGTGAAACAGATGCAATCGGTAAAGATTCGCATAAGTAAAATATGTATTCCAGGATTCTTCGACGCGTGCCCCGAACGCTTCCTTACTTCCTCAAAGCAAAACCGATCGGCTTACATTCGATAACGCCCGGATCGAGGAGAATCCGCTCAATCAAATCACGGATGTTGTCGGATCGGTCGTATGTGACATGCACCTGAGCATAGCTGAAGAACCAGTCGATCTTATGCTTAGGTTTGTCCGAATCGCCCTTCCGACGATCACTGTGCAGGACCCCGACCCCGATTTCATTTAGCGTCTTCCTGATATCCTCGTTCTGAATCGACTTTCTGAATCTGACGATCAAGTGTCCTTCGAGGATTGAGGAAGATAACGGCAACAGATCGCTGACAAGTTCATAATCGAAATTGCCGTCCGAACCGATTTCCATATCAAGAAACTTCATCGGATAGTACCCCTCGACGCCGCCGACCAGATCGTATTTGCCTTTCTCTATTCCATTCAGAGCAAATGGTCCCGGCTCAGTCAGGTTTACCCTTCCAGCAGCGCCTTGCTCGTTGAGAAGAACCATCCAACTGCCCGGCTGGAAGATAGTGTCTCCGCTACAGCATTCGGCAGTCGGCCTGAGAATGAATTCCTCGGCACCGGCTGACCCGAAAAGGACAACCATGATAAGAAGCGTGGCAATGGTTTTCATGATTGTGCAATATACACAAATACTGGCATATGGAAAGGAATTTCGAGATCGATTATTTCATTAATAAGACAAAGGTGACACGTTGCCGAGTATATGCCGCACCATAACAGCATATACTGCAAGGCATTACGATACAGGCTAAAACAGTCACATTAAGGCTCACATATCGCGCTGAGTGTACTTAATATGTCTTGAACAGCTCTCCCCACTCGGTGTTTTCGAGCCAGTCGTTGAAGATTTTTCGGCCTTTCGATGGGTACCAGATTCGGTCGTGGTATATAGCCGAGGCAAATACGAAAATGTAAACTATCGGAGTGTGGAACAGGAGTCTCTGGAAGACTCTCAGCGGCGAGAACCAGAACATGTCGCCTACACGTGACGCAGTATTGTCGCCCACTTCAAACCTGAAGTTCACACCGGAGACGTCCTCCCCGGCAATCTCGATATCCTCTACTCTGCCGCAGCCAAGTCCATGCTCATGCGCAAGGCTGATGTACTGCAGGCTCATCGGATCGAACCCCATCATCTTTGCGGCGACAGCATCGATCGCGACCTGGTCGGAGGATGCGAGGATGTAGTTCTTGACGTGAGGCGTCATGGTGCGCGGTCCCGGCCCCGAGCCGCAGGTCGTGCCATCCATGAAGGCAAAGATACCGGGATGAATCTCTTTCTGGATATTCAGCAGATCGACCAGAGTCTCATGGATGACCGAGTGAGTATAATGGCGCTTCGTATTCAACAAGCCGCCGAAAGCATTTTTCATAGAGCCGGTTGTCGTGGTGTAGATATGCGTTTTGACGGTCGGAAGGTGGACGATATTCTTGCCGAGGAAAAACTCAGGAATACGTATGCCTTCAGGAAATATCTTGTCCAGGACCAGCATCTCGGCTTTCGGTTTGTATCTCACCCACTTGAGGTCTTTCGGATCGTTGTTGTATCTTTCCGGGATACCGTACTTCTCGTAAACCTTTCCGAGCTTCAGCAGTTTCCCGCCGACGTACGGGTTGGTGACAACGGTATCGTTATGCACCGCCACCAGGTCGTCTGAGACCTGCGATTTCAGCGCCCTGATAGCTCCTTCGAGTTGCCACGGAACCGTATTCGCGCCCGGAAACGGAAGATGCCACGATATATTGTCCTTCAGGATTGTGGTCGCGCTGGAATCCAGAGCGTTTCCAAGTCCGGCCATCTCCGCCAGTTTCACATAATCATCGACAGCCGTCTGTGGAGACGTCTTCAGTACTGCTACGACAGATTTCTTATCACTCATACTGATTCCTTCATATCGCTCAGTTTAGCGGCAGTCGGCATCGCCGGTCATGCATCCGAGACGACGTTACTATTCCGCTTCATGAATACCTCGCTTACAGTCGTAAACTCGAACTCACCCAGGAGTTTCCGAAGTTTATGCTCAAACGTTCTCAGATTCGTATAATGTCTGAAGCGGCTCTTCATCGACGCGCGCACTCGCTCCTGATTGTGATCCAGTTCCCACGGATGGAAGTACATCACCGCGGGATGCCCTTCCTTGTTGATCCGCCTGATGCATCTGCGGATAAACCAGTAAGGAAACATCCTGAGATAACCGCCGCCAGCCGCCGGAATATTCGCGCCCATAAGTCTGACCGTCGCCGGAGGGATTTCGAGCAGCGACCTGCCGTCATTCAATATTACATCATGGGCAAAACGCGGAGCCGATGGATTGCCATAGGTGCCGTGCCTGACCGGAAACACGGACGAATCGTATTCAATCCCGCATTCGGTGAGAATGTCCCACACCCACTCGTCGGCAGGGCGAATCGAGAAGCTCGGCGCACGATACCCTTTTACCGTGACATCCGCGGCTTGCTCGATGTGCAGGATCGATTGCCTGAGATCGTCTCTGAATACTTCCGGCGACATATCATATACCAGCCTGTGATGCTGACTGTGTGACGCAATCTCGTGACCGCGGTCGGCAATCAGTGTGACGATTTCCGGAAGCTTCCGGGCAACCCAGCCGAGGACGAAAAAAGTCGCTTTCACTCCGAACTCGTCAAGTATTTCGAGCGTCTTGATGACGTTTCCCAGTATGCGCATGCGCTGCGAATCCCAGGTCTCTACAGGATACAACTCTGCAAAAGCCTGGACATGAAACCAGTCTTCGACATCGACTGTCAGGACATTCAGCATCTCTATTTCTTTGGAAGGTACTGGTAGCCGTAGTAGCGGTAGTTGTAATAGTACGGCAGGGCTTCCTTCATATCGTTCAATGCCACGCCGAGAAGAGTTGCGCCTGCCTCTACGACAAGATCGCAGGCTCTCTTGCAGACTTCCCGTGGCGTCTCTCCCGCCTTAATCACCATCAGGGTCCCGTCGGTATCCCGCCCGAGCAGGAGAGAATCTGATACCGGTATCACAGGCGCGCAGTCGATTATGATCAGATCGAAATAAAACCTGGCGGCTTCAATCACTCTATGAATGCCGTCGGAATGGAACAGGCGCGTCGGATCGGAACTCGGAGCGCCTGAAGTCAGCACAGAGAGATTTGGTATCGAAGTAAGCCTGATGCAATCCTCCAGCTTCGCTCTACCCTCAACCACATCGGTGAGACCGCCATTGCGATTCAGTCCGAACTGTTTATATATCGACGGCCTGCGGAGGTCTGCATCGATGAGCAGGGTTCGCTTCTGTTTGTAGATCGCAGCGGTAATCACGAGATTGGACGCTATAGTGCTCTTGCCCTCCCCCGTAGTCGAAGAGGTCACAAGAATAGCTCTTCCCGTCTCCGACGCCTCGGAATTATTGAGCAGGTTGTTCAGAAGTCTGCGAAACTCAGTACCTGCCGCGGACTCGCCATCGTAATAATCTATAACCAATGCCGTCAATTTCCCCATTCTATTTCCTCAGTATCGCCTTCATGAGGACATCGAATCCTTTTATCTCGTTCTCCGCGAGTTTCAGATTCCTCCTGGCCCGCTTGAACTCCGGGTTGATCGCAAGCGCTTTGCGGTATTCCTCGACCGCCTTCTTGTGAATGAAGCTGCCGAGAAGCGTGTATGCGGCGGCGAGGTCATGATGCATATCTGCGTAGTGAGGATTCGTGATCATCGCCTCCTTGAGATTCTTGATCCGCCTTGTCAGGAGTCTCTCATTGACGCTGCCCGAGCCGAGCATGAATTTCAGATATGAGTTTGCCAGTTTCTGACGTTTGGCGACTTTGTTCCGCTCACGGACCGCCAGGAATCTCTGGAACGCCTTTTCGAGGTCACCTTTTTCAAGGTACTTGCGCCCCTCGAGGAAATCCTGCCCGACCGCTTCAGGCATAATCACCTCGGCTTTCCTGAGCATTTCCTCCGTCATCTCCGTCTGCTTAGAAAACATCGTGAAATCTTCCCTGCGGATAGCATTCAGGATGTAGACAAGCGCGAGATTCAGATACGCTTCGCCGTAATAGACGTTGATCCTGACAGCTTCCTCGAACTCGATCACAGCGCGTTTGCACGAATCGATAGCAATATACGCTTCGCCGAGATTGTTGCGATAATCGGCGAATCCCGGTTTCAGTTCCACTGCCCTGCCAAACGCCGAACACGAATCCTGCCAGTTGGACATGGCGAAATGAGTCGCGCCAAGCTGTGTCCAGGCCTGGTGATGATCGGGATCGAGTTCTGTGGATCGGGCAAACAGGTTCCTCGCTTCGATAAGCAGGTTCTTGTAAATAAGAGCCTGCCCCAGGTTGACCATCTGATCCACCGACTCACCGCAGATGGCGGCTTTGTACGACTCGATCAGGAACTCGAGTTCCCGTTTCTTGTCCTCATGCGCTTCTTTCACACGTTGAAGGACGTCCTCCGACCGAGTGATCCCGTTCAGTGGGTCTTCCTGCGTGTCGATCAGTTCACCCTCAGAGAATACCGATGAGAGCACTCTGCCTCGATTAGTGTCATTGATTGTCTGTATCAGGTATTCCCTTTCAGGAGTCGCCAGTCGGCTGTTCAGCCGGTAGGTTTGATCCCTCATTTTGCAATCTCCATCGGCTCAGGATTCGGCGCTCGCGAAGACTTCCGCTTAGCGGCTATCCTCGGGATGGTTCCAAGCACTTTGAGTCCCAGATATGACTCTGTCTCGGAGATGTCTCGCAGACTGTTGTCCAGGACTTCTGCGAGTAGTACGGCTCCAACCCCGAGTATCAGCCCAAGGGCGCAGCCGAGTACGACTATTTTGAAACGATCGGGATAAATTGGAGCCAAGGGCAAAGTAGCCGGTTCTATAATTCTGTAACGATTTTCTGCCTCCTTGCGGAAAGCGTCCTCGTTAATCCGCGATCCAAGGAGCTGGGTATTGAACTTGAGATAAATGTCTTTTTTAGTCGTGGCCTTCTGTTCCATCCTCCCCAACTCGATCTCATAGTCCGGCCACTTCGTTAACCTGTTTTTCAGTTTCTCCAGAGCCTTCGCAAGGATCACCTGCCCCTGCACGGCCAGGTCGATCTTTACGCTGAGCGCAAGGTACTCCGCAGTCTGTTCGAGCAGCGCCGGATCGGGATTCGGATACAAATTAGATGCCGTGCGCAGACAGTAGCTCGGTAGAGAATCGATGCTTCGATTGAACCTGCCGATCATCTCGAGAACCTTCGGATCAGTCCTCGGGTATCTCTCCATCAGCGATGCTTTCTGCATTGTGATCCCGCTGAGGGTTGATGTATACCCGACCAACTCTTCGGAAAGCACAAGTATAGACGTATCAATCCCTGCGTCTACAAGAGTGGCGGCCACGAAATTGCGCTGGTCTGCGAAGTCCTCCATATACAGTTTGGTCTGATCGATCTCCGATGTCATGCCATCGAGAATCTCTTCGCTTACCTTCTGGCCGACATTCACCCTCGTGTAGCTCTTCTTGAAATCAGCCAACTCGGCTTCGGCGTCCTCCCATTCCTTCTTGTAAATGGTAAGCTGTTCCGTAGAGAACTCCTGCACCGCCCTGATACTGAGCAAATCGGCCCTGATCTGTTCCTCGCGGAAAATATCGGCCAGTATCTCGGCCATCGCCCTCGCTTCGAGCGGCTTCTCGGAATCGCACAATATCGCAACTACATTCTGACCCTGAAAGCCGATCTTTATGTAATCGTCCTGCAGCTTTCGGATGAGTTGAATGTTGATCAGGTCTCTTTCGCTGTATTGGGGATACTTCGCGGCAAGCTCCCTGATTTCGGCGCGGACTTCCGGATCATCAGCCAGCCCCATCTGGTTGATCACCTTGAGCAATGTCGCGGGAGACAGTATTTCACTTTTCACTGACTGCTGCCAGAGCCTCAAATCCCTCTCTGTTCTGACCGCATCCATGCCGGTCGCGCTCGCGATTCCCCTGAATTCAGGTCCGAGCACCTCGCCCTCTTTCACGAGGATCTGTACCCGCGACTGGTATTTCTCAGTGAGCAGGAAACAGCCGCCGTAAGCCGCAGCAACCGCAAGAACGAAAGGCAGTATCAGCAGCCATCTGCGTTTGTACGCTATCTGCCAGACATCTCTCAGGTTTATCTGCTTTTCGAGTGAATGATTCTTCATTGATTCTGTCCGCTAACGTCTTCCGATCTGATCGACGAGAACCACCGTCGACACTACTGTCGCGGTGATGGCTACAATGTCTCTAAAGGTTCCCCAGCCGACTCGGAACAGTCCGCCCGTCTTTCGAGGCAAGACGACAGTATCTTCAGCCCGCAGAACATAGCGTCGCGGCGTGCCCTCGGAGGAGTACTTATCGAGATCGATAGTCATAACGCTGGAGTAACCCTGATGTTTCGAGATAACCCGCACCTTTCTCAAGTCGGCGTCGACAGTCGTGCCTCCAGCCATAACAAGAGCGTCCAGAACATCCATGCCCTCTTCCAGATTGATCGGCCCCGAACGAGTTACCGCACCGGTGATAAAGACAATGTTGCGGCGCTCCCGGTCAGCCCTGGGGAGCCCGCTGCCGGCGATTCCACCCGGCATGCGCGGCACCTCCACAATATCGCCCGGATAGAGTCCGGGGATGTCATCAAATTCGCCGCTCGCCACGAGCTTCTCGATATTAATCGTCATGATTCTGCCAGCGTCTTTCGATCCTCGAATCAGCGTCACCCTGGAGAGATCCGCCATCTCTGCGACACCGCCAGCCTCCTTGATGAGCGTCCAGACATCTGGAAGCTCCTCGAAGGCGTACGCGCCGGGATGCGTCACCTGACCATTGATATAGACTTTCTGACTGTTGAATCCGAGCACCGTCACCGCCGCCTGGGATATGGCCGGATTGTAATAATTCGCTCTCTCGCCGATTTTCTTCGCAAGCTCCGCCGGCTTCAGGCCTGCCGCAGTAATTTCACCGATGATCGAAATCGTAATCTTGCCGTCGCGTCGAACGGTAACCGTCTGGTCAAGCGTCGGTTGCTGCCAGAACGAAATCTGGAGTACATCCTCCGGACCAATCTTATACTCTGCCTGGACTTCGCCGGGCGCCGCAAACGCAAAACAAAGGAGGAAAGCACACAAACATAATGTGTTCTGTATCAGGCGCATTATAGAGTCCTTTTTTAACAACGTCGGCATAATATATCCGGGTTTTATGCTGTGTAAAGAGATTTCTGTTTTCGCTGAGAGACGACGAACGCAATGTAACGCAAAGGAATGACTAAATGCGACATATGACATCCTACACATCCGCCTCTCCATTCTCTGTTATACCCTCCGTATACATCTCGCATCTGTTTCGTCCGCTGCGCTTGGCTTCGAGCAGCGCCATATCTGCGCAGTATATCAGCCTGTCGACCCTTCTTGCGTCCGATGGATATATAGCGCCCCCGGCTGAGAGCGTGATCGTATGCCTGCCCTCCGAGAATCGGCTGCTGAACTCATGGTCTACTACTCTCTTGCGCAGCCTTTCCATAAACTGTCGGCACGATTTCCTGTCCGACTCCGGCATGATCACGCAGAACTCCTCGCCACCATACCTGCAGACAATATCGATACTCCTGACCGAATCAAGCAGCAATTCTCCGAGCTGCCTGAGAAGGTCATCGCCGGTCTGATGTCCAAGATTGTCATTGAACACTTTGAACTCGTCAATGTCAAAGATGGAGAGAGCAAGGAATCGATTGAATCTTTTCGCGCGCAAAATCTCCTCGCTCAGACGCTTATAGAAATACCGATAGTTAAACAGCCTCGTCATGCTGTCAGTGTATGACAACTCCTCGATTTTCCTGAACTGGTGGATATTCTCCAAAATAATCTCGACAGTCTGGCTTACGGTATACGCCGTTTCCTTGTCCTCGATGCTGAAATCAGGGAGGTTACGCGATCTGCCGGAAATGCACATCAGCCCCATTCGTCTCTCTGGTATCGACATTGGAGTGATAATCCTGACTCCCAACTCCGCCAGATAAACCAGATCGCGATCGTCACCGGTCATGTCGAGCAGATCGTCGACCGTATATGTGCCGGGACGTCTCAGGAGCAGATCGCGCACCGCTGGAGACACGTCCACAGTGTGGTCATTCAATTCAGCAGGCAAAGTCCCCGAAGAGATTCCGACACTTAATCCTGAATCATTCTCGCCGGGCAGATAGATGACACAGTATTCAGCTTTCATCAGCTTGCGCATGTTTGAGACGAACGTCTCAAAGAGCAGTTCCTGATTGTAGATCGTGAACAGCTTCGAAGTGACGTCGAAGTAATCGCGCAGCAGTCTTGATCCACGCAAATCGCTCTGCGCAGATACGGAGGGCAGAGATCCCGGCGATCGTTCCTCCTGTGGGTCTCTCGGCATGAGCATCTTTGCGGCAAGTTTGCAGAAGCTTGTCAGATACTGTCTGCGGTTGTCGGACTGTGAATTGAATGAGACGAACAGGACTGCGCCCAGCCGGTCGCCACAAGTCAATGGCACGGCGCTTCGAAAGCTCTGTTCTCCGATCACCGAATCGAGAGTCCCCATATCGCAGGACATTCCGAGCAGGTCGATCTGATCGCCGGACATCGCAACAACGCGAACCAACTCAGACTGCGAGTCTATGCGAACCTGCCGGAGCTTTCTGATGTCGAATCCCGAGGACGCCTCAGCGCTAAACATCCCCTCCCGCTCGACAGCGACAAACGCGGCATTGTAGCCGAACTGCGTAACAATCTGCGCACAGAAATCCTGCCACTTTTTTCCAACGCTGTCTTCGCTCAGGCTGATCTCCCCGAGTCGTTTCTCCGCCTCTATCATCAGCTTTTCCCACCGCGCAGGAGAATCCTTCCTCAGATAGTCGAGGCGGCTCCCGATGAGACGCAACCCAACCCATGCGCTGACCCAGAGAGCAAACGCTCCTATTACCTGATCTCTTTCAAGGCTCAGGATAAGCATGCCTGCGAGTAGCAGGAGAGTGATGAGAGCGAAAAGCATTCAACACCCCGCCGGGACTATGACGTTATCAACTGCGGGAATATCGAAAACGCTTCTTCTTCGAGAGCAGGTCATTCTTCTTGAGGACTCGGCGAATCTTCCACCACCCGACCCTCTTCTCGAACCCCTGATCGGAGTTGATGACCTTCTTAATCTCAGATACCGACAGGAACGGATCATCCCTGACCAGATCAAGAACGCGGCTTTCGACATCTGTTTCAAACGAGTCATTCGTCTTCTCATCAGCTTCCGGCTGGACCTGGATATCTGTTGCGACTGTTGGCGGCGCAGAGGTCGCAACGGCCGTTCCGGCCTCGGCCATCTTGCTGACTACAGACTGTTCCGACCTTCCGCCTGTCAGACTCTCTGCCGGTTGATATTCCAGATTGAAATCTCTTTTCGCCTTCTCGATCTTGTCGAAACTTTGGAGGATGGAATCGAATTCGAGGAGTTCGAATATCTCATGCACGTTCGGGACCATTTGCACAAGCTTGATGTCGCCGTTGTTCTGTCTGATTTCACGAATGTTCGATATGAAAATACCCCATCCGGCGGACGATATGTAGTCAACGCCTCCGAGATCGATAATGATATTGTACTTTTTCTGATGCAGGAGTGAGTTCATGACTCTTTCGAGTTCAGTAGCGGTCATCGTGTCGATTACGCCGTCGACGCGGACAATCGACAGTTCACCGTTGGGGCCGCTCGCATCGAGTGATATCTTGATATTCTCCATCATTCAGTCACCTCAGCAGGAATGCGGTGCGATCCGTTTGCTATCTCCTTGGTCAGCAGGAAATAGTCAAGCGCACCGTGCGAATAAGGAGCAAACTCAAAGATAGTACGAAACCTGGCCTGTGCTTCTTTGAGTTGCGTGTTGATCCTGATCTTTGTAGCGAAGACGAGATCGCCATATTGATCCAGAAGCTGGTCATACGTCCTCTGCGAAATCTTCGTACGCCTGTCGAAAAATGTCGCGAGTAGTCCCAGTATATTTATGCTGTGTCCGATCCTGTCTTTTATCTCGTCGATAAGTTCCATCGTCTTTCTTGCGCCTTCGCAAGCGAAGAAGTCCATCGAGACCGGGACAACAACATGATCGCAGAAATTCAGAGCATTGATATTGATCAGATTGATGGTGGGTGGACAGTCGCATATGATATAGTCAGATCCGACGACACGGCTGAGCACCCGTCTGAGTCTCGTCTCGCGATCCTCCTGTCTTGCCAGCACGAGCTCGGATTCCACCAGCCGCTTGCCGCCTGAATCGATGATAAACAGATTCGGACGCACCTTCGCGATATCGACCTGCCCAGTGGTGATCAATTCCGCAAGCCCTTGTTTGGGATCAACATCAAACGCCATTGCGATGTTGGCCTGACTGTCGCAGTCGATAAGCAGAACTCGCTTACCCGACAGCGCGAGACAGTGCCCGATGTTAATAGCGGTCGTCGTCTTGCCGGTACCGCCCTTGGAGGTCATTATCGCAATTTTATGCATCATCCTCCGATCCGTCTGAACGAGGAGATAATTTTTCCGCGTATGTATCAAAATCGAAAGTAGATGATTCGTCCTCATTGTCAAGCGAATTCAGGTCTATGCCATCCGCCTCAGCCTTCTTCCAGCCGCTGAGATCGGCATCCTTGAAGCGCGATTGATCGAGGATTCTCCTGCCGGGACGCGTTTCCTCAATCTGGTATGCGCGAGCGGAGAGCTTCTCGAACAGTTCTATCAGGCGCTGCTTCTCTATTCCCGTATCCTCATTGACAAGAGCATTCACGAACAGGTCGACATCTTCTTCGGGCAGACCGATGGCGCAAAGCCGTTCGAAGACTTCCGGCATGATTTTCTTCTTGCCATTGCCACCGAGAGCGGCAGATTCCCTGATCCGCTCTATGTACGCCTTTCGATCCGTCTCGACTTTCTTCTGGAAACGGACTTGCTCCTTTGCGAGCAGCTCTTTCTCTGCATCCGTGAGCGATCGTCTCTTGCGCTCAACAAACTCCAGCCGCAGCTTCCTGGTGTTCAGCCGCAGCCTGACGAGTTCATCATACAGGATTCTCTCGTCTGTGTCGATACTGCCGTATTTATCTGTTGCAAGCTCGGCCTTCAGGCGCGCTGTCCCATGCTCCGGATGCTCCTGTATCGCCTGCAGCAACAGTCGTCTTTCCTCGTATGACAGCATCCTCGGCGAGCTGTCAATGCGCAACTGCTTGTTGAACAGCCCCTCGTCGCCAAACATCTCGAATCGTTTCTTGTACTTGTAGTATGTCGACGTCGAAACGCCCATCTCCTCGCAGGCTTCTTTGACTGTCCGCCCGCCCGACTCTACGAGGTCCAGCAGCTTTTTCCTGCGCTGAAGAAGATAGGCATCAGCCATGATCTTCTCTTTTATCGCGACCAGCGTTATGTCGTCATTCTGCTCAGCGCCTCTCGTGAACTCCTTGATATCCTCGTCAAGCTTATCGGCGAACTCATCAGACGCCAGAGCGGAGTTTCCCTTGATGAACTGGAGGAAGCGTTCGATGCCGTACTGATCTCGCTCCGGATTCATCGCCTCCGTGATACCATCGGTGTATATGACGAGTATATCGTCCTTCTTCAGTTTGACAGACTCAGAGGACATCGTCTCATCGAAGATAAGTCCGTCCGGAAGCGTGATGCCTACCGGGATGCCTCTCGGATTGAGGAAGTATGTCTTGTCTTCCTCCTGGCGATACAGAATCATCGGGTTGTGGCCTGCCGATGCGAACGATATCCGTCTGTTTCTGGAATCGAGGACGACTAAAAATATCGTAATGAACATCCCCTTCTTGACATCATCTGTGATAAATTCGTTGACCCTGCTCAGAATATCGACCGCAGACCGATTGCCCCGGGCTTCGAGTCGCACCGCCGTCCGGATCATGGTCATCACGAGCGATCCGGGAACTCCCTTGCCTGAGACATCAGCGACTATTATGCCGAGTGTCTCCTCGTCGATCCAGACGAAGTCGTAGTAGTCACCTCCGACATCCTTGGCTGCGCGATATATTGTCGCGATGTCGTAGCCTTCTATGTCAGGGAACTGTTTCGGGAGAAGCGTCTGCTGTATCTCCTGCGCTACCTGCATCTCCTTCTGCATGCGCTCTTTTTCGACTTCGTCCTTCTGCGCATCTTTGATCTTGACCTTCATCTCGTTGAAAGCCGCCGCGATCGCGCTGAATTCATCCGCGCCCTCCACAGGCAGGGGTTCGTCGGTGTCGGATGTGCCAAACCTGCGAACGCCCTCGGTGATCTTCTGGATCGGCTTGACGAAGTAGTTCGAGAGGAACCAGACAGCGATTACGCCGAATACAAGGCTGAGCGCCGCCACGACAAGAATGCCTCGTCTCGATCTGTATATCTCGTCTTTCCACAGCTCGTCGGATACGCCAACATTGATGAATCCTAGAGAAGCATCATCCGGCGAGAGTGGCTTGACAATGTGGTACATGTCCATTCCGTTGTAGAGGACGCTCTGCGCCAGACCGAGAAGTTTCGAGTCGACGCCTTCGGGCAGCACATAGAAAGAGTAGATCGACATCGGGTCTTCGGTGTTCGCTGTCACGTTCCCATCGCCATCCGTGATGACAAGATAGACAACCTCGCGGTTCTCATTCTTGAAACTCATGGCGAGTTCATCGAATTCGACATCAGTCCTGCGGTTGACCACAAGCGGCACAGTCTGACTCGCGATTGTCGACGAGAGGTCATCGACATCCATCAGAAAGTCACTCGTGATCGCAGATGTCGTACGAGAGTCGAAGTAGAAGTACGCCCCGGTCACGACCAATAGCAACATGGCGGAAGTCCAGAGAGAGAACTTCAGTCGTATCGACATGCCGGCAGCACCGGGCAGAGCGACCTTCACCTGCTTCGGCAGCTTCTTGACCATCCTCAGACGATTCTCGCCGTCTACAGTCTTGTAGGAGACATTATCCATCACCTTCCGGATCAGGTAAATGCCGAGGCCTCCCTTCCTCCCGGTCTCCACATACCTGTCGAGATCAGGCATTCCGGCTGCGTCGAAATCGAATGCTCTGCCGTTGTCGATTACGGTGAATATCAACTGCTTCCTCGTCAGCGTGATCTGCAGCTTGATAGTCCCGGAGGCATAAAGATAGGCGTGTCTTATTACGTTCGTGCAGGCTTCTTCCACAGCGAGCAGTATGCTGTCGACGTCCTTCGACGCGAGGTTTGCCTCATTGCAGACGGTCGCGACGTACGACTTTATCTCTCTGAGTTCCGACTCCTTTGCCGGAAACGTAACGAGTGACTCTTTGATTGGCCTGCGAAACATGGTATAAATTCTCTTAGTGTCGTGTCCCGGGTATATGTTTATATATTTTTTTGTAGTAGCACGGGCATCCTGCCCGTGAATCATGGGCAAGATGCCCATGCCACGATTTAATTAGCCGCTTTTTATTGTGAATGGATTCCCGGGACATGATATTAGCGCTCTTTTCTCAACTTAGCCTGCTCAATATTCTGCAAGGCTTCGCGACTGCCCGGGTATTTCTGCAGCACAAGCTCCCACTTGTCGATTGCCTCATCGAACTTCTTATCGCGGAACAGTTGCACCCCTTCGCGATATATAATCCAGTACTCATCATCGCCCTTCAGTTCTTCCATTGTCACCACCGGCGCCTGCTCGCGATCCATTATCACAATATACCTAATCGCCGTCTGGTTGGTTGAATCGATATCGAGAACTTCCTCGAAGAGTCGTCTCGCAGTCACTGTATCACCCTCGGAGTACGCCTGAACGGCATCGCCGACTTTCCTGTCGGCATCTATGAGCGCCCTGGCTCTTGCGGTCTTCCTGGTCGCTTCAACCAAATCCGATTTCAGAGCGAGCGCCCTGGACCACTGCACAATCGCTTCCGCATATTCGCGCGCCGAAAATTTCTCATCACCGCGAGCAATATAGGACCTGACTTGTCGATCCACTTCCGCATCGATCTGCTGGAGACCATCGCGAGCGAGAGTGTTGTCAGGATTGAGTCTGAGCACCTCGTCGAATTCTGCGCGAGACTCCGCCAGCTTGCCGGACTCGAAGAGACCGCGAGCGTTGTCGAGTCGTTCAGCTATGAGATTCTCCATCGCCTTCTGCTCGCTCTGAACCTCGATCTCTTCTCTTGTCTGCTGCTCCAGAAGCGACCGGATTCTCGTCAACAGAACCTTCGCTTCATCGTGACTCGGATCGTATCCAATCACCTGGCTGCAGAGAACCTCCGCCGAATCGAGCTGACTTCTTTCGTACGCGTTAGTCGCAGCACCCCAGAGAGCATCAGCGCGAGACCTGCGTTCGGAAGCGAGTCTCACCTGCTCATTCTCGCGCCGCCTGCTATCGCGAGCCTGCCTCTGCTCATCTATTGTCGGACCGAAGAACAGCGTCAGGCCGATGCGGTGGCTCGACCCGAGAACATCGTGTGTTTTATAGGCGTAATCAACAGCAGCAAGGCCGTACTTGACGCCGCCGCCGAACGTCACGTATTCTCTGTCGTATCCGACTCTGGTGAAGAGATTCTGGAACAGCATCAACTCTCCGCCGACGTGGCTTGAAGCCGGTTGTCCTTCAGTCATGTCTATGTCAATATCCGCGGTGAACGCATAGGATTCATCCCTGCTCCGCCATTTTGCTCCGATCCCTGCTTTGATATTACGTGGAATCTCCTCTTCTTTCGAGGAAAGCTTCAGCCCCCCCCCGAGAGCGTCCTGAACTGTTACGCCGAGCGAAACCGCACGAAATGGCGTAAGCAGTAAGCCGAAATCGACACTCGCGGTCGTAGCCGAGAAATCGCCCAGATTCTCGCTGATGATTTTCAGATTTGAGCCGCCGTGAACGAACCCGAATAACCTTCTCGCAAAAGAAAGCCAGTATTGACCCGTCGAGTAGTCGTATGTCCCGCGCGGCCCGAACTGATCGCGGAACTCGATCCCGCTCGATCCGAGTCTGATCCCGCTGACGGCTATGGTCCCCAGATCGAGGATTGGCCAGGCTGCCGCAACGTAATCGTAGACAGTCTCCTCATACAACGTGACATGCATCACGCCCAGTTCTCGATGTTCGAGCAGTGAGAGGCCGGCTGGATTCCAGTATGACGCGGAGACATCGTCCGCGATTCCTGTGAACGCACCGCCCATTCCGAGCGCTCGAGCGCCCGCACCCAGAATGAAGAGCGACTCGCGTCCTCCCTGTGGATCACGTGCGTAAGCAGACCCAAGGCAGACGACAAAGGCAATCCAGCAGATCAATATGATACGCAGTCTCATCATTTCACCACAGCGATCTTCGTTCGGACTTCGCCACCGGAGCCGAGAGACAGCACCGCGATGTAGACGCCGTTCCTGACCACATCGCCCCGGCTGTTCCTGCCATCCCAAATCAGCGCATTCATTCCTTCGCGCGCTCCGGCATCACCGGCCGCAACCGATTTAGAAAAGACTTTCTCCCCGATGAGCGTAAATATCTCGAACGTTATGTCTGTCGATTGAGAGAGGAAATAGACGATGTTCGTCTCCTCGACACCCGCCGCAAACGGGTTCGGATAGTTGTAGAACGATGCGTCGAGTCCAGCCGGAACAACGCCGTAACCCGCAGTGGATTCCAGCGCTCCGTCTCCCCTGCCGAGCACAACAACGCGGACGCCTTCGACATTGAATGTGAAATCTATCGCGTCGATCCCGCTGCTGCCAATCGACACGAAAAAGTTCTCGGAAAGAACATCATCGCGCATCACGACTGTGATAACAGCATCGAGCGTGTCGACGCGCGAAACTGTGACGTCGCCAATGTTAAAGACAATCTGGTCGGCTGTCAGGGATCCGGAATACTGACCCGCATCCTCGATCTCGACCGATGCTGAATTGAACAGATCGGCGGCATCGAGAGCATTGCCGTTTCGATCAGACAGCATCAGTGCGACCTCATCGATCCTGATCTGAGATTCATCATTGTCGGCAACCGCCGTGAAGCTGAGTTTGAGTAAGTCGAGTTGTTCGCCGGAACCGACAAGGTCAGCCGAATAGAACTCGTACCAGACCCGAAGCTTCAGGTCCTCTTCTTCCACAGCGACATGAATCGTATCTGCGCTGCGCGATACCTGTGCCGGAAGGCGAGAATTTGAATCGAGCGGAATCCCTGTCAATTCCACGATCAGATCGAACTGACCATTCTTGCGCGGAGCCGTGATAGTCCAACCGATAGCTTCGTCGACAGAAGCAGAGACAATCAACGGATCTGCCACATCAAAATCAGGGTCAGGCAGTGAAAGCGTGATCTCGCCAGCGCCGACGTTTGCCTGTCCGATATTCGCAAACTCAGCCGCGACATGGAACGTCTGACCAAACGACAGGATTCCATCGACCGCCGCAGGGGGGCCGTCGATCCGAGCGTCGAGTTCGATCAGTCCCGCCGACTGTATGTTTACCGCTGCGGTATTGTCGAGCGGACTCGCCACAGTCGCGTCCTGACCGGTCGAGACGCCCGTCGCAGAGATGATTGACGCCGTGAACAGCTCGGATGGATTCGGCTCTGTCGAGGCAGTCACTTCCAGAATGACCGAATCCGTCTCGCCGACACCGAGGCTTTCGAGCATCATCGTCTCCTCGAATTCCGATGACCCGTCTGACTCGAAGCTTATGCTTATATCAGCAAGTTCTTCCTCGGATTCGTTTGTAACGTTTGCGGTGAGATAGAATTCCATGCCTGCATTGATGTTCGGCATATTCGGCGCGTGAGCGGTCAGCGACACGAGCCTGACGGCGGCTTGCTGAAGTAAATCAATCAGATTCTCGCCGAGATCGATCGAGATGTCCTGCGTATGACCGTTCTCCTCGCCGAACAGGTCCAGAGTGAGCGAATTCGACGTGAGTGGAAACGAAGTCCTGATCGTCTTCGGCATGAACCGCAACACCGTGGAACCTTCGATCACTGTGGATATTGTCTCGTCAATTGTGAAACGGATTTCGTCGTCGTCGGCCGTGAGTCTCAGGAGCGAACGCGCGACATCGAGTTGAAGCAATGCCTCGCCATCGTTCACGACAGTGATCTCAGGCACGATCTCCATGCCGCGGAATGCTGTCTCAGGGCTGAAGCTGCCATCGACAAATCGTATCGACGACGGACTCTGAATCAGAATCGAATCGGTCAGCGTAATATCTTCGCTGTAGTTGACCAGCCCCTGAGTCCCTCTCAGGTACAGGTACACTTCATACGTTCCCGATGCGAACCCCTGGTCGATTTGCTTGTCTTCGAAGAACAGGGTGATCGGCTGAGCGGAAGCTGGAATTGGGATCGGATTCGACAGCCGCGTTACAAACGTATCGTTCTCATCAGATATGAATTGCATTGTACTCGTGGTGTCGAGTTGAACGTTGACCGCACCGATATGCTGAACCTGGCAGAAGAACGAGTATGTCTCTCCCCTGGATATTACCTGCGGTGATAGAGACAAATCGGTATAAACCAAATTCTTCTGGCTGAGAATCCGCGCTGAATCAAGGTAACCGCTCGTGTCTGTGATAAGCTGTTGGTTCGCAAACGCGCTGAATGCTGCGCTGAAACTGGTCATCTGTGGATCAAAATTCACAGGGATAACAGTCGTCAACTCGTAGTCGCGTGATTCGTTGCCACCGATAGTATCCGGAAGCTCCGGAGTCAGTGCAGTAACCGCAAGGGGACCCTGCGAAGACGACAACGATATGTCGATGATTCTCGTCTCGAACGATCCGAAATTGGTAATCGTCACAGTCGCCACTGCTGTCTCGCCCTCGAAATACTGCTCCTTGTCGAGTGCCAGCTGCTCTATCTTAGCCGAGTTGATCTCCACCATGTTCGATACGCCATAGACGCCGGAGTCTGACTCGACGGCGAAAGTCAGGAATCGCGCCTGACCATAGTACTTAAAGTCGAACCGCGTGAGGTCACAGAGTCCGTCGATAAAACTCGAATCAGTATCGAGCCGTGACGGTACGGCCGATCCAGTCGCGTCAGGAGTTATCGTAACGGCGTCGACCGAAGCATCAAAGTCGACTGCAGCGTTTCCATACGGATCAAACGCATGGATCGAGGCGTAGCCGAACGGCATGCCGACGATTTCAGGAGTAGACATTTCGACCGTGAAAATGTCGGCGGCAGCATTGTTTACGACGACAGGGTCGCTGACTATGCTCACAGAGCCGACAGTCGCCCTGACCGCAGTGGTCTCGGCCATCACGAGTACCTGACCGGCTGATCCGCTTCCCGACGACACGATGAACGATGACAACTGCGGATTGTCGCCACCCGGTGAAATCCCGTCCGTCTCGAGTTCTATCTCGACAACTGCATCGAGCAGATTGTCAGCGGCATCCTTCAGGTTGGTGACAGTGACAGTGAACTCCTGCCCGGCTATGACATGTGACGGTACTTCTAATTCGAATGATGCAGGCGCCCCAGCTTCCACAAACACAGGTACACTCAGCGAGGTCCCTGCCGTATCGGTCAGAGTCACCTGCTGGAGCCCGGCAGTTCTCAGGACAAAACCGGCTCCAGGGTATATCTCAATTCCGTCTATGCCGGGAGTGAACGTATCCGGCGAGAGGGAATCTGGTGAGATACTCGCCCTTGGATCACTGGTCTTGAACCAGAGAATCGTCGAGAAATTGGTCAAGAGATTTCCGTATAAATCCTCGGCAGCGACTACAATCGAATCCGTCAGAGGTGTACCGGCCAGCACAGATTCGGGAAATCCGGAAACAGTGTAGTGGTCAAAATCGGCGTGGTAAACAATTACGATGGCAGAGTCGAGCAGGGTGTCGACTCCGGTGCTGACCTTGCAGAAGACTTTGGACGGTCCTGAGTGAAGTCCGAGATAGACGCCCTCATCTGAGATCACTCCATTCGGATCATATCCTTCAGAAATGTTGACGACTGACCAGAGTGTCTCGAAATCATCGACTGCATTGTCGAATTGATCGGTTGCGGCGCAGGAAAATGCGACGGTGTTCCCTGCGATGACATACGGGACATAATCCGGATCGATCTCTACGGATTCTATGCTGTCCGCCTCCAGTGAAAAAGGCTCGCTGATGGTCGGACCGGCAAGAAGCATACCTGAGCTGTCGACCGACGTTGCAATCACCCAGTATTCTCCTGATGTTGTGGAACTGATGATACTGTCGAGTGCGATTCGAATCGACGAACCGCTGTCTGGCGCAGAACCGGTCGTATCGAATCTGATCTCGACATTGCTGCCTGCGGTAATAAGCGTATCTATGGAAAGATCGACGTTAAGCGAATCATCGTCGGAATAGCTTGCCTCCAGAAGCGACGTCAGTTCAAAGCCATCGGGAAAAATGAGAATCAAAGCCCCGCCCGGTTCGAGAGTAGAATCCTGATACGAGAAGAGGATCGTGTGCTGATCCGTGCGGCCGACGATTCCGATCGAGAGCGAATCTCTTAAGTCCGAAAAGTCTTTACTCGCAGCCGCATTCTGATCGAAGAAATCTGCACTGAATCTCTCGAGATCGCCATCGTACGCCCAGGAGCCATGAACTGTCGCTCCTGAAAGCAGGCAGCATGCGATTATCGCCAACACAGATATTGTGATGTTATGACTCACAGTCAGAACAATCCTCTCGCACTGAATTTCAGTTGCCTTCATCCACAGCCAGGCGTGTATCAACCAGCCTTTACTTCACCAATATAGCTCCCGCGTCGAAGCCAAGTCAAATAAAACTCTCACGCTGTTCAAGGAACATATCTGACCGCGTATCTGCCTGTTACACAAAGTAGTATGCTACCAGACTTGAACCATCACACCATATCGCACGCAAAGCAAGACGCGCACCCGATGGATGCGCGCCGAATTGCCTTATTGTGAGCGAAATATCTCAAAAGCGTATTTATTTGTCTGCTTCTTTCGCCTGCTGATATTCTGCGACCAGCTTCTCCTGAATGTCGCGGGGGACCTCTTCGTAGCGCGAGAATTCTCTCGAGTAGAGACCGCGTCCCTGCGTGATTGACTTGAGTTGAGTCGAGTACTTGTACAGTTCGGCCAGAGGCACTTGTGCCTTGATGACTGTCTGTCCTCTGTCCGGAGTCATCCCGGCGATTCTGCCGCGTCTCGATGAAATATCTCCGGCCACGTCTCCCGTGAACTCGTCAGGGATTCGGACCTCGATGTCGTAAATCGGCTCAAGCATGATAGGATTGCATCTGTCGAACGCATCTCTGAATGCGAACAGACCAGCCATCTTGAACGCCTGATCCGACGAATCGACTGGATGTGTCTTTCCGTAGAACAGCTCAACCTGAATATCAATCACCGGGTGGCCCGAAAGCTTACCCTGCTGCATCGCTTCGAGAACTCCCTTTTTCACCGAAGGAATGAACTTCGCAGGAATTACACCGCCGCTGATCGAGTTGACAAACTCGAAACCTTCACTGCGGGCGCGAGGGGCGACTCGGATATGAACCTCGCCAAACTGCCCTCGGCCTCCGCTCTGCTTCTTGTACCTGTGGACAACCTCTGCCTTGCCGGTGAGCGTCTCACGGAAAGGAATCTTCGGCTTGACGAGTTCCACTTCGACACCGAATCTCTCCTTGAGCTTCTTGACCAGGATATCGACCTGCAACTCACCCTGCGCCAGAATCAACGTCTGCTTCAACTCAGGATCGGCGACCAGCATGAAGGTCGGATCCTCCTCGCGAAGCCGTGTAAGACCAGAACTGATCTTCTCCTCGTCACCCTTGGCAATCGGCCTGATACCAAGATCAACAACCGGAGACGGATAATCGAGAGGAGGCATGGCAATTTGATCAGACTTTGCAGTCAGGACATTGCCGGTGTGCGTGTCGCGCAGTTTCACCAGAGCCGCCATGTCGCCAACTCCAACTGCACTGACCTCATTTCGCTCTTTCCCGTTGGTGACATATATCTGGCCAATCTTCTCCGAGGTCGAGGTATCAACATTGTATACATCGGTTCCATGGCTCAGCTTGCCCGAGAATATCCTTACGAATGACAGTTCCCCCACATGCGCCTCGGATACAGTCTTGAACACGTATGCGGTCGGAACGCCGTCCTCGGCAATCGGGCGAACTTTCTCGTCTGTAGTCCCAGGAGCAACCCCCTTGAATTCTTTAGCATCGCCGGGGGTTGGGAAATAGTCAGCAGCAAAACTAAGGAATGTGTTCACACCGGCGCCGGTAATGGCCGAAGTGACGAAAATCGGCATGATCGTTCGGTTCTGGATCGCGTTCTTCATGCCTGATCGAATTTCATCATCCGTAAGCTCGCCGGAATCGAAAAACTTTTCGAGCAGTTGATCGTCCGATTCAGCTACATTCTCGATTAGTTGCTCCCTTGCTGCCTGAACAGCGTCCTTCATATCGTCAGGAATATCTATCGGCGTCGCTTTGCCGTTGTCATCATACGTGAACGCTTTCTGGCTCACGAGATCGACGACGCCTTTGAATGTCAGCGCCTCGCCGATCGGCAACTGTACAGGTACGGCCGCGTGGCCGAACGCAAGTTGAATCTTGTCGACGACAGACTGATATTCGACATGTTCCTTGTCAATCTTGCTTATCACGAACGCTCTTGGCAAATCATGCGCATCGCAGTATTTGACTACCTGCTCGGTGATTACTTCGACGCCAGCAGTTGCGCTCACGACGATTGCTGCGAGATCGACAGCCGGCAATGCTGCGACTGTCTCGCCGAACAGGTCGGGAAAGCCGGGTAGGTCGATCACATTGAACTTGGTCCCCTTGTGGTCGGCGTGAAGCAGGGTGGCTGAGATTGATATTCTGCGAGAAATCTCCTCGTCCGTGAAGTCGGACACCGAGGTTCCCTCGTCGACCTTGCCGAATCTCTTGCTTGTACCGGTGACATGGAGTATGGCTTCGGCCAGCGTTGTCTTGCCGCTGCTGTTGTGTCCACATAGAGCCAGGTTCCGTATCTGTTCAATCTTATACTCTTTCACCCATTCACTCCCAAATCTTCAGGTTACTGCCTCAAAGCGAAGTTGTTATAATACTTACTCTCCCCCCGCGTGTCAACCGCTTTTGATGATGTTTGAGGCAACTCTCTGCCGCTGCAGATAGGCTATGTGATCAAAATCTGAACTATCATCTACCCAATATAATGTGTCTTGGTCCGATTGCCGAAATCAACATAATAGAGGAGGCTCGATGAGGATTCATGCCGTACAGGGAATCAGGCATCATGCCGAAATGATGCAGAGGTACGCCAGGAACCTGCAGGACATAGAAAAGGTCGACTTGTCACGGGATATGGTCGGCTTGATGGTTTCAGAACGCGGCTACTCTGCTAACATCGCCTCACTCAAGACTGCGCTGCGAATGCAAGACGCCATACTCGACCTGCTGGCGTAGAAAAACACCGTATACATCCATCAGCATTTCCTCACGCAGTGAGAGTTCCGTGCTCGTCAGGGCTGTGCCCCGACGAATTGCGCAGGAGCACAGCTCCTGCGGGCACGGTAAACCGGTATCGTGGGCGGCAGACATCCTCGCAAGTCCTGAGCTTTGAAGGGTCTACCCCATAAGATAGTTTCGCCGGGTCTTGGCGACGACGGAGTCGTCGGTGTGACCTGGCGATCTCCTGCAAGACCATTCCCGACAAACATCGATGCACTCAACATGAACTCACCCGACGCTGCGCTCTGGGTGAGCTACGGACTGGAGTAAGAACCGTTTTCCATCTCAGAGTGACCAGGATTTGATTGCATGTACAAAGGATTTTCGCTACATTTTGCTATGACCAGTGATCAAGATATCATAAAGACCGTAGTTGATTTCTACATAAACTCCCGAGATTTCAATGGATTACCTTTATCTCATCTTGAAGGTAACAAAGAGAAACTCGTTTGTTCCATCAGTAGCTTAGTGAAATCAGGGGATGTTGTTGTAAACTTCGGAGATAGACATCAGAATATTCACATTCTCGCTCTTGAACCCGAGCCGATTGATGTACAGTTGGAAAAGATCAAGAATCGAGGGCTGAATGACACTTGTCTTTATCCGACAAGAAAATCACTCAAGGATACGCTGAATGACAATGAGTTTCTTGATAGGCCATATACGAGGTTGCTCCGAATTGGTGAACCTCAGTTAGCATATAGATATTTTGAGCTAAGTATTCTGGAGTCATATAGGAACGATCCTAGTACTAACTTGTGTTAATTGGCGACACTGGGATTTTCTTTGCGTAGACCTTTTCTTTGCGCCACTCAAAGGGGCTCGCGTTC
>CBDUQR010000006.1:0-83185 GCA_965369655.1 uncultured bacterium | reverse complement strand
ATCGCCTGAAGCATCGATCCTGCCAGCGTCATCGAGCAGTTCGGACCATGTCAACGGTGGACTCGCATTCTCGATACCCGCAATTCTGCGCAGGTTCTGGTTGCAATAAAGAACACGCGTGCCGAGCAGCCAGGGCACGGCATAGCATCGGCTGTTCTGCATCGCAGGTTCCCACATGAGCAGCGACAAACTGTTGCTGTCATAGAAATTCGTCAGATCCGACAGCATGCCGCTGCGTGCGAATTCGCCGATCCAATCCGACCCGAGTTCGACTATGTCCGGCGCTGTGCCGGTGCTGAACGCCACGACAATCTTCTCGTGACCATCGGACCAGGTCAGATCGACAAGATCAATTTTCACATTCGGATGTTTCGTCTCGTATTCCGCGATCAGCCTCTCGATTGTCGGCTTGACATCGGGGGAAGTCCAGAACTGCCAGAAGCTGAGCCTGATAATGCCGTCATCCTGCCGATTCCCGCAGGCTGAGAACATGAGCAGGATTGCGATCAACAGCAGTTTTTTCATGTGCGTAATGAGATAGTCCGCCAACCGCGAGTCAACATCAAAATCAGTTTTTGTTGACGGCGTTAGTGTCATGCACAATCATGTCCTTTGGTGAGAAGGTTGTATGGAGGTGTATCGTTAGGACCTATCCTGTTCTGACATCTGTGTTATTTTGTCTTCTGGCGGGAGTCGCACTGAGCGGCGATCTGCTGTCTTATTCTGTCTACGATACTCCATCTGACGGCGGCGGCAGCATTACGCTCGAATGGGAGATGCTGCCGGGTGCAGAATCGATCCGGATCGACAGCCTTGTCATATTTCGCAGCATCCCTGAAAGCGAGTCCTGGACCCGTCTGGCAGCGGTGCCAATTGAGAAAGGCGCATTCGAGGATAGAGAAATTGTTGACGGCGTCAGTTACTCATACAAGATCGTAAATTACACTTCAGATGAAACCTCCGAGTGGATATGTCCCTATCGGGTCGAGTCGAAGGCGCAGTGGTTCGATTCGGACAGGATTCCGGTACTCGTCGGAGTCCTGCTCTGTTTGCTGGCGATGGCGGGAGTTGCCATCGCGCATCGTGGCGGCAAACCGTTCCACATCAGGCCGATTCGCGGACTGGAGGCTGTCGATGAAGCTGTCGGACGCGCGACCGAGATGGGCAAACCGGTGCTCTTCACGCCGGGCTGGGGTGGCGACATTCAGCGCCCGACTACAATCGCCGCGCTCAATATCCTCGGGTATGTTGCCTCGAAGACGGCATCCTACCGTTGCGATCTCCTGTTTCCGACTCATGATCCGGTCATCATGGCGGCAGCCGAAGAGGTAATACACGAAGCCTACATCGAAGCGGGACAAGCGGACCTCTACAAAGCCGACAACGTATTCTACACGACATCATCGCAGCTTGGGTATGCCGCCGCAGTCGATGGTGTTATCACGAGGTATGAACCAGCGGCGATCTTTCTGCTCGGGACATTCGAGGGAGAGGCATTGATACTCGCTGAGACCGGAAACTCTGTCGGCGCGATGCAGATAGCCGGTACGGATTCGACAATTCAGTTGTCATTCTTCATGGTCGCCTGCGATTACACGCTGATCGGCGAGGAACTGTTCGCGGCATCCGGCTACCTGACGGGCGACGCCAAAGTTCTCTCATCCGTGCTAGCGCAGGACTATATGAAGATACTGATAGTGGCTGTCCTGCTCGCAGGAGCTGTTCTCGTCACTCTCGGCATGGTTGGGTTAGCCGACTGGATAGGCATGACATAGGTATGCTTGCTAAGAAAATCCCGATAGCTGTCTGTTTCCTGTTCGGTCTGTTCGGACTGGCGCAGTATTTTTCGCCTCATCCGGCCGCTGTCTCGGCATACTCGACCGTGCTCGACTGGGTGCAGATCATATTCGCATTCACGTTGCTCGTCGGCGTTGTGTCGCTCTTGCAGATACATCTTGGCCGCGTTTCGAGAAGAGAGAAATTCTGGGGATACAGCATCGTAACCATCGTCGGCGTACTGGTCATGGCTTTCTTCGGTTTTGCCGGAGGGACCGGGCGCGGGACCGCATTTATGTGGATGTTCGACAATATGCAGGTGCCCATACAATCGACAGTCTTTGCGTTGCTGGCGTTCTTTGTCGCTACCGCCGCATATAGGGGATTCAGGTTACGAAATATCGAGGCAGGGATTCTCCTCGCGGCAGCAATAATCATAATGCTCGGGCGTGTCCCGGTAGGAGAGATGATCAGCGCGAGGATTCCAGAAGCCGCCGAGTGGATACTCAACGTGCCGTCGATGTCCGCCAAGCGCGCGGTCCTGATCGGAATAGGCCTCGGCTCGATAACGACTGCGCTCAGGGTCATTCTCGGGATCGAGAGAAGCTACCTCGGAAGGAATTAGTCTGTGGACTTGAGCAGAATCGACAGGCGGATTATCTATCTCGTTATTGCGGTCGCTGTCGCAGTGCCGCTTCTGATCAAGGTTCCACTGCCTGTCAGCGTCGGACCTGAAGTGCGGAAAGTATTCGGCGAAATTGACGGTCTTCCCGCTCGCAAGTTCATCATGATGTCGTTCGATTTCGAGGCGTCATCCATGGCCGAAATCCAGCCTGTAGCTGAAGCTTTGATAAGGCACGCGTTTGAAAAAGACTTGCGCATAGTCGGACTGGCGCTTTTCTCCGAAGGCACAGCCATCGGCTACAATATCATCTCCGCGCTGGCTGATGAGTACGGTAAGTCGTACGGTGAGGATTTCATCTACCTGGGATTCCGTCCGCAGTATGTCTCCGCTATTCTGGGAATGGGGGAGAGAATCGATCAGGTCTATCCGCTCGATTATCTGAATAACGACTGGACAGATTTTTCGTCATTTTCGGACGTGAATAATTATCGCGACATTTCCCTGGTCGTCTCGATTGCGGACGGCTCGCTGCCGACATATTGGGTAGAGTATGCAGGCAGCCGGTATGGACAGAAGATCGCGGCGGGAATTACCGCGGTAATGGCGACATCGTATTATCCCTATACCGCTTCGGGCCAGCTTGTCGGATTTGTGGGCGGCCTGAAGGGTGCTGCCGAATATGAAAGCCTTCTCGGTTATGTCGGCAGCGGGCACAGGGGGATGCTCGCGCAGTCATCGGGACACCTGGCGATTATCGCGCTCGTGGTTCTGGCGAATATCGCTGCACTGAGGAAGAAGAAATGACGGACCTGGGAACATTGATGGCTCTCGTGCTGACAATCCTGGTGTTTTCTTTCCTGTACAAAGAGAATCCGTTTTATCGCTTTGCCGAATACCTGCTTGTCGGGATTTCAGTCGGGTATTACCTCGTCATCATTTGCAGGAATACGATATATCCGCTGGTGATCGAGCAGTTGTTCTTCGAGGGAGAGTATCTCGTGCTCGTGCCTGTCTGTCTGGGACTCCTGATGTTCGCGAGGCTCAACAAGCGATGGGCATATTTGTCAAGACTGCCGCTTTCGCTGATGATCGGTTTCGGAGCGGGAATCTCGATTCCGGCGATGCTACAGGCGCGGATACTCAGACAGATGTCTGCGTCGATGCAGTCGCTGGCAACAATCAATGGCGTGGTAATCCTGGTTGGGATTATCAGTACTATCGCTTATTTCTATTTCTCGAAACGCCAGGAGGGAGTTTTCGGAAAAGTCACGCGGCTCGGCACATATTTCCTGATGGTGTTCTTCGGAGCGACATTCGGCTACACGGTGATGTCGAGAATCTCTCTGCTGATAGGGAGATTCGAGTTCATACTCAGAGATGCTCTGGGAGTGATTTCTTAAGATTGGAGGTTCCGATTGGCTGATCTCGATAACATCAGAATTGGAACATCGGGGTATTCATATCTTGACTGGATCGGACCGTTCTATCCAAAGGGAATCGAGAACAGCAAGATGCTCGATTACTATGCTCAGCATTTCGATGTCATTGAGATAGACTCGTTGTACCACTCGATACCGAATAAAAAGGTATTTGCGAATATGGAGAGGAAGACGCCGGAAGGTTTCGGTTTCATGGTCAGGACTCACAAGAGTATCACTCACGATCGAAGCGATATTCTCGCCGGCGTAGATAAATTCAAGGAGAGCGTGAGCCCGCTGGTCGAAGCCGGGAAGCTCAGGGGGCTGCTGCTTCAATTTCCCTATTCGTTTCGCTGGTCGCAAAAGAACCTCACGTATCTGACAAGAGTGCGCGATCTTTTGCATGGATATCCGTTGTATTTCGAGTTCAGGCATCGTGGCTGGCAGCGAGATGAGGTGTTGGTGCTTTTCGATGAAAGCAAGCTTCATTTCTGTTCTATGGATGGGCCTCAAATCGATGCTCTTCCGAGGCCGGAGATCTTCAATACAGCGGGCCGGATCTATATCAGGCTTCATGGCCGCAATGCGAAGCAGTGGTGGCGCGGCGGTGCGTTTCGCTACGATTATCTTTATACTAAAGTCGAGTTGAAGCGATGGATCAGAAGGATTCGCGAGGTCAGGGAAAAGACCAGCGAAAAATACATTTTCTTCAACAATTGTTATGCAGGTCAGGCGGTTCAGAACGCCAGAGAGATGACTGATCTTTTGCGGCTGGAGATAGAGGAGGAAGAACGGACGAATGCGACAACGTAGAAGACTTATCATCATCGTTCTTGCGGCAGTTCTGTTATTGTGCGCGCACTACCGTTTCGGCTTCCCGTTGCGCGCAATCGTTGAGCACTCACCCTGCCTGAACGCATCGCTGGCGACGGCTGCGACGCTGTCATACGAGGTATACTTCCCGACTGAGAGGGAGATGCGCGGATGGCCGAACCTGAACTGCAAGTCCGCTATCGTGATCGACAACACGACGAAAGAGGTGTTGCTGGACAGGAACTCCGGGAAAGCGAGATCGATTGCATCGCTGACAAAGCTCATGACTGCACTGACGCTGATTGACATGGATTTCGACTGGTCCAGAGTTATCTGCATAACCAGGGAGGATGCTCGGAATTCGGCGAAGTCCCGACTGAAAGTCGGTGAGAAATTCCATGCGTCTGATCTGTTCTATATCATGTTGATCAACTCGGATAATCGCGCGGCGCGGGCGCTTGCCCGCTCCACCGGACTGTCGAGAGAGCAGTTCGCCGAGCGGATGAACGAAAAGGCGCGATCTCTGGGACTCTTCGAGACGAAGTTCGTTGACCCGACCGGACTCGACGCCCGCAATGTCTCAACTGCGCGGGAGTGCGCCATGTTGCTTAATGCTGCCTTGAGTCAGAAGCTCATCTCCAACGCGGCCACGACTACTCGCTACTCGTACCGATCGACGAACCACAAGAGGCTTCGCAATATCGTCAATACGAACAGATTGCTCAAGTCGAAGTGGAAAGTGAAGGGCGGCAAAACCGGCTACATACAGAAGTCGGGATATTGCTTCGCTACTCGTCTCACGGATATTAACGGCCACGATATTACTGTTGTGGTACTTGGTGCGCCATGGTCCGGCACGAGGTTCAGTGTGGCGCGATCAATCGCGACATGGACTTTCAGGAACATGGATCGCCTGGATAGAGAGGATCAGCATGCAGCGAAAGAAGAATCAGGAACTCCAACCGATTGAGGAATTGCAGCTCAGTGTCGATGCCATAGGCAATATCGTCAATACGGATATTCCTAAGTTGCAGACCGCTCTGGAGCAACTCGATGAGAAGATCGACAACATGACGGCGAACTTGTCGCGACAGGCTCTCGAACTGAAGGAGCAGGCTTCATGCTCGAAAGATATCGATGCCAAACTCGACTTGCTTCTTGGGAAGATAGACTTGCTCGAAAAGCGTCTTTCTGAGCTATCATCGTCGTTGCTTGCTCAGTGATATGACCGGCCTTTCAGTGCGTATTTCCTGATTAAAACATATTGACATCATCCGATCATTAGATTAAATAGGAAAACCATTTGGCGCCCTAGCTCAGTTGGTAGAGCAACGGACTGAAAATCCGTGTGTCCCCAGTTCGATTCTGGGGGGCGCCATTTTTGATTGCCCGCCAAATCACATTTCTCTGTGAATATCGGGATGAGATCGTTTTCCGTCGATACGATTACTGTCTGACTCGGCTAATGTTGTTGATAAGCGGCTCCGGATCTTGTGGACCTCTCTATGGGCAAAGTCGGGCAGGAGATGCGGGAGCAGTCCAGCCGACCTGTTTCGGAGGTGATGCAGCCGATCGTAACGACAGTGGAATGTGAGGATCATCTGGCCAAGATCATTTACAAGATGTTGACGCATGATCTAAATTTGCTTCCGGTGCTGAAAGGCGAGGAAGTTCGTAGGTCGAAAGCCCTGTGCTTTCGACATTCTTCTCCTGTTGTCGAAACCGCCCTTCGCAGGCTCAGGACAGGCAAGGGTTTCGACCTACTCAACTTAACAATCAGGCACACCATCCCCGTCAGGATCGCACGGTTCGTGGCCGCCACCAAAGATATAGTTGATCAGGTAGACGACATCATCGATGTCCACATCGCCTGAGCAATTAGCATCACCTGTAGCCAGCGGATCAGGTGCGGGTCCTCCGGCAAAGATGTAATTGATCAGGTACACGACATCATCGATGTCAACCGCGCCACTGCCATCGGCATCACCGCAGATCCACACGTGATTAGCGACAATGTGGAGAATATATGGACCTGTGGCGCCGCTGTAGCGCATGACGGGATAGTAATAAGTACCTGCCTCCAGAGCATTCCACTTGATAGTTATGTTGTCATCCCCACAGTCAATGAGATCATAATCGCCAGTGTCGCTTATCTCTGCGCAAGGGCAACCTATGGCAAGGTTATTCCATGCACTATCAAATGCTGGGTATGTTGAGCAATAATCGAGCGTCACGTTCATCGTAGTATTGATCGTAAATGCATGCCATGTGTGAGCGCCATCGAAGAAGTCACACTGATGCGTTGCGTATGTGTTATTGCCGGTGAACGTAACAGGTACATCGTCAGTCAACAGGACAGGGGTCACGTCTTCACAGTTGTCATTTCCTGGCGGCCCGTCGCAAGAAATATTCAGAATGCCATTGCCAGTATAGTTACTCCATCCGCCGACCTCAATCAGGTAACTGTTCCCCGCCACAACATCAACATCGAGTTCAGACTGTTGGCCGCAGGAGTTATCGTCGCAACCCATCATCGGATCGACGTTCGGATCGACACCGTCATACACAGCCAGCTTGGTATCATAACTTGATTCGCACAAACTGATCGTGGAAGTGCCGGTGCATGGAGCAGTATAACAGTACCAGAGATTCGGCGATGTCATGCATTCACCGGGACCATCGGGAGTGGCTTGCTTTGTGGAGAAGGGCAGATCGACAGCATCACCAATCGCCATACAGTTTTCCCACTCGTCATTAACCAGACCGCTTCCAACAGGTCGAATGGTCAGGTCGAAGCTCGGAATACAGCCGACCGATGAATTCATGTCTACCATGATATAGTAAATACCGGGATCGAGAGCGATATCGTAAAGCCCATGAGCCCCAATTCCAATTGTGGAATACTGGATGCAGTCGGTTTCATCAGGCGGGCAGTTATCGTCAATTAGAATGCCTGTCCAGTTAGTTAAGCCCGGATCGAGGAAAACATCAATAGCAATCTCCTCTGTGACATCCAGTCTGTAAATAATATCTTCTTCTCTGTCCCAGTTGCCCAGGCATGTATTATCGTAGTCGTCTTTACGTCCGCATGTAGTCTGGTCTTCATCAATGTAGGAGTCGTTGTCAGGACCCTGGGTTAAGTAATCCGGTAACTTGACTACAATCGGTTCTCCGCAATCGTTACCATCACTGACAATGTATTCCTCAATCGTCAGATCAAACGAAGGGATACAATCCGGCGGCGCCCATGTATCAACCATGATATAGTAGGTACCTGCAGTCAGATCGACATTGATGATGCCATGTGGTTTGGCATCGGATTCGACGCTCTGAGCGATGCAGGTAGTGGGATCAGCCGGACATGTATAGTCAATCAGGATCCCTGTGTAGGTCGTCTCCCCGGGATCAAGCAAAATGCTCAGGTGAATATCCACATGCAAATTCAATTGGTATACAATGTCCTCACCCCGGTCATAACCATCAAGGCAGGTGTTTTCATACCAGTCATCGCGACCGCATGTGTATTGATCTGTGAGAGTATACGGCAGATTAGCCATCCCGATATCAAGCACTATCGGATCACCGCAGTAATTACCTGTTTCAGGGGGCGGTGTCTCAGAGAAGCTGATCGTAAACTGGAAAGGCTGTTGAAGGGCGTCGTTACCGGTGTATACCGGCAAATAGTATGTGGTCGGGCCTGGAAGGGATGTCCACCAGATACGAGGGTTTGATTCTCCATCACCACAATCATGCCACTCATAACCTTCACGAGAAATGAAATCTCCGCAGATAACTGAGTCACGAAACAGAATTGAACCGATGTTCCCGAGGCCCGGAACTGAACCGCAGTAGTCGATATTCACGTCGCTCAGGGCATACGGAGTCTCGAAAACATACCAGACCGCATTCCAATTGAACAGACTTGGACAATCAACCGTAGCTCCCAGTGTAGTTCCTGCTACTGTGTCGGGAAAAGGACCTGTGATCGTATCAGCATCAATCCAGTCATCATTCGGGGGGGGAGGATAGTATATTGGGCAGGGATGATCGGCACAGTTTTTGTACCGCTCCCAGTCGCCGTCCAAAGCCGCGCAGTCAAGTTCCGTCACATCGGCACAGGAGGGAGCCTCCGGATCGCCATAGCAGCAACGGCCGGTTGGCATGGCAGCATCATTGATCGATACTGCATCGATCGAAAATTGAGCGCCATCATAACCGCTATAATTGAATGCCAATATGACATTGTTCTCAGCCAGGTATGCGCTCAGGTCGATAACTGTATTGTGCCATTCCCAGTTTGTGAACTCACCCTCATCATGTTCTGTCCAGAGGTCATCCCAGTTGGCACCGCCATCGGTAGAAATCTTTACGATAAGATCACAGCTATTCCAGGGACTGACAGACCAGTAATAACTGCCTTTCCACCAGAAATCCAGTTTCCAGGAGGCGCCGCCGGTTGTCAGGTCGATTACGGGAGTGATCAGCCACTCATCCTGAAAGCCGGTATAATACTCATCGTACAAACAGGTGGCGTGATAGACACCTTCATAAGAGAGAAAATCGCTCGACTCCCAGGTGAAGGCATTGTTTACAATAGCGCTCCAGCCAGTCGGAGGAACACCATCCTCGAAACATTCAAGGAACAAGTCAGTCCGGGAATCTGGAACCCTCCGCACTTCATGGTTCCTGTCGACAGGAGCAGCTTTGAGATCGGCAGAAAATCGATGGGCAACCGATTTCGACGGTATCTCATCAGTTCTCGTTGCCGTCATCTCACCAGACAGCATATCATTCCTATCCATGCTGACAGCCGTCATGCAAAGCCCCGGCATCAATGCAGCAATCAGCAGCAATAAGGTCATCTCCCAGCGCTTTATCATGTGAACACCTCTCTGCTTCATTTCTTTTTGGCGTTTCTTTGCAAGTATTTCATCAACAAACACATCGGCGTGTAATTCAACAATACACATCTAAACTGGCAGATATATCAGAATTGTCAAGGGCTTTTGGCGATGAATCTGTGTGATGGTCAGAGTCAAATGTGAAACGGTCAGGATTCGATCCGACATTCAGCGAAAAAGGGAGCCGACACAAGGCTGGCTCCCTTCCGATAGAATGCTTCGCGCTCCTTCTCAGCAATCAGGTGTCTCGTCTCCGTCAGGATCGCACGGGTCAGTACCGCCGGCGAAATAGATAGTCGGAACGTAGTACAGGTTGTAGTGATTCCACATCCAGCTACCGGCGTGGTTATTGGCGTTAACCACCATGGAAACAAAATGCATAGGATAGTCGCCGGATTCTTTGATACTAAGCAGCCAACTGGCCGCTCCGTCGCCCGCGTTAGAGGGTCAGCGTTGCAATTGCTTCATAAACCGTTGAAAGATAAGAAGAGCCACCGAGCAGAATCGAACTGCTGACCTGACGATTACGAATCGTCTGCTCTACCAATCTGAGCTACGGTGGCTTGTCTGAGCCTGCCAGACAGGCGCACTGCCTGTGGCATTGCGGATATTATTATATTGGTGCTGCGCACAGTTGTCAAGGATTTTGGATCGAGTCGGCACTATCGCGGATGTTCACATCATAGCCGACAATGCAGATACCCGAGGCAAGTTTCAGACAAAAAAAGAGGGTGTCTCTGGTAGGGTAGAGGGGGCTAGGAAACTACCCAGGGACAGCAGAGGAACACCCTCAAATATATCTATAAGAAACTTATGAAAGCAAGTGCTGTTGTCAAGTCATTTTTTTGCTTACAGGTTCGCAGCTCATATATCGGCGATCAAGTATCCCTTTCGGATTGCATACTCTTTTAGTTCGCTTACGTTCTTTGCTTTCAGTTTCCTGCCTATATTTGAGCGATGAGCTTCGACAGTCTTGGGGCTGATGTATAAAATCGCAGCTATTTCCTTAGTCGTTTTCCCCTCGGCGACCAGTTGGAGTACCTCGCGTTCCCTGGCTGTGAGGTTGTCGAGAGCGAGTTTTCCTGCTTTTCCGGCGAATTGTTTCATGTACTCACCGACTACAATCGAGCAGATCGACGGGCTCAGGAAGTGGTGTCCGTCGATGATCGCTCTGATGCCCCAGACGAGTTCCTCGACAGCGCTCTCTTTGAGAATGTATCCCGATACACCGGCGATCAACGCCTGCTTGACATATTCCTCGTTGTCATACATGCTCAAAATCAGCACTTTCACTTCGGGGTGGTGTGATTGTATCTGGCGAGAGGTTTCCAGACCGTTGAGTCTTGGCATCGCAATATCCAGGATTGCAATGTCCGGTTTGAGTTCCGCCACGAGCGACAGCGCCTCCCTGCCATCCGAGGCTTCCCCTACAACTTCAAGCCCCTCATGCTCTTCGAGCAGTTTCCGCATACCCTGCCTCAGGATCAGATGGTCGTCAACCAGCAGAAGCCTGATGTTTTTTACTGTATCCAAGACATCCTCACTTTCAGTCGGGTACCTTTGTCGGGAGCGCTCTTTATTTCGAACTTGCCGTTACGGTTGTCGATCTGCTGCCGAATGCTCAAGAGTCCGAAGCCTTCTGTCCTGACGCCTTCTTTGTCGAGCTTACTGAGATCGAAACCGTGTCCATTGTCAGCTACGGTCAATTCACAATATGAGCTTCGACTCGATATCCTGATCTCGGCTCGGCTGGCCTCGGCGTGTTTGGCAATGTTGGTAAGAGCTTCCTGGACTATTCGATAGATCAGGGTTTCTCGATCGGGGAATCTTTCCTGGAACCTGAAATTGTTTGTGAACTTGATCTTTATCTTGAAGCGTTTCGAGAAATGCTCAATGTACCAGGTGAGAGCCGGGACCAGACCCAGATCGTCAAGCATCGGCGGTCTCAGGTCGACTGTCAGGTTCCTGACGATGGCAATCGTGTCACCGAGTTTCCTGTCGAGGTCCAGCAGTTCGTTTCTGAAGACGGCATCGTCGGTGTTCATCGCTTTTTTTGCCATCTGAAGATTGATGCGGAGCATTGTCAGGCTGGCGCCGACTTGATCGTGCAGATTTCGCGCCAGCTTTCGACGTTCATTCTCCTGGGCCTCAAATACTCTCGACGTCAGCCATCCGGCCCGTCGGTACTTCCCTGAGATGAAATCCATCAGGCGACAGTTTTCCGTGGCAGTTGCTATCAGGCTGCCGAAGGTCTCGAGCAAGTGTTTCTCGCGCTCATCGAATCTTTTGTAATCACGTACGTAACCCAGAAAGAGCAAACCAAGTCTGTGTTCACGCGATATCAGCGGAATGGCGGCGGCTGATTTGAAGCCGCTCTTGTCGAAATAATCCCGGGAATAGCTGGTCCTGATCTTGAATCGAGAGAGGTCCTCGGCGACAAGCATCTTTCTCGCCTCAAGGATCTCTCTGAACTCGCTGGGATCCTTCATCAGTTGGTTGACGTCAAAAGAAGCAGTACCGGTTCCGGGCTTTGCCGCATTCTCAATGTGGATGAGACTCTCGTCTTCGGGATCGACAATAAGAATTGCTGCCCGATCGGCATCAAGACGTGTGACGAACATGTTCACCGCATACTTCAGAGTCTGCTGAAGGTCAAAAGTGGTCGAGAATTTCCTCGCCAGATCGAACAGTACTGAGAGGTCCTCGTTCCGCTTTTTTAGGTTCTCGGAATAGATTTTCATTTTGTCGTACAGGTTAGCCATCTCGATGGCCTCTGTCACACGAGCTGCCGCGTTTCGGAATACTCTCTTTTCTGATGGCGTGAGTGGGTTCTGCCTGCGCGTGTAGGTGAGGGCTATAACGCCAACATGCTTACCGCAACATCGCAGAGGAATGAGGTCGACACGCTTGACCGTTTTTCGATTGAGGTACTTTGCTGATTCGTCGCTGAGTCGACGTGAATCAGAGACCTTCAGGGATACCGTGGCACGTCCTGGGTTTACATCGCAGGCCAGATCGAAAAGCGCAGGATCAAGTCTTCTGATCTTCTTTGTCGATTTGCTCGCCGCCGACCATGAATGCAAAGTCCTCATCTTCAGGTCGGCGCAGATGATATGACACCTGTCAACCTTGCTGAGTTTCAGAAACGCTTCCGCTGCTTGTTCGAGCACCGAATCGAGCTCGAAGTTTCCGAAAATTGAGTCCTCGATGGTCTGAAGCGCCGAGTATTCCTCCAGTTCCTGTTCGTACTTCCTGATCAATCCGCTCAGACTCTTGCTCTGTTGTTTGAGGGAGGACCTCTCGGCCTTCATCTCTGCACACATGATAGTTGAAGCGAGTGCAGAGGCGACCTGATCCGATGCAAGCTGAATGGATTTCAGGTCGCAAGCCTCGGAATTCGGAACATGTCGCTCCATTGGCAGCAGGAGCAGCCCGAGACATGTATCTCCTGATGTAAGAGGCAGCAATGCCAGTTTCCATCGGGGAGTCCCGTTTTGGCCGGTTTTGAGTCCAAGGGATTCTGCCAGCCGCACAGATTGGCGAAATTCATCGATCAGAATCGGTTTGCCCGTCTTTAGAATACCTGCGAGTGGAGAACGCCCATTCGGGATTTCGATCGATTGCCTGAACTTGCGCGGGAGCCGTACGGAGGATCGATGAAGCGAAAGGGTCGAATCATTATCGAGAGTATAGACGACCGCGAAGCTGGCGGAAAACGCCGCCCTGACCTGTCGTAGACAAAGGTCCAGCATCCTGCGGCAATTTGCGGTCACCGTCAGTTTACCGGGCAATCGATTGCCGGTGTTTCTTTTGTCCGAAGCAGGTTTGCTCAAATCGTTCTGCTTTCGGCTAACATTCCTCACGGCTATGTGGTTGGAATGAATAGAGGAATCGTCAGCCTTTGTTTTTGAGAGTCGTCTGTCTCGAGCGTAACCGAGTACCACGGAGTCTTCGGCGAGTCGTGCGGCTCAATAAATCTGACCAGAAGCTTTGCGGACTGGCCCGCCGGTATCTTGTCTCTCGACAGCTTGACGTCAAGGTACGGTTCGCATTCCGAGATGATTGCTATCCCGACAGTTTCTTTGCTCTTGTTGGTCAGTTCGATTTCGAACGTGCTCCCCGGTTTTTCCGGACCCTTGATTCCACCCTCGACCACGTCAGGTTTGACCTCGATCAAAGGATGCTTCCGATCAACCGTTGCGGAGAAGAATATATCTGTGAACGGATCCATCGGATCGTTCGAGAGAATGGAGATTTTTTTTGTTACTTTGCCGGAGAATTTCTTTGAGCTGAAGAATACATCAAGGCTGGATGTGTCTCCGGGGGCGACGTTCGGTTTGTCCAGTGGAGTGGAGGTGCATCCGCATGCAGCTGAGACCTTGATGATCCGAAGCGTGTCCGCGCCTTTATTGTCTATGTAATATGTGTGCAGCGCTTGGATCCCTTTGGGAAGGTATCCGAAATCGAAGTTATGCTCGCTGAAATCGATTGTGGCATCGAGCGGTCTCTCCAGTCCCTGCGCGAAAAGTGGTTGAGCTGTCAGGACAACCATGATAACGAGACTCAACTGACGTGCGTATCGAGTTAGTATCTGCATTGATCTCCTCCTGATGTCATTATCTTTACTTTGTTTCCGCGGTCTCCGTGGCTGTTTTGCTCAGGAGGCCGTGTTCTTTCATCCATTCATCATTGTACATTTTCGAGAGATATCTGATTCCACCGTCCGCGAAAATGGTTACGACGACGTCGTCTTTGGAAAGGTCTTTACAGTAACTGCGAATAGCATGGAGCACTGCGCCGGAAGATCCTCCGGTGGAGATTCCTTCTCGCCTGCAGAGCTCTCTGGCTGCCATGAAAGCCGCTCTGTCGTCGACCTGGATCACTTCGTCGATGTACTCCTTCAGGAATGCCTTTGTAATTACATCGGTACCGATTCCCTCAACCTTACACGGTCGGGGGGCGGGGATAGGATCACCACGGAAATATGCTGCGAAAAGCGATCCCACCGGTTCCACGCCGATAGTTCTGACGTCGGGATTCTTTTCTTTGAGATATTTTGACACTCCCGATATTGTACCTCCGGTGCCTATTCCGCATACAAAGTGAGTGATTTTCCCTTCGGTGTCATCCCATATCTCGGGTCCGGTAGTCATGTAGTGGCCTTCGACGTTGACCTGACTGTCGTACTGATCCATGTAGAAATGACCCGGCTGGTTACCTATGCGCCGAGCAACCATGTAGAAGCTCGACGGATCATCGTGGGGCACGTCAGATGGGGTTACTATGATCTCGGCTCCGAAAGACTTGATAAAATCTTTCTTTTCCTTGCTGGTCTTCTCCGGCGTGGTGAAGAGCGATTTATATCCTTTGGCGGCAGCAACCATCGCCCCGCCCGCTCCTGTGTTGCCGGAGGTATTATCGACAATGATGTCTCCCGGTTTCAGGATGCCGCGTTCTTCGCACTGTGAGATGATATAGTGCGCCATCCTGTCTTTGATGGAGCCGCCCGGATTCATGAATTCCAGCTTCGCCAAAACGATGGGCGGAATATCCGAGACGGTGTCATTTAGCCTGACTAAGGGCGTCTTTCCAATCAATTCACAAATGTCCTGCGCGTATCTCACGAAAGTCCTTTCCTCGACGAATCATTCAGCGGTTCTACATGTATCATCGCATCCTGCAGATTGTCAACTGTTTTCAGCAGTTCTGTCTTCAGGTCTGTAGCTATGTCATGTCCGGCCTTGACGGTCAATTCTCCATCGACCATTATCTTGAGATCGGCGATGTATGTGGGACCCGCCGACCGCACCTTCACGTTTCTTACATGTTGTACACCGGTATGACCACGCGCGGTTTCAGTTATTTGACGGGTGACTGCGGAATCGGGCGCTCCACCCATCAGGAAGTGGAGGTTGTCTCTCATGAGCTTGACAGCGTTCTTGAGAATCAGTAGGCCGATCCAGAATCCGGCAATGGGATCGAGGATCGGGAATCCGACCTGCGCCACGACGATTCCGATCAGTGCGCCGGAAGATGCGTAGACGTCTGCGCGGTGATCGTAGGCGTTGGCGATCACGGCTGCGGAATTTGCCTTTCGTCCCGCTCTGATAGTCCATTGATAGAGTATCTCTTTGACCACGATAGTGAACGCCGCGATAATCGTGGCTATCATCCCGGGAGCCTGATAATCTCTATCGATTATGACATGAATGGCGCTCACGCCGATGAAAACGCCGGTGACGACGAGCAGTAGTGCGACAAACAGGGCAGCCAGCGTGTCGGCGTGTCCATGGCCATACGGATGGTCCTCGTCTGCAGGACGCTTCGCGATCTTGATCCCGATCCAGACGACGGTATTGGCTACGATATCGAGGAGCGAGTTGAGTGCATCTGCAAGCAGCGCCCGGCTGTGACCGAAAATCCCGCCGATGAGTTTCAGCACGAAGAGGATGACGTTCACCACGAAAGACAGCCGCGTCGTGTTCTCAGCATTTGCCGTAAAGATTCCCACAGCTTATCTCAGAATCGTTCTGCAGGGCATGCCTGCGCTGGTTGGAAGTTGTTCACAGTATTTGATTTCACTCCGGATTATAGAGCACAAGTCGGGTTTGACGCAACTACAATCGAGCAATGATTACCGCGTTACGATGGCGAGAAAAGGCAAAGGACCGCTTACACGGCCCTTGTGCAAATCTATATCACCTGTCGATCAATAGTCAATGGCTTCGGCGTCGAAATAATCTTTCAGCTTTCCCGTGATCTCCTGAGCGTTCTGGCGAAGCTTTTTAGTCGAGTTGCTCTTGGCGCCTGATGTCAGTTTCAGGAAAGTGGTGTAGGCACGGTAAGCGTCTACGTAATCCTCCTGGGTCTCCAAAGCGACTCTCGCGTTGCCGAGGTTGTAGAATGATTGCCAGTGTTTCTTGTTCAATTCCGACGATTTCTCAAAACTCTGAGCAGCCTTCTCATAGTCTTTCTCGGCCAAATAGAGGCTTCCGAGTTGAAAATGAGCCATGTGATACTTTGGGTCAGCCTTGATAGCTTTCTGGTATGTTGCCACGGCGTCGGTCGCATTACCGGATTCTTTGTAGCATCTGCCAAGATTGGTCAGAGATTTCGTATCGCCTGGATTGACTGAGATGTATGCGTTGTATTGCTCTATTGCCTTAGACCAATTGTCGGCTTTGTAATAGAGATTCGCATATCCCTTCAGAAGTTCAACGTCCTTCGGCTTGAGTTTCAATCCGGCATCGAACGCAGCCGCGCCGGTCTTGAGGTCTTTCGCCTCGACACATGCATATCCGAGGTTCTTGAACCCGTCGTAGCTGCTCTGATTCAGTTCGGTGAACTTCTTGAAATTCTTGATAGCATTAGCGTGGTCTTTCTTTCCGAAGTAGATGACGCCAAGGTTCAGATATGGATCTGCGAAACCGGGATCGGCGGCGACGGCAGCTTCGTATGCCTTCAGGGCAACGTCCAGTTTGCCGTCTTTCTCGGCCTGAATCCCCTCGTTGAATTTCTCTTTAGCGGCGTTGTTGTCCTGAGCTGGTACTGATCCCGCAATAATAAGGATACCCAGGACTACGATTGTCAGCGTTGTCAGCATGTTAGCGTTTCGGAAGATAGCTCTCATTCTGTCACCCTCTACTTCTGTTTTATGCTTTCCCGATACTTATCGAGATTTCCACGTATATCATCGTACTTGATCGACAGTATTCTCGCGGCCAGGATAGCAGCATTTGCGGCTCCCGGCTTGCCGACAGCCACTGTAGCGACCGGTATTCCAGGCGGCATTTGTACTATAGACAGAAGAGCGTCCATACCGTTTAATGCCGATGAATCGAGAGGCACGCCGATAACGGGGAGCGCCGTATGAGCCGCGACCACACCCGGAAGCGCAGCCGACATTCCTGCGAGACATATTATTACCTCGTAACCGCTTGATTCAGCCTCCCTGGCCAGTTGCGATGTCCGGTCCGGGTCTCTGTGGGCTGAACTATACTCGGTGACGTAGCCTATGCCGAGCTTTTCAAGATACTCCTCGCACCGGTTCACGTATTCCGCATCCGACTTCGAACCGGCCATTAATAATACTCTTTTGTCCATAAAATGTTCCTTAGTACGTCAATCGTCCCTTTCGACGCGTAGCCCGATGACCGATATCCTTGCGGAAGAATGCGCCATCGAAACGGATATCTTCGACAATTTCATATGCGCCTGCGATGGCATCGTGAAGATTCGCATCGAGGCATGTCACCCCGAGTACACGACCGCCATCAGTCAGGATTTCGTTCTCGATTCTTTTCGTGCCGGCGTGGAAGATGAATGATCGTCCGATTCTTTTCTTTGGCAGTCCCATGATGGGCTTGCCTTTCTCGTACCTGAGTGGGTAGCCGCCGGAAGCAAGGATTACACAGACAGAATATGCATCTTTCCACCGCAATTCTTCAAGCGACAAGTCATTGTCGACTATCGAGATGAAGATTTCCGCCAGATCGTTCTGCAGCAAAGGCAGCACTACCTGAGTCTCAGGATCACCGAACCTGCAGTTGAACTCTATGACCTTCGGACCTCTCTCGTTGACCATCAGTCCCGCATAGAGGATTCCCTTGAATGTGCGCCCCTCGGCCTTAAGACCCCTGACAGCCGGTTCCAGCACAAGATCGTAGATGTCGGTCATGAGGTTTTCAGTGATAAAGGGGACCGGACAATACGCGCCCATTCCCCCCGTGTTGGGACCCTGGTCGCCGTCGTACGCAGGCTTGTGATCCTGCGAGGGCATCATGGGGAGGATTGTCTCGCCATCGGTGAAGGCCATCACGGTGACCTCTTCGCCTTCAAGCTTGTCCTCGATGACAATCCTGTTGCCAGCATCTCCGAAGACTCTGTCGACCATCATCTTGTCGATCGTCTCGGTCGCTCGACCCAGACTGTCGACTATAACGGCGCCCTTGCCCGCAGCGAGACCGTCGGCTTTGATGACAAGAGGGTATTTCGTCTCTCTGCAGAATCCTATCGCTGCGTCTCGGTCGTCGAATATCATGAAGGGCGCTGTGGGGATGTGGTACTTACGCATGAATTCCTTTGCAAACGCTTTCGATCCTTCTATCATCGACGCTTCTTTGGTCGGTCCGAGTATTCTGAGTCCGTTCGCCTCGAACTCATCGACTATTCCTGCAGTCAGTGGAAGCTCCGGGCCTACAACGGTCAGGTCAATCTTCTCTTTCCGTGCCAGGTCGACCAGGCCGGGGATGTCGTCAATTTTTACCGGTACGCATTCGCCTATCGATGCGATACCGGCGTTTCCCGGCGCACAATAAATTTTGCTCACCAGTTTCGACTGTGAGAGCTCCGAGCAGATGGCGTGCTCCCGTCCGCCTGATCCCACGACAAGTATTTTCATTTCGGGTCCCTTTCCACCATAAGTAGCTAATATAGAAATATCGAAATCTGTGGCAAATGATTTCTGAGCTGTATGGCAACAGCAGTTTTCGGTTGACAAGCTGAATTGGTTCGGGTTGTATGCGTTCAAATCAGGAAGGGCGAATGGCTAACGAGATTCTGTGGTTGATATTCATTGTTTTCAATCTCTCGGTTGTGCTGCTCGTGTTTCGTCTGTTTGGACGAACCGGACTGTATGCTCTGATAGCGTGTTCGGGGATAATCTGCAACATCCAGGTGGTCGTCACGGTCGAGCTGTTCGGGATGGTGGCGACTCTCGGTAACGTCGTCTACGCGACGATATTCCTCGCGACCGATATTCTCTCGGAGCATTTCGGCGCGTATGCCGCCAGAAAAGGCGTATGGCTTGGTTTCTTCTCGCTTGTGTGGGCGACAATCGCCATGCAGTTCGCGGTCCATTTCATGCCCCATGAGTCAGACTTCATGTTGACGCATGTCACAGAGCTGTTTCATCTGATGCCGCGCGTGGTAGTCGCGAGTCTGATCGCCTACCTGCTGAGTCAGCATCATGATATCTGGGCGTTCAAGTTCTGGAAGAACAAGACCAGAGGTCGATTCCTCTGGCTTCGCAATAATGCTTCGACGCTGGTCAGCCAGTTGATAGATTCTGTCGTTTTTTCATTGATTGCATTCGCAGGCGTGTTCGAGACCGACATTCTCGTGCAGATCGTTGTGACGACATATCTGCTGAAACTGATAGTAGCTCTGTGCGATACTCCGTTTCTGTATCTCTCGAAAATCATTGCGCGCGACAAATTTATCTAAGATTTTATTTGACATAAATCGCGGCTCCAGCTACAATGGTACGAAAACATTATAGGTCTCTAAGGAGGAATGTGGATGGAAGCTTTAGGTATGATTGAAACTAAAGGCTTGGTGCCCTTGATTGAAGCTTCCGATGCGATGGTTAAAGCGGCCAAAGTGATTCTTGTCGGCTATGAGAAGATCGGCGGTGGGTATTGCACCGCACTTATCCGAGGTGATGTCGCAGCTTGCAAGGCTGCTACCGATGCTGGCGCTGCTGCCGCTCAAAAAATCGGTGAGTTGATCAGTGTGCATGTGATTCCGCGTCCACATAGTAACGTGCACGACATATTCCCGACAAAACTGCCAGGGGAATTGACTGAGGATTAGTTAGAACGGGAGCTCATATCGAGTGACCGTAGCTGATATTGTGCAGGCTGGCCAATATTGGGCAGCTATCATTCAGATTGTAATATCCGATTCGCTGCGATTTGCCTGGGTCAGCATCAGGTGTGAATGCTGATCGAAAGGTCCGGACTGTATTGTAATTCGCCAGAGTGACGACTATGCCTGATAATATTATTATATGCTGGAGTTGCAAGGAAGAGATCGAAGTCGCGGAGAAACTCACCCGGCAGGACGAGTGTCCCAATTGTGAAGCTCCGCTCAAGTGTTGCTTCAATTGCCTCCACTACAACAAGGATGCGTTTCACAGGTGTAACGAATCGACCGTCGCAGAATGGGTCCGTTATAAAGAGAAGGCGAATTTCTGTGAATATCATCGGCCGAGATTCCTTCATCTGCTGAAGAAACCCAATATTCCGAAAACTCCCGAGGACAGGAAAAAAACTTGGGATCAACTGTTTGATGACTGATCCGTCCGATCCCGATCCAATCGTACATTAACTTGCCGATAAAACGCTCGACAGATTGAAGATTGTAGGTAATCCTCACGTCCCCACTTCGTCAGACTCAGGACAGAGCAAGTGGACGTGAGCTACAAGAGCTGGATCCCTTCGCTTCGCTCGCAATGACATCGGCCTCTCTTGTAATGCCAGTAGGAAACCGTCCGTGCTCGTCGGGGCTGTGCCCCGACGAAATGCGCAGGAGCACAGCTCCTGCGGGCACGGGAGCGCGAGCGCGCTAAATCTGCGCTGACCGTATTTGCCGAGGCAGCATATTTTGCTTGCAGGCACACGCCGTATTCCATACATTTTGCCTTGAAATTTGATGGAATAATTGAGATATGGCTGACCAGTATCAAGTAGAACGAATAGTACAGGAAGTACTCAGGGAACTGGGGGTTAGTTCTGCTCCGGTCTCTACTCAATCGGCGAGTCCAGAGACTGAAGGACCAACCGGTTTCACTCGACCGATAGAATTCTCGTCCTCAGGTTATGAAGCAGCTTCTCCTACAATTGATCAGGCGACTGCGGAGGCGAGAATCGCGCAGCGTAGACTCGTCGATCTCGGTGTCGAGAAGCGAAAAGAACTTGTCGCTGCGATGAGGTCGATCATCCTGCAGCATGCTGAATCGCTTGCGAATGACGCTGCAGCCGAGACCGGCATGGGGAAAGCACATGACAAGAAATTGAAGATCGAATTACAGGCGCGTAAGACTCCGGGAGTCGAGGACCTTGTCCCGTATTCGTATTCGGGCGACTGCGGTCTGACGCTTGTCGAACCCGCACCATTCGGCGTGATCGGCGTTATCACACCCTCCACGAATCCTGTAGGTACTGTGGTCAATAATTCGATTTCGATGATCTCATCCGGCAATGCGTCCGTATTCTGCGTTCATCCCGCTGCTAAGAATGTTTGCCTGAGGACTGCGGACTTGCTTTCGAGCGCTATTGCGGGGGCGGGTGGGCCGGAAGGTGTGATCAAAGTTCTCGATAATCCGACACAGGAGACCGCGCGAGACCTTATGCACCATCCCGACATCGATATACTCGTGATAACCGGTGGCGGCGCGGTCGTGAATCTTGGCCTGACATCGGGCAAGCGGGCGATCTGTGCAGGTCCGGGAAATCCGCCTGTGGTCGTCGATGAGACCGCTATCATACCGAATACAGCCCGCCACATCGTTGACGGTTCCTCATTCGATAACAACATCATGTGCACCGACGAGAAGGAAGTTTTTGTGGTCGATTCAGTGGCGAGCGGACTGAGGCGGGAAATGGCGAATTGCGGAGGATATGAACTTCGCGGAACCGAGATCGACAGGGCGGTGAAATTGCTCGTCGCCGAGGACAGGAAAGGCAACGGGCTGCGTCATGTAGCCGTCAACCGGGAGTTCATCGGCAAGGATGCGTCAGTAATCCTGGAGCATCTCGATATCAAGCCGCCCGCGGGTGTGAAAGTGCTCTTCTTCGAGGCGGAATGGGATCATCCACTGGTAATGGCCGAGCAGATGATGCCCGTGCTGCCGATCGTACAGTGCAGGACGGTCGATGAAGCCATGGAGAAAGCGGTGATAGTAGAACATCAGTTTCATCATACATTCGTCATGCACTCTACCAGTCTTCCCAATCTCTCGAAGATGGCTCAGATTTGCGGCGGGAATATTCTCGTCAAGAACGGTCCGAACTACGCGGGACTCGGTTTCGGCGGAGAGGGATATACCTCGATGACAATCGCCGGGACGACGGGGGAGGGGGTCACCAGGGCTTCCACATTCACTCGTCCGCGCCGTTGCAGTCTTATTGACTACTTCAGGATAATCTGAATCAGGCCGAGTTGAACAGATAGCGGCAGGTTTGCGCCTATGCGGTTTCATGCGATGATCTGATCTGGAGAATGCCGAGTGAATATCAGGTATTTCTACATATTCGAGGATGACGACTACGAGAGGTTCTATCCGCTCACAGCCAATCGCGCGGTTTACCAGCTCAGGCTCGGCATCGATCTCCTGTATGAGAAATGGAGCGGTCTGGCATCACAGCGTGAACTTCGATTACTCATTCGCGGGCATCTTGCAGAACTTACTGCGCAGAGGACAGGCGTCGTATGCAATTCTTTTTCGGGAGTGTCTGATGGCGGAGCGATATTCGTAAATGGCCGGTATCTCGCCGACAGAGAACTCATCGACAAGCTCTCATCTATGGATCATTCGGGTCTTCTTCTGGATGATGGCGCTCTCGTTGCCGCGATGGTTGAGCCTCGCACGAACGAAGCGGCGAATCTGGAAAAGTTGAAATACTGGGGCTACGGCCATTTCAAAGAGATAATCAAGAATCTGCCGAAGGATGAAATCAGCGCACGAAAGGTTCGGCACATTTGGGATTTCATCGAGTTGAATCCGGAGCAGATAACGAAGGATTATGAACGACTGACCTCTGAGATCACCGGCGGACTTGTCTCTCCCGATGCTGTAGTAGATGATCGCTGCATGATCCATGCCCCCGAACGAGTCAGGATTGCAGGGGGTGTGCGGATCGATGGTCAGGTTGTCATCGACGCCCGTGGCGGTCCTGTCTATCTGGACTCCGGAGTAATAGTCGAGCCGCACACGAGGATCGAGGGGCCGTGTTATATCGGCGAGAAGACGATACTGGTCGGCGGTAAGATTCGTGAAGGGTGTTCCATCGGACCGCTCTGCAAGGTCGGCGGCGAGGTCGAGGAGTCGATAATCCTTGGATACTCGAACAAGTTCCACGACGGATTTCTCGGCCATGCGTATCTCGGAGAGTGGGTCAACCTTGGCGCCATGACAACGAACTCGGACCTGAAAAACAACTACGGCACGATTAAGGTCGATACCGGGTATGGTCAGGTCGATACAGGGATGGTCAAGGTCGGGTCGTTTGTCGGCGACCATGTGAAGACCGGCATCGGGACGATGCTCAACACGGGTATCACGATCGGTTTCGCGACAAACATCATCGGCGCCGGTCTTACTGTCGACAAGTACGTTCCGCCCTTCTGCTGGGGCAATACGGGCGGCTATGCCGAGTATCGACTGGACAAAGCAATCGCGACCGCGAGGGTGGTCATGGAGCGGCGTGGAATAGAATTCACCGAGTTGGATGAGAAAGTCTTCGAGCATATCTTCGAGGAGAGTTCGAGACCGAGAGGGACTATTGTCACGAATGTGAAGGAATAGGCTGTTTAGACAATGCGCAATCGGGACGATAAGAATCAGAGTGACGGACAAAGTCACATGGCGGCAGAGCGACCGATGGGATCGGGACTGACGACATCACAGGGTAATGGGAGCAAGAGATGCCAGAACTGAGAAAAGATCCGGTGCTTGGAAGATGGGTAATTGTATCGACCGAACGCGGCAAGAGGCCATCCGATTTCCCGGCACGTCCAAAGACGCGCGATCCGAAGTTGTGTCCGTTTTGCCCCGGTTCGGAGGATCTTACTCCACCTGAAGTATTTGCGGTCCGTCCCGATAATTCCAAGCCGAATTCGCCCGGCTGGACCCTGCGGGTGATATCGAATAAGTACCCAGCCCTCAAGATCGAAGGAGAATTGAATCGAGAGGGCGAGGGGATGTTCGATAAAATGAACGGCGTCGGCGCTCACGAGGTAATCATCGAAACGCCGCATCATCATCTCGATCTTGCCGATCTTCCGGTGCAGGAAATCGAGATGGTCATCGATGCGTATCGTATACGTATGATAGATTTAAGAAAGGACATGCGCTTTCGATATGTCATGATTTTCAAGAATCAGGGTGAGGCTGCGGGAGCGTCGCTCGAGCATGCTCACAGCCAGTTGATCGCTACGCCTGTGATACCGAAGCGAGTCCTCGAAGAGATCAAGGGTTCCAAGCTCTATTACGACTACAAGGAACGGTGTGTTTTCTGCGACATCATTCATCAGGAGTTGTCGCAGGGCATCAGAGTTGTCGCGCAGAACGAAGAGATGGTTGCCATCGAACCGTTCGCGGCTCGTTTCCCGTTCGAGACATGGATACTGCCGAAACGTCACTCGACTCATTTCGACAGGGCGAAGGATAAAGAATGCGCGGCATTCGCCTCGATTCTCAAAGAGATCCTGCTGAAGTTCAGGATTGCGCTCAATGATCCGCCGTTTAACTACATTATCCACACCGGCGCTCTTACGGAAGGACACGACAAAGAGTATCACTGGCATGTTGAACTCTTTCCGAAGCTGACCCGGATTGCAGGTTTCGAGTGGGGAACCGGTTTCTACATCAATCCGACTCCGCCTGAGGCCGCCGCCGATTATCTCAATGAAATCAACATCGACGCGGTCACAAGTATCGAGAATGCCAGAGTTTGACGGATTCAGTCCGTAATTGTAGTTGAAAACTTCGTTCGAGTTCTTATCTTCGAGACATGACTAATCCGCGAAGATTGAACATCAAAGAGGGTGTGCTGCTCTTTCTCATCCTCGCGGCATTCGTGTTTCATTCGATATCGCTCGATTTCACACAGGATGACGCTTACATATCGTATCGCTATGTCGAGAACTTTGTCGATGGTCACGGGCTGGTATTCAACATTGGCGAGCGGGTAGAGGGTTACACGAATTTCCTCTGGATTATGCTGCTCTCGCTTGCGACGCTTGTGGGTCTCCCGATTATCGCGGTCTCAAAGGTTCTTGGAGTTGTATTCGGCGCCGGTGTGGTTGTGCTGGCATACCTGATGGGGAGAGAATTCTCTGACAGAAAGCGGTGGCTTGTCTCGATGATCGCTCCACTGTTTCTCGCTGCGAATGGCGCTCTTTGCTACTGGGTGATCGGTGGCCTCGAAACCGGCATGTTCGTGTTTCTTGTCTCTCTGACGCTCTACACCGAGTTGCGAAAGCCTGCCCTGACGCCGTTCGTGCTCATAGTCACGACACTAACGAGGCCGGAAGGCGGGCTGCTGTTCGGGATCATATTTATTTACAGGTTGCTCATAACCAGACCCGGGATGAAGTCGCTTGCGGTTTATGCCGCAAGCTATGTGGGGCTTCTTCTCCCGTACCTCGCGTTTAAGCTTGTCTATTTCGGTGATCTGCTTCCAAATCCTTTCTACGCGAAGACGGGGATGTCTGTTGAGTACATCGGAAGCGGAATCGAGTATTTCGGGAAGTTCGCATATCACTATGGACTTTTCGGCCTGTTTTTCCTGATGCCGATTCTGCACATCAGGAGGTTGCCGCACAGCGTCAAGCTATTCTGGCTGACATCGATCATCTTCACGCTGTACATCATTTTGGTCGGCGGTGACGTGCTCAAGGTGCATCGGTTCTTCCTGCCCGTTCTGACCACGATGTTCCTTATCGCCGCATTTATGATCTCGCAATTGCTTCGGGACTATGGCAAACGTCGAGTTGTGCCGGCGGCTCTGATGCTGGTCTGTCTGGTCTATGTCGCATGGAGCCTGAAAATACCATACTCCTATATCGATCAGACGCGATACCTCGAGAGGAATTTCTCTATCAAGATGACAACTGTCGCTGAGAACCTGAAGAAGATCGACAAGAGCGATTTCTCGGTTGCGACGACCACGATCGGCAAGGTGTCTCATGTATTAAAAGACCACAAGGTGATAGACATGCTCGGCTTGACCGACCGTGAGATAGCCAAGCACCCGGAGCATATCGAGGGAATGCAGACGACGTGGAAGGAACGGAATTTCAACACTGCATATCTGCTCGAATTGAAGCCCGACTATGTGCTTTTCTCGACCGGTCACAAACCATCTGCGCCTGCCGAGAGAGCGTTGGTTCTCAATTCTCAATTCAGACGCAACTATTCTACGATCGGTTTCATTTCCGGAAATAAGCTCAAGGTTGTCTGGAAGAAATACGGCGATTTTTCTGAACCGAACATTAAACTACCTACAACTGAACTGGCAGATGAATGGTATGACGGGCTGAACATGCTCAGCAGCGGGAAACTGGAACTTGCCCTCGAACATTTTGCCAGGGCTTCTGAGCTTTGCGACGGCGATCTCGCTTTGATCGAACATTTTCGCGGAGTATGTTACAATAAACTGGGTGATCAGAACAAGGCTCTGGAGTTCTATGAGCATGCCCGGTCGATGAGTCCGAATCATCTCGAGGCGAGGTTGGCGCTAATGCGATACTATATACAGACCGAGAATACGACTGGTCAGCGGGCGATGACATTCGAGATACGCCGCATAGCGCCATGGCTTCTCCAATGATCCCTCACATAATGGAAATTTGATCCCCGGCTCTGGAAAGAATTTCTGTTGATGTCTCTCTTGTATGTCGAGAGAAACGGCTGAGCCGGTCTTTCCTGCGCGTTGTTCCCTGACGTATTGCACAACCACACATAAGCTTACGACGAGTTTGTCTCGCGCGGTGGTGGGCGTCGATGCTCGTGGCATACCTTTCGCTCATTGATGTGCGGAGGTTTGTATGATCAAGGGAATGTACCGTGCGGCGTCGGGGATGCTTCCACGCATCAAACAGCAGGAAATCATCTCCAACAATCTCGCCAATGTCAATACTACGGGCTACAAGCGCCAGAGCATGTTTACTGAAGAACTTACGCGAGCGGAGAACCGTATTGCGCCAAGTCAGGAGGAATGGGAGACCCCTATGCTGAGCGATATTTATACCGATTACTCACAGGCCGTGCTCGAACACACCGGCAATGATCTGAACATCGCGCTCGACGGCAGCGGGTTTATGATTGTCGAATCGCCAGACGGCGAGCAGTTCTACACAAGGGCGGGCAATTTCACACTTTCTACCGATGGGTATCTCGTCACGCCTGATGGATACACCCTTATGACCGATGCGGGGCCGATCAGCCTTGAAGCAGGCAGCAAGATCGAAATCGGCATGGATGGAGTCGTGAATGTCGATGGTCAGCAGGTCGGAATGCTTGAACTGGTCGATTTCGAGAGACCATACAATCTGGAGCGAGTGAGCGGTTCTTTGTTCAAGGCTCCAAATGACGCTGTTACGGCTGAGACCGAACACCTGTTCGTGAGACAGAGATATGTCGAGCGCGCGAATGTTGATGTTATCAGCGAAATGGTGAATATGATCACGTCTTTCCGCGCTTATGAAGCAAACCAGAAGGCAATTAAGATAATCGACGAAAGCCTCGGGCGAACGGTCAACGACGTTGGCTCAAAGAGATAACGGAGAGTGATCAAATGATAAAAGCGATGAGAACGGCTGCGAGCGGTATGGCTGCGCAGCAGATGAATGTCGATACGATTGCCAACAATCTGGCGAACGTCAATACTACCGGATTCAAGCGAAGCAAGCTCGAGTTCCAGGATATGCTGTACAAGCATATCAGGCAGGCGGGCACATCGGCTATGACCGGTACGGTTGTGCCGACGTCGCTGGAAGTCGGATATGGCACCAGGCCTGTTTCTACGGTGCGACAGTTTGAAGTCGGCGATCTCTCGGAGACCGGTAATCCGCTCGATCTTGCGATCGAAGGCAACGGTTTCTTCCAGGTGACGCTGCCTGATGGTACGGTCGCGTACACTCGCGACGGTTCGTTCAAGCTGTCTCAGGACGGCCAGTTCTCGACATCGGATGGTTTTTTTGTTACGCCGGAGATAACGGTTCCGGATGATGCCGAGATGATCTCAGTCGGGTTCGACGGCAGGGTGTATGCCAAAATCGTCGGGCAGGTTGACCCGCAGGAATTAGGGCAGCTTGAACTGGTGAAGTTTATCAACCCGGCAGGTCTCGAAGCGATGGGTCACAATCTCTATACCCAGAGCGCCGCATCCGGAGACCCGATTGCAGGAGCTCCGGGCGAGGATGGTCTGGGCAGACTATCACAGGGGTATCTCGAATTGTCGAATGTCGATGTTGTCCAGGAGATGGTCAATATGATCGTCGCACAGCGGGCTTACGAAGTGAACTCCAAGGCGATTCAAACATCTGATGAGATGTCAGGAATGGCCACCAACCTGAAGAGATAGAGCCATGCGACTGCTTAGCATAGGATTGCTGTTGCTTTGCCTGGTTTCAGCGGAGACGCGAGCCAACGACCGCATTGTCGAAGCTGCGAGGCAATACCTTGTCGAACGATTCGATCTCGATCCGAATGCCTCGACTGTTACGATGCGAGAGAATAAGTCGTTCGAGACAGTTCTCCCGACAGATGACATTCATGTTTATTCCACAACGAGCCGACCTCCGCGTGGCGTCTATGGACTGAAATTCGAGATTATTCGCGATGGCAGTGTTGTGAAGACGATATCGTCGCCGGTCAGGGTGACACTCTGGGCTGATGCGTTTATCGCGACTCGAAGGATCAGGAAGGATGAGCAAGTTGGTCAGGAAGATTTTCGGATTGAGAGAATCGACGCGACGAAATGCTACGACAAACTGAGGAGCATCACCGAGTCGCTCGACGGCATGCGTGCAGGCAGGATGATTATGTCCGGCAAGGCGCTTGAACATGGGATGCTTGAGTCAATTCCGGTCATCAACCGGGGAGATAAAATCTCGATCAAATGCAGAGTTGGAGCAATGGATATTATGACGACCGGGGTAGCGAAGGAAGATGGCTGCCTTGGAGATCAAATCAATGTGGTGAACATTCAGACGAAGCGAAAGATAGTCGCCGTGGTGGATGGCCCCGGCGTAGCTGTCGTGAGACAATAGGAGAACTGTTATGCGCGCTTCAATACTTGAAATATCGGTTGTTGTCGCGTTATCCCTCTCAGTTGGCGTAAGCGCGGCATCGCCGCTGGTCGGCGGAACGGGAAGCCTGTTTACAGACATCAAGGCGCATTCCGTTGGGGATATTCTTACGGTGCGAATCTATGAGGATGCACAGGCGACGAATAACTCACAAACCAATGTCACCAAAGAAGGATCATTCGAGACCAAAGGCGGTCCAGGAATCGGTACGCTCGATTTCATACCACTGTTCGGCGCTGCGGGAGAGAACAAGAACGAGTACAAAGGTTCCGGCAACAATGCTCGCCGAGGGAATCTGACTGCGCGAATGACGGTGCAGGTAGTTGCGCTGAAAGCAAACGGCGATCTTGTCATTGAAGGCAATCGGGCGATTACGATAAACAACGATACCGAGACCCTGGCCCTGAGCGGTGTTGTGAGACTGCAGGATGTCAACTCGGACAACTCGGTCGAATCGTACAACATCGCCGAGGCAAAGATATCATATCGCGGCAAAGGTCCGGCGTCGACTGGGTCGAGACCGGGCATCGTGATTCGCTTCCTGAACTGGATTTTTTGAGGTGATGCGATGCGCAAGAAGCTTGTAATAGCCCTGATAATAATCATTGTACCAGTCCTCTGGCTCATGTCGGAAGCTATGGCGGACGTACGCGTGAAAGACATAGCCCGCATCAACAGCCAGAATGAGGTCTCGTTGATCGGGTATGGATTGATAGTCGGATTGGAGGGGACCGGCGACGGCAAGGGATCGACCTTTACGGTTCAGTCGCTTGTCAACATGCTTGAACGGATGGGAGTGACCGTTCCGGTCAACAAGGTGAAAGTAAAAAACGTGGCCGCTGTCGCAGTGACGGCTGGCCTTCCTCCTGGCACGAAGAAGGGGAGTAGCATCGACTGCACTGTCTCCTCCCTTGGCGATGCTACTTCCCTCAAAGGCGGTACGCTGCTGATGACACCGATGAAATCGCTGTCGGGAGAGAATTTCGGTTATGCCTTAGGATCTGTCTCAATCGGCGGTTTCAATGTTCAGGTTGACGACAACAACAAGATCGTCAAGAACTACACGTTAGTCGGTCGCATCCCGAACGGTTTCCATGTCGAGGCAGGCTTTCCGATGGAGGATTTCGATTTCAAAATCCTGCAACTCAGCCTGATCAATCCCGACTTCACTACGGCACACCGGCTGAAGGACAAGATCAACGATGTTTTTCCCGGAAGCGCCTATCCACTCGACGCACGCACTGTAGAGCTTCTCGTGCCCGATTCGTTGCAGATGAGATCGGGCTGGGTGGAGTTTGTGTCTACTATCGAGAATTTGACTATCAAGCCTGATATCTCTGCACGCGTAGTGATAAACGAGAAGACAGGCACTATCGTCGCAGGCGAAAATGTCTCGATTGCTCCGGTCGCGCTGGCGCATGGTACTATCACGATATCTGTTCACTCAGTCCCGGTCATTTCGCAGCCAGCGCCGTTCTCGCAGGGCAGGACAGTCGAGACCCAGGAAAGCTTCATCGATGTCGAGGATGAGGATGCTCGAATCGTTTGTCTCGAAGAGAGGACAAACATCTCGGAAGTCGCCGCTGCGCTGAATGCGATAGGAGCCACTCCGAGAGATATCATCGCGATTTTCCAGGCTTTGAAACAGGCGGGCGCGCTGAGAGCGGAACTCATCATACTGTAGAATCCGGGAGAGGCAATGCTGACGCAGGTCAACAATCATACTCCGCTACAGAAGGGAATCGGGCAGTCTCCCGAAGCGAGGAGACTCAAGCTCGAAAAAGCTGCTCGTGAATTCGAGTCGCTGTTTGTCTATCAACTTCTCAGGACGATGAAGGCGTCGTTCGTTTCGGGCAACGATAAGGAGAGCGGTTTCGGCAAAGACATATTTATGTCGATAGCGGACGATGCACTCGCCACCAAGATAGGCGAGACCGGTTCGTTCGGCATTGCAAGGACCTTGATGAGTGGGCTGGAACGAATCGAGAACCTTGAAATCCCCACTATCAATGTCACACCAGGTCAGGTCGAGAAGACTGATTCGCAGGGATCAAATCGACTCAATGGAAGTGACATGAGATTCAGGCCGATAGATACTGAGCGTCTGAAACTGCCGACTCCATCTTCGACAACAACAGTGGACAGGCTCGTCGAGCGCGTTGCACGACAGTACGGGGTCAGTTCCGATCTGATAAAGGCGGTGATCCGGGTCGAGTCGGCGGGGGATAAGTTCGCTGTCTCGAATCGAGGCGCGAAAGGTCTGATGCAGCTTACCGACACGACAGCGAATGATATGGGCGTGACAGACGTTTTTAATCCACGCCAAAATATCGAGGGCGGAACGAAGTACCTGAGCAGTCTGCTGCGGAAGTACTCGGGAGATGTCAGGCTTGCGCTTGCAGCCTACAACGCGGGTCCTGGCGCTGTCGACAGGTATAGGGGGGTGCCGCCGTACTCCGAGACGACGAGCTATGTCGAGAAGGTGCTCGATTTGTTAAAAGGTGACATGGACTTGGGACAGGATCCATCAAAATAGTGATCAAGTTGTGAGCAATTTGATCCGAAGAAACAACCGGGAGAAAATGTGGAATCGCTGCTTAAGAAACTGACCGATGTCGTTGCGCGAGAGGTGGAACAATTCGAGTTGTTCCTCAAACTTCTCACCGAGCAGCAGGACTATCTGGTCGGTAATGATGTTGAAAACCTGAACAGGGTGGTGAAGAAGCAGGAGGAAGCGATTCTCGCTCTGAAAGATCTCGAAGCGTCACGCATACGGGTGGTTGAGGCGATATCGGAAAGGACCGATAACGATCCGGCAGACATGACACTGTCGAAAATTGCGGCGACATTTGCGGCTCCGCAGTCAGAGAAACTCGAGAAGATGCAGAAATCACTTCTGAGTCTTCACGAACGAGTCAGCAAGGCGCGAGACAGAAACGAGTTCCTGATCAAGAAATCAATGGAGCATATCGACGGGACTGTGCGGATGCTGGCCTCGAGCGGCGTCGAAGTACCGACCTACAAGAACGGTGGAGAGGTCGATCAGTCCCGACAGAGTATAGTGGTAGATCGTAGGGCATGACCCATAGGAAAGGATCTGGTATCGGATGTCACTGTTTCAGGGAATAGAGACAGGAAAAAAAGCTCTCCTCGCGCACCAACTGGCACTCAACACAGCCGGACACAACATCGCGAATGTGAATACTCCCGGCTACACACGACAACGTGTCCTGATGTCGCCATCGATGCCGTTTGATACTGTCAGGGGACCGGTTGGCGCCGGAGTCGACGTTGTGTCAATCGAATCCGTCCGCGATCACTTCCTGACGAACAGGTGGCGGGATGAGAATCAGAATCTGGGCAGGTGGAGCGCTAAGGCGCGCACTCTCGTCCAGATCGAGAGCTATCTCAATGAGCCGAGTGATTCGGGTCTTGGCGCGATACTGAACGATTTCTGGGCCGCGTGGCAGGATCTGGCGAGCAATCCGGAGGCTCCGGAAACAAGAGAAGCTCTGGTACAACAGTCGCACCTGCTGACCAATGCCTTTCATCAGACTCACAGTCAATTATCGCAGCTTGCACAGTCCCTCGATGTGGATATCCAGAGCAGGCTCAGTGAGATAAACAATCTCGGGGCTGAGATTGCCGATCTCAACAGGCAGATTGCCTTCGCCGAACTCGGCACTCAGAAAGCGAACGATTTACGTGACAGACGAAACCTCCTGATCGACAATCTTTCGCAGTACGCAGACGTGAACACGCGAGAGGATCATGTCGGAAGAGTGAATGTCTATATCGGTTCGATGGGGTTTGTCAATGGCACGCATCTCCTGCCTCTGGAAGGGCGTATAGTTGGGGCGAACAACACTACGCAGACTGAGATAGTGTGGGAAAAGACGGATATCCAGATTGGATTTCTCAACGGCGAAATGAGAGCCCTCTTCGAATTGCGCGACGAGATCATCCCCAGGCATATCTCAGACCTCAATACGCTGTCTGAGACGGTGGCACGGGAGATAAACAATCAGCACAGTTCGGGTTATGCTCTCGACGGTGTGACAACCGGAATCAACTTCTTCGATCCCTTCCTTACCGATGCCGATCAGATTACGCTCAATGTTGAGATCGAAAACGAGCCGAACCTGATTGCCGTCTCGCAGAGCGGAGCGCCGGGCGACGGGTCGAATGCGCTCGCAATAGCTAACATACTGAAGGTAGATCGCGTCATGAATAACGGCACAGCGACTATCGGGGAGTTCTACAGCTCGATGGTCGGCACGATCGGGATACGGGTCAGGGAAGCTGATGATCAAACGCGTAACTACACGCTTCTTGTTGAACAGATAGAGAACCTGCGACAATCGGTGCAGGGTGTGTCGCTGGATGAGGAGATGGCGAATCTTATCAAATTTCAGCATGCCTACGCGGCAGCAGCGAGAGTCATTACGTTTATGGATGAGGCATTGGGTGTCGTGATCGGTGGCATGGGAGTCACAAGGTAGTGACCGGGTGAGAAAGGTGACAAAGTGCTAATTCTGACACGGAAGTTGGGAGAGAGCATAACGATCGGGGACAATATCAAGGTAACCGTCCTCGGAATCTACGGCAGGCAGGTACGAATCGGTATCGAAGCCCCATTGAAAGTCGTTGTGCATCGAGAGGAAATCTACGTCAAGATCCAGAACGAGAACAGGAAGGCGTCGAATTCCGAGAAGGAAGATCTTGGCAGCGTCGTAAGGCTGTTGCGAGATAAGTACAAGGGCGAAATCAAAGATGACGACAAGAAGGCCGATATTAAGTATAAGCCGGGCGACAAATCGAACCGGCAGGGCAAGCGACCTTCGGAGTAACGGCTCAAGCCAATTGTAAGCGATAGACGGGAAATCTCAGAGAGACGAGTTGAATCATGAGAGTAACAAACAAGATGATTTCGGACCAGGTAATTGCCAACCTTTCGCGGGGCATTGACCGGTTCATGGTACTCGAAAATATGATGTCGACTGGTCGGCGGATCAATAGACCGTCCGACGACCCGATCGGTACGATCAAAGGTCTCGGCTACCGATCGAGGCTGGCTCAGTTCGAGCAGTACCAGAAAAATATTATGCACGCGAAGTCATGGCTGTCTCATGTCGATCTTGCAGTTGCGGATATGAACAGCCTTCTGATCGACGCCAAGTCGATCGCGGTTCAACTCGCGAATGCCGACTATGATAGTACAGCTCGGCGCGCCGCTGCGAACGAGATAGAATCCATATTCGACCAGATGCTTCAGTCGGGCAACACGCAGCTCGGCAACAGGTACTTGTTCTCCGGACAGATGACGACTACGACGGCGTTCCGTTCCACGAGTCTTGGGGTTGTCTACGAGGGCGACAATGGAAGCATAAACATCGAGATCGAAACCAATACTCGCATTTCCATCAACACGATTGGATCGAGTCTGTTGACGGCGCCATTCGGTCTGCTCGGAGACAATTGCGATCTGAATGCGGGTATCGACGCCGCCACGCCATTGTCCGAACTGAACGGAGGAAACGGCGTCGATCTCTCGACCGGGATCGTCAGGTTCGTGGATGTGAACCTCGGGATAACGGTGAACGTCGACATTTCCGCTGCAGTGACGGTCGGTGACGTTATCAACGAGATCAACGCGCAGTTACCGGCGTCGCCTCCCAATGATATCACAAATCTGATTGTGGCGCTGGGACTCGAAGGCAACAATCTGAAACTGACCGGAACGGCGCGGCCTGAAGTGAGCGTTGTCACCCCACTCGAAAATCTGAACAATGGCATGGGTGTGGACATGAATCCGCCAAAGTTTATTATTCAGAATGCAGATCAGTCGATAAGGATCGAAATCGATCTCAGTTCAGCATTGAATCTGGACGATGTGATAAATGCCATCAACAACGAGCTTCAATCGCATCCGGATCCGCAGGTCAACAATGTTGTAGTCTCGCTGAACGCTGCGAGCACCGGGCTGCAAATTCAGGACAACAACGGCGTGCCGCTCGGCCTGATGATATCGGAGTTTGAGCAGGGCAACACGACCGCCGAAGACTTGGGCCTTTCGGGAAACATCGGCGCTCTGCTCGTGGGAGGGGATCTCAATCCACTACCGGAATTCAGGGTCGAGGAGAACGCTCCCGGCGAAACGACCGCAGGCGACCTCGGGCTGCTCGGATCATTCAATATCGCCCATGTAGGGGAGGACCTCGATCCGATATTGACCCTGACTACGCCGCTGTCGCTTCTGAACAACGGACTCGGAGCAGTTCTCGATACCCTGATGATCAAGCAGGGCGACACGTCAACTCAACTCAATCTCGGGGCTTTGCCGCTTGTTACTCTGCAGGATCTGATCAATGCTTTCAACACGACCGGACTCTCGATCAATGCCTCGATCAACTCGATAGGCAAGGGCATCTCGATTGAAAATACCGATCCGACGAGAACGCTGATCATAGAAGACGTCACGGAGAGCAAGCCTGCGAAGTTCCTTGGCATTTCCGGCTCGCCGGATGTGATGGGCAACCTGATGGTTCTGATGAATGCTCTGCGGAACGACGACGCAGAATCCATCAGCTCGGTAATCGAGGGGCTTGATCGCAGCATAGATGAAACATTGAACCATCGCGCGTCGGCGGGCGCAAAGCTCATTCGACTACAGACTACCGAGATAAGGCTGACGGAATACAGCCTGGAGTTTACGAAGCTTCTCTCCGAGGTAGAAGACGCCGATATTATCAGGCTCGTTGCCGACCTGGCACAGCAGGAGAATATCTATCATGCTGCTCTCCAGGCCGCAGGCAAAATAATTCAACCGACACTACTCGATTTCTTGAGATAGGGGTGATATGAAGATCGTAACACTCAGATTCGGCGAACTGGAGATTCCGGAAGAGAAGATCATTGATTTTCCGAAAGGACTGCTCGGATTCGAGCAATTTCACAAGTATGTGATATTGCAGCGCGAAGATTCCGAGCCGTTCCAGTGGTTGCAGTCCCTTGATGATCCAAACATTGCGTTTGTGATAGTGAATCCGATCTTCTTCTTTCCGAACTACAAAATTGAACTGCATATCAAGGAACTCGCAGACATTGGGGTATCCGAGGATTCGAATGTCGAAACCTATGTTATAGTGACGATTCCCAGGGACATTTCGCAGATGTCGGCGAACCTGCAGGGTCCGCTGCTGATCAACACGGACAGAGGGCTTGGCAAACAGGTTGTGTTTGTGAACGGACCGTACACCATATGTCACAACGTAATCGACGAACTCAACAAGAGAGTCGGTAAGAAACAGCAGCGGATTGCGCTGGCGGTACAGATTTGATGCAGGCTGCCGGAATAGGAATCGCAGCCCTAACCGATGCTGGATTGATATCGATGTATTCAAATAGGAAGAAGGTCTTTCATGGACGCGGAGAAGACTGCCGACCTGAAGGCAAGGATTGCCGAATCTCCTGAGGATTACCAGAGCTACTTAGATCTCGCAGATATCTACATCAAGGCGAAGCATTTCCAGGATGCGTACGGCTACCTTTCAATTCTTGCCAGGAAGTTGCCTGAGGCTGTCGATGTCCTCACGACCGCCGGTGCGCTGGCGGTGAAGCTGGAGAAGTTCGAGGAGGCGCTTGAGCATCTGGAGAAAGCGGCTGGAATCTGTCCGAACGACAGGAACGTATTTCACAACATCGGATTGATAAACGCAACGCTCGAAAGATTATCCCAGGCCGAGGCGGCTTTTACCAGGGTTGTCGAACTCTCTCCGGATGAAGCCGAAGGGTACAACGACCTTGCAGTCATTCTCGCCCATGCAAAGAAGCCCGATGATGCAGAAAAGGCATTCAGGGCGGCGCTTGAGAAAAACCCGTTCTTCGAGAAGGCATTAGAAAACTATTGCGAGTTCTGTCTCGAACAGCAGCGGTTCGAGAACGGTCTGAAGTCGGCAGAAGAATTCCTCGATCTCGTGCCGGAGAGTCCGAGAATCGCGAAGTGGAGAGACTTGTTCCACGATGCCATTTCGAGTGGGAAAACTGGCGATCGGCCGACCGGTGATGCGGTAACGTCTCCGGACTACATCACTCGCAATCTGAAGATTGCATTCTTCAGCACGCAGGAATCATTTGCGAGCGGTATCCTCAGACATCTCTCCGCGCACAACGAAATCAGGAAGTTCGCGGGGAAGACAACGGAGGAGATAGCTGAACTGATGCGCTGGGCGGACCTGGCATGGTTCGAATGGTGCGATCAGTTGATTATCGAGGCCACAAAACTTCCGAAAACATGCAGGATTATCTGCAGGCTGCATTCCTATGAGGCGTTCACCGAGATGCCGGCACATGTTGACTGGAGCAAAGTCGACAGGCTGATACTGGTGAACCAGAATGTCGCTGATGTGCTCAGCACGTATCACAGTATACCCGCCGAGAAGACGATCATCCATAACGGAGTCGACACCGGCAAGTTCACGATTCCCGAAAACAAAACATACGGCAAGAGAGTCTGTTCGCTCGGATACATAAATTACAAGAAGAACCCCGCGCTGTTGTTGCACTGTTTCAAGGCGATCCATGATGTTGATCCCGAGTTCGAATTCTTCATCGCGGGAGAACATCAGGACCCGAGGATCAAAGTCTATTTCGATCACATGCTCGAACGCCTGAACATCCCGGTCCATTTTCAGAACTGGGTCGATGATGTCCCCGCGTATCTGCGTGATAAAGATTTCGTGATCTCGACATCTCTGTTCGAGTCGTTCCATTACTCGATAGCCGAGGGGATGGCCTCGGGAGTCCTCCCACTTGTTCATGCCTGGCCCGGGTCCGAGAATATCTATCCGGGAGAGTACCTGTTCGACACGCCTGACGAGTGCGCACGGCTGGTTACTCGGCTGCTCGCATCCGACCGACCGAAGCTCGCAATGGACAACAGGAGCTACATCGAGAAGAGATTCTCGATGGAAAGACAGATCGACGAATTCAACAGCATGATAGGATCGCTGAGGATAGTACCGCAGACACAAAACGCTCAGGCTCCGATCAAACGAGCGAAGCTTATTCCCGATCATGTCGAGAAGAGCAATGTCGACTACGGTAAGGTGTCGATCGTCATACCGACATTCAACAGGGCTGAGTATCTCGAAGAAGCGATCGAGTCGGCACTGAAGCAGACCTATGACAACTGCGAGATAATCGTCTGCGACGACTGCTCGACCGACAATACGCAGACCATTCTCGACAAGTACAAAGAAATGATCACAGTTCTGTCGCATCATCGCAACCGGGGCGTTTCCGCGGCGCTCAATTCATGCATTAGGGCGTCATCGGGCGATTTCATATCGTGGCTTTCATCCGACGATGTTTACATGCCTGAGAAAATCGAGAAGCAGATTGAGTTTTTGCACAAGAACCCGGACATCGCGATGGTCTACTCGGATTTTCATTACATCGACCGCAACTCCATCAGGGGTGAGCAGGCGAATGTGCAGCCGCTCGAAGAGGACAGGGAGATTGAGGGGCTTTTTGAACGCAATCCGATAAACGGCTGCTCTGTGATGTTCAAGCGAGAATGTATCGACAAGGTCGGCTGGTTCGATGAGGGTCTCGGCGGTCGGCGCGGCTACACAGCCGATGGCGCGATGTGGCACAAGATCGCGCATTTCTACAAGATCAGGTTTATGAATGAGCCGTTGCTCTATTACCGTCTCCACGACGACAACGTTGCGGGCCAGATAGACACAAGAAAGCACTGGGAGACATATCGCGGCTACATGAAGACATGGCAGAAGGAATACAAAGACAACGAGAATCTGAATCAGTCGCGTAAGCCGTTTGCAAATCGACCAGCCACAAAAAAGGGGCTGAAGATTGCATGGATCGGCGTGATTGACCCGGGCGGAATTTCCGCAATGTTCAAAAAGGCAGTCGAACGCTACACTCCGCATGAAATGAGAATCATCACGCACATGGAATCGCGCGGTTTTGATTCCGACATCGTGTTGAAGAAAACATTATGGGGCGGCGAGCAGACTCTCTCCGATTTCAGCGAGGCGAAACAGGTTGCCGAGGAAGCTGATGTGCTGCTGTTCTCGGCTGCGGTAGCGCCCGGTGTGTCGCAGTTTGATTCGCGTTATTTCGATACCGATGATGTTCCGTTCGGCGAAATCAACTGGAAACAGTACACGCAGGATAAGAAGTGCGCAGTGTTCTTCTACGGTTCGACATCGATCAGGCGAAACTACCAGTGGTATCTTGATCTGTACCGTCAGAAAGGCTGGCCGATTATCACGTGTCAGCCCGACATCCATCGCAACATGCCCGGCTCGGTGTATACTCCGATACTGATCGATCTCGAAAACCCGAGATATAATCGCGATATCAAAGTCGGTGACAATATTACGGTGATCCATTCGCCGACCGACAGACCGCTCAAGAATACTGACATCTATGAGTCACTTGGCAGGCGAATCAGTTCAGAATTTCCAAATGTTGAATTCAAATTGTGTGAGAATATGGGATTCGCCGAAGCGATTGCTCTGAAGAGAGAGGGTAGCATCGCATTCGATCAACTCCAGATCGGGGATGGTTATTACTGCCTGTCGTCTGTCGAGAACTCTGCGCTCGGCATGATCAATATCGTGCATCTCGACGAGTTCGGCAGGAAGTGCATCGCTAATTCAATCGGAACCAATGAGCTGCCATGGTATACGCCTTCGACGGAACAAGAAGTCTATGAGATCATCAGAGATTTCGTCGCGAATCCGAAGCGGCTCGAAGCCGAACAGAAGCGAACTTATGACTGGTTCCGCGAGTGGTGGAATGAGAAGGATCTGATCTACCATTTAACGAATTTTCTTGAAAACGTGTAGGATGCCATGTTGAGAATCGATCTCGGATGCGGTGACAACAAGATAGAGGGATTCGACGGGCTGGATGCTCGTCCGCTTCCCGGCGTTAAATATGTCGCCGATGTGCGCAGTCTGCCATTTGGCGATGCCTCTGTGGATGAGCTTGCCGCGCGCCACGTCATAGAGCACTTCACGCGAGATCAGGCTATGGATGTCATTCGTGAGTGGCGACGCGTGCTGAAACCGGGTGCGCCCATCACTATCTGGTGTCCAAATCTTTTGTATATCGCCGAACAGTATTTGCAGCTTCCCGATATCGACAAGAACCCGGAGAGAAAGTACCACTTGATCGGGTGGTTGTACGGTGAGCAGAATTATCCGGGGAATTATCATTACTTCGCATACGATTGGTGGCTTCTGTCTGAATTTCTCCTGAAGGCTGGATTCGACCGGGTTGAGCCGTTGCATGACATCCATGCGCAGAATCTCTGCGTGCGGGCGTACAATGTCAAGTCTGCACACTCCAGTAGGTCGGTGTTCCACAGCAGGCGAAGCCTGCCAGTCCCTCGGGATCGGGATCAGCGACCGAAAACCCGACTCCCAGACAGCAAGACAGATGTGTCGCGTTTCTCCCCCTCGTGCCTTGGGGGCGGAACACGACCTACTGCGGAGCGTCCGCCGAGGATATTGGTCGAGTCGACCGCGCGCGTATTTGGCGACTCGCTGCTGTCGTATCCGCTGACCGCGATATTCAAGGCTAAGTATCCCGGCGCTTATATCGCCTATGCCGCAGGCAATGTCGAGAAACCGTTATTCGAGATTGCGGAGACAGTCGACGAAGTGACCGAGAAGACGGTCGAGAATCCATCTGTTCCGCTCAACGATCACAAGTACGATATCATCCTGCGAGGCGCATTCGATGTCGATGAGAAATGGAAACCGGGCAAGTTCATCGATGGTTTCGACGGCCCGGACGGATGGGACCGCGTGCGCGAGCAAGGCGTGAGTTTGCGTTTCAATTACACGGAAAGTGATATTAGAAAGACTGACAGAATTCTGTCGAAGGCTGAAGGCCACAAGAAGATCATGATGTTCATCCCGACCCGCAGACCAAACATGTCGATTCCGTGGGAGATTTCGGGATGGGATATCGAGAAGTATCAGAAGGTTGTGGACATTCTCAACACTGAGAGAGATGACCTTCACTTCTTCACGTTTTATGGCTTTCAGGAGCAGCCGGATCAGCTCGTGAGTGGAAAAAACGTGACCGATCTGGGACGCATTGCCGCATACGACGAGGTGCTGCTGTTCTCGAAGGCTGATCTGTTGATCTCGACATCGACCGCCGTGTCGGCCATGATTGCGCCGCTTGTCGAGACTCCGCAGATTGTGATCCACACTTGCGAAGAAGATGAGTCTCCCGTATGGGCGGGCATACCCGACAAGTGCGTGTTGCCGCAGGCGAGGTTCACATATCTCTGCTCGGAGAAGACTACGGGCGAGGTCATCAGTTTTGTCAAACCGAATGCTGGCGGCGGGATATTCGAGTGGAATTTCAACCACTACTGGGACAGGAAAGTTATCAAGAGACGCATGCGCCTCTCTCACGATGTCGAACCGGAAGCTGTCGCTGAAGAAGTAATTCGCAGGATAGACAATCCTAAAGCGCCTGGCATGGAATGGTTCGTGCCGCAGGGTCGTTCGGTATGTGAATCGTGCGGACTGAAGCAGGAGAGAGGCATTTGCATCTATGATTTCAAACCGAGACTCAGGAACGGCCTCTGGATGGGCGAGAACACCGGGTCGGTGATACTGCAGAGCGCTGACAGAATTGCGGACAAACAGATGCAATTTGATATGGAGTTGAGTTGATTCGCAGGAGGGGAGATGGCTGAAACATTGGGCAGCCTTATTGACAAGCTGACAATCAAGAATCTGCGGCTCTGGCATCTCGAAGATATCAGACGCGATATGTCGCTGCCCGATTCGCAGCGTCTCGACGCCGCAGACAAGGTCAGCGTGGTCAATCAGCAGAGGAATGATCTAATCGACGAAATCGATCAGTTTCTTGCCGACGCGATCGCCGGCAGGGTCAGGGTTACCGATCCAAAAGTAAAGATATACCATCAGCCTGAAACGGCAGAGGTGTGAGATGAAAATCGTCGGCATGGCGCAGATGTTCAACGAGTTGAAGCTGGGCAATCTCAGGAGATGCCTCGATCACTATTCGCGGCTCTGCGATGAAATCGTGGTACTCGACGATGCATCGACCGATGGCTCGATCGATATTATCAGGGAGTACACCGATCATGTGATCGTCAACAAAGAGAATAACTGGGAGAAGAATTTCGAGACGATGAACAAAGCGATCCTGCTCGACGAAGTAGTGAAGCACAATCCGGACTGGATTGTATCGTTCGACGCTGACGAACTGTTCGACAGGAGAGTCTTTCGGAAGGGTTTCTTCAGGAACATGCTCGACTGGGCCGGATCGAAAGAATTGAATTCGCTCTGTTTCAACTGGCTGCACCTCTGGCTTGCGCCGTGCTGGTACAGGGTCGACAAAGGGCTTGGTCAGATCAGTCCTCCGAGAATCTGGCGCAACACCGGCGAAATGAAGATCGAGATTACCCCCGGGTTGCACAAGAGACTGTGGCCGCCGCAGATGGACAATCCGACGAAAATCAATCTCAATCTGTTGCACTACAGTTCGTCATCGGAAGATATGCTGTACGGCAAGATAGCGAATTACATGCGCCTGCATCCCGATGGCAATTACCTCGCAGCGATGGATGACGTTGAACTCGCCGAAGTCGACTACGACTGGTTCGAAGATCAGAACAGGCCGGAGAAAGAGCAGCATCCTGATCTCGATACAATCAGACAGAAAATTCTTGAACGGCTTCGGATAGAACAGCAAGCTGAAGCGAAAACAATATCAGTGTAGACTGAGAGGAGATAGAGAATGGCAAAGATACTCGTAACCGGAAGCAAAGGCACACTCGGCCAGCCGCTCGTCGCGGATCTGATCAGGCGCGGGCATGAAGTCTGGTCGTGCGATCTTCAACACCAGGCGGATGACAACTATTTCAGGGCGGATGTCGCCAATTACCGCCAGCTCGAAAGAGTGTTCGAGCAAAACTATGATTACGTCTATCATCTCGCCGCGGAGTTCGGGCGGATCAACGGCGAAGAGTACTACGATACTCTTTGGGAATCCAACGTGATCGGCACGAGGAATATCCTCGAGTGGCAAAAGAAAAAAGGCTTCAAGCTGATATTCGCGTCGTCATCGGAAATCTACGGCGACAAGCACGAGGACGTGCTCAGGGAGGATATCCCGCTGAATCAGTCGATTATCCAGCACAACGACTATGCGACCACCAAGTGGGTGAACGAGATTCAGATTATGAATTTCGAGCGTCGTCACGAGGTGCCGGTCGTGCGGCTGAGATTCTTCAATGCCTACGGTCCCGGCGAATACTATCATCACTATCGGTCTGTTGTCTGCCTGTTCTGCTACAGGGCGCTGCACAACATGCCATACCAGGTATATCTGGGTTATCATCGCGTATTCATGTACATCGATGATTTTATCCCAACACTCTCAGCGGTCTGTGAGAATTTCAAAGCGGGTGAGGTATACAATATCGGCGGTCAGGAGTTTCGCAGTGTGAAAGATCTCTCGGACCTCGTCTTGCGATACGCAGGCGCTTCAGAGAATCTCGTGACATTCCTGCCGGAAGACAAGCACAATGTGATGAACAAAAAGCCTGATATCTCAAGGGCGAAGATGCAGTTTGGGCATGATCCGAATATGCCGCTCGAGGTCGGAATTCCAAGGACGATCGAGTGGATGAAGCAGGTATACGGTATCGGATCATCGCGTCCCGCGTATATGAACCCTCACCATATTCCGCAGGCGCCGGTAGCTGCAGGTTGATGAAAAGAGAATTGCATGGCAAAGAAAAAGCGAAAAAGCGCTGCGAAGAAAAGACCGTCGGCAAAGGGAGCGCGCAACAGCAGGACAAAGAGCAAGCCAGAACACAATCCTGAATATGCCGAGTTGCTCGACAAAGCACAGGCACGTCTCGACAGGGGAGAGCATTCAGAGGCGATAGAACTTGTCGAGCCGCTGCTGTTCGATGATGTCAGGAAGACGGACAGTACGGCCTTCCTGTATGCTTCGAGGATATCGGGGTTTGCCGCAGCTCACTCGAATGATTTCGACCGCGCGAAAACGTTGGCGCTCGAGGCGCTCGCTGTCGATGATACACTGCTCGATTTCTATTATCTGCTTGTCTATTTGTTCAATCGACTCGAGGATTACACGTTGGTCGACATCTACGGTCAGAAGTACCTCGAGGTGCTCGGTCAGATTCCTTCGGGAGAGGCTAATAAAGCTGCGTTTGCGGGGACGTACGACCGGGCACACGAAGTGCTCAACAATATGGGCGTGGCTCTTAGAGAACAGGGAAGCCTTCAGGAAGCTGTCGATCTCTTTGAACGAGCTGCCAATCTGAAGTCCGACTATGCGGTCGCCTGGATCAATCTGGCGAAGCTGGCCGATCATATGGGCCAGCGCGACGACGCGATTTCGCTTCTGGATAGTGGCATGCCCAAGTGCCCTGGAATTCCCGAACTGAAGATGCTCAGGGATGCGATAGTCTCGTCGAAACCTGAGATTTCACTCTGCATGATTGTCAAGAACGAGGAAGATCAACTCGCTCGCGCGCTTCAGAGTGTCAGGGATGTCGTCGACGAAATCATCGTTGTCGATACCGGTTCGACTGACAGGACTGTAGAGATTGCAGAGTCTTTCGGCGCAAAAGTCTATTTCCACGAGTGGGAGAATGACTTCGCCAAAGCTCGTAACCAGTCGCTTACTTACGCCACTAAGGAATGGATATTTATTCTGGATGCCGACGAGGAACTTGTCCAGGAGGACATTCCGCAACTGAACGACATACTTGCGCAGAAGAGAAACAACTTGATATCTGTGTCGGTGTTCAACCACAGCGACGACGGCCAGTTTGCGTCATTCCTCCCATCGATACGATTCTTCCGCAGGTCGACAGGGGCGCACTACGACGGGATCGTTCACAATCAGTTGAAGTTCGATGAAAAGAACGAAATCGTACTTCGTGTCGGCGTCAGGATCAACCACTATGGTTATGGGCTGTCTCCAGAGAAAATGAAGAAGAAGATAGCTCGATCGAAAGAATTGCTTCTCAAACAGCTCGATGAGAATCCGAATGATCCATTCGCGAATATGAACCTCGCGCAGTTGTACAGGGGCGAGAACCCGAGGCCGGACGTCGATGTCTGCGACAAGATCATATTCCACGCTCAGAAGGTGCTGGATAATACCGAGCCGACATCATCGAGCAGGGGTCACCTGCACATGATGGCGCTCCATCAGATGGCGTCGGCGTATTTCTACAAAGAGCAGTTTGACACGGCAAAGGAGTACTGTCATACTGCGCTGAATTACAAGCCTGACTATCTCGATCCGATCATCACTCTCGGCTATGTGCATTCGCAGATGCAGGAGTGGGATGATGCCAGGAAATGGTATCTTAAATACCTCGAGGTGAGAGAGAAGTTCGAGGATTCTTCCGAGACCGACTCGATCATTTTGCTCAATTACAGGAGCGAGCAGAACGCATTCTATGGCGTAGCTCATTCCTGCGAGAAGCTCGGACTGGTTGAGGAAGCGATGGACTGGTACCTGAAGACGGTCGAGATTCGAGAAGGCTACCTTGATACGCATCTCCGGCTCGCGCAGTTGTATTTCAACAGGAAAGAATTCGAATCGGTCATAACTCATGCAAAGACCCAGCTCGATCATGACGAGCACGCATGGCCGGCGCATTATCTTCTTGGCGAAGCTTACAGGATGCTCGGTAAAGCTATTCCCTCGGAGTCGCACCTGAAGGCAGCCGATGCGATGGAGCCCGACAACAAAGACATAATCTTAGCGCTGGCGAATCTGTATTTCGATATGGATCGGCTGCGCGAGGCGTGCATCGTCTCCGACAGGCTCGAAAGCCAATTTCCGGATTTCGTCCATGCCGCCAGGGTGATCGGTGACATCAGGTATGCGACAGGGGCATTTGATAAAGCTATTGCAGCATACGAAAAATGCGCTGCCGCAGGCGGGGCGGATGCGGATGTCTGGAATAACCTCGGCAATTCGTATTTCAAACTCAGTCAATTCGAGCTGGCGGAGAAGTGCTACTCGAATGCGCTTCGGGAAGCGCCGGACATGGCGCTCGCACAAAGGAATCTTGGGATAAGTCTCGCAAAGAATGGTCAGTTCGAAAAGGCAGCCGCTGCGCTGTCGTCGTACCTGGAGCTTGCTCCAGACGATTTTGATGTCGCACACTTGCTCGGTGATATCATGTCAGAGTCTGGTCATTTCGTATCTGCGCTGAAGATGTACGAACTGTGCATCAGTCTCGATCCCGGTTCATACGTGATAATCACGAAAATTGCCGACATATATTATAGACAGGGCAACTATGATTCGGCAAAGCTCGGATATCATCAGGCGCTGAAGCTCAAGCCCGACTTTGATCCGGCTCGCACGAAGCTGGAGGCGCTGGAGGTATCCGCTCCGAAAGGTATCTGATGACTCGTGGCGTTTTGATAGTGGCGCTAACACTGTTGCTGGCGCCTGTGACAGCACTCTCGCAGAATCGGATCGCAATCGTGACCGATTCTGTTTCGGGCATACTTCCACCCGACGCAACTCTCTCTAATCTCCTGAGTCAGATGCCGCACCGGTTCGAGTTTCTCGATTATGTTCCCGATCCGCTCGATGTGCACGATTACTCCGCGCTGATTCTCTTTTCGAGGAGCGCCGCAATCGCCTGTCAGGTAAACAACATAGATCGATTCATCAGGATGGGCGGCGGATTACTCTGCGGAGGTGGAATACCGCTGTATCTTGTGCCATCCGATTCAGTCAATCCGATAGTCGACTGGTTCGGCTGTTTGATGTATGTCAACAGCTCGGGAGAGGTCTACGCGACCGATGCCGGCGATGAGTTCGGATTGTCGGATGGGATGCTGCTCGATCGCACGGAATGCGGAATCGCATTCGGCGGGCTTGTCGTGCCGCATCCGGATGTGGATGTTCTCGCGTATTGGTACTGTGACGGGAACGAAGTGTCCATCAGTGCGCTCACGAACCGATTCGGTGACGGCAGGGCAACTTACATATCGCGTGTGGTAAACACGGAACCGCTGAGACAACTGTTCGTCAGATCAATCGGTATGTCTCTGCAGTACGTTTGGGGTGACGCGGACAATTCCAGGAATGTCGACATAGATGACATCGTGTTCATGCTCGATTACATATTCTCGAATGGCGTCCCACCAGAATTCTGGAACGCAGCCGATCCGAGCGGCGATGGTCAGCTCGACGTCGATGATGTCGTAACGTTGATCGGTTGGATATTCGAGGGCAGCAACGCTCCCAGAGCGGGCAGGATCGAGTAGATTGTTCCGGATCTTCGAGCCTCTCACAGCGTAAATAATTATAGACAAAGTATTTGATGATTCGCGCGTCGAATCGTCATATATTATAAGCAAGTCCAGCGAAAGCGTCTGGAAATTTGCGGGATAACCATATCCGGTATCGACAATGATCGGGAGGAATGATATGAATACAAGAATGTATGAATCGAAGCCTGTCTGTTTCCTCGCTCTCCTGCTGCTTTTGTTTCTGACACAGGGTTGCGACAGTGACAGGCAAACCAATATGCCTGAACCTCCGGTGTCTACCGGCGCTCTGGTCGGGCAAAGCGGGTGTGGTGGCTACCAATTGTCTACCGCGATTGACACTCTGCCTGACAGCAAGAGTTGTATAGAGTACAATTATGTTGGCGATTCCATTCTCTATCTTCACCATGTCAACGCTGGTTTCAACTGCTGTCCTCTGATTGCCGCGACAGTGGCCGTGGAGGGGAAGGATATCGTGATCACCGAGTCTGAGTCATTCCCTGAAGGATATGGCTGTTATTGCCTCTGCCTGTTCGATCTTGACTATGAGATACACGATGTCGAGCCGGGTGTGTACACGATATTCGTTGAAGAACTTTATCTCAGAGATGGAGACGAACCGTTACGGTTCACTATCGATCTGGTGGAATCGAAGTCGGGGGTTTTCTGTGTCGAGAGAGGTCACTATCCATGGCAGGAATCGGATGGCCCATCGGGAGCATTCGTCGATTTGATTGGCTGCAAGCCCGATGGCTGGTTTGTTGACGGTTCAGCAGACAGCATCGATCCGAGTCAGAGTTGTATCGTGTACAACTACACTGAGGATATGGTGCTGCATCTGCAGCATGTGAATGCCGTATTCAACTGTTGCCCGGTCATGGACTGGAATATCTCCATCAGCGGGAATGTGATAACAGTAGAGGAGATTGAAGTGGAGGGGCTGTGTGACTGTATCTGCCTCTTTGACGTTGAATTCGAGATCAGCGATCTGCTGCCCGGCCACTACCAGATCAACTTCATCGAACCATACTGGCACGAGAACTACGACAAGCTGGAATTCTCCATCGATCTCTCGACCTCCAGTTCCGGGATATATTGCGTTGATCGGGGGAGCGGTATCTGGTTAGGTTCGCCTGACTGATCTGCGCAGCTATGACGAGTCGATGTTTTGTGGCTGGCAGACTTCCCGAGGGTGTCCCATAAGTCCTGTTTTCCAGTAGGTCGGCGTTCCGCAGCAGGCGAAGCCTGCAAGTCCCTCGGGGATCGGGATCAGCGACCGAAAACCCGACTCTCGGACAACAAGATAGAAGTGTCGCGTTTCTCACCTGATTACATCAGGTTTGGAACACGACCTACTTTTTGGACAACCTCTCCCGGTCTGCCGCATTCCAGCAGTTGCAGACCCAACGGGGCAGATGAGGACGTCTGCCACTCACAGGAACTCAAGTAAGTTGGACAAGAAAAAGCCCCGGCTGTATGTATGCAACCGGGGCTGTTCTTTCGTCTTGATAACGTCGAGATGACTATGGATTGGCTTTCCTGAAATCGGCCATGAATCCGACAAGCTTCTCGATACCCGCGAGAGGCATTGCGTTGTACATCGAGACCCTGACGCCACCGACCGATCTGTGACCCTTCAGGCCATGCAGGCCAATCGCTTTCGCCTCGGCGATGAATTTCTTCTCGATATCTTCATCGCGCATGCGCAGAGTCGCATTCATCCATGATCTGCTGTCTTCTGTGGTTGTACCCTTGAAGTAGCCGTCTGAAGAGTCGATTGTGTCATAGAGCAGTTTCTGTTTCTGATTGTTGACCTTCTCGACCGCCGCCAGCCCGCCCTGATCTCTGATCCATTCGAGCACGAGCTTCACGATGTAAATCGCGAAACATGGCGGAGTGTTGAACATCGAGTCTTTCTCGATATGAGTTTCGTACGAGAGCATTGTGTTCATGCCACTCTTCGCCTGTGCCGCGAGATCCTTGTGCAGGATGATAAGCGTCACACCAGCAGCGCCGAGGTTCTTCTGCGCGCCCGCATAGATCATCGAGAACTTCTCGAATGGAAGCGTGCGGGAGAATATGTCGGACGACATATCGCAGATCAGTGGAGCCTTGCTGTCAGGGAACTGATGCCACTGTGTTCCGACAATCGTGTTGTTCGATGTCACGTGCAGGTAGCAGGCGTCGTCGCTTAGGTTCAGGTCCGTCGGCAGATATGAGAAATTCTTGTCGTCGCTCGATCCTGCGATATTCACGTTGCCGACTATTTGTGCTTCTTTGATCGCTTTCTTCGACCATGTGCCGGTATTGACATAGTCGGCTGATTTGCCATCCTGCAAAAAGTTCAATGGAATCATGGCGAATTGCAGACTCGCACCTCCGCCTGTGAACAGGATGTGATAATCATCGGAGAGTCCTGCGATTTGTTTCACCAGCGCCTTGGTCTCAGCGTGAACGTCTTTGAATTCGGGCGACCGATGACTCGTTTCGAGGATCGACATACCCGTGTCCATGTAGTCGGTAAGCTCCGCCCGCATTTTCTCGATCACTGACAGGGGAAGCGTAGACGGTCCCGGATTGAAATTGTATATGCGCTCAGCCATCAAATTCTCCTTTCGAGCTATTTGCCCTTCACGTACTCGCCTATAAGGCGATCTATGACGTCTCCGATACGGAGGAGGTTTTCCTTCGTCGATGCGCCGATGTGAGGAAGACAAACTGTATTCGGCACCTTGGTCAGCGGTGTATTCTCGGGCGGATCGCTGTACCAGACATCGGTAGCGTAGCCGTTAATCTTGCCCGATTCGAGAGCGGCGGCGACATCATCTTCGACAACACACTTGCCGCGACTGGTGTTGATGATATACACGCCGTCCTTCATCTTTGCAATGAGATCGCTGTTTACAATGCCATTAGTGTCGTCAGTCAGCGGCATGTGCAATGAGATGAAATCGCATTTCGATACGAAGTCATTCAAGTCTGTCACCATCTCGGCGAATTCATGGCTGCTGACATACGGGTCATAGGCGAGAACCTTCATGCCGAACGCTTTTGCCCTTTTTGCCACCTCAGTGCCGATGTTGCCGACTCCGAGCAGGCCGAGAGTCTTGCCATACAGTTCAGTCCGCTTGAGTTGTTTCTTGAGCCACTCGCCCTTTTTCATCGACTCGTTGCCGGGGAACAGATTACTGGGCATCGATATCATCATCGCAAAAGCGAGCTCAGCGACGGCAATAGCCGAAGCTTCAGCAGTGTTGTTCACGAGAACGCCCTTCTGTTTGGCGTAGTCGCGATCGACATTGTCCAGACCAACGCCTCCGCGAATGATGTACTTCAGTTTGGGGGCGCCATCGATATACTCTTTCGTGCACTTGGTCTTGCTCCTGATGAGTACGATTTCGGCGTCTGGAAGCTGGCTCTTGTCGTCGGTAATCTCGCCATATTTCGAGAGCTTCTCCGGAAGCGATGCGTCGAACGCATCAGAGATAAGAATTTTCATTACAGTAGTCTCCTTGTATTGCCTGTTTCAGTACACTAATCTATGAGATGAACAACCATTCCGCTGCGCAGCTTCGGCTCGAACCAGGTCGATTTGGGCGGCATCACCTTGTTGGCGTCTGCAACCTTCAGGAGTTGATCGACACTGGTCGGGTGAAGCGCGAAAGCGACTTTCCACTTGCCGGAGTCGACCAGTTTTTCGAGTTCGCTCAGCCCTCTGATTCCGCCGATGAAATCGATTCTCGGGTCCGTGCGCGGGTCGTCGATCCCCAGGATCGGATCAAGTACGTTTTTCGCCAGTACCTGCACGTCGAGAGACTCGATCGGGTCGGATAAGTCGGGCGTCTGAGAATAGGTCAGACGATGCCACGCACCATTCATGTACATCGCGTAAGTGTAGGGTTTGTCAGGTTCCGCTTCCGATGGATCAGGAGTCGTTTCGATCTGGAATACCTCGGCCAGACGGTCCATAAACTGTTCGTCGGTAATTCCATTGAGATCTTTGATCACGCGATTGTACGGAAGTATCTGCATTTCATCGTCGGGGAAAATGACCGTCAGAAAGTAGTTGTACTCTTCTTTTCCTGTGTGACCCGCGTTCAGCTTCTTAAGCTTCTTCGCCGCACGTGATCCCGCAGCCGATCTGTGGTGGCCGTCGGCTATGTATATCTCCTGAAATCCCGCGAAGACAGAGGTGATCTTCTCCACCTTGTCTTTGTCGCTGATTTTCCAGAATCTGTGCTTCACATCGTCGTCGACAGAGAACGAGACTTCGGGCTTCTCACTCATGACCTGACCGAAGATCATTCGCAGCTCGGGATTCGATTTGTAGATGCAGAACACCGGGCCTGTCTGGGCGCGCGAGGTCAGGATGTGCTTCGTTCGATCGTCTTCCTTGACCGGTCGCGTTAATTCGTGCTTCTTGATCCGGTTTCCGTCATAATCCTGAACCGAGGCGACCGCCACGAGTCCTGTCTGGATATGGCTGTTCATCTGAAGCTGGTAGAGATAATAGCAGTCGGTTTCGTCCTGCCTGAGAATATTCTCATCTCTCAACCATTTGATATTCTTCGCAGCCGTCTCATAGACGATGTCGCTGTATGGATCGGTATCGGGCGGCAGGTCGATTTCTGGTTTGACTACATGCAGGAATGAGTGCGGGTTCTCACTCGCCATTTGGCGCGCCTCCTCCGAACTCAGGACATCGTATGGCGGCGAAGCTACCTGTGATGCTATATCCGGTGTTGGCCTGAGCCCCCTGAACGGCTTTATGACTACCATAGAGATAACTCCTTGCACGGCTCGGCACCGGCAGGGCCGAGTAGATTAACAAAATCGCAATCGCTAATTTACGAATCAGCGGCTGCCAGTCAACATATTTCGACGCTGCCGCATACTGCCGAGGCTTGTATTTCATGGGAAGAATCTGGACATCGAAAAAAGTACAGGCAGCTAATTTCGAGGCGCTCAGCAGGATAGAGCACCCATGCTTCAAATGTGATTGGGCGCAGTGCGCTTTTTTGCGGCGGTCACTGAAGATCGCGCAGGAAACTGACGACAATATCCAGGTATAGATGATCGAACGCATTTGCATATAAAGGAAGCGCTCGAAAAGCCGATTAAGATAATAAAAGGCTTAGACTAAAGACAAAACCAAAACCGAACAGGAATTGAAAGGAAGGTGGTGTATGATAAGAGCCGGCAGACCGGGGCTCTTTCAAAATCCGGACTGAAGGTCGGAGTGGCTCGGACCTTGGCAGACATTGGATGTGGCTTAATTGGCGAGCATTACCAGTTAAACAGACTTAGTCGACAAGGACGATCGACAAGGAAACTCAAGGAGGATTCCTAATGGGTTTACGCATTAACCACAACATTGCTGCCCTGGATGCGCATCGTAACCTGACATTGACCACGAGAGCGCTCACCAGTTCGATGGAGAAGCTGTCGTCCGGTTACAGGATTAACCGTGCATCAGACGATCCGGCAGGCTTGGTAATTTCCGAGCAGTTCAGAGCTCAGATCGCCGGTCTTGATCGAGCGATCTCGAACTCCGAAGGATCAATCAACATGATCCAGACTGCTGAGGGAGCTCTCAATGAGATCAACAGTCTGCTGATCTCGATGAGAGAACTGGCCATTCACGCAGCTAACGAAGGGTTCAACGACACGAACCAGTTGGCCGCTGATCAGGCTGAAATTCAGAACGCGATCTCGACGATCGACCGAATTGCTGCTAACACGCAGTTCGGAACAAAGAAGCTTCTCGATGGATCAAGGGACAATGTCGCAACCATCACAACTGCGAATTCGTCCCAACTGTCCATCCTCCAGAGCAATTTGACAAGCGGAGTACATTCGATTTCGGCGACCAAACTCTCTGATGCCACAGCGACTCTTAACACGACGTCGCTCGGTATCTCGCTGAATGGCACCGGTACTCCGGTCGAGTTGACCGAAGGCATCCACAATGTCGATGTGCTCCAGGCTTCGGCTGGTGCGACGAAGTCTTCGGCAGCGGTCACGATTTCCGATGGATTCGGCAACGGGCTGACGCTTGGAACAGCGGCCACGATGGCCACTGTTGCGTCCGTCTCCACATTCGGCGCCGCGATTCTCGCCAACGAAGGTGACTATACCGCAGTGCTGAACTACCAGCAGAATGGCGAGGCAGTTTCCGGCGATCAGACGCTGACTATCGCGATTGCAACTGGTGATTCGGTTTCGGTGCAGTTGGGCAAGTGGAATGCCGCAATTGCGAACAATGCTCAGCTTGCAGGCAAGATCGAGGCTGCCACGCTGCAGGCCGGCGGCTCCAAGCTCGAGTTCAGGGCTATCAACGGAGGCGCGCAGTACAGCCTGAAGCTGACGTCATCTACGTCGACAGCCTCCTCGGCGATCGTCGACATGGGTTCGAGCAGATCCACCAGAGGTACCAGTAAGGACCTGCTGAAGTTCACACTCAATACTGTCAAGAACAGCGGCACAACCGCATCGGCGAATATTGTAACTGCCGCAACCAAGACCTTCACTTCCATGAGCACGCTGATCACTGATATCCAGACAGCGCTGACAACTGCGTTTGGTACTGTTCAGGGTTCTACCGGCGATATGGATGTGGCGCTCCAGGGTACTGACAAACTGCAGTTCTTCACCTACGATGAGGGGTCGAGCTACAACTTGCAGGCTGTCAGCAATGGTTCAGGCACTGGTGAAGCCCAGAACGTGCTGGGTCTGACTGCCGATACGATTGCAATTGCCGGTATTGACGCGCTCGTCTCGTTCGACAACTACACTAACACGGTCTCCAGTGTGAAGTATGCCAGCACGAGCAACGTAACGCTTTACAACAAGGCCGCAGGAGAAACAGGCCGTGGTTCGATCAATATCACAGCCAATACGGCGATCAACGGAGTCAACCTCGGTAATCTGTTGCTTGACGTCAACGCTGCCAGATATGCTGTAAGGCTCGATGGCGGTCCTGCTGCTTCGGTGACCGGAGGTCAGGATTCCGTGATCTACAACTCCGATCGTTCGGAGTCGCTCAGCATCAGATACGGCCTCTCGTCAGAGGGCGGTTCCGAGACGATCAGCAACACCGATCAGTCGCTGGTCTTCCAGATCGGCGGTAATGTTGGCCAGACGGCTCGCGTCGCGCTGGGCAACATGGCCGCATCTGCGCTCGGCAAGAGCATCGCCGGTAACATGTTCACGAACCTCGGTGCGATCAATGTTACGACTGTCGCCGGCGCTCAGGATTCTCAGGTCGTGATTGACGCCGCGATCGATCAGGTGTCGAACAGGAGAGGTGCGCTCGGTTCGTTCCAGAAGAACACTCTGGAATCCAACCTTTCTAACCTCAGGATCGCACACCAGAACCTGACGGCTTCCGAGTCGTTCATCCGTGACACTGACATGGCGAAAGAAATGTCAAACTTCGTCAGGGCTCAGATTCTGCTGCAGGCAGGTGTCGCGATGCTCGCTCAGGGCAATCAGGTGCCGCAGGTTGTTCTCTCGCTCTTCGGTTAGCAGGGGTGAGTTGACAATTGCAGGATGATAAACGGGGGAGGAAATCCTCCCCCGTACAATACGAGGTGATTTGAATGGATCCGATCTTAAACTCCTCGGCGGTATTGGCCAATCCTTTGTGGATAGCCGATCCGACTTCAGTATCGGATGCTGGAAAGTCACCTGATCTGGCTAAGGCTGCGGGGCTCGACCTTAACGCTGTCTGTATTCTGGGCGCAAGTACGGCTGGAACCGACAGCGAGTCTCCAAACACAGGCTCGCTAAGAGAGAAGTTCGGGGCGTTCATAGATGAACTGAACAAACAGCTTATTAGCAAGCAAATCTCGCTGAATTTCCGGATCGACAAACAATCCGGCAGCGTGGTTGTGAAGGTAATTGAATCGGAATCCGGTAAGGTTATCAGGCAGATACCGCCTGATTCGATCCTCGCCATGCGAGGCCGCCTGCAGGAGATGACAGGTATCATACTCGATACCGAAATCTGAATACAAACAATCGGGGGAGACGCTGGTCTCTCCCGATACTGAGAGTCTTGATATGCCAGGTACAAATTACATCCAGGGAATCAACTCCAATCTTGACACAGCGGCGATCGTTGAGGCAATAATCAACGGGGAAAGGGGCCACGTCAGGATCATGGAGGCGCAGCAGGTAGAACGAACAAACAAGATTACGACATATAACTCTATTTCTGCCATGCTGCTCGGTCTGAAAGCAAAAGTATCTCTTCTTACAAAGCCGTCTTCGTTTAATAAGACGCAGTTGACGGTCTCAAACGAATCGTACGCCACAGCGGCGGTATCCGGAGACGTCACTTCCGGTCTCTACAGGATTAGTATCGATCAGCTTGCCAGGAATCATCAGGTGGCAAGCCAGGGGTTCGCAGACAAGGATACGACCCGGATCGGTACGGGGACATTCAAAATCAAGGTTGGAGACGCTGCCGAGACGACAATAACGATAGATGCAACAAACAATACGCTATCCGGTCTCAAAGACGCGATCAATGCCGCTGGCGCGGGAGTTACCGCTTCGGTGGTCAACGATGGCTCTTCGAGCAATTCGAACAGGCTGCTGATCACTTCGAAGCAGACCGGTTTATCTAATCAAATAGTAATCACGAATAGTCTGACCGGCGGTACTGCGCCCGATTTTGCGACCGCGAGCTTCGATTCGCCGGAAACGCTCACATGGTCGTCCGCAGCTACTTCGGCAGTCTCACTCGGATCAACTGCTTCGTATTCGGGGACAACCAACAAGACATATACGTTTACGGTCCAGGGCACGGGCACCCAGACAGTCGGCTCGGGGGATATTCTTGTAAACTGGACCGACGGCACGAATTCGGGGACCGTCACCGTATCGACGGCAGGCGCCGAGGTGAGCCTGACGGGCGACGGTTCGGACGGGCTGACCCTGAACTTCGCGGCCGGAGATCTGGTCGCAGGAGATACTTTTCAGGTTCAGACGTTTGCTCCAGTAGTTCAGCAAGCTCAGGACGCGAGGATTTCGATCGGATCGTCCGACGGTGGAGGATCACCGATCACTGTCACGTCCTCCAATAATACGATTGAGGATGTCATACCGGGTATCACGCTGACTCTGAATAGGGAGAGTGACGCCGAGACGCCGGATATCACAATCAAAACCGAGTTCGATACGGTTGCAGTCAGGAGTTTGATTGATGGTCTGATCTCGCAGTACAACGAAGTGAACAGCCGAATTGATGACTACCTCAAGTACGATACCGAGACCAAACAGGCCGGTATACTTATTGGCGATACAACTCTGATGTCTGTTCAGCATCAGTTGAGGGCGTTGACGAGTACGGTCGTTGAGGGGATCGACTCGGGCTTTCGAACAGTGACGGATATTGGAATACGGACGAGCACGCTCGGCCAACTCAATGTTGTCGACAGCAGCGCACTTACGAAGGCGCTTGAAGAAAATCTTTCGGATGTGATCAAACTTTTTGCAAACTGGGGTGAGTCGGACAATTCCAAGATCACTTTTCTGAATGCGACGTTCGACAGCAGGATTTCGCCCCTCGATGGTTACGAGATAGACATCACACAGGCTGCCGCAAAAGGCTACCTGCAGGGAACCGAGTTAAGCGATCTTTCCGAGACGCCGCTTGTGATAGACAGCGATAACAACATTTTCAAGATCGTGGTCGACTCGCGGGTCTCTGAAGATATCCATTTGACAGAAAAGACGTACAACAGTTGGGAAGAACTGGTCTCTGAGATTCAGACTCAGATAGACAATGACGCCAACATCGGTTCCTATGGAGTGTCGGTGAGCTATTCTGATCTTGGAGAGACTGGTTTCCTGCGCATAGATTCCGGCTCTTATGGTTCCAATTCGACGGCTAAGATCCAGGCAGGTTCGGGAAACAGCGCGTTCACAACGCTCGGCCTGGCGCAGGCAGTTTCCTATTCGGGAAAAGATGTAGAGGGGACTATCAATGGCGAAGCGGCTGACGGCACCGGCCAGATGCTCGCAGGCAATGAGGAGAATGAGACGACTGCGGGAATCAGACTGAAAGTCGAACTGACTGCGGCTGATCTCGGTGATGGTGCAGAGGCCAATCTCACGTTCACCAAGGGGATCGCGAGCCAGTTTGACGCGCTGCTCGACAGCCTGACCAAGTCATCCGAAGGCATGATGGCAAGGCGATCCAGCGCGATCCAGAAACAGATCGACTATACTCAGGCGAGAATAGAAGGAGAAGAGGCGCGTCTCGCGATTCGCAAGGAGGCCATCTACAAGAAATTCATAGAGCTGGAGAAGTACCTCGAAGAGATGAATGCGCAGACTTCTTATCTCAATACCCAGCTCGATCAACTCAAAACATACTGGAAGAAATAGACCGGCTTCACATGTAGGCGGAAGACAACATGAACAACGCATTGGCAACCTACCAGAGAAATCAGGTCGCCGGAATGGGGCAGAGGGACCTGATCCTGCTGCTGTACAACGGCGCGCTGAAGTTCCTCGATCAGGCGCAGGAAGAACTGGATAACGAGAGGACAGACGTATTCGCCGATCGTGTCGAGAGAGTGCACAGGGTTATCTATCACCTCTATACCACGCTTGATTTCGACAAGGGCGGCGAGATCGCAGAGAAGCTGGGATCGTTGTATTCGTTTATCATCAGCCAGCTCTACATCCTGAACTCGACGAGGAGTCCGGAGATCATCGGAGATCTCAGGGAAATACTATCGGGTCTCAAGGACGGGTGGCAGGGAATCGAAAATCAGAATAACTCAGAAGTAAACAACGACAAAAGCACAGAACAGACCTCCGGGCAGCGGGTCTTATCAGTACAGGTGTGAAATGGAGTACAAAGAAGTAGTCGATCTCGAAAACACACTGATTTCTTTCCTCAAAGAGGAGTACAGTTTCTATCAATCTCTGTATATTCTCATTGACAAGCAGATGGATGTACTCAAGTACGACCGGGATCAAAAAATCCTGTCGGTTTACGAGGACGTCCAGAATGTCAAGAAACGAATCGCAGAGAGCGAACAGAAAATCGCAGAATTGAGGAACAACAACAGGAAGCTGTTCAATCTCGCTGCAACTTCTCCGGAGGTCCGCAAGCTGGTCAACTCCATATCGACTCTCATTAAAAAGAACTTATCGATGATCAAGGACAACGAGGAGTTTGCCAACGATCGCTACATCCGCATCAAAGAGGAACTCGAGGCGTTGAAGAATGCCCAGGACCTCGCCGCATATCGCGGGCATCGGCCGGAAAAAGCGCGGATACTCGACGGTAAGGGATGAGATAAGGCCAAATCCTATGCGAGTAGAGAAAATCCCCGGAGAAGGACTTGTCGTAAGACGAAAGAATATGGAGAGCAAATCAAAGCAAAGCCCCAAAGGAGAATTACGCGATAAGGTTGAAATATCTCATTCATCAATTGAAGGCCAGGGGAAACTCGCCAGAGTGCGACGTTTGATCGGGGAAGGAGTCTATTCCAGACCCTCGTTTACAAAGGCAATCGCGGAGAAACTGATGGATTCCGGTGCATTGAAAAAGAGTGAAGGCAACGCCGACAAGTCTCCCGCTCCGGATAGAAAGAGTCAAGGGATTCCAGAGGAGAGACGCGACAAGATCGAGAATGCCAGGAAGAAGGTTCGTTCAGGAAACTACCTGACTTCCAGAGTGCTGGATAAGATTGTATCGAGGATGATAGGGGAAATCGGGACGGAAAGCGATTCCGAGTAAGAATGGATGAGGAGAAGACAGTCATCCGGGATACACAAACTACGTCGGAACGACTCAAGGGGATTATTGAGCGGGTATCTAATCTTCCTACCCCTCCGCTGGTGTTCCAGCAGATGAACAAGGTCGTCAGTGATCCGAGAACTTCGGCTTTCGACATAGCGTCGATCCTCGCTGAGGATCCGGCGATGAGCGCCAAGGTCCTCAAGCTCTCTAACTCGGCCTACTATGGCCTGCGGCAGTCGGTTACGTCGATAAAGCAGGCTGTCATAATACTCGGTATCGAGGCAATCAGGTCATTGGTCTTGTGCACAGGCGTGTTTGATCTTTTCGGTAAGAATAAGGTCGATCCCAATTTCCAACAGGAGTACTGGCGGCATTCGCTCATCACGGCGGTAGGCGCCAGGCTTTTCGCCGGCAAGATTTCGGGCACATGCACTGTCGAAGCTGAGCTGGCGTTCTCGGCAGGGCTGCTGCATGACATCGGCAAGCTGATAATGCACATATACATCCCGGATGACTTCGCGGCTGTAAGCAAATTGGCTGAGGAAAACCAGATAGATTTTATGCGGGCTGAAAAACTCTTGCTCGATTACACTCACTGCGACCTCGGCGCTCTGTTTGCACAGCGCTGGAATCTTCCAAAGGTGATTGAGCAGGCGATCCAGTATCATCATTCCCCAACGAATGCGGATGAAGGGCGGAACATTGTATTTCTGGTCAGCTTTGCCAACAACATTGCTTGCAGTGCGTTTGATGTCGAGGAAGAGAACGAGAGCGAACTTGTCGATATTTTCGATGAGGCGAAGGAAAACCTCGGCATATCCCCTTATGACGTCATGCAGTCGATCAGTCTGCTCCGCGAGGAATACGCCAAAGCCGAGACATTTGTCAGAATGGCAAAAGTCGGTTAGAATCCACAGAATCCAGCTAAAGGTTTTTCGCACGAATCGGCCCATACAAGAAATACGAATTGGAACCGATACAAGTGTTAATGGAGATGTGGTGTTCTATACTGACTGATGGAGACAACAATTGCTTCGGCAGCCTGTCGGCATCGGTTCCAGAGGTGTTTTCGCTTGACAGAATAACAGGAGTGAATTAACTTAACCAATCGTGCGATGGGCGATTAGCTCAGTTGGTTAGAGTGCTTGCTTGACATGCAAGAGGTCACTGGTTCGATTCCAGTATCGCCCACCATGTTCCCCTGCTGGGGGTTTTTGTTATGGGTGAGCAAATGAAAGAAGTTACGGTGAAATCGATTGAGATAACTTTTCCGGATGGTTCGACGAGAGAATTCCCGGCAGGCGTGACTGCTCTGGAGATCGCCAGGTCGATATCGAACAGTCTGGCGAAAAAGGTCCTCGCGGCGAGCGTGGACGGTGAGGTTGTCGACCTGACCAGATCGCTCGATTCCGACGCTAAGCTGACCCTGCTGACATTCGACGACAAGGAAGGCCGGGAGGTCTTCTGGCATTCGTCGGCGCATGTGATGGCTCAGGCCGTTCTCGATCTTTTCCCTGGTACAAAGCTCGCCATCGGTCCGCCAATCGATGAAGGCTTCTACTATGATTTCGACGCGCCGCAGCCATTCACCGATGAATATCTCGTTAAGATCGAAAAGCGCATGCGCGAGATCATCAAGGGCAACCATGAGTTCAGGCGTGAGGAGTGCTCATCCGGCGAAGCCGTCAAGCTTTTTGGAGACATGAACGAAGACTACAAGCTCGAACTGATATCCGAGTTGGAAGACGAGACGCTTTCCATTTACAGGCATGACACCTTTGTGGACCTTTGTCGCGGTCCCCATCTGCCATCGACCGGAAAGATCAAGGCGTTCAAGCTGATGTCGGTTGCGGGTGCATACTGGCGCGGCTCCGAAGAGAATAAAATGCTGCAACGCATTTACGGTGTCTCCTATCCGGACAAGGTGAGTCTCGATGACTACATCAAGCGGGTTGAAGAGGCGAAGCGACGGGATCACAGGAAACTCGGCAGGGAACTCGATCTTTACTCGATAAGGGAAGAGGTCGGCGGTGGTCTGGTCCTGTGGCATCCAAACGGCGCTATCGTACGCAACATCATCGAGAATTACTGGAAGGACAAGCATGTCGCATCCGGCTATGAGTTGGTCTATTCACCGCACATAGCCAAACTCAAGCTCTGGCAGACTTCGGGTCATACCGATTTCTACCATGAGGATATGTACAGTCCGATGGATGTCGACGGCGAGCTGTACCAGATCAAGCCGATGAATTGTCCGTTCCACATCGAGATATACAGACACTCCCTGCATTCGTACCGTGAGTTACCGATTCGATGGGCCGAACTCGGGACCGTCTATCGCTACGAGAGGTCAGGCGTACTCCAGGGATTGTTCCGGGTTCGATCATTCACACAGGATGACGCCCACATATTCTGTACGCCGGATCAGGTCGAGGATGAGATCGTCGGCGTGGTAGAGCTAACCCTTGATTTCCTGAAGGTTTTCGGCTTCGAGGAATACGAGGTATTTCTTTCGACCAAGCCGGAGGAGAAGTTTGTCGGCGAACCTGAGCGCTGGATACTGGCGGAGAAATCGCTGGCGAATGCGCTGGACCGCACAGGCCTCGACTACCAGTTGGATGAGGGCGCAGGCGCTTTCTACGGTCCCAAGATCGATGTCCATGTCCGAGATGCGCTCAAGCGCACATGGCAGTGTTCGACAATACAGTTCGATTTCAATCTTCCGGAGCGTTTCGATCTGACGTATACCGATTCGGACAATACGCAAAAGCGTCCCTATATGATTCACAGGGCGATATTCGGTTCTCTCGAGAGATTCTTCGGAGTGATGGTCGAACATTACGCTGGGGCATTTCCGCTTTGGCTTGCGCCGGTTCAGGCCAAAGTTCTGCCGATATCGGATGAACTCAATGACTACGCTCGGCAGGTGTGTGATCGACTTGTCGAGAGCGGCATAAGGGCGAAGGTCGATTCCAGGTCCGAGAAGATAGGGTTCAAGATTCGCGAGGCGGAGACTCGGAAAGTGCCGGTCATGCTGATAGTCGGGAAGCGCGAGACGGAGGCGGGTTGCGTTTCGTATCGGCGGCACGGGGAAGGAGATCTCGGATCAAAGAGCCTGGACGAGATTATTTCCTTGCTAACCGAAGAGATTAGTGGTAAAATAACGCCCTTTAGGAAGGAGTGATTCTATAAGGAGCACTAAGAAGAGAACACCGGAAATCCGTATCAATGAAAGGATCCGTACGCCGCAGGTTCGTGTGATCGGACCGGATGGTGAGCAGATCGGCGTCTTGCCGGTAAAAGAAGCTCAGCAAATGGCGTATGAGCGTGAACTCGATCTCGTTGAAGTTTCGCCAATGGCGAGTCCTCCGGTTTGCAGGATCCTGGATTACGGGAAGTATAAGTATGAGCTTTCGAAGAAGAAGAAGATCGCGAGGAAAAAGCAGCATACGGTCCAGCTCAAGGAGATGCGGTACAGACCGAAGATCGAGGAACATGACTATCTGTTTAAGACAAAGCATGTGCGTCAGTTTCTGCTCGATGGTTTCAAGGTGAAGATTTTTGTCGAGTTCAGAGGACGAGAGATGGCGCATATAGAGTTCGGAAGAAAAATACTTGATAAGCTCCAGGAGGAGCTTTCAGATATAGCTGTTGTTGAGCAGAAGCCGAAAATGGAAGGTCGGCGGCTGTCAATAATAGTAATGCCCAAATAGGATGAATTCGCATTATCGGAGATAATCATGCCGAAGATGAAGACCAACAGGGCTGCTGCGAAGAGATTCAAACGTACCGGTTCCGGCAAGTTCCGCAGGCTGAAAGCCTATTCGAGTCACATACTGACCAAGAAATCGCGCAAGCGCAAACGTAATTTCCGCAGGCCTGCAATCGTGTCACCGGCTGACGCGGGCAGGGTCGGTAGAATGCTGCCCAACGGGTAGTGATCAGCGAGAAAAATTCGGGAGGAATCGATGCCTCGTGTAGTAAATAGTGTAGCGTCCAGGAAGAAGAAAAAGAAAGTCTTCGAGCAGGCCAAAGGCAACTATGCCGGCCGTGGCAAACTCTGGCGGACGGTTCGCGAGACTGTCAACAAAGGCCAGACATACGCCTACCGTGATCGCCGTAACAGGAAACGCGATTTCAGGCGCCTTTGGATTACACGCATTTCCGCAGCATGTTGCATGTTCGACATGCGCTACAGCATTTTCATCGCAGGACTGAAGAAAGCTGGAATAGGACTTGACCGCAAAGCCCTCGCTGATATCGCTGCCCGCGATATCGCTGCCTTCGAGCGGCTGGTGTCGATGGTCAGGCAAGCTACATAGGTCCCGTTATGTCCGCAAAAGAGAAGATTCTCTCCATCAGGGAGGAGTTTGCCCGCGACATTTCTGCGATCGAGTCTCAGGGTTCGCTTGACGAACTCCGGGTGAAGTATCTCGGTCGCAAGAGCGAGTTGACTTCCGTACTGCGCGGTCTCAAGGATCTCGGCCCCGATGAGAGGCGAGAGATCGGCAAGCTTGCCAATATCCTGAGAGGTGAACTGGAGAACCAGCTAAAGGAAGCAGTGGACGGGAAGTCACGCTTCATCTTGAAAAGTTACAAGAAAGATTTCGACTACACTCTTCCGGGAAGGAAGAGGAAGCTTGGCAGGCTGCATCCGATCAACAGAGCCATTGAGGACATGTGCCGAATTTTCTTCGGCATGGGATTCGAGGTCGCAGTCGGACCTGACGTCGAAACCGACTACTACAATTTCGAAGCGCTGAATATCCCAAAGGATCACCCTGCTCGCGATATGCAGGACACATTCTATATATCCGACGATGTTGTATTGAGGACTCATACTTCTCCCGTACAGATTCGGACGATGGAATCGAGGCAGCCGCCGCTCAGGATTATCGCTCCGGGTAAATGCTATCGCAATGAAGCAATATCTTCGAGAGCGAACATAGTCTTTCACCAGATCGAAGGGTTATATGTCGACGAGGGAGTAACTTTCGCCGACCTCAAGGGTGTGTTGCTGACATTCGTCAAAGAGTATTTCGGTCGGGATGTGAAGATGCGACTCAGGGCAAATTACTTCCCGTTCACCGAGCCGTCGGCTGAAGTCGATATTTCCTGCTTTTTGTGCGGCGCCAAAGGGTGCTCGCTTTGCAAACATACCGGATGGCTGGAGATACTCGGGTGCGGCATGGTCGATCCCGCCGTATTTGAGTTTGTTGGATATGATCCGGAGAAGTATACCGGATTCGCATTCGGAATGGGAATCGAACGGATTTGTATGCTCAAGTATCGTATAGATGACATTCGCAGGTTCTATCAGAATGATCTCAGACTCCTGGAGCAGTTCCTGTGAAACTCTGCTATAGCTGGCTGAAAGAGCTTGCGGATTTCGAGTGGGATGCACATGAACTCGCCGACAGGCTGTCGTTGTCAGGGACTGAGGCTAATGTAATCGGTCCGCTCTTCCCGGGATTCTCCGGAGTGGTAGTGGGAAAGGTCGATGAATGCGAACCGCATTCATCGTCGAACAAGCTCAAAGTCTGCAAGGTCGATACCGGCAGCACTGTGCTGACGACTCTGTGTGGAGCACCGAATATCGCTGCGGGCCAGAAGGTCGCTTTCGCAGGTCCGGGAGCCAAGCTTCCAAACGGGATCAGCATTCAGTCTGTCGAAAGACTCGGAACGAAGTCGGACGGGATGATCTGCTCAGAGGCCGAGCTTGGTTTGTCTGACGATCACTCGGTGATAATGGAACTCGACAGGCAGTTCAGGATCGGTGCATCTGTCAGAGAGGCTCTGGAGATCGATGACTGGTTGATCGAGTTCGACCTTACGCCGAACCGCCCGGATTGCCTCTGCGCGATTGGAATAGCCAGAGAGATCGCGGCAATGACTGGCACGAAAATGAATCTCCCCGAGATTGATCTCGAAGAGATCGAGAGTGTTGCTTCCGGCGAGGTCGAGATCGAGATAGACAATCCAGACCAGTGCCCGCGGTATATGGCCAGGGTCATAAGGGGAGTGAGAATCGGATCGAGTCCGTGGTGGATCAGGAAGAAGATTTACTCTACCGGCATGAGATCGATAAATGCAGTGGTCGATATAACGAACCTGGTGATGATGGAGACGGGGCATCCGCTGCATGCATTTGATTTTGATCTTTTCTCTGTGCCAAAGGTTCTCGTCAGGAACGCCCGCGAAGGAGAGAAGTTCACGACGCTTGACAAGGCAGAGCGTTCGCTTTCCGACGATACAGTGTTGATTACCGATTCGGTTAAGACTGTCGCGATTGGCGGAATCATGGGCGGATTGGAATCAGAAGTTGGCGATGCGACGGAAAATATCCTGCTCGAAAGCGCATACTTCGATCCAACATCGATACGCCGTGCTCGAAGACATCTTGGACTGACCACCGAATCTCAGGTCCGTTTCGAGAAGGGTGCTGACCCGAACAATGTCCCGAAGGCTTGCGACAGGGCAGCGTATCTGATGCAAAAGTACACTGGTGGCAAGGTGTTTCAGGGTCAGGTCGATTGCTACCCGAAGGCGATCGAGCCGGTCAGGATCAACCTGAGACCGACGCGGGTGAATCAAATTCTGGCGACAGACCTCGCAACTCCGCAAATGATAGATATCCTGTCAGCCCTGGAGTTCGGCGTCAGGACCGGGAAACAGCTCGAAGTGATTGTTCCGACGTTCCGGCCGGATGTGACCAGGGAGATCGATCTGATCGAGGAGATCGCACGGATATACGGCCTGGATCGTATCAAGTCGGCGGACAATGCCGCAGGGAGGCTTGTGACGACTGAACGACCTGAAGCTCGATTCCACGAGATGATCCGCGAGTTGCTGACTTCGCGTGGATGCGCTGAAGCGTTGACCAATACTTTAATTGATCCGGCCAAAGACAAGGTGGTCAGTGGCTTGGAGAATCATATCCGGATGCTGAACCCGGTCTCTGTAGAGCTTTCGGTGATGCGCCAGAATCTCCAGTGCAGCCTTCTCAACATAGTGTCTTACAATTTGAATCGTAGGAAAGAAGATATTCTCTTCTTCGAGATCGGCAGAGTGTTCTTGCCATCAGACGCGGAACTGCCGTTAGAGAAAGATATGCTCGCTCTGGCAGTGGCGGGGAAAGAAGAGACTATTAACTGGGACACAGAAATACACAAGTATGATTTCTTCGATCTCAAGGGAGTGCTTGAAGCACTGACCGACGGGCTGCGTGTCGGATATCTGTCGCTCGAACCGGCGGAGTACCCGTTCTATGAGAAAGGCAGATCGTTCGATGTGATCCTTGGCGGGACCAAATGCGGATTCTGTGGCGAAGTATCGAAGAAGGCGAGAGATCAGTTCGACATTGATTGCCCTGTTTTCACGGCGGAGTTGGATATGATCATCCTGCGCGAGTTGGCTTCCGACTCCCGCGAGTTCATTCCGGTGCCGAAGTTCCCGTCATCTGTCAGGGATATCGCTGTGGTGGTCGATGCGGATGTGCCTGCCGAACAGTTGAGAACTGAGATCATGTCAGCCGGGGGAGAGCTGGTCCGCCGTGTGGATCTGTTCGATATCTATGAGGGCAAACAGGTTCCGGCGGGCAAGAAGAGCCTGGCATTCAGTCTCGAATACCGTTCTGATGACAAGACATTGACTGATGAAGAGATAGATGTAACTCACAAGAGAGTAATCGAGCGGCTGGGTAAGAAGTTCTCAGCCGAACTCAGAAGCTAAGAGAGGACATCATGGACGCACTGGAAAAACTCGAAAGCAAGATAGAAAAGGTCGTATTGCGATTACAGGAACTTGAAAGCAATAATGCGGACCTCATGCAGAGGAATGCAGACCTGTCACAGGAGATTACCCGACTCAAACTGGAGAACGAGAATCTGAAGTCGGAGAGGCAGAGCATTGAGGCGAGTTTCGGACAGAAGGAATCCGAAGTCAGGGATCGTCTCAAATCTTTGCTCAGCCAGGTCGAGCAGGTCGAGCTCGAGATGAATTGATTTAAGACTTGACAAGGATGTTTGAAAAGAGTAGCTTTTTTGTCGCAGAATCTGCGGGTTTCAGAGGCTTTTGCAGATAGATAGAACTATGCCAGATGATAACCGGGTCATAAAAGTACATATTTTCGGTGAAGAGTACCCGATTCGGAGTGAGTTTGAGGACGCTCATGAAGCCGAGGAATTTCGGCGCCATGTGCTCGAAGTCGCTCGATATGTGGATCAGAAGATGCGTGAGATGGCGGAAAGATCAGCTAATCGATCACCCAAGAATGTAGCCGTGCTGGTTGCGCTCAATGTGACCGATGAATTGTTGAAGCTCAGAAAGAACAACGAGGACGAATTGTCCCGAATAAGCCATCAGGCGGACAGTCTGATCGAAAGACTGGACGAGAAACTCATGTCGGCATCTTCCGGTTCGTAAGAAGTCCCCTGCGATCCACGGTTCTGCTTAAAACAACGATAGGTTCCAACACGCCGAGACTGATTCGGCATGGGTGGAGGATTGTATGCAGTTTAGTATATCAACCGTGATACTGCTGGTGGCAGCAGGCGCAGTCCTTTCCGCTCTGATAACCTGGGTGCTGATACGTAAGGCCGGATTCACCAAGATCGCTGGCGCGGAAAATGAGGCTCGGCAGGTTATTGAGAAGGCGGAGAGGGACGCAGTACTCAAGAAGAAAGAGTTGCTGCTTGAAGTAAAGGATGAGCTGTACAAGTCTAAGGTCAGTCTGGAAAGGGAGATACAAAGTAAGAGGGGTGATCTCCAGAAGGCAGAGAAACGTCTGAGCGACAGAGAAACCGCTCTGGACAGAAAAGTCGATCTGCTCAGCAAGAAAGAGCATGATTTCCAGACGAAAGAAAAGTCTTTATCCCATCGAGAAAAGGCGATCAAAGTTCGCGAGGAGGAATTGAGTAATCTGATCCATCAGCAGAACACTCAACTCGAAAAAGTCGCCGGGATGACTTCGGACGAGGCTAAGCAACAACTGATGGAAAATCTGGTAGGTCAGGCCAAAATGGAGGCTGCGGCTACGATCAAAGAGATCAGGGAGAATGCGGAGCGCACCGCTGAGAAGGAAGCTCGCGAGATCATAACGCAGGCGATTTACCGCTGCGCGGCTGATCACACTGTCGAAACGACCGTTTCCGTCGTCAACCTGCCTACTGACGAGATGAAGGGCAGGATCATCGGTCGTGAGGGAAGGAACATCAGATCATTTGAAACTTGCACCGGAATCGATGTAATCGTTGACGATACTCCGGAAGCGGTGATACTCTCCGGTTACGATCCGATTCGCCGCGAGGTTGCGCGGATGGCTCTGGAGAGACTGGTTGCAGACGGCAGGATCCATCCGGCTCGTATCGAGGAGATAGTGGAGAAGTGCGAAAAGGAGATGGATATGATGACTCGCGAGGCGGGCGAACAAGCCTGTTTCGAGTTAGGTATCCATGATCTCCACAATGATATCATTCAGCTTCTCGGCAAGCTCAACTACCGAACATCCTATGGCCAGAATGTGCTCCAGCATTCTAAAGAAGTCTCGATGTTATGCGGGATAATGGCTGCGGAGCTTGGCCTTGACGATGTTCTGGCCAAGCGTTGCGGTCTGATGCATGACATCGGAAAGGCGATTGATCGCGAAACTGAAGGGACTCACACCGAGATTGGCGCCACATTCCTGTCGCGTTACAACGAACACGACGCCGTCATAAATGCCGTCGCATCGCATCACGGCGATGTGCCGATGGAGACGCCTTACGCGGTGCTCGTTCAGTCGGCTGATGCAGTTTCCGGTTCTCGGCCCGGCGCGCGCCGCGAGCCGCTCGAGGGATATATCAAGCGACTCGAAAAACTCGAGGAAGTGGCAGACAGCTTCAAGGGCGTCGCGAAGGCATTTGCGATTCAGGCCGGTCGGGAGATTCGCGTCATTGTCGAGCATAACGAAATCGACGACGCGAAGGCTCAGATTCTTGCCTCCGATATTGCGATGAAGATACAGACGGAAATGGAGTATCCAGGGCAGATCAAGGTGACGGTGATACGAGAGACGCGAGCTGTGGACTATGCCAAGTAGGGCTTGTTGAAAAAAGGTAGCTGATGTTATAACCGTTGAAACTTGTCGTCATTGCGAGCGACCGGAGGAAGCGTGGCAATCTCATTTAGGTTATGTATTGCGAAAACTGAGATCACAACGTCGCTCACGCTCCTCGTGATGACGATACCCACGACTTTCAGGCTTCATGGGATTTGCGATAAGTCCAAATAGAATGGTTACCCTGTGAAAATTCTGTTTGTTTCAGACATAGTGGGGAAGCCGGGCCGGTGGATACTTTCCCAGCTTCTCAAGCCGGTCAGGCAAAAGCATGGGATTGACCTGGCGATTGCGAATATCGAGAATGCTGCCGGTGGTTTCGGGCTTACCAAACCGATCTCCCAGAAGATCGCATCGTATGGCATAGATGTCCAGACATCGGGAAACCATATTTGGGACAGGCAGGATATATTTCCATTTCTCGATGACGACTACAACAGGGTGATCCGTCCCGCCAATTGTCCCGCCGGTTCGCCGGGATATGGTTCGTATGTATACAAGTTCCCCGACGGACGAAAAGTCGGCGTCATCAACATCGAGGGGCGCGTATTCGGGCGGAATATCGACTGCCCATTCAGGACGATCGACGGGGAACTGAGGCTGATGCAGGGCCAGACGAAAATCATCGTGGTAGACTTCCACGCCGAAACGACATCAGAGAAAGGCGCTATGGCTCGTTATCTCGACGGAAGGGTGTCGCTGGTTGTAGGGACGCATACACACGTTCAGACAGCCGATGAACAGATTCTGCCGAAAGGGACGGCATTCATCACGGATGCCGGCATGACGGGACCGCACAGCGGAGTAATCGGGATGAATGTCGAGTCTGTGCTGGCGCGGTTCCTTACCGCAGTTCCTCATAGATTCAGCGTTGCTTCGGATGATGTGAAGCTCATGGGTGTTATTGCAGAAATCGACGATGAAACCGGCAGGGCGATTTCGATCGAACGACTTCAGATAAGCTACGACGGCAAGCTGCCGGAGGAGTACCAACTCGAGAAAGAGGAGCATGTTGAAGATGGCTCAGATTCTGGACGGGAAGAAAACTGCGAAACTGATTCGGAGTGAGCTCAAGGAAAAGACCGAAAGGTTAAAAGATAATGGCATAGTGCCGGGGCTGGCTGCTGTGCTGGTTGGCGATAATCCGGCTTCAGAGATATATGTCTCGAGCAAAGCCAAAGCCTGCAAAAAAATCGGTTTCTATTCCGAAGTGATCCACGAGTCGGCTGACCTGACCCAGGAAGAACTGAATAGTATCATTAGCGAGCTCAACGAGCGTCCTGACTTACACGGAATACTTGTACAGGAACCTCTACCGAAACATCTTGACAGTCTCGAGATGGTCTTGCAACTCAACCCGATCAAGGATGTCGACGGGTTTCATCCGGCGAATATCGGCATGATGCTGCTCGGACATCCGTCGTTCATTGCCTGCACGCCTCTCGGTATACTCGAACTCCTGCGACGTCATGATATATCTCCTTCGGGCAAGGATGTCGTAATTCTCGGCAGGGGGAATATCGTCGGTAAACCATTAGCCGTACTCCTGCAGCAAAAATGGAAAGGCTCAAACGCCACAGTCACGCTCTGCCATACAGGGACAAGAGATATTGCGTCGCATACTCGTAACGCAGATATGGTGATCGCCGCTATGGGCGTCGCAGAATATCTGACCGGCGACATGATTAAAGACGGAGCCGTGGTGGTCGATGTCGGCATTAACAGGATCGATGATTCATCGAAGGAAAAGGGCTACCGAGTCGTCGGTGATGTCCATTTCGAGTCATGCGCCGAGAAGGCATCGTTCATAACGCCCGTGCCCGGTGGCGTCGGACCGATGACCATCGCAATGCTGCTATCCAACACTATGAAGGCATGCCTGATGCAGAATGACACAGATGTAGAGACTGCTGATATGTAGAAACCTCTCCATCTCCAACACCTGACACGCTCGAAAATTCATACGTTACATTGTGAGAAATCCCCTTCTTTCGCTTGACATTTGTGGATCGAAATATATTTTTGCGAAATATTTCACATGCGGTTCATGGCCGCATTGAGTAGGCACAAAACAGGATGGGATACTACTGGACAGAGAAAATGAGTTGCGAAGGCGGCAGAACTCAGAGGACTTTACACATAGTTCAGTTTGAAGAAATGGACTTAACAATAACAAACTCCATTACAATCAAATCCATGATGAAGGAGTGAGTGATGTCCGACTACATCAAGGGTATCATCGAGGAAGTCAAGCAGAAGGACGCTGCTCAACCGGAATTCCATCAGGCTGTTGACGAAGTCCTGGAGTCGTTGGCTCCGGTGATCGAGAAGCATCCGATCTATAAGGAAGCCAAAATCATCGAGCGGATCGTAGTTCCTGAGCGCGTCATACTCTTCAGGGTTCCCTGGTTAGATGACAGCGGCACTGTGCAGGTTAACCGTGGTTTCCGGATCGAGATGAACGGCGCTATCGGTCCATACAAAGGTGGTCTGCGTTTCCATCCGAGTGTGACCCTCGGCATCCTGAAATTCCTCGCCTTTGAGCAGGTATTCAAGAACAGTCTCACCACACTGCCAATGGGCGGCGGTAAGGGCGGTTCGGACTTCGATCCGAAAGGCAAGTCGGACAACGAAGTAATGAAGTTCTGTCAGAGTTTCATGACCGAGCTGTTCCGTCACATCGGTCCGAATACCGACGTGCCCGCCGGCGACATCGGCGTCGGCGGTAGAGAGATTGGATTCTTGTTCGGTCAGTACAAGAGACTCCGCAACGAGTTCACCGGCGTACTCACCGGCAAGGGTATCAACTGGGGCGGGAGCCTCATTTGCCCCGAAGCGACAGGCTACGGCACGGTCTACTTCGCCGAAGAGATGCTCAAGACTAAGGGCAATTCGATTGCCGACAAGAAGGTGTCTGTTTCCGGTTCCGGTAACGTCGCGCAGTATGCCACCGAAAAGGTCAACGATCTCGGCGGCAAGGTCATCACGCTTTCCGACTCGAGCGGCTATATTGTCGACGAGGATGGAATCGACAGCGAAAAGCTCGCCTGGGTGATGGAGCTCAAGAACGTGAAACGCGGTCGCATCAGGGAGTACGCGAACAAGTTCTCGAGCGCCAGGTACTTCGATAGCGGCAGTGTCTGGAGCGTGCCGGTTGATGTCGCTTTGCCGTGCGCCACTCAGAACGAACTCGATGGCAACGATGCCAAAGAACTTCTCAAGAACGGTTGTACATGTGTCGCGGAAGGCGCAAACATGCCGTCGACTCCTAACGCCGTCAACGCGTTTATCACAGCCAGGATTCACTACGGTCCCGGAAAGGCTGCCAACGCTGGTGGCGTTTCTGTGTCGGGTCTTGAGATGTCGCAGAACAGCGAGAGGCTTTCCTGGACAAGGGAAGAGGTAGACAACCGCCTCCTCGGAATCATGCAGGCGATCCATTCGGCCTGTAAGAACACAGCCGAGGAATACGGCGAACCGACCAACAATGTGCTCGGCGCCAATATCGCAGGGTTCATCAAGGTTGCCGATTCGATGCTCGACCAGGGCGTCGTGTAACGCTTCGTTCACAGACTGAAAACGGCGCCGGTGTTTGACCGGCGCCGATGTTCTATCCATTTCTACGCTGCTGAGTAGATGTCTTAGAATACTATCACGAATTTGCCAACCTGATTTCCATACGGTGATTCAACCGAATACAGGTAGATACCGCTTGAGACGAGTTCGTTATTTCTCGTCCTCATATTCCAGTGAATCTTTGAATCCCAGTCGCTGTCACGACCCGGGTGCTTGATCTCTTTGACCATATCGCCATCGAGAGTGAAAATCCTGATCGTGCATTCCGGTGGCAGATTGACGAAGTGCAGTTCCCGCGCATGCCGCGCGCTTTGGCCTTCAGTAATCTGCTCGAAGTTTACATCGAGGTACCTGCCATCACCTAGGTATGGGTTGGGATAGACCTTGACTTCGAACTCTTCGTCGCCGGTTCCCGCAACGCCATTACCGTCGGGATAGTTTGCAACGACAGTCGCAGCATCGTTGGTAGCCCAAAGTTCGACGACCTCATCCAGCGGTGATCCTTCGAGTGCGCCGACCTTACCTTCTTTGCCGAAATCCTTGTTAGCGAATTCTCCGAAGTCGAAGGCTGTGACCGAGAAGTAGTGAGGCACCGATGCGAGCAGGTTGCCGATCTCGTACTCATACTCCCAGAATTTATGATATCTTGTCGAATCACCTGTCCTCGGATTGATATCCCACATCCATAACGTGTCAAGGTTGTCATGCATCAGGGTGTCTGCTTCGAAGTCGAATGTGTCGCGTATTGGCTTGACGATTCCTTCGCGGATTTCCGTGGCGAAGACTTTCCTGATTCCAGTTTCGATGGGCACATCTTTGGCGCCATCCATCCATCCGTCAATCGACTGATTGTAATCGGTCGGCTCGAAGCAGTATATGTTTCCTTCGCTGTCGTGGAATCCGTCTCCCGGTTCGAGCCCGAGTTGACATGCCCAGTCCTCGGGAACGAAATCGTTGCCCTCTGAACCATACAACTTGTTGAGGGAATCGAGGGTCAATGGCGGCTCATTCGCGCGCCAGACTGGCGGAACCAGATCAGCATTCCACGTGTATCTCTTGTAGTCGACACGGTCACGAGATTCAAGTCTGGACATTTTGTCGATCTTGTCCAGCCTGCCCCAGTAGACTCTGTAGCCTTCGAAATCCGCTACGAACGTAAATGGATCGATGAATGACTCGGACTCGTATCCGTTCCATCTCAGATAGACTTCTCCAAACTTAGTCTTGTACCTGAGGGGTGGCGATGGTGGCGGAACGGCCGCCTGAAAATCCGGTATGCCGTCCCCTGCGTAGAAGCAGGTGTCGAGTTCTGATGGGTCTGTGCAGTAGCCGCAGTCGGGAGGATCGATATCCTCCTGAACCCACGGTACCGGGTTGTCATAAACCCAGGCTGCCCAGACGGCGTTGTATGAAAGATTATCGAATTTGAGTCCCCCATAGAAGGATTCATAATCGCCAGCTTCCAGCCAGGTTCCGTTGGCAGGGTCCCTGTGCAAGCCTTCCGCGGCGACATAAGCAATTGTGATCTGGAGGAACGTATCGGGATCAGTCGGTAGATTGAACGGACCGAACGAAAGCAGGAATCGGGTGTCGCCACCATCTGCAAGATCGGCCGCTACCTCCGGATTCGGCCGAAGCCAGCCCTCATGCTCTTCGGTTGATTCTATCTGATCGTAGTCATGTTCGCCGTTAGACAACATGTAGTACTTATTCTTATTGCCTTCCGGAGTGCCAAAGCCTCCCGTGCCGAAATTCCGCCACGTTGCTTCTTTCATGGGTCCCCAGTCGAGGTTTGCACTGCCTTGACTAGTCCACCAGTTGAATGAGACCTTCTTCACATCCTGCCCCGCCGCTCTCATAACCCTGGTGCCGAGAACTCCTGTAGCACTTTTTTCGTAGTCGAAGGCGCCATCGACCGGATCTCCGTCATTGTCGCAGATATATGTCAGGTCAATCGGGTCACAGAAGTTGATATCTTCAATATCGCAGAAAGTACACGGATGAGCCGTGGCATGCTCAAGGAAACCGCAGATGTCGTCCGTGTGCTTTTCACTATCGCCCTTCAAACCTACATCACCATCGGAATAAATACCGAGAAAGAGATCCTCGATAGTTTTCGACCCGCCGGGGGTCAGGTGTGTGATGTTCTTGATCTTGAAATCCAACAGGATGAAGTCTCCGGCGTAGTCAACACTCCAGGAGTATGAATGCTGGGTGATTTCGAGTCCGATCGGGATATATGGACTTCCATCCCAGTCAGGCGGAGTCCACGTGGGGTGGTTGAGCGTGTCAGTGTAGATAGAGATGTACTCCAGATCCGATTTGGCGTCCTCGTGGTAATAAGGATCTGCCTGTCGGAATGACCTGCGTTCGATGCCGCAACGGGGGTCGCTCTCGTCTGCGCAGGGATACATGTCGTTTGCCCACTGCCAACCATCGGCGCCGACAGAGACAAGAGTATCATCGCCGACCACTGCTCCGATCCAGAGGGCACCCTGGAAGAGGTACTCGATATTGGAAGTGCCCGGAAACCTGCCGGATGGGGCTGGAGCGCCGGTTTCGCAGTCTGTCTGGCGACCGTCCTCGCTGCCGAAGAATCCCCAGTTTGAGATGGCAAGAAACAGGTTGTTGTACTTATGAACGCATGTCAGCATGTTGGGTGTCTCGATGGTTGTGGGCTTGAAAAACCCGTCTGCGTCCCTGGGTGCGCGTGGCCCCTTGGTTTTCGCCGTGACGTCAGTTGACACCGACAACAGCAACAGCATAATTAAGAATGGTGCTATTTTCCGCATGACAATTCTCCCTATTTTCAAGTTACGTTTATCAATACAATCCAAGCACTATCATCATAGCTATACGATGACCCTTCACATACTTATGACGTGAGGAGCCTCAAAGCGTCAAATCTATAGAACGCAAATTTCATTGTCAACCCGAAAATAGTTTATCTTCAGGTTTTTCAAGCGTTTACATGGTTCTCTTCGTGCGTCCCTGTCCGGTCGAATGTCTCGGTTCTCTGCCATTCTATCTGCATTCCAACCGGTCCTCTCTTTCTCTTGACTTGATTGATGTTTCGGGTAACTTGTCTGCAATAAAAAGAACATCGAGCGTGTGCCCCACACGCGGAATTACACGGAGGAAGCGTCATGAGAGCAACCATACTGGTGGCAGTCACCCAGCTACTGCTGGCGATGTCAATCTCGGCAACACCGGGAGATGTCGAGAAGTCGCATGGTCTGAGTCACAACTGCCCACAGGGGCTCACGTTTGATGGGAAATACCTCTGGAACGTGGACAGACTTACGGACATGATCTACAAGATCGATCCGGGCAACGGCGCTGTGATCGATTCGATCGAATCGCCGGGCTACGTACCTCGCGGCCTGACATGGGATGGTTCGCTGCTGTGGTGTGTGGATGCGGAGGAGAAGGTGTTCTTCGCCATAAATCCGAAAACGCGGATCGTTGAGAAGACAATTTACTGCCCGGTATCGAAACCGGCTGGTCTGGCGTGGGATGGAGAGAATATCTGGATTGCAGATTATGGCGCCGACGAAATTCACAAGATCAGCACGGAAGATGGCACGACCATCAGTTCCATTCCTGCGCCGTCGCGGATGACGACAGGTCTGGCTTTCGATGGCAGGTACTTGTGGATAGCCGACAGGACTGACGACCGAATCTACATGGCAACTGTCGACGGAGATGTGATTCTGAGTATTGCCACGCCCGGTCCGCACGCATGGGGACTGGCTTGGGATGGCGAGCGTCTCTGGAATGTCGATTATGAGACCGACAGTCTGTATCAACTCGTGGTCGATGACGGCGCTGTTTTCGAGCGCACCGATGAGAAGACTCAGGAAGTCGAGTTTATACATCAGATCAGGAATTACGGTCCCGGCACGGTTACGACCGCTGATGTTTACCTCGCCATACCGAAGGACCGCGACAATCAGCATCTGTTGACGGATGTCGAATTCAGCCTCGAACCGACAGGGATTATCGAGGACCAGTGGGGACAGAAGGTCGCGCATTTCCATTTCGATGATCTCGGACCGACCGAATTCCGGACTGTGTCGATGACTGTACAAGCGAATCTCTATGCCAACAACTATTTCATCTATCCCGAACGGGTCGGTCAACTCGACGAGATTCCGGAGGATATTCGCGAACTGTATCTGGTGGACAATACGAAGTTCTCATTCGGGAGCAGTGTCATACAGAGCGCGGTCGATAAAGCTGTTAGTGATGAGACGAACCCGTACTGGATTGCTCGCAGGATATTCAACTATGTCATCGAACACATGGAGTATGAGCTTGCGGGCGGGTGGAACATCGCGCCGACCGTTCTCGAACGGGGCAATGGTTCATGCTCGGAATACAGTTTCGTCTATATCGCAATGTGCAGGGCGGCAGGGTTGCCTGCGCGCTATGTCGGCTCGATAGCGATCCGTGGAGACGATGCCTCCTACGATGAAGTGTTTCATCGCTGGGTCGAAGTATATTTGCCCGGATTCGGCTGGATTCCGGTCGATCCATCCGGGGGTGATTCCGACTGGCCGGCGAGAAGGGCTGGAGCTTTCGGACATCTTGGCAACCGATTTCTCATCACGACCGAGGGCGGCGGCGGATCGGACTATCTTGGCTGGAGCTACAACGCTAACGAGTACTGGACATCAAAGGGCAGATGCAAAATTGTTGTAGAGAACTTCGGCGAATGGTCACCTGTGCGTTCTGAGTAATAGTACCATCTCTTTCGGCGTGGTTTCTCTGTGGATGGATCAGTCGAGTATTGACTTTTCTAACTGCCTGGCTATATTATGCTGAGTCCAGGGATAGAGTTCTACTACTGAGTTCGCACCGGACAAGTCACGTCGGCAGATATACATAGGAGGAAGATATGAAGCTGCTCAGACAGTACACCATCGCATTGCTGCTGGTTCTTCTGTTTGTTTCACCAGCATTGTCCACTGAAACATCACAGAGTGACCAATCATCGATATTTACGGTTGAACAACTCGATCTGATGCCATTGGCGTTCACTGAGAATGTTGGCCAATGGGATGATCGAGTGCAATTCAAAGCCAACGCTGGTGGCGCCGCAATGTGGTTCACCACCGACGGCGTCTACTACCAGTTCACACGGCGGATAACCGCAAACGATCCACATGAACGGGCTGACCGTGAGAGGCTGTCTCAAAAGCCCCATTCTCCAGTAGGTCGGCGTTCCGTAGCAAGCGAAGCTTGCAAGAAACCCGACAGCATCGAGCAGTTGGTGATCAAAGCATCATTCATCGGTGCAAATCCGAATCCGGAGATCATCGGCGACAACATGATGGAATACAAGTGTAATTACTTCATCGGCAATGATCCTGACGAATGGCATACGGACGTTCCCAACTACAAGGCAGTCATCTTCAAGGATGTCTACTCAGGCATCGATCTGAAATACTATGGCAATGGCAAGCAGATGGAATATGATTTCATCGTCTCACCCGGCGCCGATCCGAATCAAATCATGGTGCAATACGATGGCGCGAAGTCGATCAGTGTGAACGATGCTGGAGAGTTGGTTGTCGAGACTGAATGGGGAAATATCACCGAGTTACGACCGCTGGTATATCAGCTTGATGCGAATGGTTGCATGCCTATCGAGGGTCGCTATATTCTCTTCACCGACAACACCTTCGGTTTCGATCTGGGTGACAGATACGACCCGACACTTGCGCTTGTTATTGATCCGACACTGGTCTACAGCACCTATCTTGGCGGGAGTAGCTCAGAGATGGGCCACGGGATTGCCGTTGATGGCGGTGGCTGCGCGTATGTAACGGGTCTCACAGCCTCCACCAACTTCCCGACAGAGAGCCCCTATCAGGGGACATTCCAAGGCGGCGATTGGGATGTGTTTGTCACGAAGATGAGTGCATCTGGTAACTCGCTGGTTTACAGCACCTATCTCGGCGGGGGCGACCGGGACGAAGGCCGACCGATTGCCGTCGATGGCAACGGTTGCGCCTACGTAACTGGCTTGACGAGATCAACCGACTTCCCGACACAGAATCCCTACCAAACAGACCAGGGCGATTGGGATGCATTTGTCACGAAGCTGAGTGCTTCAGGCAACTCGCTGGTTTACAGCACCTATCTTGGCGGGAGCGGCCCTGACTACGGCGAAGGAATTGCCATCGATGACGATTATTGCGCCTATGTGACGGGGAGGGCTGAATCCTCCGACTTCCCGACACAGAACCCCTACCAGGGCGAGGGTGGAGATGATGCGTTTGTCACGAAGCTGAGTGTTTCAGGCAACTCGCTGGTTTACAGCACCTACCTTGGCGGGAGCTCCAGTGACGATGGCTACGGAATTGCCGTCGATGGCAGCGGCTGCGCCTATGTGACGGGTCAGACATTTTCCACAGACTTCCCGACACAGAACCCCTACCAGACAGACCAGGGTAGCTATGACGCGTTTGTCACGAAGCTGAGCACATCGGGCAACTCGCTGGTTTACAGCACGTATCTTGGCGGGAGCTCGTCGGAGTATGGCTTTCGGATTGCCGTCGTCATCGGCTACGCCTATGTGACAGGCTCCACACATTCCTCCGACTTCCCGATGCAGAATCCCTACCAGACGTACCAGGGCAGCGGGGACGTGTTTGTTACGAAGCTGAGCACAGCAGGCAACTCGCTGGTTTATAGCACCTGTCTCGGTGGGAGCAGCGATGACCAAGGCCGCGAGATTGCAGTCAGTGGCAGCGGCTATGCCTACGCATCGGGAATGACTTGGTCCACCGATTTTCCGACGCAGGACCCCTACCAGACAGATCAGAATAGCCGTGACGCGTTTGTCACGAAGCTGAGCACATCGGGCAGCTCGCTGATCTACAGCACATACCTTGGCGGGAGCAGCGGTGACGATGGCCACGGGATTGCCATCGATGGCGGTGGATGCGCCTACGTCACGGGCGGGACGTCATCCACGAACTTCCCGACACAGGACCCCTACCAGACAGACCAGGGCGACTATGACGTCTTTGTCACGAAGCTGTGTGGCTCTTTGTATATCTGCGGCGATGCGGATGCCAGCGAGGCTGTTGATATCGATGATGTAGTCTACCTGATCCAGTACATCTTTGCTGGTGGTCCTGCGCCTGATCCTTTGGAATCCGGCGACGCCGACTGTTCAGGTGATGTTGACATAGATGATGTTGTGTATTTGATTCAGTACATCTTCGCTGGCGGCAATGCACCGTGCGATCCGGACGGTGATGGCGAGCCGGATTGTTAGGAGGAATCTGAGCGAGTTTGCATATACGGTCTGTTCCGGAATGAAACATCAGGGTTCATTTCGGAATCGGCTAATGGACATGCAGGTTCCTGTCGATAATACAGAGAAGGAGGGAAGGCGGGGAATGGGCGGCGAGATATGTCTTGTTGTTGATCGCGCCACAAAATTGAAAAAAAGATTGATAAAGCGCTTGACAGCGCGGAAGTAACCAATATATTCTGGTACTGCGTGCGAAATGCGCGCCTGTTCTTTGACAACTGAATATCGAGGTCTGACCAATTTTTTTGAGTCAGAACTGCAGCCTAATTTATTTTATGAGCTGCAGTAATCCGAGTGTAAGAGCGTCTTTAGGATTTCGATCAAGTTACTAAGGGCATATGGTGGATGCCTTGGCACAGACAGACGATGAAGGACGTGGTAAGCTGCGATAAGCCTCGGTTAGCTGCAAACAAGCTTTGAGCCGTGGATCTCCGAATGGGAAAACCTGGGCCGGTTATGCGGACCCATCACATACTGAATACATAGGTATGTGAGGACAACCGGGAGAATTGAAACATCTTAGTAACCCGAGGAAAAGAAAACAACCGTGATTCCCCAAGTAGCGGCGAGCGAAAGGGGATCAGCCTAAACCGATGAGCATGTTAAAGGATGCGTCCGTTGTGCCGTCGGTGTCGCGGGATCTGGTTGGAGCGAAACGCAAATAGCTCGGGAAGTTACAAAACATCTATCTAGTCAAATATTCCTGGAACGGAAAGCCATAGAGGGTGATAGCCCCGTAGGCGAAAGGTACGATGTCTTCCTGAACCAGTCTCCCAAGTAGCACGGGACACGAGAAATCTTGTGTGAATCTGCCGGGACCACCCGGTAAGGCTAAATACTAGTCTGTGACCGATAGTGAACAAAGTACCGTGAGGGAAAGGTGAAAAGCACCCCGGGAGGGGAGTGAAATAGTACCTGAAACCATATGCTTACAATCTGTGGGAGGTGACGTTTTGCCTTCGGGCGAAGCCTAACTGACCGCGTGCCTATTGAATAATGATCCGGCGAGTTACTTCTCTGTAGCAAGGTTAAAGTAAACACTACTGTAGCCGTAGCGAAAGCGAGTCTTAACTGGGCGATTAGTTGCAGGGAGTAGACCCGAAGCCAGGTGATCTACGGATGGCCAGGGTGAAATCTCGGTAAAACGAGATGGAGGCCCGAACCCACCAGCGTTGAAAAGCTGGGGGATGAGCTGTCCGTAGGGGTGAAAGGCTAATCAAACCTGGCGATAGCTGGTTCTCCCCGAAATGCTTTTAGGAGCAGCCTCGTGTTAATGTCGCGGAGGTAGAGCACTGACTGGGTTAGGGGGCGAATAGCTTACCAACCCCAATCAAACTCCGAATGCCGTAGACATGTTGCACGGGAGTGAGCCCGTGGGGGATAAGCTTCACGGACAAGAGGGAAACAACCCAGACCGTCGGCTAAGGTCCCAAAGATACGCTAAGTGGTAAAGGATGTGAGGTTACTAAAACAGCTAGGATGTTGGCTTAGAAGCAGCCACTCATTTAAAGAGTGCGTAATAGCTCACTAGTCTAGTGATTTTGCGCCGATAATTTACGGGACTATGCGTATCACCGAAGCTGCGGGATTCATTCTTCGGAATGGATCGGTAGGGGAGCGTTCCGCGGTAGGTTGAAGGTGTGTCGGAAGACATGCTGGACGATGCGGAAGAGATTATGCCGGAACGAGTAGCGATAAAACGGGCGAGAAACCCGTTCACCGAAAACCTAAGGTTTCCTGAGGAAGGTTAATCCGCTCAGGGTTAGTCGGATCCTAAGCCGAGGCCGAAAGGCGTAGGCGATGGAAAACAGGTTAATATTCCTGTACCAGTCTGAATGCGTTATACCTATGGGGGGACGCAGAAGTGAAGGCCAGCCGGGTGTCGGATGTCCCGGTCTAAGCATGTAGGGGGGAGAGGCAGGCAAATCCACCTCTCCTTAACTCCGAGATGCGATAGGGAGAGCTTAGCTCACAAACTGGCCGTAATCATGCTGCCAAGAAAAGCCTCTATGGAAGTCTTCAGACTGTCCGTACCGTAAACCGCCACAGGTAGGTGGGGAGAGTATCCTAAGGTGCTCGAGATAACCCTCGTTAAGGAACTAGGCAAAATGGCCCCGTAACTTCGGGATAAGGGGTGCTCCAATTAGGTGAAGCTCGTTGCGGGCTGAGCTGAACGGAGTCTCAGTAAAGTGGCCTGGATGACTGTTTACTAAAAACATAGCTCTCTGCTAAGCCTCACAAGGCGACGTATAGGGAGTGACACCTGCCCGGTGCCGGAAGGTTAAGAGGAGGGGTTAGTTGGACTTGTTCCAGCGAAGCTCTGAATCGAAGCCCCGGTAAACGGCGGCCGTAACTATAACGGTCCTAAGGTAGCGAAATTCCTTGTCGGGTAAGTTCCGACCTGCACGAATGGTGTAACGATCTGGGCACTGTCTCAACCATGAGCTCGGTGAAATTGTAGTTCCGGTGAAGATGCCGGATACCCGCGACGGGACGGAAAGACCCCGTGCACCTTTACTATAGCTTAACATTGATTTTGGGTAAATGATGTGTAGGATAGCTGGGAGACTTTGAAGTGGCTTCGCCAGGAGTCGTGGAGTCAACCTTGAAATACCAGCCTTCATTTATCTGGAGTCTAATCCCTTAGGGGAGACAGTGTTTGGTGGGTAGTTTGACTGGGGTGGTCGCCTCCAAAAGAGT
>CBDUQR010000005.1:0-87734 GCA_965369655.1 uncultured bacterium | reverse complement strand
TGAAGGGGGTAGCGCCTTTTCACGCACAGCCCTTACTTACCACTCGAAAACTTAAGAGGTGTTGAAAAGTAGTCAACTAAAACTTTGGTAGTGGTGCACTTTGAGGGAATTGACTCAATTCAGGAGAACTACTGCTAGCAAGGCCATATTTGAGAGCTATATTCGAAAGTTGTGTATAGAGAAGAAAGAGCTTTTCCTCTTGAAATCAAAACCTAAGAATCTCGGGTGATGACCGAGCAGGAGGACACACTCATGAGGAATAGTAATGTAAGTGGATTTGAAAGTCGAGTAGAATCGGATTTGAGATCGTCATTGGATGATCTTTTGCGAGAGGGAGCTCGTCGGATGTTGCAGTCAGCGATCAAGGCTGAGGTGGCAGAACACATTGATCGTCATAAGGAGATTTGCGACGATGCAGGTCATCGTCTGGTGGTACGCAATGGGTCTCTGCCAGAGCGAGACATAGTGAGTGGAGTAGGTCCGCTGCGTGTTAGGCAGCCTCGGGTTCACGATCGTCGTGAGAGTCACCGGTTCACCAGCCGGATACTTCCGCCGTTCATGCGTCGGGTACCGAGCATAGACGCGTTGATCCCTGCTCTCTACCTGTCCCTCGGGATCCCCTCTCCCACGGGATCCCAGAGGGAGAAGATCGGGGTCAATGACGGGATCGGCGACCGACACCTGACGCATCAGCTTCCGTACATGCGTGATCCCTTCCAACGCCTGAAGTAAGAACAGACGAAGGACAACTTCCGGGTCTATCGAGGGACGACCATTGTCCTGACAGTAACGATCTCGTACCGCCTCATGGACAAAACTCAAATCCAGGACCCGATCGAGACGACGCAGATGATGATCCGCCGGAATCAACGATTCCAAGGGAGGCAAAAGCGTCATCTCAAAACCTGATTGCTCGCGTTTTGTTTGCATAGTCATAATTAACACTATTCAACACTGATCTGAAGGACTTTATCAACAAGCCCAAGAAGGGGGGTACCTTTTAGGTTCCGAGTCCCAACCGAGTCCCGGATTCGACTTGACAAGACTGACTTGTAGTGATAGCTTATGAATCGTTCAGAGGAAGGAACTCGGGAAACTGAAAGTTTTCCTGCCTCTGCCTTCGCCCTTCAGATGCGCCTTTCTTATTTCTTATTCTGAGAGGAGAAAACCAGAGGATGGACTGTCCCTCGGTAAAGGGAGACAGCGAAGTCTTAGTATGTTCGTATGAACAAGGAAAGTTCGATACTCGATCATCTTAGAGCCGTTTTCCAGGACGTATCGCAAGCGGTGACTACTGAGAGTCGGAGTCGCTCATCGGAGCTTGGACATAATGCTAAAGGTGACAAGGTCAAATGGTTCGATTTTGCGGCCGACGAGGCGGTATGCCGTTATCTCGAAAAGCGATTCCCATGTTCAGTCGTACTGCTATCGGAGGAAGGACCGCCTCGCCAATTCGGCGCCGGGGAGCCCGAGTTCACGATGGTCTTGGATCCGGTGGACGGTTCGGACAACTTCGCGCTTGGAATGGCACCTGTGGGCATGGCCGTGGCATTGATTCCATTCTCACGCCCGATCTCAGTTGAAACGGTCCAATACTCGTTGGCAGGCAATCTGGTCACCGGACAGATATGCACTGCGGAGCAGGGAAACGGCGCGTTCTGCAACGGTAATCAGATCCGCACGGGCTCATGCAACGTTCTGAAGAGTGCCATGATCAGTTGCGAAATGAACCATTTTGCAATAATGGCGCCCTTGGCGAATGTCCTTTCTCGCGCCCGGGGGGTCCGTTCCTTTGGATGCGCCACTCAGGCAATAACGTTGGTCGCTTCCGGTGTCCTTGATGCGCATCTGGATTTGCGGGACCGCCTTACACCTGAGAACTTTCTGGCCCCTTCTCTGATTCTCACCGAGGCAGGGGGAATGATATCCGCGCCTGAAGCGGAACCGATTCCGGAGATCATAGATCTGACACAGCGTTTTTCGATCATTGCCAGCGGGTCATCCGAACTGCACGCAGTTCTCGTTCAACAATTGAAAGGTGATACCGTATGCATATAACAGTTGAGAAAACGACTCAAACCTTTGTGGGCGTTGCACCGCCCGCTGTGATACTGGCTGCCGGTGAAGGGCACCGCCTGAACGGACTGAATGGAGGAGCTCCAAAGCCTCTTACTCCAGTGCTCGGTCTGACTCTCCTGGAAAGAGCTATTCTGTCGTGCAAAGAAGTTGGGGTCCTGGAGTTCTTCGTGGTGATTGGATATCATGCGGACAAAATGATTCCATACCTGAGTGCACTCGAGCGAAAATTATCCGTTTCGATTAAACCGATAGAAAACCCGAATTGGAGAGAAGGAAACGGATCTTCCGCACTTTCAGCCGCTCCTTACATAAGAAGTCCCTTTTTCCTCCTGATGTGCGATCACCTTTTTGATCCCGCAATTCTACGGCTGCTGCTTACAGCAGGAAAGAATACAACCGACTGTCTGCTGGCCGTCGATCGTCATCCTGATCGTGTGTTTGATCTGGATGACGCCACAAAAGTGATATTGGATGGAGATGTTATTACCGAGATCGGCAAAAGAGAAGCATCGTTTGATGCCGTAGATACCGGACTTTTCCTCTGCCAACCTACTCTGTTTGAGGCTCTGGAGATAGCCAGGGACAAAGGAGAGCACTCCCTGTCAGCAGGATTCATGGAACTGATCAGGAGTCGCGAATTCCGAGCTGTCACAATTGGCGAACGTTTTTGGTTCGACGTTGACACGCCGAAGAGTCTGAATCTTGCCAGGAAAGCCTTGCTGCGGAGCCTGTCCAAACCCGACGAAGACGGTTTTGTTGCCCGCTATCTGAACCGTCCGGTGTCGCGCCGGATATCTGAGATACTAGTCCGCACTCCTGTCAGCCCCAACGGAATCTCTCTGCTGAGCTTTACTGGGTGCATTATTGGGGCAGTTATGTTCTGTCCAGGCGGATATATCTGGACGATCCTGGCCGGTCTGGTGGTCCAGCTATCCTCAATCGTTGATGGCTGTGATGGAGAGGTTGCCAGACTCAGATTCCAGTCGAGTAAGTTCGGTGGGTGGTTTGACACAATTCTGGACAGGTATGGCGACGCGGCAGTAGTGACCGGTGTCTCATTCGGATACTGGCTTGTACACCCGCATGCAGCCGTATGGCTGGGCGCGATGTTCGCACTGACGGGCTTTATCATGGCAAGCTACGTCAAGAAGGAGTTTGCGATTCGCTACCAGTCGAACCCCCCGGGTGGCCTGCTCGGCAGACTGATAAAGAGAGATTTGCGAATCTTTGCAATAATGCTGGGTGCGCTCGCGAATCGGCCGTACGAGTCTATGTTACTGATCGGTCTTCTTTCTCACGTCGGTATTGGCTGGATGCTGCTAAAGGGTCATAGACAAATGAGGTCACAGCGGCTGCGATCATAGATTCGCGCGTCAGGTGCACCCTTCGCTGACTCAGGACAGACAGTCCGGTAGGGCAGGCGTCCCCGACACCTGCAGTCTTGTTCCGGCAGGAGCGAAACACTCTTACCTATTTCGTCGGCATGTTTCAGCGAAGATGAATATCGTACGTCGATTCATAAGAGGGAAACCGATGACCCAATAAGATTGACAGCGTCAGGATCAGAATGATATATTGCCAGACGAACGAATTCCGGTATGAGGAATATCAGCCGATAGCGCTTGTGAACATCCGGTGCAGGGGCACTTTTTAAGAATGAACCAGCGATGAGACCCGCCTTACGATTGATCTATATCTCATTCTTGTGGCAACTTACCTTCTGTACCGCAGATACACTTGCCACAGACAGAGACTATTCCGGGACAATCTGCGACAGCGAATCTCATCAGCCAATAGAAAACGCATACATCAGGATATCATCCGGGCAGGTGATCGCTGAGGCCGATTCTGTCGGCAACTTCACTTTTCGCAATCAGGGATCAAATCCATTCGAGATTTTGATATCGATGCTGGGATACAAGAGTGCTGTCGTAGAAGTGGTCCCCGGCTTAGACCAACTGACGCAGCATATCGACACTGTGTTCCTCGAAGTTGCGCCACTTACAGCAGAGGGAATTGTGATCAGGGCGACAGCGGACAGGTTCAGAGGCGCTTCATCGGCGAATACGGTCATCCTGAGTTCGAGTTACGTCGAACAGGTTCCACGATCGAATCTCGATCCACTTCGGCTTGTGCAGACTCAACCGGCCGTGCACACATCGAATGACTTCAGGTCGGACTTGATTGTCCGGGGTGGAAATCCATCTGAAACAGCAATGCTCATTGATGGTTTCGACATGAGCAACATGAGCCATTTCGGCACACAGGGTTCGACCGGTGGTTTCAGTGCCATATTGCCCGCCGACAACATCAGCGAAATCCACTTCTCACCCGGCGGCTTCTCCGTACGTTACCCGAACAGATTGTCATCGGTCACGGAAATCAGGACAAAAACTGCAAACGAAACAATCAATCAGACCATATTCAGGTTGGATATGACAGGTCTGTTTGCAAGTATCATCGTCTCTGACGGCGACCGGTATCTGATGTCATCAGTTCGCAGAAGCTTCATTGATGTTGTTAAAGACCAGTTGAATCTCCCAAGCACTCCCATCTTCGGTGACGCCTTCCTCAAGGGCAAACTTCCGCTTGGGAGCGCCGCTACGCTCACACTGATCGCCCTGGGCGGCTACGACCGTTTCAGTATACCACTTGGCGATCTCCCGTATGATGACGGAGGACTGGACTACAGGGGCGACAGAACACTATTCGGACTCAGCATGATATCCTCATCTAACCCATCCTCCTCAACGGAAATCCGGTATTCAAACAGTTACGCCGATTTCGATGTGGCGTACGGCAATAAATCGACACCCGATTTATACTCTAACCGTTCAATCGAGCGATCAAACAAGATATCTCTGGACTACTCGTTGTCGCATTCAAAGGCGGGAGTTCTTCTATTGGGCGCAAGTGAGGAAATCATTTCGGCAGATTTCGATCTGTCAATCGTCAATTACAGAGATGATTTCGGTGACCGGCATCGCGGTATGAAAGTTGATACCGAAATGGACTACAACAGGGCCGGTGCGTATGCAGAGTTTGGCTCTTCGATCGCATCATTGCTCGATATCTCGCTCGGACTAAGATTCGACTACAATTCCTTCCTCGACAGGGGACTTGTTTCGCCCAGAATCGCCTGTAAATCGGCACTTTCAGATCGGTTGTCATTCAGTGCAGGTTACGGATTATACGGTCAGGACCCAAGCCCGCTCTGGCTCGCGTCCGATCCATCAAATCAGACACTGCCATACTTCAAGGCCACACACCTGACTGCAGGGATTTCATACTCAAATGAGCCCGAGCTGAGTGTCAGATTGGAGGGCTATCTGAAGCGATACCTGAATTACCCGGTGGCAGCGTGGGACACCATCAGGACTATGGTCGACTGGGGAACAGATTATGCGTTCTATGATACTCGCGCGATCAGCGCCGACGGCAGAGGATTCGCACGCGGGATTGAGTCGGTCGTTCGTTGTCAGCCTGCCCCAGATCTGAGAATCAGCCTCGCGGCGTCCATATCGAAAAGCAAGTTCAGAGGTGTTTCATGTGGAGAACTTCCCGGCAGTTTCGATACCGAATACTCACTGGCCGCATCGGCTTCATTCTTGCCGCGCTCGTGGATGCAGATCGGGATGAGTTTTGCGAGAGAAGGAGGCAGACCCCATACTCCGGTTGACACAGCACTATCCCGCCGCTACAGTTACACCGTCTATGATAAATCGAGAACCAATTCTGCACGCTATCCAGCATACCAGAAACTGGATATTAGCCTCACATTAGTCTGGTCCGTTGGCGGAGTAAATATCAGGAACTACTTCAGCATTTTGAATGCACTGAATGCCGGGAACGTGTATTTCGAATACTGGAAAGTATCATCACAGGAAGTCAGAACTTATCATCAATGGGAGAGACTCGTGATAGCCGGAGTGGAAGTTGAGTTCTGAGTCCCAGCAAGCTGTCGGCTCATTCACTTACGGGCAAAATCGCGATGGTACGTTGTAGAACTTACACAATGCAGTCCTCGCCTCGCTCCACCATGCAGGAGCCGGATCGCCGTCATCCGGGGCGTATTCACCCAAATATTCGACATCAGTTCCGACCACACGAAAATACCAGAATTTGTTGTATTCGCAGCCGTAGTCACAATCACCGAGAGCCTGGCGGAACAGGAATGTCTCGTCGTTACCATCGAACCATGGGTAAACATTGGGGCGATCACCAGCTCGGATATCTGCGCCCGCCGCCGTGATACTCGCCAAATCCCTGTAATACTCAAGCAATAGCCAGGGATTCAGCCTCGGTTCGAATGTCAGATATATGAATCCCTGCGATTCAAGCTGACTCGTGTCTGTATCCGAAAGCCTGTAAAGCGTGTTGAGCGAATCCCAATCCGAATACTCACCATCTCGAAACTGGATAGTCGCAGATGAATCGAGAAAGATCAGAATAGTGCTCTCGCTCATCGGGTAGACAAACTGCTGTGAATTCAGGAACGGGATGGAATCGCCGTACTCCGATCTGACCCTGGCAAGGGAATTCCTGAGGCGGTCGTAATCGCTCCGAAATGCGACTACTCTCCCCGTGATCCAGAGCGCCATCAGTTCCGCTTCGGCATTGTTTCTTGGCGACTGAGACAACTGAGCAAAAAAAACCTCGAAATCATCCGGCGGTTCCGGTTCATAGGCTTTCTTCGAACCACAACTTGTGAAGGTTGCAGATGCTGTTACGACCAGAATGATGAGCAGGCAGTATGCAAGTCTCATTGTACGATGTCCTCACAATACTTTATACATCATCTGCACAGAAGATTTCCCGGCTACTTGTCCCATCCCGGCCTGATCCTCGACTGTATCTCCCACGCATCGAGAATCACCAGCGCGGCCATATTTTCGAGCACGGGTATTATTCGCGGCAGGATGCATGGATCGTGACGGCCGTGCACCTTGATCTCGCGCTCGTTCCCGTGAATATCGATAGTGCGCTGAGCCTTCGCGATGGACGAAGTCGGTTTAATTGCGGCGCGCATGATGACCGGCTGACCTGTCGAGATGCCGCCGGTAATGCCTCCAGCGTTGTTGCTCAGGAATCCATCTGCTGACATCTGGTCGTTCGATTCACTTCCACGAAGCCTCGCGAGTTCGAATCCGGCGCCGATTTCCACTCCCTTGACAGCGCCGAGAGTCATAACGGCGAATGTCAGTCTCGCGTCGAGCTTGAAGAACACAGGATCGCCCAATCCGACCGGAAGTCCGTGTATCTCGATCTGTGCGATGCCGCCAACAGAGTTCTTCTTCTCGCGAGCCTTGAGTATCGCCGCCTCCATTTTCATTGCAGCTTCAGGATCGGCGCAGCGAACTTTGTTTTGTTCAATGGCGTCGAGGTCGCATCTCTTCGCACTTATGCCGGCGATCTCGACAGAGTGTGCAATGATTCTCACACCGCGATCGGACAGGATTTTTCTGGCTATCGCACCGCAGGCGACACGCCCCGCTGTCTCGCGGCCCGATGATCTTCCGCCCCCGCGATGATCGCGAAGTCCGTATTTTCTGTAATAAGTGAAGTCCGCGTGACCCGGCCTGAACAGCTCTCGGATGCCGTCGTACTTCGACGGGTCCTGGTCCCGGTTGTAGACGACTATTGCGATTGGAGCGCCGGTCGTCCTGCCCTCGAACATTCCCGACAATATATGGACCGTGTCAGATTCCGCGCGCGGAGTCGTGACCGCACTCTGACCGGGTCGGCGACGATCCATCTCCGCCTGAATTTCTTCGATGGATATTTCAATGCCGGGCTTTACTCCATCCATTATCGCGCCGATTGCCGGACCATGGCTCTCGCCGAATGTCGTCACACGGATGATCTCTCCGAATGTGTTCGCGGACCTGAATCGAATTGCGAGTTCCTCGCCTATGGCGCGACCAGCCTCTTCTGCAAGCTCTTCGGTCGACATAGCACCGACATCGAGAGCTATGTCCGCATACGGACGAATAATATCAAAGTCAGCATCCGTCTGATCCGACGAATGTTCGAAAAGCAACAGGATCGAGTCTTTGCGAATCTCGCGACGCAGATCGATATTTTTCAGCAGAACCGCAGGAACCGCAAGTATGCACCAGTCGGATTTGACGCCCGCGACTGACTCGGAACTGGTGTAATCGTCAATCAGATGGTATCCCAGCCCGAGCAGTCTCTCCAGTTCTGAGGCGACCGCATTCAGTTCCGTTCGATCGCTGCCTATCAGTGCAATTCTCATCTAATCTCCCGCTCCCTGACACATACTATAATATCAAGTCGGCGCAATGCCAGGAAAAACTGACAATCCATCAGAGCACGATCATACCGTTTGCGGACTATCGCTCCGGCGGCTATATTCAATCGGACAACGCAGAAGCTCGAGGAATTCGCGATATGAAATACTCCACGACAGTGCGGCTACAAGATACCGACGCGGCGGGAATACTCTTTTTCGCCAACTGGTTCATATTCGCCCACGAAGCCTACGAGAAAATGATGGAGGATATCGGACTCGGATTCTCCCGGTTGTTCGAGACGGAGCCGTACATCATTCCCATCGTTCACGCTGAAGCTGATTATGAAAAACCGCTGGGAGTCGGCGACGAGATAGAAGTCGAACTAACCGTGGCGAACATTGGGGCTACATCATTCACGCTTGAATATGTTCTCAGAACCCGTGATGGGCAGACAGCGGGCACATGCAGGACCATCCACGTCACAATGGACAAGAACAGCAAAGAGAAAATCCAGCTTCCCGATAAATTAAGACAGGGACTGAGCGGTTACTGCGCAGATTAAGATTTGCTGCCCTCGGTTGAATCGAAGATTTCCCGCAACCGTGCAATATCGATTTTGCCGACCGACGACCTCGGCATCTCCTCGATTATAATGATCGATTTCGGAATCATCAGCCTTGAGAGATTAGTTTCCAGATGCATCTTCAGTTCAGCGATAGAAAGCCCCGCGCTGATCGGTTCGACGAACAGGATTGGCCTCGCGCCCCATGTATCATCATCGACACCGATCGCGGCGCAATCGCGTACTCCCAGAAAGTCAGCGGCGATTCGTTCGATTGCAGACGGGTGTATATTTTCCCCGCCAGAAACAAACATGGCGTCTTTTCTTCCCGAAACGTGCAGGTAACCATCATCGTCGAACAGGCCGACATCGCCGGTGTTGAACCATCCATCAGGCAGGAATATCTCGCTCGTATTTTCATGTAAGTAACCAGCAAAGACAGATTCACCCCTGATCTGTATCTCGCCTTCTACGCCGTATGGCAGGCAATTACCGTCAGGTGCGACTATCCTGATTTCGCAGCAACCGAGCGGTCTCCCCGACGTGAGAAGCTTGTCGCCTGAATCACCTTGAGACGTTGTGCAAATCTGCGAGGCAGCCTCGGTCATTCCGTAAGTTGTGAAGAGCGGAGCTTTCAATGCGCAGGTCTTTTCGATCAGCCGCCGCGAAGCCGGTGCGCCTCCGAGAAGAACAGCCTTCATAGTCGGCGGAAACTCTCGCCCCTGTCTCGCGTCGATGATCGAATCGAGCATTGCGGGGACTACCGAGACGTGACTGATAGAGCCGTCATCGATCAGCCTGTTCACATCGCGCGCGTTAAAATCGGCCATGATATGGACAGAGCTTTCGGCAATCGCCGACCTGAACAGAATCGCCATTCCGCCGACATGGTAGAACGGCAGCGCGGCCAGCCAGCAATCACCCAACGACAGCCATATGTTTTCGTTGGACGCCACTGCATTATAGTAGTGATTACCCGCTGTTAATCTAACGCCTCTCGGTGCGCCGGTACTGCCTGAGGTGAACACGATGCTGCTGATAACATCAAGATCGATTGTCACCGATTCAGCACGATGCTGACTGGACAGGGATGAAGGCGCAGCTTGGATGATAGATGCGAGCCTGGTTGACGGGATTGACAGTTCATCGGAGAAAGAAGTGTAATCGTCATCGACGAACAGCATGCTGCAGTCAGCCATGTCGATCGATTCTCTCCACCATTTGGAATTCATTCGGATGTTGAGAGGAACCACACAGATGCCATGACGAAAGCATGCCAGAATCAACACTGCATAGCTTGCGCTGTTCTTCCCCAATACTGCCAGCCTGTTGTCGCAATTCAGGCCACGTTCTCTGATTGCGTTCCCGAGCGTTTCAATCTTGTGATCGAGTTCGCTATATGAAAGACGAACACTGCCATCGGTCAGGGCAATATCGTCCGGTCTCGTACGGGCATGCTGCGATACCGGGCAATCGACAGTCTCGTTAATCAAGTCCACCCTCCGGAATCGGGATCGAGTTCGACTCCGAGTCCCAGCGAGCCGGGAACATCGATGAATCCACCGCGCGGTTTCAAGTCAACATCGATCAGGTTCTCAGTCAGGTAGCGAATGGTGTCGAAACCGCATGGCTGTATGTTCTCGCCGAGTGTGGCCGCAAGGTGCAGACAGGCTGCCAGACCGACTCCTGTCTCAAACGTCGATGAGACGACAACTTTCTTGCCAACCGCAACAACTTTCCTCATCAGATTCAGAGAAGCGGCGAGTCCACCTGCGATGGTCGGCTTTATCACGACCGCCTCGACGGCACGGCAACTGAGCAATCGAGTCCATCTGTCGATGTCCTGAACCGTCTCATCAATCGCAATCGTCACACCGCAAGAATCATAGAGTTTCTCGTATGAAGCAATATCAGGATCGGCAAGCGGCTCCTCGACATATTCAATCCCATGAGAGCGGACTTGTCGCAGGAACTCAGTCGCCTGATCCAAATTCCATGACCTGTTTGCGTCGAGCCGGATTTGAATCTGAGGACCAACGGTCTCCCTAACCAATGCGACTCGTGTTGCATCAGGTATCGGGTCTCGCCCACCAACTTTCAGCTTTAGACAATTGTAACCAGACGATATAAGTTCATTGATTTCATCGATCATTCGTGGACCTGTGTTTGTCACAAGGGCGTTGACAGGTATAGTCCGGATACTATCCGGAGCAAGCCAATCGCTGAGAGGAATATCAAAGCTTCGAGAGAGCAGATCGGCCAATGCAGTTTCAAAACCGAATCTCACCGATGATGGCAAAGGACCGCAGTCTTGTGAATGCCTGTCCAGCATCAGGCTGATATCTTCGAGCGACTCAGGAATGTCCGCACCGACAAGATTCTCGGCAAGCATCGACGCACAGGATAACGCATCGCTTAAGCTTTCTCTGCTGTATCCATCGAGCGGAGCGATCTCGCCCAATCCTGTCATGCCATCCTGCGAGTGGACTATGACTATCAGGCCATCGCGCTTTATGCTTTCACCAATCGATGTACGGATCGGCGTGGTCGTACCAACCGAGTATTCCTTCAGGTCAACATCGGCAATCTTCATATATTCCAGCCTATCGAGAAAATCAGACCGTACAGCGCGAGCAGCCGCCCGGTATCCGAGAGAACTTTGTTCATTTCCTGACCCGATGATTCCGAAGCGATTTTCTTCACCAGTAATACGGCGGGCAGCGCGATAACTCCGGCGACCATAGACCAGGGATGAGCGCCGTTCAACGCGTAGATCGCGACCGGAACCAGCGCGGCTCCGAAAACCAGCGCAGCATATTGACATCTTGCGAATGCCTTGCCGAATCGCACCGCGAGCGTACGCTTGCCGGTCCTCGAATCTGTCTCGACATCACGCAGGTTGTTGACAGTCAGGATAGCGGTCGACAGCATGCCGGGGGCCAGCCCGCAAAGAACGATGTTCCAGCCGAAGTCGAGCGTCATAACGTAGTATGTGCCACAGACGGCAACAGGACCGTAGAAAATCATCACGAAAATATCTCCGAGTCCGTGATATCCGAGCGGATATGGCCCGGCGGTGTAGAGCACTCCGAACAGAATCGAGGACAGGCCAATCACGAGGATCGGCACGCCACCGCGCCATACAAGATATATCCCGACCAACAGGGCAAGAGCGAATACGATGATGATAGCCGTCTTCATCTGAGCGGGCGTTACGAGTCCTGCCTGCGTGACTCGCATCGGACCGGTGCGGTCGCCGTTGTCGACATTCTTCAGAAAATCGAACAAGTCGTTGGCGAAATTGGTACCGATCTGGACCAGCATTGATCCGGCGAGAGCTAATAGAAACGGAAGCGCCGCGAATTCGCCTGTCTCGACCGCAATTGCCCCACCGATAACTACAGGTACAACGCCAGCCCATAGTGTCTTGGGTCTCGCGGCCAATAGCCAGATTCTGAGATTGCTCTGTTCCGGCATCGGTCTATGGGTGGCGTTTGAATTTGGAGAAATCCGGTTTACGCTTTTCTACAAACGCATTGCGACCTTCCTGACCTTCCTCGGTCATGTAGAACATCAGGGTGGCGTTGCCCGCCAACTCCTGAAGTCCCGCCTGGCCGTCGCAGTCGGCGTTCAGCGCGGCTTTGAGACACCTGATCGCCATCGGACTGTTGGCGAGAATCTCCCTGCACCATTCGATCGTCTCATCTTCGAGCCTCTCGTACGGCACGACCTTGTTGACGAGTCCCATGCGAAAGGCATCGTCAGCGCTGTATTGCCTGCACAGGAACCACATCTCGCGAGCTCTCTTCTGACCGATTATGCGCGCCATGTAGCTTGCGCCATAGCCGCCATCGAACGAGCCGACCTTGGGACCGGTCTGACCGAACCGCGCGTTGTCGGCTGCGATTGTCAGGTCGCACATCAGGTGAAGAACATGCCCGCCCCCGATAGCATAACCGGCGACCATCGCGATGACAGGTTTCGGCAGCGTTCGGATCAGGCGTTGCAGATCGAGCACATTCAGCCTCTCGGTACCTTTGGAGTCTTTGTATCCGGCGTCGCCGCGAATCCTCTGATCGCCACCGGAGCAGAACGCGTCTTTGCCCTCACCGGTCAGGACCACGACCCCGATATCGGTATCCTCCCGGACATCCTCGAATGCAGAGATCATCTCGTCTACGGTCAGAGGCCGGAAGGCGTTTCTGACATGCGGGCGGTTGATCGTGATCCGGGCGATCCCCTCGGCTTTCTCGAACTTGATGTCCTCGAACTTTCCCGCGCTTATCCATTCAATGCTCGACATTATCCTGTATCTCCCTGCTCGACTTTCGCACATACGTTTTTGTTCACGAACTGCAATATACTCTCTCGAAACTGATCCGGCCTCTCGAAATGTGTGTTGTGACCAGAATGTGGAATGCGCGCGACAGCACAGTCGCCTATTTCGCGGGACATTCTCTCGGCGATAGATATATACTTGTTGTCTCGCTCGCCACACACAAGCATCACTGGCAGTTTAAGCTCATGGAGTCTGCCCCACAGCGACGGCTGCACTCCGGTTCCGGCGCCTCTCAGCGACATTGCAAGGCTGTCGATGCTGTTTGAGCATCTGAGTCTTTTCAATCGATCGAATGCCTCACCGCGATCTCGCATAACCGCAAACATCGGATTGGAAAGCCATGTGTCAACAAACTTGTCGATCCCCTCTGTCTGCATCCGCACGATTATTTTCTCGTCCTGAATGCGACGGTCGCGCTTCTCCTCATCAGTCTTGAGACCGGGGCTTGCGCTTTCGAGTACGAGACCGGAGAATCTTTGCTGATACTCGAGGGCGGTATACAATGCGATTCTTCCTCCCATCGAGTAGCCGATGAGACAGGCTGTGTCCAGCTCAAGACCATTCATCAGGTCGATCAGTGATCGCGCGGTCGATTCGAACATGAAATCCTCAGCGGCGAGATCGTCGACGCTCCGCCCATGACCGGGAAGGTCCGGTAAAATACAAAACGACTCCGGCAACCGCTCGACGATTTCGCTCCATTCATCGCCGCACCCCGTGAAACCATGGAGAAATATAACGGGGACGCCCGACAGATTCCCAGAGCACCTGTATGCCAATTGTATGCTCGATTCTCTCATGTCAGGTCAGCCTGTCGATCTCTGACTTAACTCTCGCGAGTAGTTTCCTGTGTTCCGACGCATTCGTCCGCCTGTCGGTACATACTTCAATAACCGCACTTCGCCCGGAAGCGAACGAATCGTTGCAGCATTCGCGAAGATCAGCCGGCGAATCCGGTTTGAAATACTCGAGATCGAACAGCTTGGCTGCTTTCTTGAAAGTCAGATCGTGCGGCGTTCCAAAGAGTTTCTCGAAATGAATGTCGTATTCAGAAACGGGCAGCATCGAGAATATGCCGCCGCCATTGTTGTTGATGACAACGACCGTGATTGGAACCTTCGATCTGCTGATCAGAGAGAGCGAATTCAGGTCGTGCAGAAATGCCAGGTCGCCAACAAGGGCGACAGTCGGTCTGCCGGCACCGGCCGCGAAACCCGCCGCGGTCGCTATATTACCATCTATCCCGCTCGCTCCGCGATTGACCGCAACAACTACGGATCGGTTCGACACAAGTCCGCATGCGTCGGCATCTCTGATCGGCATACTATTCGCCAGAAACAGTCCGCATCGATCAGGCAGGCTGTCCAATACAGCGCTCACAATCTGAAGCTCGTTAGAGAACTCAGGTGCAACATGCAACTCAGAAACCAGGTCTTGGCACAATTTGTCCGCAGAGATGAACGGCGTAAGTAACTCAGACTGTTTCGCAGTCTTGATATCAGCGATAGAGTGACAGAAATCTGCCGGATTCGCCTCTATTCTCATTGTCACGGAGTGAACCGGGTCCTGCCTGAACGGCGTATCGTTGACGACAACATAGTCGGCGCGCGATTCGCAGATGTACTCCATCAGATGTTTGGAGACGACAGGTCCGCCAAGATGCAATATGAAATCCGGACTGTACCGTTCGACAAAGCCGGAGCATCGCAGGAACAGATCGTGGCATGTGATGAGGCCGTCATATCTCTCACGCCCGAATCTCATACCCGACGATACACACGCAACAAGCGGCATTCTCAGGTTCGCCGCCAGCTCGTGAATGCAATCGGTATCATCCGACGATGACAGTCCGCCTACCACTATCATGCCGCTCTTAGATGATACCAGGCGCGATCTCACATTATCGAGCAGGCTCTCATCCGGTACCGAGCGAGACAAATTGTATGTTGTATACGGAGTGTCACTTTCCTTCCAGTGTCGCAGCCTGCGGCTGGTCTCTTCGGTGATCGAATCGTCGTTATGCAGGGTCAACGGCTCAGCGAATCGGCAATTGATATGCACAGGACCTGATGGACTCCGGCGCGATCTGTAGACAGCCTGATCGATCGTAGTCAGAACGAACTCAGGCAAAGTATCATCAGACGGCGCAGGCAGATCGAAATTGAAGCGGACGAATCTCGCGTAGATATTTGCCTGATCGATTGTCTGGTTCGAGCCGGTGTCCTGAAGTTCCACAGGGCGATCAGCCGTCAGCACAATCAATGGGGTACAGGAATACGACGCCTCGACGACTGCGGGAAGGTAATTGGCAGCCGCAGTGCCCGATGTGCAAATCAGCGCGACCGGATTCCGTGTCGCTTTGGCACGGCCGACTGCATAGAATGCGGCTCCTCGCTCGTCGGTGTGGACTATGATATTCATTCGAGGATTCTCCGCGGCGGAGATCACGAGAGAAGTGTTCCGCATTCCGGGCGAGATGCAGATTGTCGTTACGCCGTTGCGAACGAGTTCCTCAATGATGAGATCGGACCAGCGATTTGAAGATATCAAACCAGAACTCCATCGAACAGTCTCAGGGCAAGCGATATCTTGTGCTCCAGTTCCTGCCATTCGGACATTGACTCTGAACCTGCAACTATACCCGCGCCCGCAAAGACAGAAACAGTGTTTCCCGATACGAACGCAGATCTGATTGCGACAGCGACATCCGAGTTACTTTTCCCGAACACACCGATTGGCGCAGCATACCACCCCCTGCTGAACGGTTCGAGAGTGCGGATAGCGCGCATAGCCCGATCACGTGGAGAGCCGCCGACCGCGGGTGTTGGATGCAACGTGCGAATGATATCCGAAATCTCGATCCCCGTCCGAAGTCTGCCTTCCACCCACGAATAGAGATGCGAAACATTGCTCAACTTCAGAAGAGATCGTTCGGACAACCCAGCACTCGATCTGCACAAGTTCTCAAACATCTTGAGCAAATCCATCTCGACAAGAGAATGCTCGTGCCAGTTTTTCTCACTTGACAAAAGCCACTTTGCATTCTCGCGATCTTCGTACTCACTCTCACCCCTCGGCACAGTACCTGAAACGGCTTCACCTAATAGTAAATCATCGTCGATCTTGAACAGTCTCTCGGGCGATACTCCGAGAAACGCCGAACCGCGGGTCGGCTCGATCATGAATGCGTAGCATTTGTCGTTCGCGGATATCAATTCCGACAAGTACTCGACAGGGTCGATTTCAGCAGAGCAGATCAAGTCAGATCGCCTCGCGAGCACAGCTTTATCTATCTCACCGCGTCCTATCATGCCGAGAACATTCCCGACACGATCACTCCAGCCGGAAGAATCAGGCGAATCCTCCCGCCGCAACAACTCCAAATGCTGATTGCTACTGGTTGTGTTGTTGATGTTTGCGATAGCCGTCTCGAACTCTGACGTCAGATGATCGACGGTGGTTTCTCTGTTGACGACAGACGCCGACACGAGATATGTCGAGCCATTTTCGGATTGAACAGAGACGCGAGGAATCACAAACCAGGCGTCATGGAAGTCAGACCACAATTCATCCCGTTTCGCCTGCTCGTCAAAGCATCGGCCTCCGAAGAATCGCATAGTTTCATCATCACAGAGCGCAAGAATATTGTCGATCCGGCGACACGCAGCGTCGATTGAACCTGTGGAGTTTGAATCTATCCGGATCGCCGATCCGCATCCCGCCAACTCCAGATCGCCATCCCGCGCGGACCAGTAAGCACGCGGCGATGTGCTCTGAGCACTTAGCCATCGGACCGGATCGATGTCGTCTATCCTGATCGAAGCTATGATCGGAAGCTCGCGTATGTCATTACTCAGTCGATCCTGCAGCACCCGTACGCGATCGCGCAACGATGTTGAAATCCGCTCTTTCTCATTGTTGAACAGAGTCTGGAAATCGATGTGCATTTGCACTCCTGGAATGACTATCGGATCGATCTAAGCTCTGCGAGCCGGGCGAGAAGCCGCTCGAACTGGTCGAAACGAAGAGCCTGGTTTCTGTCGGAGAGAGCTTTCTCTGGCCGCGGATGAATCTCTACCATTATGCCATCTGCGCCGGCTGCGGCTGCGGCCATCGCAAGCGGGGCTACCAGATCGCTATTACCTGCGGCGTGGGATGGGTCGGCGATGACCGGGAACCCTGATTGCTCTTTTGCTATGTGTATCGCCGCAATGTCGAGCGTGTTCCTTGTTCGCGGCTCGAATGTCCTGATACCGCGTTCGCACAGGATCACAGAATCGTTGCCGCCGCGGGAGATATAGTCGGCTGCCTTGAGCCATTCGTCGACAGTCGCCGCCATACCGCGCTTGAGCAGGACAGGCCTGTCGACAGAACCGAGAGCAGTAGTTAACGTATAATTGAACATGTTCCTCGATCCGACCTGAATGATATCCGCATATTCGAGAAGTGTGTCGATTTGCGACCTGTCCATGACCTCAGAGACAACCTTAAGTCCAGCCGTCCGAGCGCAGTCGCAAATGATTCTCAGGCCGGTCCTCCCCATGCCTTGGAATGATGACGCCGAGGTTCGTGGCTTGTATGCCCCGCCCCGGATATACCTGACACCGACCGATGTCAGAAACGATACGACCGCCTCGATCTGTTGCTCCGATTCGACTGAGCAGGGTCCTGCTATGACTGTGATCGAGTCGGGATCACGGAAATCTGAGATTAGATCACTCGATTCACGTTTTGCAATCGTCAGCTTGCGCCTGCCTTCGTAGATTCTGTCAAGCTCGGCTCCGCATCCATCGCCGACACTCCCCAGGATACGCACGACCGATCGGTCGTGATCTACCACCTCGAAGTCGACGTCGCCCGCTGTCAGTTCTTCGATGAATCTGTTCTTCGCAGGATCAGATTTTTCAAACGAGTAGATCATCTCTTGTGGCCAAGGTATACGGTGGCGACGCCCATCGTCAGCGGAAACATTTCCACCGATGCGAATCCTGCCGTTTTCATCATTTCGCAGAACTTTTCGCCATAGGCAAAGGTTTCGACAGTCTTATTGAGATAGCTGTATGCATAGCGATCGCCGGAGATAAGCCCGCCGAGAAATGGCAGTATTCGCCTGAAATAGAACATGTAAATCGATGCAAACGGCTGCCTGTCAGGAATCGAGAATTCGAGGACCGCCAGCGTCCCGCCGTCTCCGGTGACCCTGCAGAGTTCATCGAGAGTCCTCTGAGGATCGAGCATATTCCTGATGCCGAATGAAATCATTGAGAAATCGACGGAACCATCGGCAAGCGGCAACTCCATGCCATCGCCGCCGATCAGATTGAATGTCCGGGACAAACCGCGACTGCGGATTTTCCTGTCACCGATCCGAAGCATATTGTCGGACGCATCGATCCCGATACAGAGTGTGATGTCGTCGTTGAATTCCGATGCCGCAAGCAGCAGATCGCATGTTCCGCAGGCCAGATCGAGGACACGATCATGCGGGTACTTTGCTATCAGACTCGCGACTTTCCTTCGCCAGATGATGTCTTGCCCGAACGAAAGCAGGTGATTGAGCAGATCGTAACGCCTCGATATTTTGTCGAACATCTCCGGCGACTCGGACTTCGATGGAATATCGATCCGGTCAGACACGACAGCGGTCATCAGATTCGCACCAGCATGCTCAGTCAGTTCCACAGCTTCAGAATCCCCACATTACCGCCCGGCAGACGGTACAATTGAACTTATAAGTATACACAACGACAGCATCCGCCGCAAGCTGTTTGCCATCTCTCCGTGGAATGCGGCATACTGTGGGCGGCAGATGTCCTCGCAAAGTCCTGAGCCCTGAAGGGCGAGTCCTGAGCTTCGAAAGGTCTGCCCCATCCAGCGTTGATATCGGCAGATGTGGAGAGGCTGTCCCAAAAGGTCTGATAGGTTGGTGTTCATGCTTGCGAAAGAAAGCGAGGTCATTCCCGCTCAAGTCAATCAGCACTTATGGGACAACCTCTGGACATCTGTCGGGCACGGTTTATGTCACTCCGGTGAAAGGGCTTGTTGAAAAACCCATTTGGGGGCGGGTCTGTATTGTCGTCATCACGAGGAGCGATAGCGACGTGGTGATCTCAGTTCATGAAATGTGATGCCCAACATGAGATTGTCACGCTCCCTGTCCCTCGGGGATCCCCTCTCCCACGGGATCCCGGAGGGAGAAGATCGGGGTCAATGACGGGATCGGCGACCGGCGGTCGCTCGCAATGACGGAAAGATTCATAAGTCACGTGATCCGTAACGCCTATTTCAGCGCATAGAACTCATACATGACCCATCCGAAGTTTGGCGCAAGGAAATAGCGGTCGATCCGTTTCTTGTCGGGGCGATCCCATTCGTAGAGATAGCAATGATACTCTCCGCCGGGAACTGTGATGAGAGTGTCTGTCGAGAGAACTGTCACAGTGGCTACAAGTGTATCGCCCGACTGGTATGTGTCGCCAACCACCGCCGGGAATTTGGAGTGCAATACAGGATCCTGAAGCGTCCGTCCATCCGCATAACCATACATGGCCCAAAGACCATCCTCCCTATCGGAAAACAGATTCTCCGTACCGGCCAGAATGTACCAGGCTTGATTGTCGATAGCGGTATCCCGCTCGACAAGAATCGAGAAAATTCCATCCTCGATGACATTGCCCGATTGATCGTACTGCTCGAACGATCCTTTCCAGAAGGCATCGACGCTGAGTGGCATGATTTCGTTGGTTCCCGCCAGCGTATCGACTGTAATATCGTACTCTGTCATTTTCCATACGAGTTCGAGATACCTCGAATCCCCGTTGACAGGATTCTCATCATCGCTGCAGGACATCGACGCCAGAACGAAGCATGCAAGAAACATTGATGCTGCAAGCGCCTTTCGACATGTAGTCTTGTGAATAACCATAGCTCTAACCCATATACGGGTACTTGTAGTCCTTCGGCGGAAGAAGAGTCTCTTTTATTGTCTGCGGCGATGCCCAGCGAATGAGATTCAGATAGCTTCCGGCCTTGTCGTTCGTTCCCGAAGCTCGCGCACCACCGAATGGCTGCTGTCCCACGACCGCTCCGGTCGGCTTGTCGTTGATATAGAAATTGCCGGCGGCATGGCGGAGAATCTGCATCGCCTCCGCAATGGCCGATCTGTCTCTTGAGAAGATAGCGCCGGTCAGCGCATAAGGCGACGTCTCATCACATATATGCAGTGTTTCGGTGAACTTGTCGTCGTCATATACGTAGATAGTCAGCACCGGTCCAAATATTTCTTCCTCCATCAGCCTGAAATGTGGATCGTTGGCAAGCACGGCGGTAGGTTCGATGTAGTAACCTTTCGAGTCGTCGTAGCCGCCCCCGATAAGGATTTCGCAGTCGCTTGAGTTTTTCGCATAGTCTATGTACTCGACAATGCTGTCGTATGCCGACTTGTCGATTATGGCGTTCACGAAGTTGCTGAAGTCGCACGGATCACCCATCTTGAGATCGCCAATCATAGCAGTCAGCGCATCCTTGAGCTTGGGCCACATCGATTTCGGGATGTAAGCGCGCGATGCCGCTGAGCATTTTTGCCCCTGGTATTCATACGCTCCGCGAACCAGCGCCGTAACGACTTCCATCATATCTGACGAATTGTGAACAAAGATGAAGTCTTTACCGCCTGTCTCACCCACGATTCTCGGGTATGACTTGTAGCTGGCGATATTCTCTCCGATAGTTCTCCACATGGACTGAAAAACCACGGTGCTGCCGGTGAAATGGATTCCGCCGAGGTCCGGGTTCTTGAGGACCAGTTCGCCGATGTCGGCGCCCCGTGCGGTTACCATGTTGATCACTCCATCGGGAAGGCCCGCGTCTTTGAATATCTGCATGATCAGATAAGCTGTGTATACTACCGATGATGCTGGTTTCCAGACAGATGTATTGCCCATTATCGCCGGTGCTGACGGCAAATTGCCAGCGATGGATACGAAGTTGAACGGTGTCACCGCGAAGACGAATCCCTCCAGCGGGCGATAGTCGACACGATTCCACATCGTCGGCTGATTGCCCGGCTGCTGGTCATAGATCATCTGCATGTAATAGGCGTTGAACCGGAAGAAATCAACCAGTTCGCAAACGCAATCGATCTCTGCCTGGAATGCACTCTTGGAATGCGCAAGCATCGTCGCGGCATTCATCTTGTATCGATACGGTCCGGCGAGCAGATCGGCGGCTTTCAGGAATACCGATGCTCGCTGCCATGCGGGAAGACCAGCCCATTTGCTCTTCGCCTGCATGGCGGATTTTACAGCGGCCTCGACTTCCGTTGCTCCTCCCTGATAACACTGGCCGAGCACCAGGCTGTGATCGTGCGGGGCGGTGATCTTTTTCGGTTTGCCGACACGGATTTCCTCGCCATTTATCACCATCGGCGCATCGAGCTGATGAGATTTTAGTTCACTCAAAGCCTCTTCGAGTTTAGCGCGTTCCGGCGTCCCGGGGGCATAGCTGTAGATCGGCTCGTTATTCGGGTATGGAATTCTGAAGTTTCCCATCTGACTGACCTCCAATGTACTAAGAAGCGTATTGTTAGCGCATCCTGATCGATTTGTTGACGCTATAATAGCAAAGCATGCTGGTCTGTCAAGACGATACGTGGAACCTGATCACCGGCAAGAGAACTGGGGCTATGCGACCGAGTGAATGAACCAGTCGGCGGCAAGTTCCTCGACGACCGCCGTTATCTCGCGATCGATCTCTCCGAGCGCCTGCCTGGCGATCAGATCATCAATGGTCTTGTGTAGCAGCACCATCTTGTCATGGACAGGGATGAGCGCCGGATAGTACTCGTTGTTGAAAAAAGTCCGGAAGCGTTTCCTGCTGTCATCGCCGGCCAGCCACTCATCGACTTTCGCCTTAAGGTCATTGCCGCTGAGGTTTTCGAGCGACGCCTTCGGAGTTGTCATCCTCTCGACCGTACTGTCAAACCCGTTCACGCACCGGAATGTCATGGTCCAGAGCTGCATCACGCCAAGAGAATTGACCGTGAAAACACACGCCGAGACCTGGTTTTTCTCCGGATCTTTGGAGACGCCGATCATGTCGGGATAGTAGAAATTGTCCGAAATCGCTCCAAACGCGGCGATACCTCCGGCGAACGGATCCTCGATGATGTCTTTGATAGTGAAGTATGGCTTGTGCTGGAAACGCGCGTCCTGAATCTGGATGAATTCTTCCTCGGTAAAATGGAACCTACGCTCCCAGAGTTCCTCGGGAGAGAGTCCTTTGCTGGTCAGCGCAGCCTGACTTGTCATCATACCCAATGCCTGACCGCCGCGCCATACAAGCGGCAGCACACTGACCGCCCACTCCGCCGACCCCCCTATTTCGCCTATCATTGTCGAGAGACCGCGGCCGTCGGGAAATCTCAGAGCATCCAGTCCGAGTAGAATCGCCGGAAAGAGATCGCCGTCTTTATCGTATGGGGTCGCTACACCTGCTTTGTTGAGAGCGTCCATGGCGGGAAGGTGACGAGATCGATCGAGATAGAAGGCCGAGAGTTTGTCGAGACTGTTCATACCGTAGGCATCAGCCATCAACTCGGCCGCATCGAGCACGCTGACCTCGCGCGGATTGAACTCGTTGAAATAGGCGCCTGACATCCAGCGCTGGATATATATGTCGGGAAGATGACGCTTGACGCCCGACTCCGTAATAAAAAGCGCAGTCATGCTGGAATGCTGTCCCATGACTGACTTGGTGGTGCCATCGATAACGTCATTGCCCATCGACAAAAGCGTGACCGACTCCGGCATAGAGACTCCGTAAGCCTCGCGGTGTTCATCCTTGCCGAACAGTGCACCAACGGCGATGGTCGGATTGCCGCCAGCTTCCTTGCCCGGCTTGACGCGAACACCTTCGGTTATTGTCGATTCGATGACGACTTCCTCTCCCACTGGAAGCGACTCGGTCGTTCTCTGGAGAACTTCCGCCATCACCTGCGCGGCGGTGCGATCATTCGCCCGCTTGAGATGATTCTTCATCTCTGTTATCTGTTCCTCTTTTGGAAGCGCGGCGAAAGAACCGTAGCCATGCAGTCCAATGGCAATTGCCGAGAGTGCGGCTGAAAGCCCTACTGACTCGCGTATCTGACGATTCCTGAGCGCGCCGAGATTGGAGCGATTGTTGATGTCGCCGTCGATGGTCGTGACGGTATTCTCCGCCAGTTCGAGACCGTAACTTGCCAGGACAGAATGGTGCCTCTGATTGAACTCGACGATATTGTCCCTGGTGTAATTGTCGGACCTCTTTGTGCCGTAATAGCCAAGCCTCTGGTCGAATATATCGTATCTTAGATCGTTACTCATCATTCACCTCGGGGTATGAATCGAATTCATATTCATTGCCTGAGCGGGAATAAAAGGAATAGTATCAAGCAATTCAAGAGAATTCGATTGTCGGTGTGGGACTCGGGCAGACCCTTCGAAGCTCAGGACTCGCCCTTCGAGACTCAGGACTTTGCGAGGACTTCTGCCGCTCACGAAACAACAAGGATGTCAGGTACACAGGCTGTCCCAAAAGGTAGTTTCGCCGGGTCTTGGCGGCGACGGAGTCGTCGGTGTGACCTGGCGATCTTCTGCAAGCTGTTGCCAGATATTGCTTCCATTTTTCGGTCGCCGATCCCGTCCTCTTGTACCCCGATCCGCGAGGGGATCCTGAGGGACAGTCAATTGCGGCAGGAATATCGTCGGTTGAGCCGATCCTCTACCAGAATTTCTCGATATGGAACTGCCCCGGCTCTTTGAATATCTGTTCAGTATATCCACTCTCTGCCATGATTTCCGCCATTGCTTCGCACATCGCAGAGTTTTTGAGATAATCGACTGTTGCCGGGAACCATAGCTGCGCACGGAAGTTAGAGTTGATTGGACACAAAAGGCTTGATTTCTGCCGAAAATGAAATAGATTAGACTGAAATTTTTTCGGGAGTTATTTGTGAAGGCGAAAATTCATCCCAAGTATCAGAAAGCTACTGTGTCATGTGCGTGCGGGAACAGTTTCGAGACTCGATCGACAATGAAAGAGATCAAGGTCGAAATATGTTCCGCCTGCCATCCGTTCTTCACCGGCAAACAGAAACTGGTGGATACGGCAGGTCGGGTTGAACGTTACATGCGCAAGTACAATCTGGTCGACAAGGACAAGAAGTCCGAGGCGGACAAAGAGTCTTAGATAGTTTATTCAGGCGGCGTATCTCTGCTCTGCGGAGAGCCGCCTTTTTCTATTTGGACTCATTTGACTCAAACGGTTTTACCAGAGGACGGGCATGCCGGATCTGAGTGTTGGCGGACAGGCGGTAATTGAGGGTGTGATGATGCGCTCCACCGACCGCATCTCGACCGCCGTCAGGCGTATCGATGGCACGATCAAGGTCAGGAACAATGACTTCGTGCCGCTCTCGAAACGAAACAAGTTTCTCGGATTGCCGATCGTGCGAGGGGTGGTCACGTTTGTGGAGATGCTCGCAATCGGCATCAAATCCCTGAACTTCTCTGCGGAAATCGCCGCAATGGACGTCGACATCCAGGAGGGGAAGGCATCCGAAGACGGCAAGCCATCGAGTTCAATGAGCCTGATGCTCCTGTTGACAGTGGTCGTGGCGATGGCAATCGGTATCGGTGTGTTTTTCTTTCTCCCACTCTGGTTCTCCTCACTTCTTCATATCAAGAAGGATGCGCTATCGTTCAACCTCGTTGCCGGTATAATCCGGGTGCTGATGTTCCTCGGGTATATCTGGGGGATTTCGTTCTTCAAGGATTTCAAGCGGGTGTTCCAGTATCACGGCGCCGAGCACAAGTCGATCTGGGCATACGAGAGCGGCAAGAATCTTACGCCCGAACTTGCGCAGACATTCACGACGCGGCATCCGAGATGCGGCACCAGCTTCGTGCTCATCGTGGCAATACTTGCCATTATCGTCTACAGTGTCTCAGACACGCTATATGCGATCATCACCGGCGCTCCGCCTACGTTGCTGACACGTTTCCTCATTCACTTCAGTCTGTTGCCGCTTGTGGCAGGTGCATCGTATGAGTTGCTCAAGCTGTCCGGCAGGACGAGGGAAAGCAAGGTGACGAAGTTCTTCATCGCTCCCGGCCTCTGGCTTCAGGCATTGACGACGAGAGAACCGACGCTCGATCAACTCGAAGTCGCTATCGCCGCGCTTAAGAGTGCCCTGAGAATGGAAGAGGCCCCCGCAAAGATTGCGGTCGAAGACTGATGGGATTGACCGAGGTTGTCGAAAAGCTCGAAGCGAAGCTCGCCGAATTGACCGAGAAGCTGGCCTCTCCTGAAGTCATTAACGATCTCAAGGCTCTTCGCGACATCTCCAAGCAACACCGCGACCTCTCTGAGATGGTCGAGGTCGGTATTCGTTACAGGAAGCTCGCTCGGCAGATCGAAGAGAACGAAGAGCTTCGAGACTCCGGCGAGGATAAAGAAATTGCCGAACTTGCGCGGGCCGAGCTCGAAGAACTCTATCCGAAAAAAGAATCACTTGAAGAGGAGCTGAAGCTCCTCCTTGTGCCGCGTGATCCGAATGATTCGCGCAATACCGTCCTGGAGATTCGCGCAGGTACCGGTGGCGATGAAGCCGCCCTGTTCGCAGCCGATCTGTACCGGATGTACAGCCGTTACTCAGATAGAATGGGATGGAAGCTCGAACCTCTGTCGTCGCATCCGACAGGAGTCGGCGGTTTCAAAGAGATCATTTTCCTCATTACGGGAAAAGGCGCTTACGGCAAGCTGAAATATGAATCGGGCGTTCACAGGGTGCAGAGGGTACCGGTGACTGAGTCATCGGGACGCATTCACACGTCGGCTGCGTCGGTTGCCGTGCTGCCTGAAGCTGAGGAAATCGATATCCGAATCAGTCCGAACGATCTTAAGGTCGATGTTTTCAGATCGACCGGTCCGGGCGGGCAGTCGGTAAACACGACCGATTCCGCAGTTCGGATTACCCACGTTCCGACAGGTCTGGTCGTTACCTGCCAGGACGAGAAATCGCAGTTGAAGAACAAGAACAAAGCAATGAAGGTACTTCGCGCGCGACTCCTCGAACAGGCACAGCAGCAGCAGCACAAGGAAATCGCCGACCAGCGGAAATCGATGGTTTCGACCGGCGACAGATCGGCCAAGATCCGCACGTATAATTTCCCGCAGGGGCGCGTGACTGACCACAGAATCGGCCTGACGGTCCACCAGCTCGATGCCATTCTGCAGGGAGAGTTGCAGCAGGTCATCGACGCGCTGAGTCTGGCCGATCAGCAGGAGAAGCTGAAGCTGTCACAGCAGGATCATGAGATCGAAAACGCCCGGCAGGGATGAGTGTGTTGATAAAGGTGATTGACATGGTGTATCGAATTACTTTTGGAATTCGCCGTCATTGCGAGCGACTGAAAGGAGCGTGGCAATCTCAAGTCAGGTCGCGCACTACAAGAACTGAGATCACCACGTCGCTAACGCTCCTCGTGATGACGAATCTGCGGGCAATACTTGTCACGGCGTTTTTCAACACGCAGGGAGATACGGGGCGTTGAGCACATGGAAGATCGCAGCCGCTATTCTCCTCACTTGCGCGCTTGTCGTCACTTCTGAACTGATTCACAGGTCACATCGCGATTCCAGAACTGTCGAATCTGCCGACGACGGCATTCGTATGCTGCATGATGTCCGACCGGTGCATCGCGGTCAGGAATTTCCTCCCAAGCTCACCGTACGGGTGACAACTTCGCTGCCGCCGCGGATTTTCAGAGTATTTCTGATGACCAGGTCGGCAGTCGAGGCGGACACGAGTGTTGAGTTTGCAGCGATTGAAGCGAAGCTGGCCGATGAGGCTATCGACGATTATGAAGCTACGATGCAGTTACACCCGACCGGAACCACTGCGCTGTACTACTTCAAGGTCGAAGGGATAAATGAAAAGGTGCTTCTTACTCTCCCGGCTGAGGATGACGGCGGAGATTTTTTCTCGATCAGATTCGAGGAGATCGCTCCGATCTGGCTCCTTCTCCTTCAGAAGTTGAGCCGGGGAATGGTCATCCTTGCTGTGCTGCTCGCTTTTTTCACTTGTTTCGAGATCGTGAAACGTCCCGCAGCAATGATCCTGATCGGGAAGCAATCTTTCTGGACGGCGATTTTCCTGCTGGCGAACGTATTATTCAGCGCGATGCTACAGCGACGAGTGCATGGTCCGCACGGCTGGGGCGGTTGGCCGTTCGGGTCATTCGATCCCGGTGATACTCTTCTCGAAGTCGCAGTCGTGATCTGGATTGTCATGACGTTCCTGCTCAAAGGGTCAGCGTTTTCCGGAACTGATACGGGGAATCTTATTTTAGCCGGAACCGCCCGAACGTGTATATTTACTGCATCGCTGATTACCATAATCGCCGTTCTGCTGCATGCCGTCGTCTGATGGCTCGCATAATCCTGACTCGCACAAAAAGCTTTCACTTGTTTTTTTGACTCTCTCGACGTAGAATGGTCGCATGCAGTTTGAGAAGCTTGCTCATCTCGCCATAGACATCGCCACGAAGCAGGGTGCTTCATACGCAGATTTCAGGTTCGTCGAGACTCGCACGGAGAGCGTCGATGTCTCGGATTCAAAGCCGGGCTTGCTCGACCGCAATCTGTCGGCCGGATTCGGCGTTCGCGTAATTGCCGATGGTGCGTGGGGATTTGCGGCGAGCAATGAGTTGACCGAAGAATCGGTGCGCAATGCGGCGCGGCTGGCGGTGGAGATCGCGAAGACGTCGGCTAAGATCAACGACCGCAGGATCGAACTGGCGCCAATCGAATCGGCTAAAGATCGTTATGTCACGCCTTTCAGGATCGATCCTTTCGAGATTTCGCTCGCAGAGAAAATTGACCGACTGAAAAGCTACGATGCGATAATGCGCGCGCAGGAGGGTATAACCTCGTCGAACTGCTTCATGGATTTCAGGCGAATCAGCAAGCTGTTTGTATCGTCCGAGGGATCTAAGATTGAACAGGAACTTCTGCACACCGGCGCGGGAGCGTCGTGCGGAGTTGTGAAATCGCGTCACGATCGGAGCGAGAGATCGTTCCCGAGTTCGTCCGGACAATACATGGCGAAAGGCTATGAACTGATTGATGAAATCGGATTCGAGGAGAACCTCCCGAGGATTGCCGAACAGGCTGTGGCAATGATGACCGCGAAAGAGTGCCCGTCCGGCGTGTATGATATCGTGCTGTCGGGCGATCAGGTGTCGCTCCAGATTCACGAATCGGTCGGTCATGCTCTTGAGCTCGATCGCGTGTTCGGCTCGGAACGGAATTTCAGCGGGACATCGTTTGCCACAACAGACAAGCTCGATGTGTTGCAATACGCGTCGCCCATTGTCAGCTTCGTGTCTGACACAACTCACCCCGGCGGTCTGGCAACGTGGGGATACGACGATGAAGGCGTGAAATCGCACAGGGTCGACTTGGTTCGTGACGGATTACTCGTCGGCTATCTCTCGAATCGCGCGAGCGCGGCCAGGATCGGCAGATCATCGTCAGGCGCGTGTATGGCCGACGGATGGCGGAATCCGCCGATTGTGCGCATCACGAATGTCATTCTCGAACCGGGGGATTCGGCTTTCGATGAACTGATCGGCGGCATCGATGATGGTATCTACATGGAGACCGTCGAGAGTTGGTCGATCGATGATGAGCGCGATAGTTTTCAACTCGGCTGCGAGATCGGCTGGGAAATCAAAGGCGGGAAACTCGGCGATATGGTCAAGCGTCCGACCTATTCGAGCAACACGGTCAAGTTCTGGAATTCATGCGACTCGATAGGCGACAAATCGCTCTGGAAGCTCTGGGGCACGCCGAATTGCGGCAAGGGACAGCCCTCCCAGAATGGGCGGACAGCGCAGGGTACTTCGCCATGCAGATTCAGACAGATAAAGGTTGGTGCATAGATGCTGTCAAAGGATCAAATCCTGTCAATTCTACATGAGGCGTTGAAATCGGCTTCTGCCGATCAGGCCGAACTGGTCTATGACGGCGAGGATTTCGCGCTGACCCACATTGCCGAGAGCCAGATTCAGCAGAACCTTATGAGAAACGACTGCTCGATAATCGCGAGAGTAGTCAACGGCAAGAAGATCGGAGTGGCATCCACAAACAAGCTCGGAATCGATGCGGTTAAGCGAGCAATCTCCGACGCTGTTGACATAAGCTCATTCCAGGAGGATGACGAGCGGTTTGTTTCACTGCCGAAGTCAGAGAAGGTCCCGGATGTGGGTGCGTTTTTCGAATCGACTGCGAACTATTCTCCTGCCGACCGCGCAAACGCAGTCTGGCAGATGAACAAAGTCGCGGGCGTGCAGGGATTCCGTACCGCCGGTGCATTCAAGACTGTAACGGACCGTGTGGCAGTGATCAACTCGCTCGGAACAGAGCAGTATTTCGAGGGCACAAAGGCGGAGCTTTCCCTCACTGTCAGCGGCGATGACGGCTTATCCGGCTATGCGATAGGCTACAACCGCGATGTCGCGAACATCCGTCCCTCCGGCGTTGCCGAAAGAGCCACACGCAAGGCGACCGCGAGCAGGAACCCTGTCACTCTTCCATCCGGGCAGTATACGGTGCTGCTCGAACCTGCCGCCGTCGGGCAATTGCTGCTCTTCCTCGGATTCATGGGATTCGGCAGCGGGACGTTTGTTCAGCACAGATCATTCATGGCCGGCAAGATCGGCGAGATGATCGCCGGTGACAAATTCACGGTCAAGGATGACGCATCGAATCCAAAGATGCTCGGTATGCCGTTCGATTACGAAGGCGTTCCACGGAAAACCGTTGAACTTGTGACCAATGGCATAGCCAAAGGCGTCGTCTCGAATTCCTACGATGCGAACCTGATGGGTTCGTCATCGACCGGGCATGCTCATGTCGCGACAAAGAGCTTCACGCCGTATCCGAAGCACATGGTGATGGGGGGCGGGAGCGCGACTGTTGACGAGATGATCCGGTCGGTCAAACACGGCATATATATCACACATTTCTGGTATATCAACTATTTGAATCCGATGCGGACGATGGTGACCGGCACCACGCGCGACGGCACATTTCTGATCGAGAACGGCAAGGTCAGCGATGCGATCGTGAACATGAGGATACAGCAGTCGATACTCGAAGCCTTTTCGAATATGTTGATGCTCTCGAAAGAGCGCGTGCTCTATCCCCAGTTTTCCGTTGTCATGCTTGTGCCGCACGCACTGATAGAGAATTTCAATCTCGTGGAGGAAGAGGCTTAGATGGACCGCCGCGAGTTCCTGAAAACAATGGGCACCGCGACTGCGGTTGCGGCAGTCGCCCCGCTGATACCGTTCGGCGCGGTCGACGCTGCTGAATCGTCCAAACGCAGCAATTCGACTTTGCGCTACACAATCCACGGAAACAAGAAACTCGGCTGTTCCGGCTTTGATTTCCCCGACGACCCGACCATTATTGACACCGGTCTGTTCATGCCGAGCCTGTAGGCAAGATGGCCGAACAGAGACTTCTCGATCTGATCAACTCCGCAGCATCGAGGCTTGAAGCAATCGAGATCGATGCCTGCCGCATCAATGTCGAACGGATGATCTGTTCGATCATGGGATGCTCCCGGATCGATCTCTACCTCGATCCCGACAGGATGGTAACCTCGGACATAGTTGAGAAATTTGAAAGCCTTATGTCGAGACGGCTTGCTTACGAGCCTCTGCAACATATACTCGGTGAGACAGAGTTCTACGGCCTGAAGATCAAGTGCGACAATCGCGCTCTGATCCCGCGACCGGAGACGGAATTTGTGGTGTCGCAGGCGATTGAACGTCTCGAGGAACTCGACAGGCTGTACATCCTCGATCTCGGATGCGGAACAGGATGTATCGGTATCGCGCTGGCGATGAATCTGCCACAGGCGACGGTTGTGGCCACAGACATCTCCGAAGATTCGATCAGCCTCGCAAAAGAAAACGTGATGATGCACAACCTGCAGCAGAGATTCGAGTTTCACACAGGCGACATGTTTGAACCTGTCCGGAACAAGGGAGTCCTTTTCGACACCGTCGTCTGCAATCCGCCATATATTCGGGAGGCCGATGTTCCATCTTTGCATCGCCAGATCACGGAGTACGAGCCAGCGACGGCTCTCACGTCGGGGCCGGATGGTCTTGATTTCATCAGGCGGATGCTGAAGGAGATCGATTCTGTTCTGGTTCCGGGCGGTTTTCTGATTTTCGAGATTGGTCTGGGGCAATCGGATGAGGTCCGGAGTCTTGTCGATCATACGGCGCATCTGGAATTGCTCGACATCGCGCTCGACTACAGCAAGATCGAACGGGTTGTGATCGCGCGCAGAATGAGATCTATCTGATGCCTTTGCAGAAAAACCGTTCCCTGATTTGTCTTCAAACCGGTTGCGCGCCATTGCACTCGGATGTTATATTGGCGCATAGTCTTGGAGTTCTATGGAACGTGATGCGTTAGGTTTGATCGAAACCGCCGGATTGGTCGGCGCCATTGAAGCATGCGATGCTGCTGCGAAAGCGGCGGCTGTTGTCGTACAGACTGCCGAGGTGACGGATAGCACTCTTGTGACGATTAAATTCGAAGGAGAACTCGGCGCAGTGCAGGCTGCCGCGGAAGCCGGGGCTTCAGCCGCTCAGAGGGTTGGGGAACTGGTTGCAGTGCATGTCATACCACGGCCGGATGATGGTTTGGACAGTATCCTGCCGCCGGGCAAATTCATCAGCAAGTATCGGGGCTACGGTCCTCAATCCGGCGCGCCGGATAGCCGGCCACGGGCGAGAAAGGCGTTCGATCCGGAAAGGTATTTCGATATAACCGACGATCAGCTTCAGGCGATGACGGTCGCGGCGTTGCGACAATTCGCTCGGAAACTCCCGAAACTCGGAATTCAGGGCAGAGAAATATCGAAGGCGTCCAAGTCGAAACTCATAGAAGAAATCAAAAAAACACTCGGGATAGATTAAATGTTTGTAGGAAAAGTAGTAGGTACACTCTGGTCCACCAAGAAGACGGTCAATATCGAATCACTGAGATTCCTGATCATCCATCCGTACGACCTTGACAAAGTCCCAACGCAGAACATCGTTGTCGCTGCGGATGTCCTCGGCGCCGGTATCGGCGAGATGGTCATGGTCGCCTATGGTCGCGCGGCACGACTCGCGGTTGGCAACGAGAACTGTTCGATCGAGGCTGCGGTGGTGGGCATCATTGACGAGCTGGAGATCGACAGGGATGAAGTTCATTCGGACTCGCACCTTTCGTACATCAGATGGAGAGATCAGATTGATGTACCGAAAGGCGGCGGAGCATAGTTGCGCCTCGTGTACGGCAGATGTCCACATCTGCCAATGTTTGTGGGCGGCAGACGTCCTCGTCTGCCCCAATAGTAGGTCGTGTTCCGAATCCCGCAAAGCGGGATGAGAAACGCGACACCTCTATCTTGTTATACGAGAGTCGGGTTTCTTGCCCCGCCCCGCGGGGCTGCGGAACGCCGACCTACGGGAGTTAGTGACCCTGATCCGAGTTGACTCAAACCTGCGATTGGTATAAATGGACCTTAAGGACAAAGTAAAAGCTGCAGGCGTTGTAGGTGCTGGGGGCGCCGGTTTTCCCACACATGTAAAGCTCGAATCGCGCGTCGAGTACTATCTCGCTAATGGCGCCGAGTGCGAGCCTCTTCTTGCCAAAGACAACGAACTGATGAAACGCGAGGCCGAGGATATTCTGATCGGTCTCAATCTTGCCGCCGACTATGTCGGGGCAGGGGAACGTCATGTCGCTCTCAAGGAGAAGCATAAAAGCGCAGTCGGGAAATTCAATCGATTTTGCCCGAAACATAAGATCAGCCTGTCGCTCCTCGGAGATTTCTATCCTGCCGGCGATGAATACGAAATCGTATATCATGTAACGGGCCGACTGATTCCGCCTGAGGGATTGCCACTTCAGGTCGGCTGTATTGTCAACAATGTCGAGACACTCCGGAATATCAGAAACGCTGCGGATGGAACGCCAGTGACAACTAAGTACGTCACTGTCGCTGGCGCTGTCAGGAATCCGATGACTGTTGAAGTGCCGTTGGGTACTTCATTCCGCGATCTTATCGATGTCGCTGGTGGCGTGTCGTTCAATGATGACGAGCCTGCCGTGCTCGATGGCGGAGCCATGATGGGCAAAGTGCTGACCGATTTCGACAAGCCGATTGTCAAGACGTCGGCTGGGTTTATCGTCCTGCCGAAATCCAACCGGCTGATCTACCGCAAGTCGATGCCAAAGAAGCAATCAGACCGCATCGGCAAATCAGCATGCGACCAGTGTACATACTGCACTGAATTCTGTCCGCGGTATCTTCTCGGCTACGCGATCGAACCGCACAAGGTCATGCGATCGCTCGGATTTGAGGGCGAAAAGCGCGACCTGTTTTCAATACATGCGCTTCTCTGTAGTGAGTGCAATCTATGCAGCCTGTATGCCTGTCCGGAAGAACTCGAACCGCGTGATGCCTGCGTCAATTCCAAGATTGCTCTCCAGAATAAAGGCGTCAAATGGGAGCAGACCGCGCCGGTTAGAGTTCATCCGATGAAAGAACACAGACGTGTGCCGACCAGCAAACTCCAGACCAAGCTTGGACTGAATAGATATGCTCATCCTGCGCCGTTCACCGAGATCGATTTCAAGCCGCAGACTGTGACTATTCCACTGAAGCAGCATATTGGCGTGCAATGCGAACCGACTGTCGATGTCGGTGCACATGTGTCTGAAGGCGATATGATCGGGAACGTACCGACCGACAAGCTCGGCGCGCCCGTGCATTCATCCGTGAACGGACGAGTTGTGAACATTGACGATTCGATTACGATAGAGGTCAACTGATGGGCGAAATCATAAGAGAATGTATTGGCTTGATCGAGTTCTCGTCGATTGCCAAGGGCATCGAGGCGGCTGACGCGATGCTCAAGGCCGCGGCGGTCGAGTTGGTCATGAACAGGACGATTTGCTCCGGGAAGTACATCGTGATGGTGACCGGCGATGTCGCAGCGGTGACGTCATCGGTGCAGGATGGCGAACGAGTTGCTGCTGAAGCGGTGATCGACACATTCATCATTCCGAATGTACATCACTCGATATTTCCGGCGCTGACTGCGACAAATGTCGTCAAGAACCTCGATGCGATGGGTGTACTCGAATCGTTCTCTGTCGCATCGCTTATCGAGGGCGCCGATGCGGCGGTCAAAGCAGCCGACGTCGAGCTGCTCGAAATCAGGCTTGCTATGGCACTTGGCGGCAAAGCGTTCGTGACAATGACCGGCGAGGTTTCTGCTGTTACCGCCGCTGTCGATGCTGGCGCAGAAGTGATCTCACGCCAGGGACTGCTGGTGAACAAGATTGTCATCCCGCGCCCGCGCCCGGAGATAGTAAGAGAGATATTGTGAGGATTGGGTTGCAGACGTCCCGAGGCTGTCCCAAAAGACGCGAAAAGCAGGTAATCATGTTTGCGAAAGGAAGTAGCGTCATTCCCGCGAAGGGGCCTGTTGAAAAACCTTTATTGTGTGCAGGTCTGTGTTGTCGTCATCACGAGGAGCGACAGCCCAGTCCTGAGCTGCGAAGGAGACGTGGTGATCTCAGTTCATGCAATATGATTTCCAACATGAGATTGCCATGCTCCCTGTCCCTCGTGGATCCCCTCTCCCACGGGATCCCGGAGGGAGAAGATCGGGGTCAATGACGGGATCGGCGACCGACGGTCGCTCGCAATGACAGCGAGATCTAACGATCGCCTGGAATCCCATGCTTATTACCTTTCTCAACAAGCCCGGAGCCAGGGGTCCAGGCAAGCCATTCTTCGAGCCACTGTAAATAAGCGCTATCTGAAACCGGTTCTGGATTCCCGTTATATCCTGAGGACAGCGAAAGGCCTGCGCGGGAAAGACGTTACATGCCTGTAAGCGAATCAGTTGCTCACAAGGTCTTCGGGGATGATATACTTCGACGGATTGACCGTGCGGCCATCAAGCGTGATCCCATAATGCAAGTGAGGTGCGGTCGAATAACCCGTGTTACCCATCTCACCGATCTTATCACCGCGACCAATTTCCTGATCCTTCTTCACCGTATACTTATTCAGATGACCGTAGATCGTCTTGAATCCGTTACCGTGATTAACGATGACAGTCCTGCCGAGTTTTCCTCTAGTGCCAACATACTCAACCTTGCCTTTTGCAGTAGTGAAAATCGGCGTGCCGGGACGGTTCGCGATATCGATACCTGCATGGAATCTCTTGTAGCCGGAGATCGGATGAGGCATCAACCCATACCCGCGTGTCTTGTAGCCATTGCATGGCATGATCGACGGCGTATGGTCAAGCTGATCTTTCTTGTCGAGAAGCTTGTCGTAGATTGTCTTAAACTGACGCGTCTCAAATGACGAGAGTCGGACCAATTCGTCGATATGGGATTCAGTTTCATACACAAAGACCTGGGCATCGGATTTGTCAGTAAGCTCAAACAGTTCCGGACCGCCAATACCGAGCTGTCTTTCTGCCGGATCAATGTCGGGCAGATCGAACATGACTCTGATCGCCTTTTCCTTTTCGACAATGCCGGCATATTCACTCTGTATATCCGTGATCGTACCGTTCATATCGCTGATCCTGTCGGTGAGAAGTCCGTTCTCCTGCTCGAGCTCGGTGAGTTGAGTGCGATCGAACTGTTCGATGAAATAATCATATGAGAAGAAAATCGACGCAGCAGCGAATACGATCGAGAAAACTGCGAAAGATGTCAGGATGATTGAGTCTACTGTGAATCTGTATGTCTTCCCCCGTCCGTTGGGGATCACCAGTATGGTGTACTTCTTGAAATCCATTGTTATGTCCTCTAAACCAGCCGAAAAAATTTGGACAATTTTATGTGAGTTCAATGCGTTTGTCAAGCCGTTTGTCAAGAAAAGTCCCTGACGGCAGATTGACGCACTGACCCCGCTCTTTTCGACTGAGTCAGGAAAGGACTTCGAGCGCCAAGGACCTGGGAATCGAGGCTGCAGAGTGGAGTAAAAAGGCCTGCTATCTACTTGATAAGGACGAACTCTCGTTTCAGTATCTTGTTGACAACCTTGGCGAATTTCTCCGACTCAAGACGCTGCAGGCTGTAGAGATGCCAGTAGGTCTTCTTCGGCGGCTTGAAGTTCTCCCTGTTTCTCTTTCCCATCTGACTTCACCCCTTTCGCCGATTCTGCAGGGCAAAGTCCCTGACAAGATTATCGGCTGTCATCATTGTGCAATTCACTTCCTGTCAAAGAAAGAAGCAACCAGGCTGCCATTATGCTCTGTGAGGCCAAAACAGTTAGAAGGCGAGCTAAGCTGTTGTGGTCAAGCACATTCAGTGAGGGGATCAACAAGTTGCTTCGCGGCGATGGGCGTAACGGCATGGACCAGAGCCAGGAATAATGGGAATCTGTCAATACAGCGTGGGCTTATCCATGCCTGATCGACCGTAATCGCTCAGCAGCATCGTCGTCGAGAGGAGCCTGCCACAGGCTGGCGACGTGGCAATCTTATGTTTGCTGACACGCTGCTCGTTATGAGATCCTGTGGGAGGCAGATGTCCTGAGACTGTCCCAAAAGCATCCGTTCCGGCTGTTCTTGCGTCCGCCGAAGGCGGGCGTGTGAACTGCCGGTCCCTCGGGGATCCCCTCTCCCACGGGATCCCGGAGGGAGAAGATCGGGGTCAATGACGGGATCGGCGACCGAAAAATGGAAGTAGCGTCTGGCAACAACTTACAGAAGATCGCCAGTGTCGTGTCCCGGATATATGTTCATATGTTCTTTTATAGTAGCATGGGCATCTTGCCCATGATTCACGGGCAAGATGCCCGTGCCACGATTTAATTTGCCGCTTTTTATTGTGAATGGATTCCTGGGACATGATCGCCAGGTCACACCGACGACTCCGTCGTCGCCAAGACCCAGCGAAACTACCTTTGGAACAGCCTCGGGAGGTCTGCTAGCCACAACATCCAGTGCTTTGAATCGGCAACATTCCTAACAAGCCCGGGTAGTACGACACTCCATGTAATAACTGCAAGTCGTATCGTGCATTGACTTGGAACCACAGATCATTCGGGTCAATGTAATCAGGCATATTTTGTTTGTCTTTTGCACAGGTGCAATCTATTTTGCGCCTGAGCTTATGAAACATCACATCGCGGGCATCGTATATTCATGGCAGAAGGATTAGATAAACAGGTTCCTGATGAGCAGTTGATCACCAGGGCGCTGACAGGCGACCAAAAAGCGTATGAACTGCTGCTGGTCAGGCACCGAAAGGCTATCTTCCATGTAGTCACGAAGATAGTCCGCAACAAGGAGGAAGCGCAGGACCTGGTCCAGGAGACCTTCATGAAGGCCTTCAACGCGCTCGCCTCCTACAGATCGGAGTACAAGTTTTCGACATGGCTCTACAAGATTGCAGCAAATTGCGCAATAGACTTTGTGCGCAAGAAGCGAATCGAAGCCCTGTCACTCGACAGGCCGATCGAGACAAAAGACGGGCAGGTAGAGATCGAATTGCCGGACAGCACATGGGATCCGGAGAAGGACTTAGTTCGCAAGCAGAAACTCAGATCGATCGACGAAGCTATCGAATCGCTCCCGGACAAGTACAGGGAGGTGATTGTCTATCGTCACAAGGACGATAAGTCTTATGAGGAGATCGCAGGTATTCTGAAGACCCCCGTTGGCACGGTTAAGGCCAGGATATTCAGGGCTCGCGAGCTGCTGAAAAAAAAGCTCAAGTCGATTCGATAGGAGAAAGCCATGAGAACAGCCACAGTAATCCTGATAGCAGCCACAATTCTGCTGCTCGGAAGCGTTGCTTCGGCGGATGTCTACACATTCAGGACCTACCATGAACTAAAGGTGAACAAAGATTTCAAGCTCCACGTAACAAACACCGCAGGCCTGATATCGATAGAAAGGTCTGATACGGACGCTCTGGTCATAGATGCCGAGAAGAAAATCAGCGCCGGAAGCAAAAGCAAGGCTGAGAGGCTCGACAGCGAACTCGAAATCGCGGTAGACGCCGACAGGAATCGTGTTGAAATCGAAACGCACTACCCGAAATGGAACACGGGTGATTCGTTCTGGGAAAAGATTCTCGATCTGCGCAAGGACAGCTTCGGCTATGTCAATTACTATATCAAAGTACCGACCGATGTGCGCCTGTCTGTATCCACTACCTCCGGATCGATACTGATCACAGACCTGAGAGGTCGGATAGACATCTCTGTGACATCGGGCGATGCGCAGATCAGCGACTGCATAGCTGATGTCAGCGTCTCGACGACATCGGGAGATGTCAAGCTGGCCGGTATCGACGGGCGAATCGATCTTCGATCCACATCCTCCGACGCGCTTATCGAGAACATCAACGGCAATATATCGATCAGGTCGACATCGGGAGAGACAGAGATTTACGGCATTACCGGTAATATCGAGATCAGCAAGACTTCGGGGCACACGAAATTGATCGACGTGGCAGGGAACATCAAGCTCTCATCCACATCCGGCAATATCGAAGTCTCTCAGGAGAAAGGTTCGCTCCTGATAGACTCACACTCAGGCGATGTGCATATCAACACGCAACTCAACAGCGGCAGCCGGTACGCAGTCCAGACAACATCCGGATCGATCATCTTTTCCATACCGGTTGGATCTGACGGCCGGGTTCGGATAGAATCAGTTTCTGGCGAAGTCGACACATCCGTGCCGGTCAGGGTGAAATCAGTCTCCAGGAGACAGCTTGCTGGCGAGATAGGCTTCGGCGGCCCGCGCATCGAGCTGTCGAGCACAAGCGGAGACATAACAGTCAGCGAGTTCTGAGGGTATCGAATTGATCAAGCACTTGTCCACATGTCTTATCCTTGCGTGTCTTCTGACGATCCCTGCGGGAGCCGCACCTCCCGCACCTCCCGAACCTCCGGACGCGGAGTTGGACACTCTCATCCCTCTCGACGAGTTGGACGCGGCCAGGATCATCGACGAAGCGACGGACGAGTACCTCGAAGAGGTTGAATCGATGGTCGAAGAGAACAAGCGTACCGCCCGCAAATACATCGAGAAGGCGGAACGCCTGCGCGACGAATACGAGCATGCGCGTGGCGGCTACGAAGATTTTCTCGACGAGTACGGTATCCTTGGAAAAAAATTCATCGAAATTCGGATAGATGGCGACGGCATCCGCGCTACTGATGAATCGGGCGAGGAATTCCTGTTCAGGGAACCCTCGCGATCATTCAGGGGTGATCGCGGCGAAGAAAGGCTTGATGAAATCCGAGATCGACTCAGAGGGATCGGCAAAGGTGATGAAGCAATCGTGGAATTTGGAGATGTTTATATCGACTTCGATGACGAAGTCGACGGCGACATCGTGGCAATCCAGGGCGACATATTCGTCGATGGATTCGTCAACGGCGACTTGTTCTCCACCGGCACGGTGACGCTTGGTCCCGACGCTGTCGTTACGGGCAAAGTGATCGCCAGACACCTTAAGAAGAAACCGGGCGCCGAACTCGACGGTGGGTTCGAGGAAGTAGATATTACGATTTTTCCCGACCTGCGCCGCATGATGCTGGTGGGATTACCCGGGCTTTTCACATGGTTCATTATCACCGGGTACATGATGGCAATTTCCCTGATCCTCCTGCTCTTGTTCAAGAAACCGATCAGTAGAATCCACCTGCAAATGAAGAGCGGGTTCGTCAAGAGTTTCTTTGTCGGACTGCTCATGATCTTATCCATCGGTCCATTCTTCGTACTGCTGTGCATTACCATAATAGGTTTGCCTGTAGCTATCCTGATCTATCCGTTCGTGCTGATTGCGGCATTCGTTCTTGCGTTTGTCGGAGCAGCATGTTACGCAGGCCGGCTTGCCGGACGGCTGATGGACAGCCTCAGAACAGATTCAATCTACCTCACTGCGCTGATTGGAATCGTCGCCATGATGGTTCTTTGGCTGGTATCCGGTTTCTTCTCCACCGTTGGAGTCGGTCCACTCTCAGGCGTTGCATTCGGATTTGGAGTCGCAGTGATAGCGATATTCTTCACCGCAGGAATCGGGGCGATCTGGTTTTCCAGGTTCGGCTCCATACCCAGGGATATCGATAGCGCAATCGACGGCGCGGATACGGACGGCAAGGCGCCTCGGACCGATGGGAATGAAGCTGCAATAACTCCTGACACTACATAAGGGGTATAATATGCATCAATTACGACTGTTACTAAGCGCAATCACTCTTGCGATCGGGGTTGCCTCGATTTGTCTTGCAGACACCGTCGTCGACCGCAGGGAGATTGAGTTGACCGATGAGAAACAGATCGTAGTCGAGATCGATTTCGGCATTGGCGAATTGACACTGTCGAAAGGCAAATCCCAATTCGCGGTCGTCGTTGAGGGAGAGTACGACGATGATCTATTCGAATTCGACTTCGATTACAGGAAGAGACGGCAGATCGGCGACATGTTTTTCGATATCTCCGGCAGGAAAAAGATGTGGCGCGGATCGGGCGACCGTGAGAACAACTGGAGCTTCGAATTCACCGACAAAGTCCCGATCAATCTGAAAGTCGATATCGGAGCAGCCAACTGTACCATGGACCTCGGAGGAATGCGGATAGGCAGGCTCGATCTGGACATCGGCGCCGCGGAATGTCACATCGGTTTCGATGAACCCAACGGCTGCGAGCTTGAGAAGATATTGATCGACGCGGGCGCGTCCTCTGTGACAATCGACGACCTCGGTAACGCGAATTTCAGGGAGCTCGAGTTCGACGGCGGAGTCGGTTCATACGACATCGATTTCTCGGGAAAGTTCGAGTTCGACGCTGAGGCGGAAATATCTATCGGGCTCGGTTCTATGGACATCATCGTGCCAGAACATATCGGCGTCAGAATCTACGCCGAGGATAGTTTCCTGTCCTCGATTGACATCCCTGAGAAGGATTTCGTTCAAATCGAGCGAGGGGTGTATGAATCGGAGAATTGGGACAGCGCCAGGTGGCACCTCGAACTAACGCTTAATGTCGGGCTCGGATCGGTCGATGTGCGCGTTAGATAGTAGTTCAGAATCATCCGAATGAAAAAGGGAAGGCCCTGAGGCCTTCCCTTTTGTTATGTCGTAGCAACCATCATCAACTCAGATACGCCCTGAGGGAACGCGATCTCGATGCGTGCCTGAGCCTTCTGATGGCCTTTTCCTTTATCTGCCTGACTCTTTCGCGAGTCAATGAAAAGCGGGCGCCAATCTCTTCAAGTGTTAATGCCTTTGCATGACTAAGGCCAAAATACAGATTGATCACTTCCGCTTCCCGAGGCGTGAGCGTCTCCAGCGCTTTCTCGATCTCGAATCTGAGCGAATGCTGAAGAAGCGCCTCGTCAGGGGCAGGCTGGAATTCGTCTTCGAGTACATCGATGAGACTGTTGTCTTCCGATGACGAGAACGGTGCGTCGAGCGACAGGTGAGTGTTGGATATCTTCAAGGTATCCGAGACCTCTGCCGCTGACAGTTCGAGTTTTTCCGCGATCTCGTCGGATGATGGTGCTCTGCCAAATACCTGCTCCAGCGAGCTGGACGCTTTTCCTATTTTGTGCAGAGTCCCGACACGATTCAACGGAAGCCGAACGATTCTCGATTGCTCCGCCAAAGCCTGAAGTATAGCCTGTCTGATCCACCAGACCGCATACGAGATGAATTTGAACCCGCGGGTCTCGTCGAATCGCTTGCCGGCCTTGATAAGTCCAATGTTACCTTCATTGATCAAATCACCCAGCGACAAGCCCTGGTTCTGGTACTGCTTGGCCACCGAAACCACGAACCTGAGGTTAGCTTTGGTCAGCGCCTCAAGTGCGTCCTGATCACCCTCGTGGATGCGGAGAGCCAAACTCACCTCCTCGTGTTGCTTCAGCAACGGAGTCTCACCGATTTCACGAAGATAGAGATCCAATGATCTATCTTCGTCTCGATATTTCCTTGACTGCCTTGGCAATTACTTGGCCACCCTCCCGGTTTGAGGTTAACATAAGAAAAAGTGAACTACTGATTTAATTCGGTTTTATTGCCACGTATCCGATACGTCCATTGGTGTCGAAAATGTGGAACGCTATCGCCCGCTTTCGCCTTTTAAGTTCCGCGGCGACGGCGTCGAAATCATCCTTGCTTGAAATTGATACGTAGTTGATCTCAACTATTATGGTGCCCGGCACAATCCCCTTGATATCAGCCGGCGAACCCGATTTCACGTCGGTCACGAGCGCGCCTTCATGAAAATAGACACCGTACCGGTACGCAAGCTCCGGCGTACTCTTAGCTACCCTAATTCCGAGCCACTCCTCCGAAACACTCGATTCTCGGTTCGGATGATTGCCGGGAGCATCGATTATTGCAAGACCGGATTCGCGATCGCCGAGGACCACATTCACATCGATGCGCTCTCCCCTCCTTATCAGACCAAGTCTGACCTGATCGCCCTCCTGCTCGGAGGCAACCTTAATCCTGAAATCCTGCTCGCCCCTCAGTTCCTCTCCGTTGAAGGAGATTATGACATCGTCAGGCAACACTCCAGCTTTCTCGGCCGGTGATCCTGCGCTGACTTCAGCGATATAGACACCAGCCAACTTATCGAGCCCAACCATCTCGGCTTCGTCCGGAAGCACATCACGCGGGACAACTCCGAGATAGCCTCTTGTCACCTTACCTTGGGAAATGATTTCTGAAGTTATCTGCTCTGCAAGGTCTGACGGGATGGCGAATCCGATTCCGACCGATCCACCGCTCGGGGAAGCTATCGCCGAATTGACCCCGATGACTTCTCCTCTCAGATTGAGGAGCGGCCCGCCGGAGTTGCCTGGATTGATAGAGGCATCGGTCTGGATATAATCCTGGTAGAGCGGCGTCTCTTCACCCAGCATCAGTCGGGACCTCCCCTTCCCAGAGACCACGCCTACGGTCACAGACCTGTCGAGCCCCAGTGTCGGAAAAGGATTGCCTATCGCCACGACCCAGTCGCCGACCTTCATGCCATCGGAACTGCCGAACTGAATATAATTCAAATCACTGACTCCATCTATCTTCAACACCGCCAGGTCGGTAGCGGGATCCGTTCCGACCAGCAGAGCCCTGTGCGGGGTGTTGTCGGCGAGCGTCACAGTAATATCCTCGCTGCCTTCGACCACATGGTTGTTCGTAACTATGTAGCCATCCTCACTGACCAGAAAACCAGAACCGAACGAAGGGATCACCTGTTCCCTCGGAGGGAGCCTGAAAAACCTCCGCCAGAAATCGTCATACATATCATGATATCGAGTCCTGAACCTGCGAGTCGAGGTTATATTGACCACCGCCGAGTAGGACTTTTCGACAACAGCGACAAATGGACTCTCGCCGGTCTCCGTTAAAGGTCTGGAGAAGCCCCCGCCGGAAGCAAGCTGATTCTGGAGGTCCGGATCATAGGCTGTAGCGCTGTTATGTCCACCCACGCCAAACGCGATCAGAAAGCCCACACCGGTAAAAATGGCAGCAGAAACAGCAATTACAGCGAAAAAATGCCCCCGCAGGGTGACACCGCCAAACGCACGCAAGTGATTCACCTCCATCCTCGACAGACCAGCAATATACCTATAACGCAAACCATGTCAAGCAAAATCATGACAGTTCGCGACAACTCATATCAGTATACGGGGGAAGACTGTTCGATGTTCCAGACCGGACAGATCGCTTCTACCTCTTCAACAGAGAAGAAGATTCGCCCCTGGAATCAGGAATCCGCAGCCTGTACAGGCCGTTTTTTCGAGATCAGGTAGGCGCGTCCATCCAGATGGGTCATGGTGATAGGAATACCGTTGGCAAGCTGCGTTGCGGTCGTATCGATGACTTCGCCGCTGAACAACTCGGTCATCCTGATCCGGGCGCTCTTCAGACCGAGAGCCTTCAGATCGAGTCTCACGGCGGTCTTTGTCGGCGCGGGAGTTTCGTCCTTGAACTGCAGGGACGGGTTCGAGTTCAGCAGCAGCAATAGCACATCATTTTCTCTGCGATGAACAATCGCTCTTATGCGCGGATTCGAAGTCTCGACATATCTCCTGATCTTGAAACTCAGCAGGATACTCTCGAGGAAAATCATCTTGTGGTGATTCGATTCCGATGACGGATCAAACGAAATCAGAATAACATCCCCCTTGAATTTCGAGTACGACAAAGCCACAACCTTCTGCGACACCTTCGCGAGTATCCGTTTCCTCTTCTCGGTCGTCCGAAGCGTACCGAACAACATCGATGTGAACTCCTGACCCTCGCCAGTCACCTGACCAAGGCTCAGATCAGAGGTCATCTTGCACCTGAGAGCGGATGCGAGGATGGTGCAACTCTGCCGAGCCGTATCGAACTGCGGTAACACTCCGATCAGGACGATATTGTGGCCTTTCCTGGCGAGCTCAACGATGAATTTCTGCTCATTCTCGTCCATCACATCGGAAATCGGAATTATGAGCGTCTTGAACTTCTCGACACTCGCCGGAACGCTTAGGTCAGGCACGCCATAATCGAACTTCAACATATCGAGGTCACGACCGATCCCGGGCATGGTGGTGCTCATAAGATGGTGAGTCGGGGATTTCTGCTTGCCGTTCTCTTCGAGGATCGACTCCCAGGTGTAGGGCCTGTATGTCACAAGCCCGATTTCACCGACCGGCTCGAACGAGTATATCTCGTTCTCCTGCGCGCTTATATTGAGAGTCTTTATGAGCTCATACGACTCCTGGATAGTGCCATCGGATGCAAGAGCCGCGCCATACCAGTAGTCTCTTCCGGCGAGCATATGGTACGTCATACCCTTGACACCTCCCGCAAGAGCGACAGTGACCATGTAGCGAGTAGCGTCCGCACCAATTGGGTAGTACTCTTTGCTCCGTTCGGGGCTGTAGCTCCAGTTGCCTACCGGCAACTCCGATAAGTATGGAAATGCAGAAACCGTTCTCAAGTGCCTGACTCTTTCGAGATTTTCGCCGGTGCTTATATCCCAGCTAAGCGATGCGCCGAGAAAACCGCTCTCGGATGGAGCACGGGAACTTGTGACCGGCGACTGGAAATTGTTGGAAAAGGAGAGTGTCTTGATAAACATAGGCTCGCACGAGAACGTCTTGTACATTTCGCGAAGTTCCGTCTGGAAATCGTCGAGAAGAAACTCCTTGAACCTGAACCAATCGTAGACTATGGCCATATCCTTCGGAGGTACGTCGACGAATTCCATCGGTGGCTCCACCTCGCCAAAGCTCTTGTACCTGGAAGAATAGGCCTTGTTCAAGTGCTTAATCTCCTGGTACTTCTCTTCCAGCCACCTCGGATACACCTCTTTGACGACATGCTCGTTGTAGTCCGTCAGATGCGGCTCCAGATGCTTGCCGAAATAGTTCTCGGAATCGAGTTCGAGCATGAAAAGTGGTCCGCGCGGATAGACGTAATTCTTGACGATCTCCGTTAGTCCGTTCAGATAATGCCTGATGAAATTCAGGTAGCGTGGATGCCCAATCGATGGAACATAGCAGGCCGGAACGTCGGCCCGGTTGACAGAACGGACGAGTTTGCCGTCTTTGTCCCGCGCAAATATCTCAGGATACTTCTCGAGGAAGCGGGGAAGCCCGTTTCCATTGTACTCCGAGAACAGCCACGGTCCCGGCCTCAGGATCAGCTTGAAGCCGAATTCCCTGACAAGCTCCACAAAAACAATGAGATCCTTGGAAGGATCAGTAAACCCGGAGAAGTCGAATTCCCGGTTGTCATCCTCATGGAGATTCCATGGCACTACCGTAGATATAATCCGGAAGCCGGCGCGCCTGATCCGCTCGAAACAGATCGACCAGTATCTCTTTGGAATCCGGAAATAGTGCATCTCGGCAGCGTACGGAGCGAACTCTTCTTTGCCGATGATGAACCTGCTGTCTGTGAAAGATATCATATATAGTCTATTATAGACAAATCAACCCATTCAGAATAACAAAAGAACTTACTGAATAACTGAACAGAAGTCAACATATTTCGCGTATTTGCCTGCATTCTGCGCTATAACCCATTGACACAGCACAAGTTAGAGTCTCAGCCATAGACATCCAACTCAGCAGCGTCACGCAAACCACACGCTGCCAATATGACATGTTGCGCCATGGCGGCATACAAAAGCCCCCTCCGTACGGAAGGGGCTTGAATCGTGTATCACTACGATGATTACTTCAGAAGCATCATCTTCTTGATATCGTGGAAGTCTCCGGCAGAAAGCCTGTAGAAATAAATACCGCTCGAAACGTTCTCGCCGCTATTGTCGGTACCATCCCACAGCACATCTTGCGGTCCAGACGCCATCTCCCAGTCGATGAGCGTCTTGACCCTCTGACCAAGCAGGTTATAGATAGCCAGATTGACATGCCCTTTCGCTTCGTTATAGAAGCTGATTGTCGTCGAAGGGTTGAACGGATTCGGAGTGTTCTGATTGAGCCTGTATGACTCAGGCTTGATCTCGCCGAGATCCTCTTCCGCGTCCAGAGGGACATTACTGACCGGGATTGTCACTTTCTGGAAATATGGAGGAAAACCAAATCTATCGAGGGGAGAGAACTTCAGAGTGCTAAACGGTGGATAGATCACTGAATCAATTTCAATCGTGAAATTCTGCGGCAATTGGTCAGGATGGCGGATCTTAAGAATCAACTCGCCCATTAGTGTCGGCGAACCGATATTGAGCACGGTTGATGTCCCAATGTTCAACGGCGAGACCACCGCGCCAACGAACCCATAATCCTCGTCCGTGTCACTGGCTGGATAGGATACGTCGTTCTTCAGGACACTTCTCCTGAAATTAATCGTCATGGGATTGAAACCAGCGTCTTTTACAAACTTATCCACCACAACCAGGGAATCGAATTTCTCCGGAGTGTAATGCGGGCCTGACATTGTCAACCTGAGGGGGATCGTCAACCCGGTGATGATTGTGTCATCAGTCCAAGCCCATACTTCAACACTATACGAACTGTCATCGGGTGTTGTGATGACCCAGTCGCCGGGAAGCTCGAGCCTGAGCGTATCCCTAACGTCAGTATCAATGACAACTGAAACCCTGACGGTTATGGTGTCGGCAAGACTACCATCAGAGGCGATGAGTCTGACATTGTAGATAGTACCCTCTGTCCCAATATCAGGAGTGAAATCGAATGTGCCTGTACCGTCACCGTTGTCCACGAATGTTGCGTTTGGCGGCAATAACTCGCCAGTCAACGTCGGCGTCGTGCCGTCAGGATCGACAGCCGCCACCTGGAAGTTCAGATTCTCGCCCTCCAGGACCTGATAAGAAATTCTGGTATCATCATCAAACGCAGGAGCCTCGTTTGGATTAGGGTCAGCATTGATATTAGAGAAGACGGGTGATACAAAGACAAACACTATCGTCAGCGCGATTGCAAAGTTCCGGATGAGTTGCATCAGTTACCTCCTACTGCATTACCAGAAACTTACAGAATGGCCCAACATAAGTCAACAGATTTCGTGTGCTTGACGAGATGCTGCGTCATAACCCATTGATCCAATATTAGTTAAGAGGTCGCACTCGCTGATCGAATCGTGCCCTGTCTATTTGGCACATCACGCCATGGCGGACACAAAAAAGCCCCCTTCAAACGAAGGGGGCTTGAATCGCGTATCATTACGATGATTACTTCAGAAGCATCATCTTCTTGATATCGTAGAATTCTCCGGCAGAAAGCCTGTAGAAATAAATACCGCTTGAAACGTTCTCGCCGTTATTGTCGGTACCATCCCACAGCACATCTTGCGGTCCAGACGCCATCTCCCAGTCGATGAGCGTCTTGACCTTCTGACCAAGCAGGTTATAGATGGCCAGATTGACATGACCTTTCGCTTCGTTATAGAAGCTGATTGTGGTCGATGGGTTGAACGGATTCGGAGTGTTCTGATTGAGGTTGTACGACTCAGGTTTAATCTCACCAAAGTTATCATCGGCATCATTGATATTAATGATGACATGAATTGTCGCGCCTACATATTGCGGCGCGTAGCCTAAACCTACAGAAGGAGAGAACTTGAAAGACCCAGCAGGCGGGAAAAAGACCGAGTCGATAGTTATGTCGAATTCATTCGGCAGCACGGTGGGATCAGGAATCTTGATTATGAAATCGCCAATTTTCGATGACGTACTCGGAGGAAAGGTCGGATAGATCCGTCCGAGCAGGCAGCCATTGAACTCGCTGTGCCGTATATTAGCATTTGCGAAGCGCGCTGAATCCACCGCACTCCAGCCCCATGGTACTGGCATGCTCGTCGACATAGTGTAAATAAATGTGTCAACCACTATCAGTGAGTCATCATGGCCAGTGCCGCCACCGGAACTCGTCGGGATCTTGAAACCGAGTGAAAGAGCTGTCATACTCTGGTCCGTCCAGCCGAAGAGCTCGATCGAGAAGAGCGAATCTCCCAGGGAATCGATCGTCCAAGTCGTGTCGTCAGGTATCCATCGGCATGTGTCAAGTACGCCAGTATCCTGCGCAAAAGCAGGTACGGCGAAAAAAACCGCCAATACCATCCAAATTGCAAATAATTCCGCAAATTTCATCTAATACCTCCCGCTGCTTTATTGAAAGATTCTTTTTCTTTCTAAACTGTTACAGCCTGCCCGGCCAATCCAGCACACCATTACTCAATACCCGCAATAAACGGGCATTCTATCAAGCCAGAAAGACTGTGCTCTTCATGCACATCTTAACTCTCAATATAAATGTAACTCAGGTGCAAGAGCTGTGTCAACACAAATCTCTGACTAATCTCAGAAAAAAGATGTAATCGTTTGCAATTAGTCGAGTAGCCATCTTCTGTCCATGCTGGAATCACTGAAGGCGGAATCGAGTAGTCGAGTAGGGCAGCGGAGCGGTCCTGCCACTCGGTTTTCTCACAGCTCTCAGTGTGCCTCTGCGCATTTCGTCGGGCCACAGCTCCGACGAGCACGGAAAGATGGATTCCGGCGGGTCCTGAGCAGAGCGAAGGGTTTACACCGGAATGACAGGAACCCCAAGCCCACACGACCGCGGAATAGCCAAAAAAAGCTTGCGATTCTGCCGATACTATACCTATATTTACCAATTGTGATTTTCTTGATGCTCTTAACTTAGATAGGAATTGGCGGAAATATGTTACAGGAATTTCGTAAGTTCAGTAAAGCCTTCTTATACATCGTTATCGCGGCGTTCGTCGGCACGATCATATTCGCCTGGGGCGCCGATGTCAATAGACCGAAGGGACAAAAAGGCATCATCGGCGAAATTGACGGTGAAGAAATCGATTACCAGATATATTCCAGGATCGTGGACAACTACTACCAGCAGGCGTCCCGTTCCTCACAGCGGGAGATCAGCTCCGATGAGATGCTGGAAATCCGCAACCGCGCATGGGTAGACCTGGTCACCGACATCGTGAACAGACACATCTACGAGAGACTCGGGCTGACCCTCACGAATGTCGAACTGGCCGAGCACATGAAAAGATTTCCGCCTCAGTTTATCCAGCAGCATCCCGAATTCCAGACTGAGCAGGGCACATTCGACTACCAGAAATATCTCTCGACAATGCAGGATCCGCGGTTCGAGCAGTTCTGGGTTGAACTCGAAGCCTTATCGCGAAATGATCTCGTGACCCTCAAGCTGCAGGAGATAGCGGTAACGGGCGGTCGAGTAACCAGCGAGGACGTCAAAGAGGAATTCATCGACAAGAACGAACAGATCAAACTCGAATACGCGCTGATCCTGGCTGATCAACAGGATGATCCTGAGATTGTCAACGACAGTTCGGATGTCATCGAGTATTACAATAGTCATCAGGACAGATACTATAAAGGCGCCGAGGCGTCGCTGAACTATGTCGAGTTCAAAAAAGAGCCGACCGAGAGCGACAGTCTTGCGCTCAGAGAAGACATCCAGAGCATCTTAGATGAACTTAAAGATGGCTCCGATTTCGCACTGCTTGCACAGAATATCTCCGAGGACGGCTCAGCCCAGAATGGCGGAGACCTCGGATGGTTCGGCAAAGGCGCAATGGTCCAGGAGTTTGAAGAGGCTGCGTTTGCGCTGGCGGATTCGGGAGACCTGTCCGAACCTGTGAAGACACAATTCGGCTGGCATATAATTCTCAAAACCGGCGAGCGGGAAACCGACGACGGCAAGAAAGAAATCCACGCGAGCCATATACTCATGAAGTTCAAGCCATCGGGACAGACTATCACCGATCTGTCCAATGCGGCGCAGAGCCTGATCGAAGAAGCCGGCAACGTTGGTTTTGAAACTGCGGCGAAAAATCTCGGATTCGAGGTTCTCAACAGCGGTGATTTCACGGAAGGTACATACTGCGGTGGGATCGGACAGTCCGTCAATTCCAACATTTTCGCATTCTCCCACGATGTCGATGAATTATCAACGCCCATCGAAGAAGCGGGGCGATTCCTGGTAGTGCAGGTGGCCGGATACAAGCAGGCCAGCATACGCAGTATTGAAGAGAGCTACGGGCGGGCAAACTCCGACCTCCGTCAGAAACTTCTCTTTGACAGGGCGTTCGAGAAGGCAAAACAGATTCACGACCTGGTGCTCGGCGACAAGAGCCTCGAACAGGTCGCCGAAGATATCGGCGCGGAATTCTACACTACGAATATGATATCGAGAAAGAATCCGGTCAGGAAGCTCGGGAGAGATCCGTACTTTTTAGGCAGGGCATTTCGACTCACCGAGGAGAGTCCACTCTCCGAACCGATCATGACAGGCAAGGGAGCCGCGGTCCTCAGACTCCTCGAACGACAGGCGCCGAATCTCGAGGCATTCACGAGCGCACAGGACAGCATCATGCAGCGGATGACCGGCGAGGGTCGCCAGAGGGCATACCAGGCCTGGTTCAGGACAATACAGGAGCAGCACGAAATCAAAGACTACCGCGAAGAACTTTACGGAACGTATTGATCACGATGATAGTATTTGCTTCCGTGAACTAAGCTGATCTTGCATAAGGACACATGAATTGACAGATGTTGGGACAGGCCTTACCGTATTAGGTTCCGCACTCGGATCAGTCAAAATCATCGAGAAAATACTTGGCCCTACGGCTGACTATCTCGGGCAGGGTATTCGGGACTGGACGCAGAAGTCCGTTAATAATGTAGGTGTCGTGTTTAAGAAAGCGGCCAACAAGTTAGGGGAGAGGATCGATCAGCCCGGCACGGTACCACCAAGAGTTCTGAAGGGGATATTGCAGGAGGCTCCATTCTGCGACGATGAGTTGTCAGCTGAGTACTTCGGAGGTATTCTGGCTTCTTCAAGAAGTCTTGTGCCGAGAGATGACAGGGCAACCGCACTCATTTCGCTGATCTCCAGAATGACAACCTACCAGATTCACTCCCATTTCATATTCTATTCCATCTTCAAAACGCTTTATGACGGGCAAAATCTGTCTGCTACTTCTCCGGAACACAGAGACAAGATGCAGACCTTCGTACCTGTGCGAATTTTTATGGAAGCACTCAGTGTCTCAGCGGACGAAAACCCAGACCTCATTTGGCCACATGTGATGTTTGGATTGAACAAGGAGGGGCTAATCGATGACAATTTCTTCATTGGCAATCCTGATAGTCTCCGAAAGGTACATTATACAGTAGAGACCGATGGCATAGTAATTCGTCCATCAGCGTTGGGAACGGAGTTATTGCTTGCTGCTCATGGTTATGCGGACCTAACCATTCCAGAGTTCCTGAGTTCTGAATGCAGTCTACCAAGCTTGGCAGGCGTGTCGATTCCAGACGGATCAAGACACATTGATCTTGGGTGAAAGAACGACTATTTCCGTTTGCCATGAAAGCGCTGCACGGGTAGCATCACTTCCGATTCTCAACTTGTACTGTCATGAACGGGGCTATTTTATTTCTGCCTTCGTCTTGTACAGATCGGTTACTTCGAGATTGTCATCGAGCGAGATGACCTTGTAATTCTCAGGCGAGAGGGTACTGTCCTCGGCAAGCTGGATTTTGAACCTTAGTCGTCTGGAAAACCTGCGCAGGATTTCTGTCTCCGGATCGGTAATATATTTCGCGATGTCAGGATGCACTACAAGCTCAAATTTCCTCGTTCTCGCCGCTGCCTTAGCACGCTGGAACCAGCGTTCGATTTTCGTGGCGATGGTTTCATGTGAGAGCACCCGCCCGAATCCCCGGCATGTCGGACATGGCACGGAGAAAGTCTGGATCAATGACGGCCGCGTCCGCTGGCGCGTCATCTCGATAAGGCCGTAGTCGGATACAGGGCTTATCGCGTTTTTGGCTCGATCATTCCTGAAATGCAACTTGAAATCCTCGAAAAGTCTCTTTCTGTTCTCACGTCTGTACATATCGATGAAATCTATGATTATCAGCCCGCCAAGGTCTCTCAGTCTTATCTGCCTCGCAATTTCACGCGCGGCATCGAGATTCGTCTGGAGAATTGTATCTTCCTGACTCTTTTTCCCGACGAACCGACCGGTGTTGACGTCTATAGCCCACAATGCCTCGGTCTGATCGATGCAGATGAACGATCCTTTCCTGATCCAGACCTTCCTGTTCAATGTTCTGTCGATCTCATCCTCGATTCCATGGAGATCGAAAATCGGGATGTTCCCTTTGTACAGTTCGACCTTATCGCGGAGAGATGGCGCAACCATTTTGACAAACGAGATTATCTGTTTGTAGTCCTGCCTCGAATCTACAACGACCCGCTCCGTGTCATTGGTGAAGAAGTCGCGGATTATGCTGGTTGTTATCGAGACGTCCTTGTGGAGGAGTCTTGGCGCGGAGGTCCTGTCGGCTGTTTTTCTGATTCGGTCCCAAATCTTGGTAAGACGCTTGATATCTTTCTTGAAGTCCTTCTCGTTCTTGCCCTCCCCCTCGGTCCTGACGATAAGCCCGCAGCCTTCGGGACGAAGATCGAACAACAGCCTGCGCAGACGCTTGCGCTCAGCCCAGTTGGAAATTCTTCTTGACACCCGGATATGCCTCTCGTTAGGAACCAGAACGAGGTACCTTCCAGGGATACTTATAGCAGTGCTTACTCGCGCGCCCTTGTCTCCAAGTGGCTCCTTGATGACCTGGACCAGGATTTCCTGATCCTTCTTGATCAAGTTTTCGATTGGATTCCTCACGCTCGTCTTGCGGATGATATCCGCATCAACGTCACCCTCGTCATCCTCAACCTCGAAATCGTATCTCCTGGCGGACGAATCGGTTCCGACGTCGGAGATATGAAGGAACGAGGTCCGCTCCAGCCCGAGGTCAAGAAACGCCGCCTGCATGCCGGGGAGTACAGCAGTCACCTTCCCCTTGTGGATCGATCCTACATTGCGTTGTTCACCGGCTCGCTCGACCAGAAGCTCGACAAGCTTGTCGTTCTCCAGGATTGCAATACGGATCTCGTGCAGATCGCAATTGATGATTATTTCTTGTTTCAATTCAACTCCTTTGCGGCAAAGGAGCGTCTGACTCAGCCAAGCTTCTCACCCGGCTCGATTGGGTAACCTCTGAGGTAGTCCTCGGCGTTCATTCGTTTCCTGCCTGCGGGCTGAAGCTCCAGAATACGGAGGAGGCCTTTTCCACACGCCACAACAAGCCCGGAGATACCGTTATTCCGTATGATCTCCCCGGGGTTGTGATCTCGCAGCGCTGATCTGACGATTTCGCTGCTGAAGATCTTCAACTTCTCACCGTTACGATCGGTATGAGCGCTCGGAATCGGACAGAGGCTTCTGACCTGATTCCTTATCTCCTCTGCTGATCGAGACCAATCGATCCGACCGTCTTCCGGCTTGAGTTTTGGAGCTTTGGTCGCGTTTATCGAATCCTGTGGTACAGGCTTGAGAGTACCGGATTCGAGACCGTTCACCGTTTCGACAAGAACATCCGCGCCGATGGCGCTCAGCCTGTCATGCAGGCTGCCAAACGTGTCATTCGGGAGAATCTTCTCACTGCGTTGAAGCAGGATTCCTCCCGTGTCGACCTTCTTTCTAATCAGAAAGGTCGTGACGCCTGTCTCAGTCTCACCAGCCATTATCGCTCGATTGATGGGTGCGGCACCGCGGTATCTCGGCAGGAGTGACGCATGCAAGTTTATTGCGCCCAACTGCGGGATAGAGAACAGTTCCGGAGGAAGAATCCTGAAAGCGACCACAACAAAGAGCAGCGCTGCATACCGGGCGATTTCTGCAAGAAAGGACGAATCCTTCAAATCTCCTGCCTGCAAAACAGGCAGCCCAAGCCGCTCGGCCACTAACTTGACATCCGGAACACGCAATTTCCTTCCGCGTCCTGCCGGTTTATCCGGCGAGGTCACAACGCACGCCACATCATGGGACGACGCGAGTCGCTCCAGGCTGGGGACTGCAAATTTTGGGTTACCGAAAAAAATCAGACGCATCTCAGCCGACTTTGATTTTTTTGAGTCTGCCGGCTAACATCTCTCGGTCAATGGCTGGAATATGATCGATGAAAAGCACCCCATCGAGATGATCATACTCATGCAGTATCGCACGAGCAGCAAGCCCGGTCGCCTCTACGCTTTGATGGTTGCCGTCAAGGTCCTGGAAGTTGACGACAACTTTGGCCGGGCGTTCTATCTCGAGGTAGAGTCCGGGGAATGACAGACATCCTTCCTCAAAAACAGCTTTTCCCTCGGTACTCTCTATTTCGGGGTTAACAAACACTATCGGTTCCATGTCGAAGTCCTGCTTCGACAGATCGACAATAAACATGCGGCGGGTCTCACCCACCTGCGGCGCCGCCAACCCGATGCCATTGGCAGGCCGCATTATGGAGAACATTTTCTCCGCAAACTTTTTCAACTCTTCATCGAACATGGTTACCGGCCTGCACTTCTCCCGCAGGACCGGGTCGCCATATTTCCGAACATGATTGTCAGCCATACTGACTCTACTGTTTTTCCATGAGTCCGGCTATTGAACTCTTTACGAACTCCATCTTTACTTGATCGGCCACTTTGAGCACGACCTTATTCTGATCGTCATGAATTCCGACGATTGTGCCCATAATGCCGCTATTAGTGACGACTTTGTCTCCGTTCTTCAGAGATGCCATCATCAACTGATGATCTCTCTGTTTCTTCTTCTGCGGACGAATCATGAAGAAATACATTATCAGGATGATCGGCACGAAGAAGATCAACATCTGCGTGAGCGGGTTTCCGCCCTGCCCTTCCGGGTTGGCGGCAAAACCTGTCAAGAACTCAATCACTAACAACCTCCCATAGTTGAATGATACTCTCCCATTTGGGTCTATTAAGCCGTCTTGAACCACCCGAAGTCAAGCGATTTCTTGCCCTTCGTGAGAAACGAACCGACTCCTGAATTGTTCCACGAACTCCCCGTATGTACCCGCCTCGATAGCTGCTCGCGATTTCTGCATCAGATCGGACAGGAAGTGAAGGTTGTGGATAGTCGCGAGGCGCAGCGCCGATGGTTCGCCGATATTGAACAAATGCCGCAGATACGCTCGATGGTAACGCTGACACGTCAGGCAGCCGCATTCCTCGTCGATTGGGCGGAAATCGCGTTTGTAGCGGGCAGCCTTGATTATCATCCGACCATACTGCGTGAACAACGTCGCGTTGCGGGCATTCCGAGTCGGCAGGACACAATCGAACATGTCATATCCAAGAGCAATCGCTTCAAGAAGCTCGATCGGCGAACCGAGTCCCATGAAATACCGGGGCTTGTCGTCAGGCAGATACTGAATCGTGTGCTCAGCGATTTCGAGCATCGAATCGAGCGGCTCACCGACAGACAACCCACCGACCGCATAGCCGGGCAGATCGAATTCAAGAGTCTTCTCGGCAGACTCAGTTCTCAAGTCTTTGTATGTCGATCCCTGGACAATGCCAAACAGAGCCTGCCTATTCGAAAGCGGTGTCCATACATCTACAGATCGCTTCAACCACTCGTAAGTCAGATTGACCGCTCGCGATGCCTCGCTGCGATCCGTCGGATATTCGACGCAATAATCGAGTGGCATGATGATATCCGATCCGAGGATACGCTCGATCTCGATTACTTTTTCAGGTGTGAACTCATGCGATGAGCCATCGAGATGCGATTTGAAAATTACGCCGTCGTCTTTGATCTTCTTCAATTCGCCGAGGCTGAACACCTGGTAACCACCCGAATCTGTCAGGACAGGACCACTCCACGCGTTGAACCGGTGGAGTCCACCGGCATCCTCAATGACTTCGGTCCCCGGCCGCAGATAAAGATGATATGTATTCCCGAGAATGATCTCGAAACCCATTCGTTCGAGATCGTCCGCCGAAACAGCCTTCACTGAACCGGCAGTGCCAACCGGCATAAACGCAGGCGTGCGGAAAAAGCCGTGACCAGCCTGTACTCGACCGTTACGGGCACGAGTCGATGAATCCGCCCGATGAACCTCGAATGTTATTGCTTCAGATATACTCATCTTTCGATGGGCGAAGTTAAGAATTCATTGCGAGGTAGACAAGGGGTTTGTCGCTGCTCGCAGCCGGAAACAACTCCCGCAGGTCAGGCTCACTTGCTTTGTCCTGAGTATCTGCGAAGGGGAGCCTGACGCTCCATTCGTCACGCCCCCCCCCTCGTCAGATTCAGGACTGAGCAAGTTGGCGAGCCTGCTGCCTATTGACCTGTTTCCATTATCCTGTCTGCTGCTCTGCGGCTTTCTTCAGCTTGTCGTTGGCGAAGATTGCGATCTCGACACGGCGATTGAGTGTTCGGCCATCATCCGTGTCATTGGAAACGACAGGATTCTTCTCGCCATAGCCGACAACATCGAATCGCTCAGCCATGACGTCATAGCTGTGCAGAAAATTCGCGACCGACTCTGCACGCCGGATCGAAAGGTCCAGATTGTAATCATCGGGACCGGTAGCATCGGTATGACCCTCAACGAGAATCTTCGTGTCCTCATACTTGTTGAGAATAGTCGCGAGCTTGCGAAGATTAGTCTGCGCTACGCCTTTCAAGTCCGACTTGTTGACATCGAACAGTATCCCCGATCCAAAAGTAATCTTGATTCCTTCACCGACTCGTTCGATCTTTGCGCCCTCGAGATCGCGCTGCATCTCCTCGGCCTGTTTATCCATGTAGTGACCAATATAAGCTCCCGCCGCGCCACCGATTGCTGCGCCGATTATCGCACCAGCAGCGGTATCACCTGCCTGCTTACCGATCACACCACCGATGACAGCTCCGGCTGTTGCGCCGATCAGCGCACCCTTGTGGCTTTTCTTCATCGATGAACATTCGAGCGAAGCGAACATCAGGAAGAGAATTGTCAGGACTATTGCAGCCTTTCTCATCATGACCTCCATGTTTCTTGCTGTTTTCTCAGTGATATGCCTCCTCCATTCGCAAAGAGAGCACTACTATTATATGCAATTATACTTGGCCGGTCACTATGTCAACAATCATTCCATCTTCGGGGAACTCGGAGAGAAACTGTTTGCGTACCCTGAACTGATTGCTTAGGATATGAATTCAATCACTGCCTTTTGGATATGACTCTGTTAATTGAATCTGTGAATCAATACTGAGAACTTTGAAGCTAAGACCATACGGATACATGAGGAGGAGTTGACAGATGGAAATGGAAAAAATCCTGAGTATTCTCGGCGACTGGGCCGCGCTTTACGCTGTCAAGATCGTCGGCGCACTCGCCATAATCATCATCGGTCGCATTGTCGCGGGCATGCTCTCGAAGATGGTCATGCGCCTGATGCGGAAGGGCAATACCGACGAGACCCTGACTAAGTTTGTCGGCAGCCTTGTTCGAATTACCCTTCTGGTGTTCGTCATCATCGCCGCGCTTGGCACTCTCGGCGTACAGACGACAGCTTTCGTAGCGATAATCGGTGCTGCCGGTCTGGCTATCGGTTTTGCTCTTCAGGGATCGCTGTCGAATTTCGCCGCAGGCGTGATGCTGATTATCTTCCGACCGTTCAAGGTCGGTGATTCCGTCGAGGCGGGCGGATCGGCCGGCGCGGTCGAAGAGATTCGCATCTTCAATACAATCATTAGAACATGGGACAACAAGGAAGTCATCATCCCAAACAGCAAGATCACCGGAGACACGATCGTCAATTCCTCGGCCAAAGACACGCGACGGGTCGACATGGTCTTCGGAATCGGTTATGATGACGACATCAGGAAGGCGAAAGAGATTTTCGAGCAAATTCTCGCTGATGATGATCGCGTCCTCAAAGACCCTGTGCCGACAATCGCGCTTTCCGAGCTTGCCGACAGTTCCGTCAATTTCATCGTGCGGCCGTGGGTCAAGAGAGACGACTACTGGGGAGTCTTTTTCGACACTACCGAGAAGGTCAAGCTCACATTCGACGAAAAAGGAATATCGATCCCATACCCGCAGCAAGATGTACATCTGTACAAAGAAAACGCCGCGTAGTATCTTTCATCAGTAGTACATCGACATCATGCCCGCATGAATCATGCGGGCTCTTTTTCTTCCTGACTTCGTACCGCCCTGCGACAGATGCGTACGCCTTACACCGAACATCCGATTGAGGCAAATATGCTGGTTAAACCAGTTGACAGGCGGATTCCTTACACATATATTTGACAACTTATGACCAATCTCAGCGTGTGAAATTATTCACAATTGGGTTGGGACGAATTGTATGTTGATTCAATCGCAGGCTCAAGTCAGCGATCAAAGTTTTCCACTATCGTGTTATGAGAAAGAGCGAAGTCATTAATTCTGATTACTACCTGATTGAGCACATCTGGTTGATGTCATCGGTCTAATCGGTGACAGTGCTCAGGCGTATGATTAGAAATGTGTAATTGTAGATAAGGAGACGACATGGCAAGACGCAGAATCTTAATAATGGGTGCGGCAGGGCGAGACTTTCACAACTTCAACGTCTGCTATCGCGACAAGAAGTCATACGAAGTTGTCGCATTCACTGCGACTCAGATTCCGGATATCGATGGAAGGAAATACCCCGCGAAACTGGCGGGCAAGCACTATCCGAAGGGCATTCCGATCAAAGCGGAAAGTGATCTCATCAAATTGATATACAAGCATGAAATCCAGGATGTCATATTCTCGTACTCAGATATCCCGTTCGCTTATGTAATGGACAAGGCGGCCTGGGTCAATGCCGCCGGTGCGAATTTCGTTATGCTCGGCGCCGAGCAGACAATGATTCGGTCAAAGAAGCCTCTGATCGCGGTGACTGCAGTCAGAACCGGCTGCGGTAAATCACAGACGACGCGTCGCGTATGCGAGATACTCAAAGAGTTCGGCATGCAGGTCGTGGCGATTCGTCATCCGATGCCCTACGGCAACCTCGCCAAGCAGGCGTGTCAGCGATTCGCCAGCCTGGCCGATCTCGACAAGCATGAATGCACAATCGAGGAACGCGAAGAGTACGAGCCGCACATTGATCGCGGCACAATTGTCTATGCGGGTGTCGACTACGAGATGATCCTGAAAGAGGCTGAGAAAGAAGCCGACGTCATTATCTGGGATGGCGGCAACAATGACACGAGTTTCTATGTACCCGATATGCAGATCACAGTCGTCGATCCGCACCGCGCGGGTCACGAGATGTCCTACTATCCGGGACAGACGAACTTCGTCACCGCCGATGTGCTGGTCATAAACAAGATCGACACGGCTGATCCGGAGGATGTCGACATCGTGCGTGAGAATATAGCGATGTTCAATCCGGAAGCGATTGTCGTCGACGGCGCATCTCCGATCGTCGTTGAGGATCCGGGAGTCATCAGAGGCAAGCGCGTGCTGGTGGTCGAGGATGGTCCTACGCTGACTCATGGCGAGATGCAATTTGGCGCAGGTGTCGTCGCGGCTCAGAAGTTCGGCGCAGAAGAAATTGTCGATCCGCGGCCATATCTGAAAGGGTCCCTGGTTGACACGTTTGAAAAGTACCCGGGTATCGGAGCGATCCTGCCTGCGATGGGCTACGGCGATGAGCAGATAAGCGATCTCGAAGCGACGATCAACGCCACCGATTGTGATGGTGTCGTGATCGGCACGCCTATCGATCTGCGAAGGATGATGAAAATCAAGAAGCCGGCAACGCGGGTTACATACGATCTCCAGGAGATTGGCTCGCCCACGCTGATCGAAATCCTGGCAGCATTCGTGGAGACGATTGACGAGAAAAAATGACTCGTTCCTCGCGGACAGCGGTTGTCGCCCTCGGCGGCAACGCGATAACGAAGAAAGGTGTCCCTGACACTATTGCGAACCAGTTCAAACATACGCGCCAGTCACTGGCGTGTATCGTGCCTCTTGTCAAAGATGGTTACAGGCTGATGATAACGCACGGCAATGGACCGCAGGTCGGGAATGCCCTGTTCAGGATTGAGCTGTCGCGAGACAAGGCTCCGCTTCTGCCGCTCGGAATCTGTGTCGCCGACACAGAGGGCGGAATGGGATACATGATTGAGCAATCTCTGCAGAACAGACTCCGCAGCGAGAAAATCGATACGGACGTTGTGACTGTCATCAGTCAGGTCATCGTCGATAAAGATGACCCGTCGATTGCCAACCCGACCAAGTTCATCGGGCAGTTCTACACGCGTGAAGAAACGAAACAGTTCGCAAAGGAACGCGGATGGAGTGTGAAGAAGGACGGCGATCGCGGCTGGCGGCGTGTGGTGCCGTCTCCCATACCGCTCAAGACGATCAACGCATCTGCGATAAAGGCGCTGGTCGACATGGGCACGATCGTGATAGCGTCAGGCGGCGGCGGCGTGCCGGTCTACATCGATGACAACGGCGACTACGAGGGGGTCGATGCAGTCATAGACAAAGATCGTGCTTCAGCATTGCTCGCAACCGAGACAGGCACGGACCTGCTGCTGATCCTGACAGATGTCGACAAGGTTGCGCTCAACTTCGGAGAGTTGAATCAGACCTTTCTCGACACCGTGACCCTCGATGAGATGAAAGCATACGCGGCTGAAGGACACTTCCCGCCCGGAAGCATGGGACCGAAGATCGAAGCCGCAATAGCATTTATCGAGAATGGTGGCAGGGAAGTAATTATATCATCAATCGAAAAAGCCCACCAGGCTGTGATTGGCGATGCTGGAACAAGAATGACGAGATGATTCGGATGACGGGACTTAAAGACGACATAGTCGGCAGAATTACGGCGCTCGGCAAACTCTATGAAGTCGGCGGGTGTGTCCGCGATTCTCTCTTTGGACGCATTGTCGAGGAAAAGGATCGAGACTATCTTGTGACGGGCATACCGATCGATGAGCTTATACGGATATTGAAGCTGTATGGCAGAGTAGACCTGGTCGGCAGGTCGTTCGGTGTAATCAAGTTCACGGTTCACAGCAACGGCAGCGTACCGTCGGCTACCGTCGACATCGCCCTCCCTCGCAAGGAATTCTCGACAGGCACGTTACATACTGATTTTCAGGTCGACTTCGATCATTCGATGCCAGTCGAAGAGGACCTGCGACGCCGCGATTTTACCATGAATGCCATAGCTCGTGATCTGGAGACGGGTGAGCTCGTCGATCCGCTATCGGGCAGGACGGATGTGGAGAGCAGAAAACTTCGCATGGTCAGCCCGAAGAATTTCGAGGAGGATCCTTTGCGCGTGCTGCGAGGCGTCCAGTTCGCGGCGAGATTCGAACTTAAGATAGAGCGGGAGACGCTTCGCGCCATGAAAGAGTCCGCCCCCTTGATTAAGACCGTGACTGCTGAGCGCATCAACGAGGAATTGAACAAGCTCCTGACAAGAGCGCCGAAACCGTCGCGAGGCTTCCGCCTGATGCGCGAAATCGGTCTGTTGGAGTTTGTAATGCCTGAGCTTGAGAATACGGTCGGGGTCGATCAGCCGGGCGGCTATCATGCGTATGACGTATTCGAGCATTTGCTGCGCACGGTCGACGCCATTTCGCCGAGCCTTCGCCTCAGATGGGCTGCGCTCCTTCACGACATCACGAAGCCTGCCACGAAGCGCATACTGGAAGAAGGCGGTGCGACGTTTTATGGTCATGAATCGAGCAGCGCGAGGCTCTCGAAGAAGATCCTTCGCAGGCTTAGGTATTCCAACGATTTCATCGATGAAGTCGGTACGCTTGTCGAAAGGCATATGTTCACGACGCCTCTGACCGACAAAGGCCTGCGACGCCTGATTCGCAAGACAGGTATCGATCTGATATTCGACCTGCTCGATCTGAGGCGCGCCGATGTTGTCGGGCAGGGGATGGGAAATACGACCGAGGATGTCGACGAACTGGAAAGTCGCATCAGGGAAGAACTGGAGAAGAAACCTCCGTTTTCGATTGGTGATCTCGATATCGACGGCGCGGTCATCATGCAGGAATTCGACATTCCACAATCTCCGCTTATCGGAGATATACTAGACCACCTGCTTGAAATGGTTCTGGACGATCCGGAGAAAAACAAGAAAGACATTCTAATAGAGGCAGCCAAAGGCTATTTGCAATCTGAGGAGACTCAATGAAAATCCACGAATATCAGGCGAAAGAGATCTTTGCGCACCATGGAATTCAGGTTCCGCCCGGCGAGGTCGTCACGGATGCCGACACAGCGAGGTCCGTAGCTGAGCGGATCGGCAAGCCGGTGATGGTAAAATGCCAGGTTCACGTCGGCGGACGAGGAAAGGCGGGAGGGATCAAGTACTCCGAGAACGCCGATGCCGCGTATCAGAATGCGGCCAGCATCCTCGGCATGGACATCAAGGGCCTCACGGTCAGGAAGGTGCTGATAACTGAGGCTGTGAATATCACATCAGAGTCGTACGTCGGGATCATTATCGATCGCGCCGCCAAGAAGCCAGTCCTCATGGTTTCACCCGCGGGCGGTATCGACATCGAGCAGGTGGCAGCCGAGACTCCGGAGAAAATTTTCAAGCGTCATATTGATCCGCTCCTCGGGATATCGATGTACGAAGCGCGCGGGCTTGCTTACAAACTGTATGACGATCCAAAGCTGGTGAACCGGGCGGCGAAGATCATCATGCAGCTTTATGATGCTTTCATGTCTAACGACTGTTCGCTCGCAGAGATCAATCCACTGATTACTACGCCTGAGGGACAGGTCTGGGCTATTGACGCCAAGATCAATATAGATGACAATGGACTGTATCGTCACAAGGAGATCGAGGAACTCCGCGACATGGACGCCGAGGAGAAGTCCGAGATGGATGCCCGCGATGCCGGTCTGTCGTTCGTGAAGCTCGACGGAAATATCGGCTGTATCGTCAACGGCGCGGGACTCGCAATGGCGACTATGGACCTCGTAAAGTACTATGGCGGTCAGCCAGCCAACTTCCTCGACATCGGCGGATCATCGAATCCCGAAAAGGTTGTCAGCGCGATGCAGATAATCCTTCGCGATCAAAACGTGAAGGCTATTCTCTTCAACATATTCGGCGGCATAACGCGCTGTGACGATGTCGCAACGGGCATAGTCGAGGCGATCAACAGACTGAAGCCATCGGTTCCGATCGTCATCAGGCTGACGGGAACCAACGAAGATGAAGCCCGCAAGATTCTCGAATCGGTGAACCTTCCAGCGGCGACAACGATGGATGGCGTCGTCAAGAAGGCTATCGAGGTTGCCGGCATTAACTGATGGTTCACGCTGCAATGAAAACGAAGGAACACGAGGGATAACATGAGTATATTCGCAGATGGCAGGACGAAGATAGTCGTGCAGGGGATTACCGGTCGCGACGGTAGTTTCCACGCAAGACAGATGAAGGCGTACGGCTCAAGAGTCGTCGCCGGTGTGACTCCGGGCAAGGGCGGCCAGGATCTCGATGGCATCCCGATCTTCAATACGGTCAGCGATGCGGTCGCCGCGACCCGCGCAAATACATCGGTCATCTATGTTCCGGTGGCTTTCGCAATTGACGCGATTTACGAGGCCGCAGATGCGGGCGTGAAGCTGATCGTCTGCATCACCGAAGGCATCCCGGCGAACGACATGCTGAAAGTCTATAACTATCTCAAGACTATGGGTTGCAGGCTGATCGGCCCCAATTGCCCCGGGATCATCTCTCCCGGCAAGACCAAAGTCGGTATCATGCCCGGGAATATCCACAAGGCCGGAAAGGTCGGTCTGGTTTCTCGGTCCGGCACGCTGACATACGAGGTTGTCTATAACCTGACTCTCGCTGGTCTGGGCCAGACGACATGTATCGGTATTGGCGGCGATCAGATCATCGGGACGAATTTTATTGATTGTCTTGAAGCGTTTCAAGCCGACAAGTCTACCGAAGCGATTGTGATGATCGGTGAGATCGGCGGCTCCGACGAGGAAGAGGCTGCCATGTACATCAAGAAGAATGTCACCAAGCCGGTCGTAGCGTTTATAGCAGGTCGTACCGCTCCTCCCGGGAAGCGCATGGGGCATGCAGGCGCGATAATCTCCGGCGGGTCAGGCACGGCTGCCGAGAAGGTCAGGGCGCTCAATGCAGTCGGTATTCCTGTTGCAGAAACTCCCGCGCTGGTAGCGGAGATTATGAAGGAACTTCTGGAAAAGCTGAAGACAAAGAGGAAAAAGGCCGCAGCTAAGAAACCCACCAAGAAGACGACAACAAAGAAAGCAGCTAAGACTACCAAGAGGAAGACAGCGAAGAAGACTCCGAAGAAAACAGCTCGCAAGGTGGTGAAGAAAACAGCTAAGAAAACAGTGAGGAAAACGACAAAAAAGACGAAAGCGCGTACCCGGAAGAGTTCTGGCAGGCGTAAATAGGCCGCGGGGAGAGTGACTTATGACAGATAAACCGAAAAAGGTAGAAGACAAGCCCCCGGAGGAGAAGAAGGCTAAGGCCCCCGAGAAGAAAGAGCAAAAGGGCTCAGCCGAACCTCTCAAGATCTTCTACCACTGGTGCAAAGCGTGCAATATCTGCATAGCGTTTTGCCCACAAAAAGTGTTCGAACCTGATCGGGACGGCAAGCCGATAATAGCGCATCCATACAAATGTACACAATGTGCGTTCTGCTGGCTGCACTGCCCTGATCTGGCAATAGTGTCAAACGAGAAGTAGAGGAGCGGACATGGAAAAACAAGTCAAACTGCTTCAGGGTAACGAAGCGTGCGTCGAAGGCGCGGTAATGGCTGGAGTCCGCTTCTTCGGTGGGTACCCGATCACCCCCTCGACTGAAATTGCCGAAGGCATGGCGCTCAGGTTGCCGCTTCTGGGTGGACAATTCATCCAGATGGAGGATGAGATCGGTTCGATAGCGTCGATCATCGGCGCTTCCTGTGCAGGAGTCAAGTCGATGACAGCGACCTCCGGCCCCGGTTTTTCTCTCATGCAGGAGAATATCGGATACGCATACATGACCGAGACGCCGTGCGTCATCGTCAATGTACAGCGCGGAGGCCCGTCCACCGGGCTGCCGACAAAAGTATCTCAGGCCGATACAATGCAGGCTGGATTCGGACCTCACGGCGACTACAGGGCGATTGCTCTCGCGCCGTCCGGTGTGGAGGAAATCCTGCATATGACGATTGAGGCTGTCAATCTCTCTGAAATGTACAGGACGCCTGTCGTATTGCTGCTTGACGAGGTGATCGCGCATATGCGTGAAAAAGTCGTGATTCCGGCTCTGGAGGACGTCAGGGTGATTCGCCGGAGGAAACCGACGGTGCCTCCTGACTGGTACAAGCACTTCGAGATCAGTCCGACAGGCGTCTCCCCCATGGCGAGCTTTGGAGATGGTTACAGGTATAACATAACGGGTCTGACACACGATCAGACCGGTTTCCCGACTGCTGTGTCGGCTGAGATCACGGCGATGCTCGACAAGCTACGCGATAAGATCGTGAAGAATGCCGAGAGCATCTGCGATTTTGAGCTTACCGAGATGGATGATGATCCTAAAGTCGCAATCGTATCATACGGCATCGTTGCGCGAGCCGCGAAGCAGGCGGTGATGATGGCGCGCGATCAGAGACTGAAAGTCGGCGCAATCAAGCCAAAGGCGATATGGCCGCTGGCCGTCAACAGGTTACGCAAATTGCTAAGACCTGTACGCAAACTCATCGTCGCTGAACTGAACCAGGGGCAGCTTATCAATATGATCAAGCATCATGTCGACAGGCGTCACACCGAGATCATTCCTCTGCAGCGATACGACGGCGAACTGATCACCCCGGCACAGATTCTTAACAAAATTAAGGAGGTAAAACACCATGGAACTCAAGTCTGATGTAATCCACCAGTACCTCCGCCCCAAGAAGAAATTCCCGCACGTGTGGTGCTCAGGATGCGGGCTTGGAGTGATCCTCGGATCGATGATTCGTTCAATCCACGGACTCGGGATACCGAGGGACGATGTTGCTATTTGCTCGGGTATCGGATGCTCATCGCGGTTGCCGGTGTATGTCGATTTCAATACGCTTCACACGACCCACGGTCGTGCGATCGCATTTGCAACCGGCGTAAAGACAGCTAAGCCGAGGCTCAAGGTGATAGTGGTCACAGGCGACGGTGATTGTCTTGCCATCGGCGGCAATCACTTCATTCATGCCTGCCGCAGGAATATCGACATCACCGTGATCCTGGCGAACAACTGGATTTATGGCATGACAGGCGGCCAGTTCTCGCCCACGACGCCTACTGAGAAAATCGGATCGACCGCGCCGTACGGCAACATCGAGCAGCCGTTCGATCCCTGCACACTCGCCATAGCCGCCGGTGCGTCATATGTCGCTCGCTCGACGGTCTATCATGTCGATCAACTTGACAAGATGCTCGCCGGCGCACTCAACAAGCGAGGGTTTTCATTAGTTGAAGTGTTATCGAACTGCCACACGTACTTCGGCAGAATGAACAAAGAGGGCGACCCTGTTGACATGCTCAACTATTTGAAGAAACACACACTGCCTGTGCAGGCGTGGGACAAGGTTCCCGAAGAGAAGCGTGTCGGTAAGTTTGTTACCGGTCTGCTTCATGATGTGGAGAAGGATGAGTTCTGCGATAGTTACGCGAAGCTGTGTGAACGTCTGCAAGCCAAGATGGAGAATATGTGATGCATCGGGCGAAGGATAAACATACGATCGGTTCAGACAGGTATGAAATCAGGCTTTCCGGTTCGGGTGGCCAGGGTCTGATCCTGGCTGGCGTCATTCTGGCGCAGGCCATCGGGACGATCGACGGCAAGAATGTGGTCCAGACGCAGTCGTACGGTCCCGAAGCACGCGGTGGCGCGTCGAGAGCGGATGTCGTCGTATCCAATGATGAGATCTACTACCCGAAGACGATGAGGCTGGATCTCCTGTTGGCGCTGACGCAGGAAGCGTGTGATACATACTTCCGTGACATGAAAGAGACCGGTACGCTCATCGTCGATTCGCACATGGTGACCCAGCCGCCGACGCAAATCTACCATGGTTTTCCCTTTGTGCAGCTCGCGAAAGAGGAAATCGGCATTGCGATGGTAGCGAACGTCGTATCACTCGGAACGATATGTGAATTGACCGGGATAGTCTCGAAGAACGCACTGATCGAAGTCGTAAAGCTGCGTGCTCCGAAAGGAACTGAAGAGAAAAACATGAAGGCGCTCGAGTTGGGCTTCAAGATTGCCAAAGAGGCAAATAAGTAGCTCGGTCTGGCGGATATGATGGAACAGACTCTTCTCATTATCAAACCGGATGCGACGGAGCGACACCTGTACGGACATATTATCCAGCGGCTGGAGAATAGTCGTTTCGAGATACTGGCCATGAAGATGGTCCGTCTGAGTCAGGAAGAGGCGAGGCAGTTCTATGCGGTGCATGAGGGCAAACCGTTCTATGATGCTCTTGTCGAATTCATGACATCCGGGTCGGTTGTGCCGATACTGCTCGAACGGGAGAACGCGATTTCGGCTCTTAGGGAGCTGGCGGGCGCTACCGATCCGGCGAAGGCCGCATGTGGGACTATTCGGCACGATATAGGTCTCGATGTGCAGCGGAATTCCGTGCACGCTTCGGATGCGCCGGAAACAGCCCGGAAGGAGATCGCTTTCTTCTTTGGCAATGATTGATTGAGCTTTGATGCAATGAATGTGACGGTACCCTATGGAAGTGATGGAATTGACTTGATGATTCCCGATGAACATTTCGGCGGAATGCTTCAGTTGAAGCGATCTAAGATTACAGATGTCTCGTCCATTCTCGATCGCCGTCTGACCGAGGCTGACATGACCGGTTTCATCGATGGTTGTTCGCGTCTGTTGCTGGTTGTCAACGATGCATATCGCTCAACGCCGTCGTATATTGCTCTCAATCATATCAGGGCTGAGATCGAGTCTGTGCCGGAAATCCGTCTGATCGTCGCGACCGGTCTTCATCGAAAGCCGACCGATGACGAGATGGCCGCGATCCTGGGTGATTTTGATCTCCCACAGTCCGCGCAATTCTATTCGGATGCTTATGATGACAGTCAGTTCTTTGTGATCGGGAAGTATGGCACCGGTGAGGAAATTCGGCTTCACAAGCTGCTGGACTGGGCGGATCGGATCATAGTGATTGGTTCTGTCGAGCCTCATTATTTTGCGGGTTACACTGGTGGTCCGAAATCGTTCATGCCGGGACTCGCTCACAATTCGACGATCCGTGCGAATCACGGCCTTGCTGTCAGCATGGAGTGTAGGCCATGCAGGCTTGAAGGAAATCCTGTCGCTGAGTCGATTCGTGAGGCTGTCGAGAAACTCGACACGACCGCAATACTGTCGATACAGTTTGTCGCCGATCCGCATGGCGACGTCATAGATGTTTTCGCCGGCGACCTCTGGCGGACATTCGATGATGCTGTCGAAGTCGCGCATTCTGTCTACATGCAGCCCGTGAGTGAAACATACCCGGTTGTGGTGGCGATCAGTTCGTCACCGCTGGATCGAAATCTGTATCAGCTTCAGAAATCGTTCGAGAATACGAGAGCGATCACCGAAGACGGGGGTGCAATTATTGCCGTATCGCAGTGTCGGGAGGGGATCGGCAATAATGAGTTCGTCAGGCTGGCCGAGAAGTACCGAGGCGAGGAAGATATCCTGGCCTCGACACCGAACGGGACAGACAACGGCATTCACAAGTTGTATCGCACGGCGCTTCACAAAAAGAGTGTGGGCATCTATCTTATGTCTGATCTTGATGATGATGTCGTGAGAAAAGTGTATCTCGAACCGGTGGAGGATCTCCAGAAGGCTATTGACGCTGAGATTGAGAAGAGAAATAAGAAATGCAAAGTGTTATTCGTTAAAGATGCTGGCCATTTGGTCCCATACGTGGACCGGGCAGCATAGGATCAAACCAAACAGGAGGATAGGATGCGGAGGAAAGTATCTGTCATAGGAGCTGGGAATGTCGGAGCGTCGGTCGCTCAGTACCTTGCCCAGAGAAACCTGTGCGACATCGTCGTGGTAGACATTCCCGAGAAAGAGGGTATGCCGAAGGGCAAAGCTCTCGACCTGATGCAGGCAGGACCTGTCGATTTCTACGACGTCACGATCACCGGCACATTCGACTTTGCGGACATCAAGGATTCCGAGGTCGTCGTCGTCACATCCGGTCTCGCTCGCAAGCCCGGTATGTCACGCGAGGATCTGCTGAAAGCCAATGCAGCGATCATCAAGTCAGTCTCTGAAAACATCGCCAGGTTCGCTCCCAACTCGTACCTTATCATGGTCGCGAATCCGCTCGACCTGATGACATTCCACGCATGGAAGGTGACGGGATTCCCGACGAACCGCGTATTCGGACAGGCCGGCATTCTCGATTCGATTCGTTTCCGCACGTTTGTAGCGATGGAGCTTGGCGTGTCGCGGAACGACGTACAGGCGATGGTGCTCGGCGGCCACGGCGACACGATGGTGCCGCTGCCGGCATATACCACCGTTGCCGGCATACCGATCACGGAGCTTATTTCCGAGGATCGTATCAAGGCCATCAGCGATCGCACTCGGATGGGCGGCGGCGAGATCGTCAAGCTGCTCAAGACCGGCTCTGCATACTACGCGCCCGCGCGCGCGTCAGTCGACATGGTCGAGGCTGTTCTGCTCGATCGCAAGAGAGTGTTTCCATGTTCGTCGTACCTGAACGGACAGTACGGTCTCAAGGATGTCTACATCGGTGTTCCGTGCGTAATCGGCGCCAATGGTGTCGAGAAAGTGTTCGAGCTCAAGCTCAATGATGGCGATCTCGCGCTTCTGCAGAAATCCGGCAATACGTACAAAGAGCACCTCAAGGAACTCGGCTACTGAGTCGTACGGAAAGGACTATATTAGTGGAATACAAGCTGATAACTCCGCCGACCGACGGCGAGAAAATCACGATTCAGGGCGATAAGCTGAATATTCCGGACAAACCGATCATCCCCGTTATCGAGGGTGACGGCATTGGTCGTGACATTATGAAAGCTACACGCCGCGTGATCGATGCCGCTGTCGAGAAGACATTCGGCGACGAGAAAAAGATCGTCTGGTTCGATGTCTATGCAGGCGAGAACGCCAACAAGAAGTATGGCGAATGGATGCCGCAGGATACGTTCGATGCGATTCGCGAATTCATCGTTGCGCTCAAGGGTCCTCTGACAACGCCCGTCGGTGGCGGGTTTCGGAGTCTGAATGTCACGCTGCGTCAGGTCCTTGAACTGTACGCCTGTGTCCGTCCCGTCATGTACTTCGAGGGTGTGCCTTCTCCTGTCAAGCATCCCGAGAAGATGAACGTGGTGATCTACCGTGAGAACACTGAGGATGTCTATGCGGGCATTGAATGGCAACAGGGCACCGACGATGTCAAGAAGGTCATCGACTGGCTCAACAGCACGTTCAGTCTGAAGATTCGCGCTGATTCGGGTATCGGCATCAAGCCGATCTCGATCACCGGTACCGAGCGGCTTGTCAAGAAGGCGATCAATTTCGCCATCGCCAAGAAGCGCTCGTCGATTACGCTGGTGCACAAGGGCAACATCATGAAGTTCACCGAGGGCGCGTTCCGTGACTGGGGATACAAACTCGCCGCGCGCGAATTCGCGAATGAGACGATCTCCGAGGATGAGCTTTGGTCGAAATTCGACGGCAAGGTTCCTGATGGTAAGATCGTGGTCAAGGATCGCATCGCTGACTCGATGTTCCAGCAAATACTTACGCGCACCGATGAGTATGATGTCGTCTGCACGCCGAACCTCAATGGCGACTACCTCTCAGACGCCTGCGCCGCGCAGGTTGGCGGACTCGGTATGGCTCCGGGTGCGAATATCGGCGATCATATCGGACTTTTCGAGGCGACTCACGGCACCGCGCCGAAGTATGCTGACAAGGATATGGTCAATCCGGGATCGCTGATTCTGTCTGCGTGCATGATGCTCGAGTATCTGGGATGGGATGACGCTGCGAAGAAAATCCACGCGGCCATCCAGGAGACGATCAAGAAGAAAACGGTCACGTACGATCTGGAACGCCAGATGGACGGCGCGACCAAAGTCTCGACATCAGAGTACGGCACTCAGATTATCAAGAATATGAAGTAACCGATAGCTTCATAGACTGATTACATGAGCGGCAGGCTGAAGAGCCTGCCGCTTTGTTATGCCGCGAAAGTGAACACTCACTCTTGCCACAGAGAAGGTAATGTTGACAACAGCGATCAAGAGTTATATATACTGTGTCATTTTGCAATGCACTAAAAGGAGATGCTCATGGAGGGATTCACTGGTCCGAAGGAGTTCTGTTTCTTTAGAGATTCAAATGTCTATCAAGGCAAGTTGGTTGAGTGGGGGCTTGACACCAATCGGGACAGCTTCAGATTTGGATTCTACTATGACTTAGTTGGTCAACTGAGCGATTCATCGAACCGGAAGCTAATATATGTCAGCACCGAGTGCTACTCAAAGCTAAGAAGAGGTCTTGAGGATCTCGACATTCGAGTTGTGAAAGCTCTTGATAAAATGGATGACACCAGCGAAGAGTTTCTCTTTGCGACACACAATATTGATGGGTTCGACCCCATAGATGATGTGAACCCTGAGTCGGCTTCACGCATTCTCGCGCGTCACCTGAAGGCCATAGTGGCCGCAACCGGTCAAACGATCATCAATACCAGAGACCTTGCCGTTTCAACGGGATTCAGCGCTGCTCTTGCCTTGAGGGGCTTGGAGTTTCTTAGACTCTACAGCATACTGAGTGTCAGCAACAATGATTCTGATCAGCCGAGTCAATGCATATTGGCAGACGGAGGCATGCCACTGCTTGAAAAATATCTGATGTCGGCATCCAGAAACGACGTGCTCTTCGACTTTGATGCAGCACATAACCAGTACTTCAGTAACTACTCGTTACCAGAAGAGTATCATAGCCCACTTGTGTTTGTATGCATGCCTCTCAGGCCAGAGCACCGGCCAGAGGATTTCTTCCAAGCGGTCAAATCCTATCTGTCTGAGACGTTGAACGTGCAATGTCTACATATTGAAGAGGATGTGTTTAACGTACCGGCGATGCACAAGATCGCGTGTTACATCCGCGACAGTGACCTTGTAGTTGCAGAGCTCACTTCTGCCAACCCGAACGTTATGTATGAACTGGGCATCGCGCACACAATGAACAAGAAGTGCGTCCTCTTCTTCGAGGAAGGTGGAAAGCCCCCGTTTGATGTCGCCTCAATCAGTCAGGCTTCCTACAACCACGACAATCTGAAAGACCAACTTGCACGGTTCCTGGATCCTCATTTCAAGGAGCCGCATTAGTGCTGCGGCTGGGAACAGTCCACAGGTGTCACTCTCTTGCATCTGTCCGGTTTCTCGTTTCTTTTTAGCCCTGACCACGCCCGACCTTGTCACCCCGGTGAAAATCCTTCGCCGGAATGACATGTCATTCCATGTGCACGTCGGAGCTGTGCTCCGACGTTCGCAGAGGCATAGCCTCTGCGAGCACAAACGCGTCATCAGTCTGTGCTTTGGACGACTTCTTTTCCGAACGGCACCAGTGACAGTGCTGCCAGTTTCATGTGCTGCTTAGCGAATGGAAGGCCGATGATTGTGATCGCGCAGAGTAATCCGAAAATGATATGTGTCAGTGCGATACCGATACCGCCAGCGAGAATCCAGATTACATTCATCGCAATCGATAGGCAACCACTCGATTTCTCAGATTCTCGCACTTCTTTTCCAAATGGTACAAGCGCGAGAAACGAAAGCTTGAAGCACTGCAACCCAAACGGTATTCCGATAATCGTTATGCACAGCACAAAACCACCAATTAGGTATTGGAAAAAGAGAATGATCCCGCCGCCCAGGAATATCCACAGAATGTTTCCAAGTGTGCTCATGATCCCTCACTTGAAAGAACTCGAATTGCCAGTCGCTTACTATCCTATATAAAGTGATGCAACCCGTCTATTCAAGCGTTTCCTGTAAATACGACAAGACTATCTGTCGTCCCCGTGCAGACGGGGACCCATTGAATGTTAATGCCGCCGGGATAGATTTACATGTTCTGTCAGGTCTTGCGCCGAAGGCGTGTGACCTGACAGCAAAACACATCTACATCCAATTCTTCCATACCGGCAATGGTCCTACTGTATCTGCGAGATAATCACTGGCACTCGACCATTTCCAGTCTTCAGGACTTCTCGCAAGCCCGCTCTTGACCGGGTTGTTGTGGATATACTCCAGCTTTGTACGCAGAACATCTTCTGAGTATATCACCACTCTGTCAAAACGTGGTTGCCAGATACCGCCGGCAATCCCATGATAATAACATAGTGTCAGGTCACACTTGTGGCAAGCCACAAGCAAGACCTGACACAACATTAAAGTTGAGTAGGTCGAGGACCTCGCGTATTGATATTCTTCTTGTCATCTCAGGCCGGCTGATATGCAGCCGGCCCGTAAATCACACAGGACTACTTTTATTCGACAACCGGTTCTGTCAATTCGAGCTTTGTGATCTCGCCGAATTCGTCGAGCGGAGCCTCGAAACCTTCGGTCTTGCCGACGACAAGAAACGTCATTTTGTCGGGTCTGAGATACTCCTTTGCGACTCTGAGAACGTGATCCTTCGTCACAGCTCTGACATTGTCAAGATACGTCTCATAGAAATCGCGCGGCAAACTCTCGTATTCGAGGTGCATGAGTTGAGCAACGATGCCCGAAGGATTGGTGAAACGGAACACGAATCGGTTGATGTACGAGTCCTTCGCTGAGTTGAGCTCATAATCGGTAACCTCTTCTTCACGAATCAACCTGATCTGCTTCACCATTTCGCTGATCGCCTTGTGTGTGGTTTCCGTCTTGGTCTGGCAGTAGGCGTAGAACGTACCCAGGTCCCTTCTGCTCGTCTGGAAGCCGCATCCGACTGAGTAGGCAAGCCCCATATTAGATCTCACCTCGGTTGTCATTCTCGATGTGAACGACCCACCGCCGAGTATGTAGTTCATGATCGCAATGGGGAACCTGTCGGGATTGTATTCGTCGATTCCGAGATGACCGAACCTGATGTTCGTCTGCGTGAGGTCCTTGTCAATCAGATACACACCCGTCTTCGATTCAGTCGAGACTCTCGGGACCTCCGGGAATTCGACTTCTCTGGGTTCCCATCCATCGAATGCAGCAATGATTTTCAGCTTGATCTCTTCCATATCGAAATCGCCGGTGATTCCAAGCCACACATTGTTCGGGAAATAATACTTGGAATGGAACTCGATCAGATCTTCTCGCGTGACATTTTTGACATAATCCCACTCGAGCATTGTACCGTAGAAATGGTCATCGTAGATCAGATTGTAGAATTCGCGACTGCATATCGATCCCGGTGAATCGTTTCTTCGCCTGATACTCTCCTTGATCTTATCTTTCTGCAGATTGATCTTCTCCTGGCGAAATGCCGGATGCATCATGACATCGGCAAACAACCCAAGCCCCTTGTCGATATCCTTCGACATACAATTCAGGCTCACACCGCCCGATTCATTACCGATCCATGTCTCAACCGATGCGGCGATGTACTCAAGTTCCTCATTGAGTTTGTCCGGTTCGAGTGTTGCCGTACCGCCGGTGCGCATAACTTCATCGGCCAGCTCGATAACACCCATCTGTTCTTTAGGCACGAACATCTCACCAACGCGGATCAGCGCCCTGACGTTGAACACCGGCAGACGATGATCTTCCATCATGAAAAGGACCATGCCATTCGGCAGCGTGTCGACTATTACATCTTCGCCGAGCCGGGGAATATCCCAGCTTATATCATCGTAAACCAGATCGTCAATCAACTTCGACCCGATCGAACCTGTTCCCTGCCCGGACGACACCGGAGCTGAGAACACGACAAAAAATATCGCAAGAGTCGTGATTAGTTTTCTGCTCATGGCTATACCTCCTTAGTATCCGGCGCCTTCGGGAATAGTTTCTGAATTATCCTCGCTGTCCGATTCCGGCCTGACGAGCGTTACGACCGTTCGCTTTTCGGGCTGCAGGTATTTGTTGGCGGCATTCATGATATCGTCGGCGCTTACAGCTTTTAACTCGTCGCAGTACTCCATCAGGTATTTCCAGTCGCCTGCCATAGCCTGATAGTAGCAGAGCCTCCACGCCAGTCCCATATTCGAATTCATTCCCCTGATGATATTGGCGTCGAGCTGATTCCTGATCTTCTGGAGCTCCCACTCGGATACAGGTTCAGTTTTGAGCTTGTCGATTTCCTCGTAGATCGCCTGCTCGATCTCTTCGCAAGTGTGCGGCTGGATTGGCGTGGCGGAAGCGACAATCAGGTTCGTGTATCTCGAAGATGACGACCAGATGTACGCCTGTGACGCGAGCTTCTTTTCCTCGACAATCTGCTTGTTAAATCGGCTCGTTCGACCGGACGACAGCACGGATGTCAGAACATCGAGCACCGCGTTGTCCGGATGACCGAATGGCGGACAGTGCCAGCCGATTCTGACCGCTGGATTGGCGTCGAACTGAGTCTCGATCCTCTTCTCACCCTTTTGCTCAGGCTCGCGAGTCGTGATGACAGGCGGCTCCGGTCCGCGCTGCAATCTGCCGAAGTACTTTTCGCAGAGATCGAACACTCTGTCTGCATCGACATCGCCGACAATCACTGCGATCAGGTTGTTCGGGGCGTAATAAGTCCTGTAATGGTTCTTCAGCAACTCGTGGTCATACGTCTCGATATCGGACGCCCATCCGACAATGGCGTGGCGGTAGCCGGAAGCGACAAACGCGTTGTTACTGAGAGCTTCTCGCATCTTGCCGCTCGGCTGGTTATCTGTCCGCATCCTTCTTTCTTCGTAGACAACATCCTTTTCGGAATAGAACTCGCGAAAGATCGTGTTGCCGAAACGGTCGGATTCCAATAACGCCCACAATTCGAGCCGGTTCGAAGGAAGAGAGACATAGTATTGTGTCCCGTCCTGACCTGTCGATGCGTTGAGGCCGGTCCCGCCGTTCTTCAAATACGCTTCCCAGAGTTCATCCTTGACGACGTACTGATCCTGCTCCTTCTGCAATACAACGATCTCTTCGCGATATTGCTTGTAGAGCGTCGAATCGTGTGAACCGTCCGAAGAGTTGATCCTGACCCACTCCTGTTTGAACAACGCCCCGAGAGAATCGATCCCTTTCATCAGTGGCACTTCCGCCTCATAATTCGAAGTCCCGAATATCTTCGTTCCCTTGAACATCATATGCTCAAGATAATGAGAAAGCCCGGTCTGCCCGTCTTTCTCATCGACGGAACCGACTTTCGCCCTGATCATCGCGCTGAATACCGGCGCATCGTGATTCTCGAGCACGAGTATCTTCATGCCGTTGGCGAGCGTCGTCTCCTTGACATCGAGATTGATGTCGGACGCAGATGCCACAGTCAACAGCATCGCCAGGACCAGGAACATGCCTGTTGCGCAAACCGTTCGCATAATACCTCCATCCGGATTTGATGATAAGAACATTAGATTCGAAATGATTGAACAGCTCATAATAGTGAGGCAATATAGTCACTACTCAGTTGCCGTGCAAGTAGATCGACAACGATTATTCTCGCGAGAACCTTACTACGTTTACCCTTGTTTCTACGCTTGGAATTGCTTATGAAGGGTTAACGCATGTAATACTGAAACAGGGACTGGCGGAAGGATTGAGAGAATGTACGAAGTGAACATCAAGTGGATCGACAAGCAGAGATACGTGGCGACAGGCGGTTCCGGACACGCTATGGTGCTCGATATACCGACTAAGAACGGAGGGACTGACACCGGACTGAATGCGACCGAGTTATTCCTGATAGCAATCGGCAAGTGCTCAGCGGTCGATGTCGTCAATATTCTGAGAAAACAGCGAGCAGGTATGACCAGCCTTGAAGTGATCGCTACCGGCGATATCTCCGCAGATTACCCGAAACACTTCTAGAGAATACACATCAAGTATATTGCATCAGGAGAGGGTGTCACGCAGGAGAAAGTTGAGAAGGCTGTCAAGCTGTCGCACGACAAGTACTGCACACTCTCGAATTCCCTTACGGAGAAATGCGAACAGACGACATCCGTCGAAATAGTGTAATCCAGCAATTGAACAGGGACAGCGAGCTTCAGATTATTCAGCTCTGATCACGTTGAGTCCGGACGCGATAAATCCCCCGCTAACGCTGCGGGGGATTATCTAATTCAGAACCGTGATTCGGTGAAGTGCTACTTTTCACCATGCTCGTGCTTGTGCTCGGCTTCCATTTTCGCCATTTCATCGTTTGTACGTTTCGCCCAGGCTTTGATCTCGGCTACAACCGTCGAATCAGAAGAAGTCAGCAGCATCACATCGCCGACCGATGTCTCGACATACTCCATCCTGGCGCCCTTCATGAAGAAGGAACCCATCGCCTGGCACATACCACACATCGGGAACTGCTCGCCCGTTGCAATTTTCTTCCCTACCGTGTCCATCGCAGCCGCAGCTTTCCTGTACGACGCCAGGAATTCCGGCTTAACTGTGGTGACAGTCACAATTCCATCGGTGATCTCATGATGTTCCCACACTGTGTTGTCGAGCAGTTTTGGATCCTCCAGGAGATTACTGCAAAATGCGCAGTTCTCCATATCGAACCAGGGCTTCTCTGGCTTCTCTCCGGCGATAGCAGTCGGGACAAGCATTAGCACGATAAGCGCCACGCCGAGCAATACTCCTGTGATTGATTTCATTACATCTCCTCCTCCTGTACGGGTTCTCCTCGGAGAACCGACCGTGACCATTATGGACATCCGATCAGTTCATTCTCAATTCACACACAGTATTAGTACAAAATACATCCGCGATTTGTCAACAGATTCCTTGCAGTCTGATGCCCGTCTCAGATATGCACAAAAGCAAGATTGATGGAACAGATCCCCGTGCTTTCCGTACAATTCCATAGATAAGCTCAGATATGGAGGCTTCTTGATGAAAAAATCGAGACTATTCGCAATTACAGCGCTTGTGACTGCGCTATTCGCTTTCGCCGTTTTTTCCGGTCCGGCTGAAGCCGGCAAGAAGGGCAAGGCCTGGCTTGGTGTTTACATGCAGGAAATCGACAAGGAACTCGCTGAAGCATTTGATCTTGCGACCGAGAACGGTGTGCTGGTCGATGATGTCGTGGATGATTCACCGGCAGAAGAGGCCGGAATTCGACGTGGCGACGTGATAATAAAGTTCGAGGGCAACTCCGTTGACAATCCTGAAGAACTCGCTGACGCAGTATCCGACAAGCAGCCGGGCGATAAAGTCGCCGTCAAGATCATGCGGGACGGCAAGGAAAAGTCCTACGATATCGAATTGGGAAAGAGATCAACCCGCGAATTCATTGTGGAGAAGCGTATCAACCTGCCCGGAATGAAGTGGCATGGATGGTCCGGAGATAAAGATATCAATGTGTTCATCCATGAGGACGGCGCTTATCTCGGAGTTTACACTGAAGAGTTGAACGACCAACTCGCTGAGTACTTCGAGGTTGACGGTGGTATCCTTGTGAAGCAGGTCGAGGAAGACTCGCCAGCCGAGGAAGCAGGCATCAAGGCGGGCGATATTATCGTCAAAGTTGACGACGATCAAGTAGACACGCCGAGCGAGCTGTTCGATGTCATCCGTGATCACGATGAAGGCGACGAGGTTAAAGTCGGGATCGTTCGCAAAGGCAGCGAGATGACGATCTCAGCGACACTCGATGAAACTCCTGAAAGCCGGTCATATAGCGGTCATTGGCCGCAAATTCAGAGCATTCCGAGCATTCTCGGTATTCAAAGTATTCCCAGCATTTCGGATGATTTCAGGATGATCTATCTCGACGACGATGAGTTCGAAGAAGACATGGATGAATTGCGCGAGGAACTTCAGGAACTCCGTGAAGAATTGAAGGTGATACAGGAGAAACTTAAGTAGAACACATTTCCTCCTCTGATACATGTAGCAAAGACCTCCCGGAGACTAAGTCCGGGAGGTCGTTTTTATTGTGACATTTCTTCTTTCTTTTCGCGCTTCGCGCGACTGTCTATCAAACGGCCTCCGAGACAACAAAAATGTATCGCAGAGGCTCTTTGCCCGTATTAACGACGTTGTGCTTTGTCCAGGGCGGATTGTAAGCTATTTGTCCCTTCGATATATTCTGCCTGCCGACAGGTTCAGCTTCGACAACCCCATTACCATCCAATACAATAATCAACTCCTCGCACCGATCGGTATCGTGTAAGCCGACTTCTTCACCGGGCTGCAAAGTCACGCAGCCCGACGACATTTTCACGCTTTGACCTTCCTGCAAAAGCGGGGTGTACTGCGTGGAATCATCAGGCAACGTATATACAAGCGGCTTTAGAGATTTGCATGAAGGCTTATCAGATTTTTCTGACTTCATGATTTACCTACCGGGAACTTTCTTTGCTTTATCCACCAATTACCGATCAAGGGCAACAGCATGATTTGCAGCCCGCCTGCTGCCAGACCTGGAGCAAGCGCAGACCGGATGTATTCGGTAAATCCGTCAGCCAAGCTGCCAGTGAACAAAACTGTCGAAATAAATGCAAGTCGGCCAGCCAATAGTGCAATCGTTACTGAAGCAAAGCCATTCCATTTGAGTTGCTGCCGTAAGAATCCGGTCAGCGATCCGTACACCGCCAGCTCGACAGTCATGGAAGGCAGTATCCAGGGTGAAGGCATACCTGAGATAAGATAACTGAGAATGGGACTTGCCACACCTGCAATAAGCCCGCCGCGAAGGCCGTAGACCAGCCCAGCCAAAATCACTGGCCAGTGCATCGGCAATAATATCCGAACCGGAGCACCGGCCAGATGGGCGACTGAGGGCAAAGCAACTGCTGTTCCGACCAGCAAAGTGGTTTAAAAATAGGCTTTCGCTCCGCTAAGGGGAAACGTGGGATTGGTTAAAGATACGGAAGTCTCGCTCATTGTTCTGTTCCTGCTTAGGTTATCTGATTAGTTGTTGAAGTTCCCCCGGTTTAGTGGACACAGAGAAAGGATAGTATTATGATTTTGTCAGTCGAGCAGGTCGAAACCCCTGCGGTTTCGACTTCCCCGGTTACTTGTTCCCTTCAATATCGTCATCGATTCAATGATGCTAATCTTAATAGAAGTTAATCAATCACTCCGCTTTTGTCTACAGTTGAGTAAATAAAATCTCGGAGTTTGCGAAGAGAGCGGAGAGACTTGACAGTTTTTCTTCATTTTCGCGCTTTTCGCGAACTGTCGAAACTGCCCTTCGCAGGGCTCAGGACTTCGCGGGGTTCTGCCTACTCGATGCCTCATACAAAAGCCCCGCCTGTTATCAGGCGGGGCTGAATCTACACGTGAGACCGGCGGATGTTTACGGACATGCTTCGCATGGAACAGGTCCGTTGGAGAATATGAATTCAAGCAGATAGACAACGTCATCGATATCAACCTCGCCGGTGCAATCGACATCGCCCTTCTCCAATGGATCGGGAGCCGGACCGCCGCTGAATATGTACTGGATAATGTACACAACGTCATCGATGTCGACTGTCTCGCTGCCATCGGCATCGCCGCATATGAACGGCTGCTCAACGGTTACTGTGAGACTGACCGGTATCGACCACGGATTCTCAGACTCGTCCGGATCATTCGAAGCGATATTGATCATCGAAGCGTATTCACCCTCCTCGAGCCCTTCTGTGAATACCGATGCGGTCAGTGTGTCGGATTCACCCGGCGCAACAGTTCCCTGTGTCGGAGCAATCAGCAGCCATTGCGCGGGAGCCATAAAGTCGATTGTCAGCGTCTCGTGTAAATACGCGCCGTTGAAGACGGTTGTCAGGCCGTCGTTACCGTTGACGTCCTCGATGCCGACTGTTGCGCTCAGTATGTCGAATCCCGGTGCGATCGTGTGGTACTGCATCCTGATTTTGCCATTGGCATACAGGATAATCTCGGCAGTGATTACGTCGCCAACATCCGCCTGATACTCCGGATAATCGATGAACTGAATTACGAGGCGGCTGCCGTTCGATTCGTAGTAGACTTCTGCACCCGGATTGTCCTCATCGACCGGATTGAGGTCATCCCAACACCACGCAATCAGGTTGTTCGGTGCGCCCTCTGTCGGCAGCACTGTGTTGGACCGCGAATTGTACGAATCCGTCGGTCCGAATCCGATAAACCCATTCGATGAGATATAGAACTCGTTGTAGCTTACTCCGTAGAAGCTGAAGTCGAATCCGATAGAAAACGGCCCGACAAACTCATCATCGGAGTAGGGATCGAGAAGCTCGGAGACCAGCGTCCCGGTCGTCTGGATATCGATCCAGTCGAAGGCCGGTCCGCCCGGCTCATCCGAGTCGACCCAGATGTAACCGAAGGCATCCGGCCCGCCAATGTTGAACCTGACATCGTGTCCGGGGATATTCTCGTCGGATCCCTTGACATCTGTGTAGTTGTCAAAGTAACCCTCCGGGAAAGACGGATGCGCTGGTTCGACATTGCCGATCGCGAGCGCGTCGCCAAACACGGTACCGCGTCCGAATACCGGTATGGTCTGGACCGAGTAATTGAGCGTTCCCGGGCCAGCGTTCGAGATGGTGATCGGAACTGAGCCCGAGTCACCGATCTGGTAGGTGAATGTCATCGGAGGATGAGTAACCGAAATTGACGGTGCAAAATCAATTCTGATATTATCGAGATACCAGTCGTCATATCCAGCGCCGTTACCGCTGCTACTGATCCTGAACTGGAAAGAGCCGTGCAGCGCCTCGGCAGGCATCGGAATCTCTGCGAACTCGAAATCGGTCATGTCCGGATCAGATCCGAGTTGACGAGAGAACTCCACCCAGTATCCGCCAAAAGTCTTGAATTCAAAGACAAGATCATCGCCACTTTCAGGCGTGTCACCCGGACCCGTTCGCTCGAAGTAGTATGTGAAAATCGCGCCGCCCTCTCCGGACAGATCGATCAATTGCGAGATCAGCATATCACCACCACCATCAAGATGCAATGAATATGGCGACGAGGGTGGGTTGATAGCATTTGTAACGATATCAGCTCCTGTGTTGCTCATCCAACGTGACATATCGAGTTCACTGTTTGCAAAAGGCTCATCCCACGGTACGCTTGCGGACAAGCCTGCTGAGATTGTAGAAATAAGTGCTTCGCCAGTGATCGATGGATCGCCGGTCGAATACGCTTTAACGAAGCATGTGTCGGCGCTGTTAAGTGGAGCAGCCATTGGAATAAATACTTTCACGACCAACGTAATCGAATCTTCAGGATTGATCGTCCCAGTTGAGCTGATCTCGGTCATTCCTGTCTCATCCCAGAACGATACTGCCCATGATCCCATTGAGTCGCCGAGTGTGTAGTCGTCGGCGTAAAGGCCTTCGTTGTGCACGACAATCTCGAATATTGTATAGTCAGAGACCAGCCCATATTGCTCCTGGAATCCCGGACTGATGCGGACTTTGTATTCGGGTGGATGACCGACGTATATGTCATCGATAAACCAGTCATCGAAAGCGCCGACGGACGCCGTGTTTGTAAACCTGATTCTGAACCCTGAATGGTAAGCCTCTGACGGCAGCGTCAGCACAGATTCCTGGAATTCAGTCATGTCAGCATCAGCTCCGAGATGTGACGCCAGATTATGCCACACGCCGAACTCGTCGACATAGTCGACATTCAGATCATCTCCGGCCTCAGGTGAATCGCCTCCGCCTGTCCGCTGAAAGTAATAGCTGACAATTACGTTCGACTCATACTTCAGATTTATCATCTCGGACTCAAGCTGATCCCCGCCAGCCGGATTGCCATCGAGATTCAGACTGTACGGTGGGGATGGCTCATTCAATCCGTCCGTGCTAACCTCAACATTGCCTCCCTCTTCCCATTTGTACGTGTCGAGTTCATTCGTAAGGAAGGTCTCGGTGAATGGTATCGGCCACGGCTGACCGGCAGATATACTATTGATCACCACTGATGCGACAACGGAATTGTCACCGACCGATGTGGCAACAACCGTTATCTCGTCGGACTCGCCTTCCCAGCTCGACGGTATTATCACTCTAACTTTGAAGTCGAATGTCTCGTCGCCATAGAGCATAGTTGATGACGTAATCTCGCTCATCCCGGCAGCATCCAAAATGGTGGTCGGCCACTCGACGTCAAGCATCGTGAAGTCATAGCTGTCCGCGAGAACGCCGTCGTTGGTGACCGTCAGGTCGTACCATAACGTGTCATCGACCGGCGCCATCTTCTCGCTGTATGGCGGATCGAGCAGGACTCCGTAATCGATCACCCTGAAAGTGAAAGTCTCGGTCGTATCGGCATTGCCTGCCACATTTGCAGCATAGAAGTAGTAGCTGACCTCAGTACCGGCTACCTGCGCCGGAATCATGGCGTAGTAGTCATTGGCTGGCACTGTAGCCTGCAGGACCTCTACATACTCTACCGAGTTGACCTCGTAGTAGAGCAGGATCGAGTCGGCGATCAGATCATCTTCTGAGTAGATCGTGCAGCGAGCCTCGTATGCATTCAACGTGTCTTTGGTGTCAGTCAACGGCGATGATACTATGATCGCCAGATCCGACGTAACCAGCACGCTTTCTTCGACCGTCTCTCTGTTGTAGGCCGTCACAGTCAGCGTGATCGTCTCGCCGACAGGAAGCATCTGATTGATCGGGATATTAACAAGACCGTTACCGTCGGTGAATGCCGATCCGTAGAGTACGCCGTTATGATACAGGGCGCAAAGCGCGCCATCGACACCTGCAACCTCGACCGAATACTCGGTCATCATGAAGAGAATGGCGCCGTCATGGACAACGGTCATCGGAGCAGGAGTGTCGGAACGCACCTGCAGCGACGGGTCACCGAAAATATGCCATGTGTTGAACATGTTATATCCGGCAGAGCCTGGATTATCGTCCATCATTTTGCATGATCCATTATAACAGAGACCACCGTAGGTCGATTTCTGCTCCTGAATCATAAGATGAGTGACTTCGTCCTGGCAATCCATCGGAGGAGCCCAGGACTGATCGATTGACGACATATAAGCGCCGATCGCACCTGTTGGCGCAGAGCCGTTTGTTGCGCGCAACCAGGCTTCACCAAAACAGGTATAGCCATCGAACTTGCCATTGACACATGCTACACTGATAATGAACGGTAACATGTTGTCGTTTACTAATGAATTGACGTGCGAATTGCTGAAGCCAGTTGTTGACCATGATGTCGTGCTGCCATGACCGCAGTAGTTGGCGATACTGCGACCGTCGTTCAGAGCATTCGTCACCATCGTGGCAGTGGCGCCCGGAGCATAGAACTCGTCGACCAGTGTGTAAGTATAGCTGAGCAGTGAATCTCTTATGTAGCCCATATGCACGTAATCAGCTTCGCCGCCGTTATGGCCCTGACCTGCACCCTCACTCGATGCAACACCGGTACCTTTGTGGAACCAGTCACCGGTTACCGGAGTCTTCTCATACGTCAGCGTTCTGGCAACCTGAGTCTGCACATGAGTTGTGTTTTCGGCGGAAAATCGCCCAATGAAAATGTCCGGATAATCGTCGCCACCGGCCACTTTCGAGTATGTCGGGTCGGATGAACCACCGGATGCATAAGGCGTCTCAACCTGGTTGGCATCGCCGACAAGCAGAACAAAAGCGAGCTGTGTTGTATCATAGAAATCCTGAATAAAGCCCGCGATATTCGTTGCTGTGTTGCCGATCGTCGAAACATTGACCATCGTGGTCTTGATACCCTTCTGCAGCTTCCAGTCGACATACGGCTGCATATCAGCCGCGAATGCATCATAGGTAATCACGAGAATATCGCCAATCTCGTTCACGGGTGCATACCGCTTGTCCACTCCGCCATAGTTAATATAGCGGTTCTTGTATATCCGATCGAAATCGCCGACCAGTCTGATGTCAGATGATTTCCGATCAAGGACATTAACTTCGCCGGGACCGACAGTGATTATCTCGACTGTCACAGAATTGTATACACGAAGTGTGCGGGTTGCGGCATTATACGCGAACGGATTCAGATCGATAACGGTACCGCGATAATCCCTCTGGATATGCGGCTCACGTATCGACGCGAGTCCTGATGGATACCAGTCTGCTGACCTGTAGACATCACCAAACTCGAATGGCACGTCATCCGGATTCACCGTGCGGAGCAAATTGCCTTTGGACGGGACGATCGGAGTGTTATCAAACTCCACATACTCCGATGACAACACGTTGATTTCCATCCTGGCGTCATCCGGAATAATAATCGCGCGAGAGACTGTCGGGAGTTCCGGTTCGGCAGCGTTCAGGAGATTGCTCTCCATCCCGCAGCGAAGCTTGAAATATGTCTCCCCGTTGATATCGATTGCATTTCTCTCAAATGCGCCTATCTCGAACCTGACAACCGTCCGCTGATCATTCGATTCAAGAACCGTGACCCCGACATCCTTTACAGATGTACCGAGTTCGATTCTTTCTGCGGCGGCGGTGGTCACGACAAGAAGAAGCAGAACCAAAGCAAGTAGCGCTCTCCAATGCATGTCGCTCTTCTCCTAACGGTATAGCTTAGATTGACTTTTATCCCAAACAACGATACGAAACCAAAACAGTAGATATTATCATCTACTTACGCTCTTAATAATATAGGTAGGAACCGTGATTTGGCAAGACAAAAACCGTGCTGTAACCCATTGAGTCACAAAAAAGAAACTATCGCGATTTGCGGCAGACGAGCAGAACTAATGATACTCTTCAGTTAGATTTACCTCTCCACCTGTACGCACGACGAAAACCTAACGATTCTGCTTCGTGTACTGTATCCACATAACATTCATTGCGCTCTTCTTCAATAAGTGTGCGATCGTATTGCTGATCAAATGGTAGATGAAATATCTTCTCTCCACTACGCCGCGATACATTGCATTTCACAGAAGGATATGGTTCAAAAGGCTTGCTTTCTGATACTTTCACACCAAGAACAGCGGCAAATTCCCTTGCTTCGTCTGAAAGCGAAGTAGATGTGACAAAATGTGGTACAATTATTTGATCAGATATCATCTCCGAAAAAAGTGAAAACTGACCTGAATCTCCTTTGGGTTTACGATTCTTAAGATAGTATTCAACCGCTGTACCATATAGCTGGAAGATGTGCTTCTCCCGAATCACTCTTTCCTTTCTCCATCTCTTGCACTGGACTACTTCAGTGACATCTCCTTTAGTAGCAATCAGGTCGCGACCCAAGTCTTTGAGTCCTTTTACTATACCTTGGTAGTAGACGCTGTAACCAGATGATTCATAAAGAAAGCCTATGTATCTTTCGTAGTCGCGTCCGACTTCCCACCTGCTCTTCTTCTTCGACCAATATCGCTCAAGAGCCAATTGATACCTGTCTGCAGGTTGCAGCTTATCATATTCAGCCTTGGTTAACCACTTACGAGCCTGATCCATCTGGCTGTCTTCAGAATCGTCCGCATCGCTTTGATCATTCGTGATCTGCTGGATTAAATCTTCAACATCTTCGGAAGTGAAATCGATGAGCCATGGAAACAGCTCTTCATAGTACTGGAGCTTGTATGCTAATACTCTGTAGAGTTTCTCTGCCTTCCTTCTTCTTCGCGCCATTTCCATGACTTTTTTGGCCGCTTTTGTTGCGGGATGTTTTTTTCTTTGAAGGTATTTGGCTTCCTCTAAATCCTGTAAATGGTAGTAATCGGAATAAGCCTCGGCAAGCCATGGAAAACCCTTCGACTTCTCATCTGCTAGTGGTGTGATGCATAATTAACGGGCATTATCTTGCTTTCATTAGTCCTCCT